>CAKTCT010000022.1 GCA_934539585.1 uncultured Oscillospiraceae bacterium | reverse complement strand
TTCAGTATCAAATCAGCATATCCAATCGGATCATTGTAGATCAGATAGTCCAGTTCTGACCGCTGATACATATTGTCAGCAACTTCATTCTCCACGGCGATGGTATCAATGGCAATCATGCTGCCACTTGCAAATTCCAGTTCCACACAAGCGGTATCCATGTTGAACTCACAAGAAATCAATCTATCCATAAGAAACCTCCATACTGCGGGATGTTAGATCATCCCAAAATATTTGAACGCTTCTCGGATTGCTTTCTCTTTTTCCGGCGGACACTGTGGCTGTCTGGAATCCTCGGATTTCGGCAGATTGTAATTCTTGCCAACTTCAATCCCACATTTCCGCTTAATCTGTGAGATATAGAGGTTGGACACCTTTAACCCGGAATGCTCCAAAACATACGCCTTAATCTGCGGATAGGTTGCTCCATCTTGGAACTCCGACATATCCATATCTTCCAAAGAGAACTCAACCCGAATCTTTTTCGAGTCGACCTCGCCCTTGGAAAGCAAGACAACCGTCTCCACATGCCCGGTCCTTGGGAATAGGTCTACAGGCTGGTACTTTACCAACCGATACCCCATCCCACACAGGGCTTTGCAATCCCGGGCGGCAGTGGACGGATTGCAGGAGATCATCAGCACCTTCTCCGGCGCCATCTCCCCAATGGCCTCGATGACCTCCGGGCCGCAGCCTTTCCGGGGCGGGTCCACTACGATAACCCCGGGCCGCAGCCCCTGCTCTGCCAACCGCTTGGCCGCCCCGGATGCATCCGCACAGAAGAACTCTGCGCGGTCCATGCCGTTGCGCCGGGCGTTTTTCCGGGCATTCTCCACCGCCTCGGGAACCACCTCAACCCCGGTAAGCCTCCCGATCTGCCGGTAGGCCGTCAGTCCGATGGAGCCGATGCCGCAGTAGAGATCCAGCAGCTCCTCGTCCCCGGAAAATTCCCCGAAATCAAATGCCAGCCGGTATAGCCGTTCCGTCTGGGCCTTGTTCACCTGGTAAAAGGACGCCGGGGAAATCCCCAGCTCCACCCCCAGCAGGGTGTCGGTCAGCTCCTTTTCGCCCCAGATGTGCTGCCAGTGCTTCCCCAGGATCACGTTGGTCCGCTCCGGGTTCACATTGACCCAGACCCCCGCCGTTTCGGGGAATTTCTTTACCAGCCGCTCCGCCAGCTCCCGGATCCGGGGCGGATTCTTCTTCACGGCCACCAGGCACACCAGCACCTTCCCCGTGGAGGGCGCCTGGCGGAGGTAGACATGGCGGTATATCCCCTGGCCCGTCTCCTCCCGGTAGACCGGCAGCCGGTATTCCCGGAGGAAGTCCAGGACCTCCCCCAGAATCTTCCCGAAGACCGGAGGCTGCAAGGGGCAGTGCTCCGCCGGGACCACCCGATGGCTGTTCCGGGCGTAAAACCCCGCCGCGATAGTGCCGTCGGGCATCACCGCCAGGGGATACTGGGCCTTGTTCCGGTAGCCGTCGGTCTGCTCCGCGCCCAGAATGGGCAGCGGCTCCTGGGAAAAGCTCCCCAGCCGCTGGAAGGCGTCCTTGACAGCCTTCTCCTTCAGCCGGAGCTCCGCCTCATAGGTCAGGTGCCGGAAGGCGCAGCCCCCGCACCGCCGGAACACGCCGCACCCGCCACAAGGGTCCGCCCCCCGGTCGGGAGAGGGCTCCAGAAGCTCCTCCATGATACCGAAGCCGTAGCTTTTCAGCACCTTGACGATCTTCACCCGGGCCAGGTCCTCGGGGGCGGTCATGGGGACAAAGACGGCGAAGCCGTCGATGCGGCAGACGCCGCTGCCCTCCAGGGTGATGTCCTCGATACGGACCTCGTAGGTCTGGTTCTTGGCGATCATAGCGTTTCCTCCAAAAAAGAGCCGCTGCGGAGGGGCGTTTCACCGTTTCCGCAGCAGCTCCGGATTCGTTCAGTTGATGGCGGGGGCGTTGGCGGGGCTGTCGCCGCCTTCCTCGCCGCTTTCCGCCGCATCGGCGTGGGGCATGTCGCAGGGGCCGGGCAGCGCGTTCTTCTTATAGTAGCCCGTCTCGGTCTTGGTGCACCGGGAGGTGACGGCCAGGCCGGATTCCACGCAGAACTCCATGGAAACCACGTCCTCGCTGAGTTCAAACTGCTTGGGGTCCAGGCCCGCATGGACGTCGGACATGATGGTCTTCCACACCGTGTCCGGGGAGTAGAGCTGGCTTTCCGGCAGCACCGCCGGGGTGTCGTAGCCGGTCCAGAAGCCGCCGATATAGTAGGGCGTCATGCCGATGAAGGCGCGGTCGTAGTAGTCCTGGGAGGTTCCCGTCTTGCCGACCACGTCCATATCCCCCATGTTGGCCCGCTTGCCGGTGCCGGAGTCGCCGATGACCACCTGGCGCAGCAGCCGGTTCATAATGGAGGCCGTGTCCTCGGAAAGGGCGCGGTTCTTGGTGGGGGTGTTGTCGTAGACCACGTTGCCGTTGGTGTCCTCGATCCGGGAGTAGGTGGCCGGGGTGTAGTAGAGGCCGCCGTTTCCGAAGGGGGCGTAGGCCGCCGTCAGCTCCTCCAGATAGATGCCGTTGGACAGGGAGCCCAGGGTCAGGGAGGGCACGCAGTCGTTGACGGTGCCGCTTTTCACCAGGGTGGTGATGCCGAATTTCTTCTCCATGAAGTCCACGGACCGCTCCGGCGTCAGCTGCTGGATGAGCTTCACCGGAATGGTGTTCAGGGACTTCCGCAGCGCGTAGACCACCGTGACGTCGTCCTCATACTTGCCGCTGAAGTTCCGGGGCCAGTCCTTGCCGTTGAGCTTCATGACCGGTCCGTCCACCAGCACTGTGGACCAGTTGATCAGGTCGTATTCCAAAGACGGCGCGTACACCGCAATGGGCTTGATGGCGGAGCCGGGGGACCGGGCCGCCATGGTGGCGCGGTTGAAGCTGCGGCTCTGGGTCTTTTCGCCCTTGCCGCCCACCAGGGCCAGGACGTTGCCCTGATAGTCCATGAGGACGAAGGCCGCTTCGGGAATCTCCTCGTTCTCGTTGGGAGAAAGCTCCTTGGGAGAGAAGGTCTGCCAGTCCAGGAACTTTTCCTCCACGATCTTCTGGAGGGTGACGTCCACGTTCATGTAAATCCGGTAGCCGCCCTGTTTCAGGCGGTCGGTGGCGTATTCCCGGGACCAGTCGTTTTCCCGCATCAGGTCCGCGATGACTTCCTCAATGACCGCGTCGGTGTAGTAGGAGGTTACGCCCTGGGCCGTCTGGGTGGTGGAGGGGTCTTCAATGGGCTGGGAGGAATCCACGGTGGTTACCGGCATGGCGCAGTACTTCTTATATTCGGTCTCGGTGAGCTTGCCCTGGTCGTACATGCACTTCAGGGCGTAGTTCCGCCGGTCCTTGTTCTTTTCGGGGTAGAGGTCCGGCCGCCAGCTGTTGGGAGACCGGGTCATACCGGCCAGAGACGCCGCCTGTGGCACGGTAAGCTCCCAGACGTGGCAGCCGAAATACGCCTGGGACGCGGCCTCCACGCCTCGGTTCCGGCCGCCCAGGAAGATGATGTTCAGGTATTTTTCCAGAATCTCGTCCTTGGTGTACTGGCGCTCCAGCTGAATGGCGCGGAAAATCTCCCGGATCTTTCGGACCGGGGTGACGTCGTCGTCCTTGGTGACGTTTTTGATCAGCTGCTGGGTAATGGTGGAGCCGCCCTGGGACCCGCCTTTCAGCAAGGCGTTGATGGTGACCCGCACCGTGCGGATCCAGTCCACGCCGTCGTGATCGTAAAACCGCTTGTCCTCGGTGCAGACAAAGGCGTCGATGACGTGCTGGGGAATCTTGTCGATGGTCACTTCGATGTGGCTTTCGTCCGCCGCCATGCGGTAGACTTCGGTCTGCACGCCGTTTTCATCGTTGGCATAGAATATGGTGGTCTCCGCCATGGAGACGTTGTCCAGGTTGATGGGGGCGTCGGTCTCCATGAAGTTCATGACATAGATGGTAATGGCCGTGACCACCACGCAGCCGGTAATGACTCCCACCAGGAACAGGGTAGCGAAAATCCGCGCCAGGTGGCCCAAAATCTGCCGGAAAATGACCAGCGCCTTGGAGCCTGCGCGTTTTCGTTTGGGGCGTCTGTTTGCCAAGTGTGTTGCCTCCTTTGCGTACCGGCCCGGGGCCGGCAGACATGGAAAAGTGCGGGATTTCCGGACGGAAGGGGTCCGGGAAAAGTCGATGTCGTTTCTAGTTATAGTGCCGCGTCAGCGGGTTTTCTTTTGCGCCAGCAAAAAGTCTTTGGGGTTATTATACCGGCCCCTCGGAACCGCCAGGTTCCGGAGACGGCGCAGCCGTCGGGTTTTGCCGCAGGCAAAACAGGGGGGACGGTACAATGTTCTCAAAGAGGGCGCAGCCCAAAAGCCGCGTCAGCGGGTTTTCTTTTGCGCCAGCAAAAGTCTTTGGGGTTATTATACCGGCCCCTCGGAACCGCCAGGTTCCGGAGACGGCGCAGCCGTCGGGTTTTGCCGCAGGCAAAACAGGGGGGGACGGTACAATGTTCTCAAAGAGGGCGCAGCCAAAAAGCCGCGTCAGCGGGTTTTCTTTTGCGCCAGCAAAAGTCTTTGGGGTTATTATACCACAAACTGCGGCGCTTGTTAAGCCCCCAAAATTCCTCCTGTATATTTTTCCCAGAAACGAGCAAAATAACGGCAAAGAGCCAAAATTCCCCGAAAGGAGCCCCTGTATGCAGAAGCGTTGGATTCCTCTGGCCACGGCTGCCGCGGCCCTGGCCATGGCGGCGCTGTTCGCCGTGTTCTTCTTTTTCTTTGCCGGAGGCGGGACCTCCGAAGCCGGAGCCGCCTCCCAGCCCGCCTACATCCTCCGGGAGTACCAGGGGCGGCTGGGGGTCTTTACCCCGGATTCCGACACGCCGGCCCAGGTGGTGGACCTTCCCCTGAAACTCCTCCCCGCCTGGGACCAGGCGGAGCTCCGGGCCGGGGTCCCGGTGTCCGGAGACGCCGAGCTTTCCCGGGCCCTGGAGGACTACGCCTCTTAGCCGTAGACCCGGATAACGGCGGAAATCTCCCGGATCATGGACATTTCCCGGAAAATCGCCAGGGAATCCCGGAGGTGCCGTTCCAGCACCGTGTCCGTGATGACCACGATCTCGGCGGAATCCCCCTGGCGGTTCTTCTGGATGATCTGGGCGATGCTGACGCCGTTGTTGCCCAGGACGCTGGCCACGCTGGCCAGAACGCCGGGACGGTCCTCCACCTGCATCCGCAGGAAGTAGCGGCTGGAGGTGTCCTCCACCGGCTTCACCGGCAGCTGGCGGTAGCAGGTGCAGCCCACCCGGCCGGTGCAATGGCAGCGGATGTTCCGCACGGTTTCGATAACGTCGCCCAGCACCGCGCTGGCCGTGGGAAGGGCCCCCGCTCCCCGGCCCAGGAACATGGCGTCGTCCACCGCGTCGCCGTGGACGAATACCGCGTTGAAGGCGTCGTTGACGGTGGCCAGAGGGTGCTCCGCGGGGATCAGCATGGGATGGACCCGGGCTTCGATGCTCTCCCCGTCGCTGCGGGCCACGGCTAAAAGCTTGACGCAGCAGCCCAGCTCCCTGGCGTAGGCCACGTCCCGGGCGGTGATTTTGGAGATGCCCTCCACGTGGACGTCCCCCAGCACCACCCGGGAATGGAAGGCGATAGAGGAGAGGATGGCCAGCTTCCGGGCGGCGTCGGTGCCCTCCACGTCGGCGGTGGGGTCGGCTTCGGCGTAGCCCAGCTCCTGGGCCTTTTTCAGGGCGTCGGAAAAGCTCATACCGTCCCGGCTCATCCGGGTGAGGATGTAGTTGGTGGTGCCGTTGACGATGCCCATGACCTCGGAGATGTTGTTCCCCGCCAGGCACTGCTTCATGGGCCGGATAATGGGGATGCCCCCGGCCACCGAGGCTTCGAAAAGCAGGTCGCAGCCGGACTTCTCCGCCGCGGCGAAAAGCTCCGCGCCATGCTCCGCCATCAGGTCCTTGTTGGCGGTGATGACGTTTTTCCCGGCGGCCAGAGCCTCCAGGATCCGGGTGCGGGCGGGCTCGATGCCCCCGGTGACTTCAATGACGATGCGGATTTCCGGGTCGCCGACGATCTCCTCCCACCGGTCGGTGAGAAGGGAGGGGTCCACCCCGGGCCGGGGCTTTTTCAGATCCCGGACCAGAATCCGGGTGATCATGGGAATGGCTCCCGCCTTGGGGAAAAACTGGTCCTTCTGCCGCTGGAACAGCTCGTAAACGCCGCCTCCTACGGTCCCCAGGCCCAAAAGCGCCACCGGAATCACACTGCGTCCTGCCATAATCGTCCTCCTGAATCTATGGAAAATAAGGGTCTGTCCGAAATCGATACAGGTTTATTGTACCACATTCCCGGCAAAAAGGAAATACATATCGGGAAATTCCCCTTCCCCACAAAAAAATCGGCCGGACGAATCCAAGGACTCGTCCGGCCGACGGTGATTTTGTCTTATTCCTCGCAGACCTTTTCCAGGCAGTATTTGCCTTCTACAATGGGCTCGCGGTTGATCCAACGGCCATTGGTGAAGTCAGGGATGGCCACGGGAGCGCCGCCCATAGCGATGGACTGGGCGGACAGAGGGGTGATGCACATCCACGCCGCCATGTCGTAGACGTCGATGGGGGTCTGGGTGCCCTTCTTCACAGCGTCGAAGAAGGCGCTGAACACCAGCCAGTCAATGCCGCCATGACCGCCGGTGACGCCGTCGCTGAGGTACTGCTTCCAGATGGGATGCTCGTACTTCTCCCGGAACTGCTCCACATTGTTCCACTGGCTGCTCCAGTCGAAGTCGTACTTGTTATGCTCGCCGTCGATGAAGATGGAGCGGTTGTCCTCGTCGAACATGGCCTTGGTGCCCTGGATGTGGAAGCCGCGGGAGTACCACCGGGGAAGGGTGGTGTCCAGAGTCAGAACGATCGTCTGGCCGTGGGCGCATTTGATCACCGTGGTGATGACGTCGCCCTGGGCCCACTCGGCGTTGGTCAGATCGTATTCCGTGCCCTTCTTGTCCAGCAGGAACTGATGGAGCCCCGCGGATTTGGAGGCGATGGAGTTCAGAGTCAGCATCCGGTTTCCCCGGTTGATGTTCAGGATCTTGGCGATGGGGCCAAGCTCGTGGGTGGGGTAGTTTTCGCAGTTGCGGTTCATGTAGTTGACCAGGCGGTAGTGGCGGTTCTCCCGGCCGAAGGAGACCTCGTCCCGGAGGTCGTGGCGGTAGCCGCCCTGGCAGTGGACGATCTCGCCGAAGATGCCCTGCTTCACCATGTTCAGGACCATGAGCTCGTTGCGGTCATAGCAGCAGTTTTCCAGCATCATGCAGGGCACGCCGGTTTCCTCGTGGGTCCGGACCAGCTCCCAGCACTCGTCCACGGAGTAAGCGCCGCCCACCTCGGTGGCCACGTATTTGCCGGCCTTCATGGCGTCGATGACGATGGACAGATGGTCCGCCCAGGAGGTGGCGACGATGACGGCGTCAATGGCCTCGATGGCCAGAACGTCCCGGTAATCCGCGGTGCAGAGGGGCTCGTTGCCCTTCTTCTCTTTGACCATTTTCGCGCCGTTTTCCCGCCGGTCCTCATACTTATCGCAGACCGCCAGAACGCTGATCTCCTCCCGGGGGAGAACGATATCCTGCAGCAGACCGGTTCCACGGCCGCCCAGGCCGATAAAGCCGATGTTCAATTTCTCTTTCATGGTTTTTCCTCCTTGTTCCGCGGAAAATCCGCTGAAATCTCATTGGGTTTGTACTTCTATTGTATAAGTCTCCGGAGGAAAAGGCAATGGATTTTCTTTCTCTGTTAAAATTTTTGATATCTCATCCTGAAAAAACTGAAGTTCACTGTCCGAAGGTGTTTTTCCCGGCGTGATAGAGCTCCTCCCGGGTCACGTTCCGCCGGAGGAGCCGCCGGTTCACCGCGTCCCGGAACAGGGCGTACCCCACCGACGCCAAAGGGATACCCGCCAGCACCCCCAGGACCCCGAACAGCCGCCCTCCCACCGTCACCGCAAGGAGGACCCATATCCCCGGCAGCCCCACCGAGGACCCCACCACCCGGGGGTAGATGAAGTTGGTCTCCACCTGCTGCAAGGCCAGGAGAAAGACCAGGAACCACACCGCCGTCATGGGCCGGACCATCCAAAGGAGCAGCGCCCCCAGAGCCGCCCCAACCAGCGCCCCGAATACCGGGACCAGGGCCGTGGCCCCGATGATCAGGGAGATCAGGGCCGCGTAGGGCATCCGCAGAAGCCCCATCCCCCCGAAGCAGAGCAGCCCCAGGATCACTGCCTCGGTGAGCTGCCCGGTGACGAACCGGGAAAAGACCCGCCCCGCCAGCTTCCCCACCGAGACCAGGTAGTCCGCCTTTTCCCGGGGGAGAAAGGCAAACAGCGTCCGCTTGCAGCTCAGGCAGAGGGCCTCCTTCCGGGCCAGGAGATAGGCGGAAAACACCAGGCCGATCCCCAGAGCCGTCAGCCGGCTGAAGACCCCGCCGGCCATTTCCGCCGCCGACCCCGCCATGTCCGGAAACGCCTTCCGCAGCAGCGAAAAGAGCTGCTCCAGGGCCGCGTTCCAATCCCCGGTCAGGGCCGTCACCCGCTCCGGAGCCATTCCCAGCCGCTCCATCCACTGCCCGGCCCCGGTCTCCAGGGCGGCCAGATACCCCGGCAGCCGCTTCGCCAGGACCTCCCCGCTGCTTTTCAGCTGGGGCAGCACCAGAGCCGTCAGGAGGAACACCGCCCCCGCCGCCAGGAGGTAGGTCAGGGTCAGGCACACCGGGCGGCTCCATTTGAGCCACTTGCGGTTCCCCCGGCGCACTGCGAAGCCGAAGCACCGCTTTTCCAGAAATTCCAGGGGCGCGTTGAAGAAAAAGGCAAAGCACAGCCCCGCCGCCAGGGGGCTCAGCAGCTCCCCGGCCCGCCGGAGGAGCCGGAGCACCAGCTCGAACCGCTGGACCAATCCAAAGGCCAGCACCCCCGCCAGGACCAGGGTCAACAGCCGCTTTCCGTTCCGATTCATCCGCACCCCTCCCACGAAAAAAGCCCGGCGGCGGAAGCTCCGCTGCCGGGCCCAGGCTTACTGGCCGCTGCTGAAATGACACTCCAGGTCCAGATTGGGGATGGACAGGGTCAGCATGGACTGGTTCTTCTGGTCCAGCCGCAGGGTGAAATCCCCGGACTCCGTGGTCCCGCTGACCAGAATGGCCGTGCCGTCCACTCCCACAGTGACGCCGCTTGGCTCCGCCGCCGCGTTGATGGAGGCCACGATGGCCTTGGTCATGCTGCTGCTCAGGACCTTCTCGCTGTCCGCCTTGATGCTGAGCCCCAGGTAGGACAGCCCGATGGTGTCCCGGTCCAGGGTGATGGTCATGCCGTCCAGGGCGGCGGGCTTGTGGAACTGAAAGGTGCAGACCCCGCTTTCCGTGCGGTTCAGGTCCGCCTCCGCCTCGATGCCGCCCATTTTGATCACTGCCGCCGCGTCGAAGGGCTGGCTCACCGCCTGGGCCACAGATTCCGCCGTTGGCGGCAGCGAACTTTCCGGCGTTCCGCAGCCGGACAGGCACAAGGCCGCCAGCGCCGCCGCGATCCAGGTCCTTTTCATCCCCATCGCCCTCCTTCCGGTGTTCTGGAATAGTGTATGCCGCCTGCCGCCGGATTATGCAAAATCCCGGAAGACATAGGGCAGCTCATCGATGAGGTCGCTGGGGAGCATGGCGTATCGAGTCAGGTTCTGGGCCGCCATATCCCCCGCCGCGGCGTGGAGCCAGACCCCGGCCACCGCCGACGACGCCGTAGGCGCGCCCTGGGCCAGGAAGGAGGCGATGATCCCCGCCAGGACGTCGCCGCTGCCGCCCTTGGCCATGCCGGAGTTGCCGTTGTCGTTGAGATACAGCTCCCCCCGGGGCGTGGCCACCACGGTGTTGGAGTCCTTGAGGACCACGGTCACGCCGTACTTGGCGGCAAACTGTCCCGCCACGTCGAAGCGCCGGGCCTTGACCACCTCCACCGGCAGCCCCGTGAGCCGGGACATTTCCTTGACGTGGGGCGTCAGGATCACCGGGACCCGGGCCTTCCGCAGCATCTCCGGGTCCGAGGCCACGCAGTTCAGGCCGTCGGCGTCGATGACCAGGGGCCGAGGCGAGTTAGCCAGGATGTCCTCCACCAGGAGCTTGGTATCCTCGGTGACGGAAAGCCCGCAGCCCAGGAGTACCGCCGTGGCCCACCGGCACTGGTCCCGGAGGGTCTCCGCGCCGTCCACGGAAAAGCTCCCGTCCGCCGCCGCAGGCAGCCCCAGATGGATGCACTCCAGCAGCCGCCCGGCCACCAGGGGCTCCACCGGCTCCGGGACCGCCGCTTTCACCAGCCCCGCGCCGCACCGCATGGCTGCCAGGATGGAGAGAATCACCGCTCCGGTCATGTTTTTGCACCCGCCGATGTTTAAAAGCCGGCCGTAGTCCCCCTTGTTGGAGTCCTCCCGCCGCTTGGGGATGCAGTGGCCCACCAGCTCCGGGCCCATCACTGTGATCCCCTGGGCGATGGAGTCCAGCAGCGCCTGGGGGATGCCGATGTCCACCAGCTCCGCCCGGCCGCAAAGGTCCCGGGAGCTTTTCAGCAGATGGGCGGGCTTATAGGCCCCGAAGACATAGGTCACGCCTGCCCGGAAGCTGTGGGGATCAGCAAAGCCGGTGTCGCAGTCCACCCCGGAGGGGGCGTCCAGGGCGATCTTCACCCCGTCGGAGTCGTTGGCCATATCCATGACCTTCCGGCAGCTCTCCGGCAGGTCCCCGGAAAAGCCGGTGCCGAACACCGCGTCCACAAGGATGCCGGCGGAGGCGAACAGCTCCCGCTCCTCCTGCTCCGAAAGGTCCTCGGCGTACAGCACCCGGACCGGCAGATTCTCCAGGGCGTGGAGGTTGGACCGGGAAAGGGGGCTCAGCTCCCGCCCCATGAGGAACAGCACCGTGACCTTCCCCCCGGCCTGGGCCAGATACCGGGCCACGACCAGCCCGTCGCCGCCGTTGTTCCCCTTGCCGCAGAGGATCAGGGCAGGCCGCCGGGCCGGGTCCGCCAGGGTCAGGATTCCCCGGGCCGCCCCGGCTCCCGCCTGCTCCATGAGCTCCAGGTAGCTGCCGCCCCGCTCCACAGCGGCGCTTTCCGCGATTTTCATCCCAGCGGAGGTCAGAATTTTCATACCGGTCCTTCCTTTCCTTTTGTCCAGGCCACCACAAAGGCCGCCGCCAACTCATCCGTGTGGGTCAGGGAGACGGAAAATGCCAGTCCCCGCCCCTCAGCCAGCTCCTTCGCCCGGCCGGACAAGGCAAAATACGGCGCTCCCAGGGAATCCCGCAGCACGGCCACCTCCCCCAGGGCGAACCCCCGGACGCCGGTGCCCAGCGCCTTTGCAAAGGCTTCCTTCGCCGCGAAGTTGGCGGCCATGGTCTCGGGCCGCATCCCCCGCCGCCGGAAAAGGGCGATTTCTTCCGCCGAAAAAACCCTCGCTAAAAAACGAGGGTTTCGGATACTCTTTTCAATTCGGTCAATCCTGATGAGGTCGATTCCCGTAAACAGCCGAACCACCTGCCTGTCTTGGAATATAGGAGCGCAGCCCCTCCAGCACCCGGTCGTTAGGCGTAAAGACCAGCAGGGTCTTGCCCAGGGTGGCGTGGGTCAGCACCGCGTAGTAGTTGCCGGGGTCGTCGGGAGAGGTGCAGGCGTAGACCCGGCTGGCGTAGTCCTTCCCGGCGTGGTCCTGGGCCCGGTAATTGCCGAAAGCCTCGAATTTCCGGGCGTTGACGGTAAGCATCCGTTTCCGGCGGCGGCGGGCGATGATCTTATCCACGTCCATTTCGCCGTTGGTCAGGATGTACTCATACTCCACGTTCATGGAAGTGATGAGATACCACGCGCCGAAAACTCCGCCCACGCCGATCAGCGGCGCGATCATGGTGATCAGCTGGCCGATCTGCCCCAGCTGGGCCGCCAGGGGGATGGCAAAGAGGGCCACAGCCAGCAGAACCACGGCTCCCAGCACGCACAGGAGCTTCAGCACGATATCCTTGGCGGTATTCTGCTTTTTCACCATATATTCAATAAAAACGTCCATAACAACCTCCGCACACAACGTATTTCTCCCAAAAGGGACTACTTTTAGTCTAGCATATCCTTGGGAAAATAGCAAGGAGATGGAAATGTTTTCATAGTTAATTCACAGCTTTTTTGAAAATTTCTGTATAAGAAAACCCCGCCCGCCCAAACTAGGGCCAAGGAGGAATGCACCATGAATATCACCGATATCAAAATCAGAAGACTTCTGCGGGAGGGGCGGCTCCGGGCCGTGGTTTCCGTCACCGTAGACAACGAGCTGGCCATCCACGACATCAAGGTCATCGAGGGCCCGGAGCGCCTGTTCGTGGCCATGCCCAGCCGCAAGGAGCTGAACGGCGTTTTCCGGGACATCGCCCATCCCATTTCCCCGGCGGCCCGGAACCAGTTTGAGGAGGCCGTCCTTTCCGCCTACCAGCGGGAGCTGGCCCTTCACCAGGCCGAGCCCGAGCTGCCCCGGCAGGTGCCCGGTCTTACGGCGGTTACTGCCCCCGCAAAATTTTTCTGAAGCCTGAGAATATCCCGCCGAAAACGGCGGATACTAATCCTGCTGGAAGGGATTCAGGCGTTTGCATCCCGTCCGGCCGAAGAATCTCTCCGCTCTGCCGGACGGGACTTTTCGAAAAGCTGCCCGGCCTCCTTGGAGGCCGGGCGCTTCTATTATCTCACCATCCATAAGCCCAAAGAAAGTTTTGGGTCCAGCCTTTTTCAAAAGGCTGGTGGGGATGGAAGGGGCAAAGCCCCTTCCTCGCTTTCCGCAGAAAGCGAAATCCAACCCCGTTGCGCCTCGGGCGCAACCCCAAAACAGGGAAAGGCGGCCCGCAGGCCGCCCGCGGATGTCCCCGCGGCCGCAATTTCAAAGAAATTGCGGCATGACGCAGTTTCTCATTTTCCGAAGCGAAAAACCGCGCCAGCGAGTCGAAGCGTTTTTGCGTTTCTTCTCGCTGACGCGGTTTTTGTTTGTGGATGCGTTTTTGCAGGACTGCGTCCTGCGGGGAACCCCTTGATAGGGTTCCCCTCGGCCCGACAGCCCACCGGGCTGTTGGGCCTTCCCTTCCTGATCTCTTTGTATCATCAGGGATTTCGCCCTCT
This sequence comes from uncultured Oscillospiraceae bacterium, assembly GCA_934539585.1. Classification (GTDB taxonomy): domain Bacteria; phylum Bacillota; class Clostridia; order Oscillospirales; family Ruminococcaceae; genus Merdivicinus. The sequence goes on along the minus strand of CAKTCT010000022.1, from coordinate 28,322 downwards.
GCGGAGGGCGACCAAAGGCGCTGCCTTTGGAATCTGCCAGCCTTTTGAAAAAGGCTGGACCGAAAACTTATTTCTGCCAGCGCTGCGGAAAATTCCCCACGGGCTCCCACAATCGTCGCCGCGCAGCCTGTCGCGCGGCTGCCGAAGCCCGACGCGAGATGCCAGGCCGCGTCGACATGGCGACACGCCGCCCGCTTAGCGGAAGTACTCCACGCCGCTGCGGAAGATCATCTGGTCCTTATCGCCGTCGATATTCTTGGCTACGTTGGCGCCAATACGCTCGCTATGGGCCATCTTGCCCAGAACCCGCCCGTCGGGAGAGGTGATGCCCTCAATGGCCGCCGCCGACATGTTGGGGTTGAACCGGATGTCGTAGGTGGGCTGGCCGGTGAGGTCGACATACTGGGTGGCGATCTGCCCGTTCTGGGCCAACATCCGGATCCAGTCCTCGCTGGCGGCAAACCGGCCCTCGCCGTGGGAAATGGCCACGGTGTGGAAGTCTCCCACCTGGGTGTTCGCCAGCCACGGGGACTTGTTGGAGGCGATCCGGGTCGTCACCATCCGGGACTGATGCCGCCCGATGGAGTTGAAAGTCAGCGTCGGCGCATCGGGAGACATCTCCACAATCTCGCCGTAGGGCACCAAGCCCAGCTTGATCAGGGCCTGGAAGCCGTTGCAGATGCCCAGCATCAGGCCGTCCCGGTCTTTCAGAAGTTCATGGACACCGTCCTTGATCCGGGGGTTCCGGAAGAAGGCCGTGATGAACTTGCCGGAGCCGTCGGGCTCGTCGCCGCCGGAGAAGCCGCCGGGGATCATGATGATCTGGGCCTTTTTGATCCGCTTGGCGAACTCCGCCACGGATTCCTCAATGGCCTTGCTGGACAGATTGTTGATGACAAAGATGTCCGTGGTGGCCCCGGCCCGCTCAAAGGCCCGCTGGGTGTCGTACTCGCAGTTGGTGCCGGGGAACACCGGGATCAGCACCCGGGGAGACGCAGCCTTCACCGCCGGTGCGGGCCGGTGCTCCGTCTCGTAGCTGTAAGCGGGAATTTCCGCAGAACTGGTGGCGATGTTGCAGTGGAACACCGGCTCCAGCTTGTCCTCGTAAGCGGTCTGGAGCTCCTCCAGGCCCAGCCGGAGGGCGCCGTCGGCGGAAACGATCTCCGGATTCAGGGCGGTGACGCCCAGGACCTCGCTGTCCTCGGCCTTGACGCCGCCGGCAAGTTCCAGGACAAAGCCGCCGTACACCGGATTAAAGAGCAGCTCGTCGGAAACCTTCCGGGCAAACTGGAAGCCCACCCGGTTGCCGAAGCTCATCTTGGCCACGGCCTCGGCCACGCCGCCGAAGCCCAGGGTCCAGGCGGACAGGACCTGACCGCTGCGGATCATCTCCTCCACCCGGGCAAACAGCGCCTTGACGCTTTCAAAATCCGGGGTGCCGTCGGTATTGTAATCGGGGGTCAGCAGCACCACCGTGGAGCCGATCTGCTTGAATTCCGGGGAGATCACCGTCCGGGCGTCGCCCATGGACACGGCGAAGGAAACCAGGGTCGGCGGCACGTCGATGTCCTCGAAGGAGCCGGACATGGAGTCCTTGCCGCCGATGGCGGCGCAGCCCAACTGCAGCTGGGCCTCCAGGCCGCCCAGCAGCGCCGCCAGGGGCTTGCCCCAGCGGGTGTCCTCATTGCGGAGCCGCTCGAAGTACTCCTGGAAGGTCAGCCAGCAGGGGGCGTGGGTGCCGCCTGCGGCCACCACCTTGGCCACGGACTCCACCACGGCGTACATGGCCCCCAGGTAGGGGTTCTGCTCGGCGATATAGGGGTTATAGCCCCAGCCCATGATGGAGCAGGCGTTGGTCTCGCCCTCCAGCACCGGCAGCTTGGCCGCCATGGCCTGGGTCTTGGTCATCTGGTACTTGCCGCCGAAGGGCATGGTCACGGTGTTGCCGCCGATAGAGCTGTCAAACATCTCCACCAGGCCCTTCTGGGAGCAGATATTCAGGTCGGAAAGGTGAGCGATCCACCCCTCCCGGGTATCTCTGCGGTCATTGACGGGTCGCACCGGGGAAACCTTCACCGCGGCCCGGGCGTGCTTCTCCGCACCGTTGGAGTTCAGAAACTCCCGGGACAGATCGACGATCCGGTTCCCGCACCAATCCATGGTCAGCCGGGGCGCTTCGGTGACGACGGCCACCTTGGTGGCCTCCAGATTCTCCCGGTTGGCGCAGCGGATGAATTCGTCGGCGTTCTCCGGGGAGACCACCACGGCCATCCGCTCCTGGGACTCGGAAATGGCCAGCTCGGTGCCGTCCAGGCCCTCGTACTTCTTGGGCACCGCGTCCAGGTTGATGGAAAGGCCGTCGGCCAGCTCGCCGATGGCAACGGAAACGCCGCCGGCGCCGAAGTCGTTGCACCGCCGGATCATCCGGGTCACAACAGGGTCCCGGAACAGCCGGGCGATCTTCCGTTCAATGGGCGGGTTGCCCTTCTGGACCTCGGCCCCGCAGGTGTGGAGGGATTCCAGGGTGTGGGACTTGGAGGAGCCCGTAGCGCCGCCGCAGCCGTCCCGGCCGGTGCGGCCGCCCAGAAGGATGACCACGTCGCCGGGGTCCGGAACGTCCCGGACCACATAGTTTTCCGGCGTTGCGCCGATGACCGCGCCGATCTCCATCCGCTTGGCGACATAGTTGGGGTGGTAAAGCTCCGTAACCTCGCCGGTGGCCAGGCCGATCTGGTTGCCGTAGGAGCTGTATCCCCGGGCCGCCGTAGTCACCAGCTTTTTCTGGGGCAGCTTGCCCTTCAGAGTGGCGCTGCGGGGGACCGTGGGGTCGGAAGCGCCGGTGACGCGCATGGCCTGATACACATAGGACCGTCCGGACAGGGGGTCCCGGATGGCGCCGCCCAGGCAGGTGGCCGCGCCGCCGAAGGGCTCGATCTCCGTAGGATGGTTGTGGGTCTCGTTCTTGAACATCAGGAGCCACTTTTCGTTGACGCCGTCCACGTCCACGTTGATTTTCACGGAGCAGGCGTTGATTTCCTCGCTCTCGTCCAGCTCCCTGAGCTTGCCGTCCTTTTTCAGCTTCTTTGCGCCGATGGTGGCCAGGTCCATGAGGGTGACGGGCTTCACCCGGCCCACATAGAGTTCGTCCCGGATCTCCTGGTACTTGTCAAAGCTGGCGGCCACGGTGGGGTCGTCGATCTCCACCTCGTCCAGAATGGTGCCGAAGGTGGTATGGCGGCAGTGGTCGGACCAGTAGGTGTCGATCATCCGGATTTCGGTAATGGTGGGGTCCCGCTTCTCGGTATCCCGGAAATAGGACTGGCAGAACCTGATGTCGTCCAGGTCCATGGCCAGGCCGTAGCTCCGGATGAACTCCGCCAGCTCCTCGGCGTTCCGACCGGTAAAGCCGAGGAGGGTCTCCACGGTGGTGGGGATGGCGTAGTCGGTTTTCAGGGTCTCCACCGGCTCCAGGCTGGCCTCCCGGGCCTCCACGGGGTTGATGAGGTGGCCCTTCACCGCCTGGAACTCCTCGTCAGTGAGGTCCCCTTCCAGGATGTAAATCCGGGCGTTGCGGACGGCGGGGCGCTCCCCCTGGGTCATGATCTGGATGCACTGCTCGCAGGAGTCGGCCCGCTGGTCGAACTGCCCGGGAAGGTACTCCACGGCCAGGACCCGGCCGCCCTTGACCTCCGGCAGCTCCGGATAGGTAACGTCCACCGCCGGTTCGGAGAAGATGGTCCGGGACGCGGTCTCAAAGGCGTCCCGGTCGATCCCCTCCACGTCGTAGCGGTTCAGGAGCCGGAGCCCTTCCAGCCTGATCCCCAGAGAGGCCCGGAGATCGCTGCGGGTGGAATCCGCTTCTACCGCGAAGGCGGGTTTTTTCTCCACATAAATACGAAAAACAGCCATGACTTTCCCTTTCCTTTCCGTTCCGGCCCGCCGCAACGCGGATGCCGCAACCTGTCGGAGATTTATAACTGAAGGGTCCCGATGCAGTGGCCTTCCAGCACCGCCTCCAGCCGTACCTTCACGACCCGCCCGCAGAGGGCCGGGTCGCAGTCAACATAAACCGGGGTGTAATTTTTCGTGAAGCCCTCGAACCCCAAAGGAGACCGGGTGGTCTCCACCAGGACTTCCTCCACCCTGCCCAGCTGGCCCAGGAGGAACTCCTTCCGGGTGTCGTCGGTGGCCTCGATCATCCGGCGGCTCCGCTCCTCCTTTACGGAGGAAGGGACCTGCCCGGGGCGCTTGTCCGCCGCCGTTCCCGGCCGCCGGGAGTAGGAAAACACGTGGACCTTGGCAAACCCGATGCTCCGGACGAACCGGAGGCTTTCCTCGAAGTCCTCCCCGGTTTCCCCGGCGAAGCCCACCATGACGTCGGTGGTGATGGAGGCGTTGTCAAAGGCTTCCCGGATGTCTCTGACGATCCGGGCGTACTCCGCGGAATCGTAGTGGCGGTTCATGGCCCGCAGCGTCTTGTCGCAGCCGCTTTGCAGGGCCAGGTGGAACTGGGGACAGAATTTTTCCTCCGCCGCCATGGCCCGGATGTCCTCAGCGGTCAGAAGCTCCGGCTCCAGGCTTCCCAGCCGCACCCGTTCAATCCCGTCCACCCGGCAGGCGGCCTGAACAGCGTCGATGAGCCGCAGGCCCAGGTCCTTGCCGTAGGAGGACAGGTTGATGCCCACCAGCACCGCCTCCCGGTAGCCGTTCCGGGCCAGGGCCGCAAGCTCCTCCCGGATCTCCTCCAGGGGCTTGGACCGGACCGGCCCCCGGGCCTTGGGGATGATGCAGTAGGAGCAGTACCGCTCACAGCCGTCTTCGATCTTGACGAAGGCCCGAGTGCGGCCCCGGAGGCCGGTGACAGCCATATGCTCGAACTTCTCCCCCCGCTCGTGGGGCTGGATGTCTATCACCCGCCGGCCGGTGGCCAGGGCCTCCTTTACCGCCGGGAGCAGCGCGCCCCGGTTGGAGGAGCCGGTGATGACGTCGGCTTCGGGGATTTTCTCCGCCGCGTCGGGAAACGCCTGGGGGAAGCACCCGGTCAGGGCCCCGATGGCCCCGGGATTCTGCTTTTTCAGCCGCCGCAGGAGCTGCCGGGTCTTCTTGTCCCCGGAGGCCGTGACGGTGCAGGAGTTCACCACGTAGACGTCGGCGGCGTCCTGGGGCTCCACCACCTCAAAGCCGTCCCTTGAGAAAAGCTCTGCGAGGTTTTCCGTCTCGTACTGGTTCACCTTGCAGCCCAAGGTGGTAAAAGCAATCCGCATCCGGCCCCTCCTTTTTGTTCAGATGAAATAAACAAGGCTCAAAATGAACATTTTGAGCCGCGTCCGAAAAGGTGGATTTCCCGCGGTTTTTCCGCTGTTTTCGGTTGTATAAATTCGACAAATCCAGACCTTCACATTTAGTATTATAATGGATTTCGAAAAAATTTACAATTAGCAGTTGACTTAAAATGAAAGTGCTGATATATTGTAAATATGGTAATTATGGATAGAGCCCGTCCGGCCTCTCCGTAGCTGCCAAAAATCTACTGAATGGAGGTCGATACCATGAGAACCTGCAACATCATGCTGAACACCATCAACGACGTCAAGACCTTTGTGAACGCTGTTTCGAAGTACGACTTTGACGTGGATCTGATTTCTGGACGGTATGCCATCGACGCCAAATCCATCATGGGCATTTTCAGCCTGGATCTTTCCAAGCCGATTCGTCTGGAGGCTCATTCGGAGGACAGCGCGAAATTCTTCGAGGAGATCAAGCCCTTTATCGTCGACTGAGTTCTCGTTCCCGGCCGCAGCCATCTTTGATGGCTCTCAGCGAAAACAGTTCCCGCCGAAAGCATTTTGCTTTCGGCGTTTTTTTGTATATCGGAAACCCGCGCCAGCGAGTCGGAACGTTTATCGTTTCTTCTCGCTGGCGCGGGTTCTTTTGGGAAGGTGGGTTTTGCAGGACTGCGTCCTGCGGGGAACCCCTTGATAGGGTTCCCCTTCGCCAAAACGTCCCACCGGGACGTTTTGGCTGCCCTTCCTGATTTTTTGGTATCCTTAGGAGTGTTTCGCCCTCTGCGGAGGGCGAGGAGGGGCGCTGCCCCTCCACCCCACCAGCCTTTTGAAAAAGGCTGGATCGAAAACTTTCTTTGTTTACGCTGCGGAAACTGCCCCACGGGCTTCCACAATCGTCGCCGCGCAGCCTGTCGCGCGGCCATCGAAACCTAACGCGAGGAACTCAGCCGCGGCGACACGCCGCTTACGGGGTCAGGTTCACTTTCCGGACGTTATCCTCGTCCACAAAGGTCTTGACGTTATAGCAGAACAGCGCCTGGTTATAATTGCTCAAATCCACCACCCGCTCAAAGGGCACCGCCAGATACCGCAGGTCCACCAGGGTGATGGTCCGGTAATGAAGGGCCAGAAACGGCGCCAGGGAATGGGAAAAGGAATCCTTGAACACGATCAGGTCGTTATCGTTGGGGGCGTTGGTGGTGATGATGACAACCGGCTGGTTCTGCCCCAGAAAGACCGAGTACTGGTCCTTTTTCTCCAGGAACTCCCGGCAGTACAGGCTGTCCCGCTCCTCCCAGTAGGAGCCGTTGTAGACGGAAACGGACGTCACCTCCACCCCGGAGGAATAGGAGTAAATATCCACGGTATCTGCGTCCACGCCCTTATAGATCACCTTGCTGTACAGGGACCCACGGAAATTGTGGCTGGCGTGCTCCACGTCGAAGCGGTCCAGGGGAACCGGGGTAAAGCCCATTTTGGCGGACATGGCCCCATAGCCCAGGTAGGCCCCCTTACTGGTCCAGTGGTGGTCGGAACGGTAGTACAGATACTGGTCGCTGTTAGCGCTCAGGGAGGCGTAGGCGTCCACGGTGGTGACGTTCTGGACCTTTTTATAGACCTCGTCGATGGTCACCCGCTCCGAAAGGGTGGGCGCGCCGGTGGGGAGCCTGTCCCGGTAAATTTCCGCCGCCGTGGGGATCAGCATCAGGTAGGTAGTCCCATCAAAACGCTCGGCAAACTGGCTCATGGCCAGGACGGAGTTGGCCACGTTCTTCCCGGTGGGAGGGTCCACCCGCTCCAGAAGCCGGTCCTTCAGAACGTACACGCCGTTGATCTCCCGCTGGCCCAGCAGGAGCTGGAACCGGGTCTGCATCCCGATCCAGGCGGACCGGGCCGGGAAGTGGTCGGCGGCGTAGTCCTCGAAGCCGGTCATAAACTTCTTGCTCCGGATGGAGGATACGCTGAACCGGGGGAAATCCGCCAGATACTTGTTCTCATCCTCGGAAAAGGCCGGTTTCGGCACCGCAAAGGTGGCCACAGACCCCAAAAACAGCCCCGCCAGGAACACCACGGCCATGACCCGGTTGATGAGGGCGGCCCGCTTTTCCCCGGAAATCTTTGCAAAATTCATCTCCACGCGCCTCCTCAGAACCGAAAGTACAGAAAGGGATTATAGGTGGCGTTGACCAGGAAGGCCAGGGACGCTGCCAGCAGCGCCGCCATCCACACCGGCCGGAGGGTCCCCGCCGCCGGCCACCGGCCCTCCGCCCTGGTCCAGAGCCTGGGGAGCCAATCGTTGGAGGCGATAACGCACAGGACCAGCAGCAACCCGAAGGTCAGCAGCAGGTAGCCGGAGTAGCCATCGGCAAAGCCTCCCGCTCCCACCAGGCTCTGGAGGAAGGCGCCGATGGCCGCCGGGCTTTCCAGCTCAAAGAAGACCCAGCCCAGCACCACCAGCAGAAAGGCATACAGCCGCTGTATCCAGGCCGGGAGCCGTTCCAGGTACTTGCCCAGGAAAAATTTCTCCACAATGAGCAGCACCCCGAAGTAAAGGCCCCACAAAACGAAGTTCCAGCTGGCCCCGTGCCACAGTCCGGTGAGGAGCCAGACCACCAGCAGGTTGCGGATGGTCCGGGGCGTGCCCTTCCGGTTGCCGCCCAGGGGGATATAGACGTAGCTTTTGAACCAGGAGCTCAGGGTGATATGCCACCGCCGCCAGAAATCCGACACCGATTTCGCCATATAGGGGTACCGGAAGTTCTGGGGGAAGGTAAAGCCCAGCATCCGGCCCATGCCGCAGGCCATGTCCGAATAGCCGGAAAAGTCGAAGTAAATCTGGAAGGTAAAGGCCAGAATCCCCAGCCAGGCCGTCACTGCAGGCATATGGTCCCCGGAAAGCGCCTTCACCTGGGTCCAGAGCTGGCCGATGTTGTTGGCCAGCAGCGCCTTTTTCCCCAGGCCGACGGCAAAGAGGAAGGCTCCCTGGCCGATTTTTTCCAGGGTCACGGTCCGGGATTCCAGCTCCCGGGCGATGTCCTCATACCGGACGATGGGCCCGGCCACCAGCTGGGGGAACATGCTCACGTAAGCCAGATAGTAGATATAGTTTTTCTGCACCCGGGTGTCCCCCCGGTACAGGTCGATGGTGTAGGACATGCTCTGGAAGGTGTAGAAGGAGATGCCGATGGGCAAAGGCAGGGCGGGGTCCGGCAGGGACAGGCCCAAAAGACCGTTGACCGTCCCCACAAGGAAGGAGCTGTACTTGAACACCCCCAGCAGCCCCAGCTCGATGACAATGGAGGCGATCAGCGCCGCCTTCCGGATGCCGGGGCGGTCGGCGTAACGGTGGATGATCCGCCCGGCAGTGTAGTCCACCAGGGTGGAAAATATCATCAGGACGATATAGACCGGCTCCCCCCAGGCGTAAAACACCAGCCCGGACAGCGCCAGCACCCAGTTTTTCCCCTTCAGCGGGCAGCAGTAATAGATCAGCAGCGTGGCCGCCAGAAACGCAAACAAAAAGGTGATACTTGAAAAGACCATGGGGCCCTCCTTATCCTTCCAGAATCCGCCGGAGGAGCCGGCGGGCATCCGTTACCTGGGGATATCCCCCGGCCACCCGCCAGAGGACCGCCCCGTCCAGCCGGATGCACAGCCGGGCGTAGGCTTCAAAGTTGGGAAGGAGCCGCGCTCCCGCCGGCGTCTCCCCCAGCCGGGAAAAGCGCTCCTCCAGGGGCGGGACCTCCCCGTCGTAGCAGAGGGCCAGCAGCTCCCCCAGGACCGCCGCGGCGGCCAGATAGGCCCCCACGGTGTCCTTCCGGTCCAGGGCCCTTTCCAGGGCGTCAATGGCCCTCTGTGCGTTCCTGGAATCCATGGCCGTCCTCCTCTGCTTCAGGAAACCATTCGTTTAACTTTTGGGCAAATTCCTCGCGATTATACAAAACGTTGACCGCACTGAGCATGGCGTTGGCGGACATCCGCTCCGGGAAGCCCAGCTTTGCCAGAAGCTGCCGCCGCCGGTCCGAGGCCCCCTCTGCGCCGGTGAAGCCCCAGAGGTAGAGGTCGGCTTTGGTCACGGGGTCCCCGGGAGCTTCCACCTGCTCCGCGCCGACTCCGGCTTTCCGGAAGGCTTCTTCCAGCAAGGCGGCGGAAAGGCCCTCCACTCCCAGCTTGCCCTCCTTGGAAGGTTGGGCTTTCCGGCGTTCCTTGCCGTAGACGTCGGGGATATAAACGTCCACAATGGTCCCCTCCCGGATGGCGGAGCGGATGTGGCCGCGAATCTGGAACCCCGCCGCGTCGGAGTCGGTGAGGACCACAATGCCGGTCTTTTTGGCCATGACCCGGAGCATTTCCAGCAGCTCCTTGTTCCGGTAGATGCCGAAGCCCCGGGTCTCGATGACGGTGCCGTCCAGAATCCGGGACAGGGTGATGCGGTCGTACTTGCCCTCCACGATGACGGGCATCCTGCACTTGATCATGCGCCGGCCCTCCCCCCGTCGGAACGGGACAGGTCCAGAATGGCGGCCACGGCCTGCTCCACGGCGGCCCGGTCGTCGCAGCGGGTGGATTTCAGCTCCACGTCGGTGTCCGACAGGACCTTGAGACAGCCCCGCAGAGCCGTCACCGAATACCTGGAAACGTCCCGGAAGGCGTTGCGGATGCGGAACTCCTTCCCCCGGTAAGAGGGAAACAGCGCCGCCACGTCCTCGGCGGTTCTGGAGGCCAGCATGGCGGTCTTGGCCCGGTACAGGTCCAGAAACGCGCCGTTCAGCGCCCCCAGAATGGCCAGGGGTTCCTCCCGGAGCTGGAACAGGTCCTCCAGCACCCCGAAGGCCCGGGTGTAGTTGTTCTGGAGCATCAGCTTGCTCAGATCAAAAACTGAGGCTTCCAGGCTTTTCCGGGTGACGGTCTCCACGTCGGTCCGGGTGATCTCCCCTTCCCCCTTGTAGGCGATGAGCTTGTCCGCTTCGCTGGACAGGATATCCAGGGAAGTGCCGCAGCGCTGGATCAGGGCCGAAGCCACCGGGGTTTCGATGGTCAGCCCGGCCTTCTGGAACCGGGTCTTCAAAAACTTCACCAGGTCCCCCTGGGTCCGGGGGGCGAAATCCACCACCGTGCCGGTCTTGGCCATGGCCTCCCCCAGGCGGCGGACCCGGGGCATCTTCTTGGGGTTCAGGTCAAAGGCGCTGACGTAAACGATGAACACGCAGGCCGGATTGGGGTCCCTGACGATCTCCAGGAGGGCTTCAAAGTCCTCCTTCCGCATCTTTTCCAGGTTGGGGTTCATGAGGACGACGCATTTCCGCTCCGCCATCATGGGCATCCCCTCCTCGGCGATCTGGAGGGCGGTCATATCCAGTTCCCCGCCGTCAAAGCGCTGGAGGTTGAAGGTCTCGGCGGACTTGGGCACCGCCTTTTCGATGATACGCCGGAGGTAGCCGTCGGAGAGGTAGGTCTCCCGGCCATAGAGAAAATACGCCGGGCTGATTTCGTTCTGCCGGAGGGCCCGGCCCAGCTCGGCGTCGGTAAGATAGGGCATGATTCGTTCCTTTATCCCTCCCGGCTCCGCACCCGTCCTCCGGGAAGGAGGAACCGGGTCCGGGCGGGGTCATAGCGGTTTCCGATTTCTGAAAAGCCGTCCAGCCAGGATTGCTTGTCTGTCCCGGACTGCTTGTCTTTTATTATAGCATACCCCGGGGCGGAATTTCCATCCTTTTGGGGAATTTCCTCGTAGAAATATACCAGGTCCGCCCCGGTGGAAAGGGCCGCGGCGGCGGGATCCCCCTCCGACAGGAACAGGAGCCGCCGGCCGTTGGCGCAGATCCCGATCCGGGCATACTCCCCGGCCCGGGCGACGTGGAGGGGAAACCGGCCGAACAGGCGGTAATCCCCGGCGCAGAACGGGAGAAGCTCCCGGACCCGGGAGGACTCCCACGCGGTCTGATACCAGTTGCTTTGGTCGTCGGAGAGCAAGGCTTCCACCGGGAACTGCCGGGACAGATCGGCAACGCCGCCCATGGACCGGCGGCTTTCCCGGGGAACGATCACCGCGTCCAGGGCGGACACGCCGATGCTTTTCAGGTACGCCGCCGTTTTCCCGCCGATGAGGGAATCCCCGCCGCAGCCGATGACCACGGCCCGTCCGCCCATGGTCAGAACGACGCTGCCGCCGGAATCCGTGGCGATCTCCGCCACGGTCAGGACGTTATGAGAAGCCAGCGCCCCGGTCCACGCCCCAGCCGTCAGGAGAAGGGCCGACAGCGCAGCGGCCAGCCGCTTCTTATGGCAAAGAGCGCCCACTGCAAAAAGCAGAAGGGTCGTCCCCGCCCAGAGCCATAGCCAGGGCTGCCCCAGGGGAAGGTTCCCGTGGGGAATCTGGGCAAGCCCCTCCAGCGCGGTGAAAATTCCCCGCAAAAGGCCGCTGAGGGCGCTGCCCAGAGGTGCGGCCCATCCGCCCAGAAGGCAGAGGGCCCCGCCCAGCATCAGAAAGGGAAAGAGGGGCACCAGGACCAGGTTGGCCAGCGGCGCCAGCACCGGCACGCTTCCCGACCAAAGGAGAAACACCGGCAGACAGCAGAGGTTGGCCGACAAAGTCCCGCACAGCAGCCGGACGCCGCCTTTCACTCCGGGGAGCCGCTGGACCCGCCGGGGAATCCGGGCGGACACCGCCGCCGTCCACCGGGGCGCAACGGCAAACAGTGCCGCCGAAGCCAGCACCGACAGCCAGAAGCCGCTCCGGCAGACCACCCGGGGATTCCACAGACAGAGCAGGAGCACCGCGCCGCCCAGGGCGTTCCCCGGGGAGTAGTCCTGGACGAAGGCCCCGGCGGCCAAAGAAAACGCCGCCATGATCCACGCCCGGACCGAGGAGGGCGCGGCTCCGGTGAAGATCACATAGGCCCCGCCGGTGAGGAGGGTCAGGAGAAAGGCCGCCTTTCCCGCGCCCAGAATCCGCCGGAACACCCACTGGACCCCGGCCATGAGCATGGAAACGTGAAGCCCGGAAATGCAGAGCAGATGGGCCGTTCCCGTGGCGGAAAATCCCTCCCGGACCCGGTCGGACAACGCGTCGGAGTCCCCCAGGAGCACCGCCTCATAAAAGGACGCCGCGTCCGCCGAGAGATTGCGGTAGAGCCGCCTGCGCAGACTTTCCTGCAAAGCGTTCATCCCGGCGGATGGGCCGGAAGCTCCGCGCACCAGGGAAATCGTCTCCGGAGGAGCGTAGCAGATCAGGTCCGCGCCCTTGCCCAGCTGGTTCCGGGTAGGCGGAGCGGCGTTGATCTCCGCCGTCAGGGCCACGCGCTCCCCCTCGGAGAACTCCGGGGCCGTGCCGGAGTAGACCAACACCCGGGTTCCCGGGGAAAGGCCCTCCTCCGCCCGGATCAGATAGCCGGTCCGGGAGCTCTGGGACACCGTTTCGATTTTTCCGGAGAAGGAAACCGTCTCCCCGGCCCACTGCGCCGCCCGGCGGATCAGGGCGCAGCGGTCCAGAAAGGCCGCGGTCAGCGCGGCGGCGATTCCCAGAAGGACCACCGCAGTCCTCCGGCTCACCGGACGCCGGAGCAGCGTCCACGCCGCCGTCCCGGCGCAGAGGGCCCCGGCAGTCAGGCAGAGTCCGGCCAGGACGGCGTATCCGCAGAAGGACGCCGCCAGCAATCCGCCGGAAAAGACGGCTCCCACCAGGGCCAGGGGCTGCAAAACCGGCCGGGAGCTCATTCCTCCGCCAGGTTCTCCAGGGCGACCCGCACAGCCTCCACCACAAAGGCGGAAAAGGTGCAGTCCTTGCCCCGGATGGCCTCCTCCACTTGGGAAATGACGTCGTTGGGGAACCGAATGGACTTGTTGGTCGTAGGCGGCACCGCCGGAATCTTGAATTTGCGCATGATCTCCCTCCGTTCTCTTTCCATTTTATGGGATTTTCCGGCATGCATATGCATGACAATCGCATTGCGGTTCCGGATATAAAAATGCCGTGCAGAGAGGGAGTCTCTGCACGGCAGACTGGATTACTTTTCTTCTGCGCCGGTCACGGTCAGGGGTTTGCTGGGGGTGGAGGGGTTGGGTTCCTCGTCGTTGAACTGGTAGTCCTTGCCGGGGAGCACCGCGTTGAGGAAGATGCCCAGGATGGCGGCAATGGCCAGGCTGGTCAGGGTCACGGTGGTGGAGCCGATGGTGAAGGACAGGCCGTCGGAGAAGCCCAGGGCGCTGACCAGGATTACCGCCGCGATGATGACGTTGCGGCTCTTGGAGAGGTCCACCTGGTTTTCCACCACGTTGCGGACGCCGATGGCGGAGATCATGCCGTAGAGGATGAAGGACACGCCGCCGATGATGGCGGAGGGGATGGACTGGATGATCTGCTCAAACATGGGGCTGAAGGAGAGGATGATGGCGAAGCCGGCGGCCATCCGGACCACACGGGGATCGTAGACCCGGGACAGGGCCAGAACGCCGGTGTTCTCGCCGTAGGTGGTGTTGGCGGGGCCGCCGATCAGAGCGGAAAGGCTGGTGGCAAGGCCGTCGCCCAGAAGGGTCCGGTGGAGGCCGGGGTCCCGGATGAAGTTGGTCTTGGTGGTAGCGCTGATGGCGGAGATGTCGCCGACGTGCTCCATCATGGTGGCGATGGCGATGGGGGCCATGACCAGGATGGCGGTCAGGTCAAACTTGGGCAGCATGAACTGCTGAAGGCCCACGACGTTGGAGGAAGCCACCGCGGACAGGTCCACGTACGCGCCGCTTTCCGGGGAGATCACGCCGCAGAGGGAGAGGATCAGCACCAGGGCATAGGGAACGACCACGCCCATGAGGATGGGGATGATCTTGATCATGCCCTTGCCCCAGATGTTGCAGCCGATAATGACCAGCAGGGACAGACCCGCCAGCCACCAGCAGCCGGAAGCGTTGCCCACGGCGCTGCTTGCCAGAATCAGACCGATAGAGATGATAATGGGACCGGTAACAACGGGGGGCAGGAACCGCATGACCCGCTTCACGCCCACCAGCTTGATGATCAGGGCGAAGGCCAGGTACAGAAGACCCGCCACGACTACGCCGCCCAGGGCGTAAGCCAGCTTTTCATCGGCGGGCATGTTGGCGAATTTACCCTCGCTCAGCTGGGACACGGCGGAGAAGCCGCCCAGGAAGGCGAAGCTGGAGCCTAAGAAGGCCGGAACCTTGAACTTGGTCAGCAGGTGGAACAGCAGCGTTCCGATCCCCGCGCAGAAAAGGGTGGTCTGGATGCTCATGGGCAGACCGTACTGGTTGAGCAGGATCAGGGGCACCAGCACGGTGGCGCCGAACATGGCGAACATGTGCTGCAATCCCAGAAGTAACATTCTGGGGATACCCAGCTTCCGGGCATCAGTGATTCCCTCAGGTGGAATCAGTTCCTTGACGGATTTCTTTTCTTTCTGCATAGAGATCCTCCTTCTCGTCGCTCCAGCTGAAATTTTTCCAAAAAAATGGGCACGGCGATTGGAGTCCAAAACGCATATGCCCACATTTCCGGTATTTTATCAGTTGGTATTATAACAAATCCGACACAAAAAAGCAACCGTTTTGTGCCGGATTCTTTACAATTTGGCAAAAATCAACGTTTTGCCCGGTTTTCACAGAATTTCCCGGGGTTTTCCGTCAGATTTCCAGGAAAACCGCCCGGTCCGCGTCGGATGGCATCCGCCAGTCCCCCCGGGGCGACAGGCTCACCGAGCCCACCTTGGGGCCGTCGGGGAGGCAGGACCGCTTGAACTGGCTGGCAAAGAACCGCCGGAGGAACAGGTCCAGCCACTTGTCGATCTGCGCGGGAGCATAGCGGTCCTCAAAGGCCCGTCCCGCCAGGAAGGCCAGCTTGTCCCGGTCGCAGCCGAAGCGGAGGAAGTGGTAGAGGAAGAAGTCGTGGAGCTCGTAGGGCCCGATGTTCTCCTCGGTCTTCTGGGCGATCTGGCCGTTTTCGTCGGGAGGGAGCAGCTCGGGGCTCACCGGGGTGTCCAGGACCTCCCGGAGCACCGCCGCCGTCCGCTGGTTGGACCGGGAGGCCACATAGTCCACCAGGTACCGCACCAGGGTCTTGGGCACCGAGGCGTTGACGCCGTACATGCTCATGTGGTCGCCGTTGTAGGTACACCAGCCCATGGCCAGCTCGGAGAGGTCCCCGGTGCCCACCAGAATCCCCGCCTCCTTGTTGGCCAGGTCCATGAGAATCTGGGTCCGCTCCCGGGCCTGGGTGTTTTCATAGGTGATGTCGTGGACAGCCGCGTCGTGGCCGATGTCCTTCATGTGCTGGATGCAGGCCGGGCGGATGTCGATCTCCCGGAGCTCCGCCCCCAGGGAAGCCACCAGCTCCAGGGCGTTCTGATAGGTCCGGTCGGTGGTGCCGAAGCCGGGCATGGTGATGCAGAGGATGTTCCGGGCGGGGAGCTCCAGGAGCTTCATGGCCTCGGAGGCCACCAGCAGGGCCAGGGTGGAATCCAGTCCCCCGGAAATGCCGATGACCGCCCGCTTCAGGCCGGTATGGGCCAGCCGCTTGACCAGTCCCGCCGCCTGGATGGCGAAAACCTCCCGGCAGCGCTCCTCCCGGGTCCGCTGGTCCCGGGGGATGAAGGGGGTGGGATCGTAGGGGCGGTCCATCCGGGCCGGGTCCAGGGGGGGCAGAACGCCGGAGGTCACGGGGAGCCCGGAGAAGAACTCCTGAGCGTTGTCGTGGAAGCTGCCGTTTTTCCGGCGCTCGGCGGCCAGCCGGGAGACGTCGATGCAGGCCATGGCGCTGCTCCCCGTCCGGGAAAAGCGACCGCTTTCCGCCAGGATGGAGCCGTTTTCAGCCACGGTGCAGGCCCCGGAAAAGACCAGGTCGGTGGTGGACTCCCCGACTCCCGCCGAGGCGTAGGTGTAGGCGCAGATGCACCGGCCGCTCTGGTTGGCGATAAGGTCCCGGCGGTAGGCGTTTTTGGCCACCAGCTCGTTGCTGGCCGAGAGGTTCAGGATGAGATTGGCCCCGGCCAGGGCCATCTGGGAGCTGGGGGGAATGGGGACCCACAGGTCCTCGCAGAGCTCCACCCCCACCGTCAGGCTCCCCAGGCGGAAAAGCTGGGCCCCGAAGGAGACCGGCTCCCCGCAGAGGGTCACGTCCCGGCCGGGGATGTGGTTCCCGGAAGCGAACCAGCGTTTTTCGTAAAATTCCTGGTAGTTGGGCAGATACCGCTTGGGAACGACCCCCAGAATCTTTCCGGACTGTAAAACTGCCGCGCAGTTATACAGCGCGTCAAAAGCCCGGACCGGCAGTCCAATGGCGATAAGTGCCGGGATTTCCGCGGTTTCCCGGAGAATCTTCCCCATCGCCTCCTCGCAGCGGGCGATGAGCCGGTCCTGCTGGAACAGGTCGGCGCAGGTGTACCCGGAAAGGTGCAGCTCCGGCAGGACCATGACCTGGGCCCCCAGGGCGGCGGCCTCCCGGATGGCGGAGAGGGCCGTTTCCGCATTTTTCTCCGGATTGGCCACCGTCACCGCCGGGGAGAGGGCGGCCACCTTGACAAATCCCATATCCGACGCATTTTTCATGAAAAACGCTCCTTTTCTCATTGATTCCGGGGAATCCCGAAGATGCGCTCCAGAATCCCGGGGATTTCCTCCTCCGGCAATTCCCGGCGCTCCGCGACGACGCCGTTTTCCAGCCGCCGGAGGGAGTTCCCCACCAGATTCCAGCTGCCGGTTTCGGTGTAGATTCCCACCATCCGGCCCCGGACAAAGGGGGAATCCGGGTGCTTCTCACAGAAAAAGCAGGGCATCACGTAGTCGCCGGGGGTCTGGGGCTCCATGGTGAAGCCGAAGAAGGGGACGAACTCCGGCTCCCGGAGTCGCTGGAGGAGAACCGTGCCGTAGAAGGAATCCCGCTCCAGGCGGTACTCCCCCATTCCATCGGAAAACGTCTGCCCGTAAACCAAAGGCAGCGCCATCCGGGGCGCCTCCCGCATGATCCCGGCGTCGCAGAGGAAGTCCCCCTCCGGCAGGTGGGCCAGCAGGACCTGGTGCCGCCGCATAGGCACGGCGCCCTCCGGCTCCCCCCGAAGGAACCGGGCCGCCAGGCGGGTCACGGAAAAGCCCAGCCCTTCCAGGAGGTTCCCCAAAGCGGCGTTGAGCTCAAAGCAGAAGCCGCCCCGGCGGTTCTCCACGATTTTCCGGTAGAGGGCGTCCGGGTCCAGGCCCAGCGGGCGGCCCCGGAGGATATCCAGGTTTTCATAGGGCACCGTCCGGTAGTGGGCGGAGACGATTCTGGAAAGGGCCTCCTGCGTTTTGGGGAGGCCGCCGGTCACGCCGATACGGGCGAGGTAGCGGGAGATTTGCTCCGGGGAGTAGGACATGGGGGATTCCTCCTTTATCGCGATTTGAGATGGTTGACGCTTTGGGGCGCTGGCGCGGTTTAAGCTTTGGGTTTTCGATGGTGTGTCATGCCGCAATTTCTTTGAAATTGCGGCCGCGGGGACATCCGCGGGCGGCCTGCGGGCCGCCTTTTTTCTGTTTTGGGTTGCGCCCGAGGCGCAACGGGGTTGGATTTCGCCCTCTGCGGAGGGCGAGGAGGGCTCCGCCCCTCCACCCTGCCAGCCTTTTGAAAAAAGGCTGGACCCAAAACTTGTTTTGGGTTTCTCGGGGACCTACTACTTTATCGGCGCGTTTACTCGTCCCCTGAACGTGGCGGATACTGATAATCCAGCCGATGCATGACGGCAAAATACACCGCGATCAGCAGCACATCCGCGATCACCCAGGCCGCCGGGCTGGCAAAGCAGACGGCGTTGAACCCGAACCGCCCCACCAGGCAGAAGGCCACCAGGCTCCGGCCTATCAGCTCGCAGAGCCCGGCCATCATGGCGGGGATACTGCTGCCCAGGCCCTGGAGGGTGTTCCGATAGACCAGCACAATGGTCAGCATAGGGTAAAACGCCCCCAGGACCCGCAGGAAATGCTGGGCCTGGTCCAGAATACCGTCCACGTTCTCGCCGGTGATAAACAGCCGGGAAATGGCCCCGCCTCCCAGCGCGGCAATGAGGAACGCCCCGACGGCGCAGCTCATCCCCAGGATGGTAGCCGTGCGGACGCCCTTATGGATGCGCCGGATTTTCCCGGCCCCCAGGTTCTGGCCGCAGTAGGTGGCCATGGTCAGGCCGATGACCTCCATGGGCTGGGTGACAAGGGCGCTGACCTTATTGCCCGCCGTCACCGACGCCACGGCTCCGGAGCCAAGGCCGTTGACGGCGGTCTGCAGAATAATGGAGCCGATGGCCGTAATGGAAAATTGCAGTCCCATAGGCACGCCCATGCCCAGCATCCGGCGGATCAGCCTGCCGTCGGGCCGCCAGTCCCCTTTTTCCATCCGGAGAATGGGGAATCGCTTCCGGATATAGGGCAGACACAGCAGCGCCGACACCGCCTGTCCGATGACCGTGGCATAGGCGGCTCCCGCCGTGCCCATCCGGAGAGGCACCACGAAGATCACGTCCAGGATGATGTTCAGCACCGAAGCGATGATCAGGAAGTAAAGGGGCGTTTTGCTGTCCCCCAGAGCCCGGAGGATGCCGGACAGGAGGTTATAGAAAATCAGCGCCCCGGTCCCCGCGAAAACCACGATGATATAGGCGTAAGCGTCCTCGAAAATGTCCGCCGGGGTGTTCATCAGGGTAAGAATCTGCCGGGTCAGCAGCATGGTCCCCAGGGTGATGAGAAAGGCGATCCCGGCGGCGATATACACGGCATTGGTCACGTACCGCCGCATGGTCTTATAATCCCCGGCCCCAAATGCCTGAGCGACGGGGATGCATATGCCGGTGCAGGCCCCCATGGCAAAGCCCAGAACCAGGAAGTCTATCGACCCGGTAGAGCCTACCGCCGCCAGGGCGTTGACCCCCAGAAGCTGGCCCACCACGATGCTGTCGGCCATGTTGTAAAACTGCTGGAAAAGGTTTCCCACCACCATGGGAAGGGAGAAATAGAGGATGAGCTTCAACGGGTTCCCCGTCGTCAGGTCTTTGACCAAAAGGCATCACGGTCCTTTCTGGATTCCCGGATCAACCGTTCCGGGAGCATTTTTCTGCGTCGATGGCCAGGACGATCATCAGGCAGACCAGTGCGTCCGCCGGGTCCGCGATGTCCAGGACATAGGTGTCCGTCCAGTGGAACAGCTCCTTGCTGACGGTCATGACCTCCCGGGAGCCGTCCAGGACCTGATAGTCCCACTCCCAGAAGTTCCCCTGGACCTCCCAGCCGTTGCAGTCCAGGCGGAAGGCCGGCTTGAAGAAGGTGAACTCCTTCTTGATCTGGCCGATGCAGTTTTCCCCCACATACAGGTCAAACCGGGGGAGAAAGGTCAGGACCTCCTCCTTGACCATGCCCAGATAGCGCCCGGCGGCGTCGGAAATCTCCAGCTTATGCCCCCAGGCCAGGCGGCCCTGAACCGTATAGACGGTGTTCCCCGCCTCGTCGTAGATGTCGTAGCTGTCAAACCAGGAAAACAGCCGCTGCTTGAACAGGAGCTTCATGGATTCCGTCCTTTCTCCGGATCACAGAAGGGTCCGGCGGAGCTCCTCCCCACTCTTGGCGGAAAGATAGGCGGGAGGAATGTCCAGAATGGTCTTGCAGCCGGTAAGGCCCTCCCGGTTCATCCGGAAAGCCGCCCGGGCGCAGGCGACCAGCACCGAGGAGGTGAACTCCGGGTTGGAGTCCAGCTTCAGGCGGTACTCCACCACGTGGGTGTTTTCCTTATCCCAGCCGGTTTTCCCGGTGGAGATGACAAATCCGCCGTGGGGAATCCCCTTGTGGTCCCGGAGCAGCTCCTCCTCGGAGATGAAATGCACCGTGGTGTCGTACTCGTCGAAGTAGTTGGGCATGGTCTTGATCTCGTTCTCGATCCGGGCCAGGTCCGCCCCTTCTTCCGCCACCACGAAGCATTCCCGGGTGTGCTTCTGCCGGGTGGTCAGGTCGGGGTTGGCGCCGGAGCGCACGGCCTCCAGGGCGCTTTCCACGGGGATGGTGTACTGCCGGGCGTCCTTCACCCCGGCGATCCGCCGGATGGCGTCGGAATGGCCCTGGCTGACGCCCTTGCCCCAGAAGGTGTAGGTCTTTCCCTCAGGGAGAATGGCCCCGGCGTAGACCCGGTTCAGGGAAAACAGGCCGGGGTCCCAGCCGGCGGAGATGACCGCCGTTTTTCCGGCGGCCCTGGCGGCGGCGTCCACATCGGCGAAGTGCTCCGGGATGCGGGCGTGGGTGTCAAAGCTGTCCACCACGTTGAACAGGGCGGCCAGCCTGGGGGTCTGCTCCGGCAGGTCGGTGGCGCTGCCGCCGCAGAGGATCATCACATCGACGGCGTCAACCAGTTTTTCCGCCTGATCCATGGAGTAAACGGGTACGTCTGGGGTGCGGATCTGGACACCCTGGGGTCCGCGGCGGGTCAGGACGGCGGCCAGCTCCATATCCGGGTTCTGACGGATGGCGGCCTCCACGCCTTTTCCTAAATTCCCATATCCTGCAATTCCGATTCGGATCATATAAAAGCTCCTCTCTTGTCCGTTTTATGAAAATAGTATAGCACAGCTCCCGCCGCCGGGCAATCCCCAAATGCGTCAAAGCCGGAGAACCGGCGGCGATTTTTTTCATTCTTTTTTACCGGCGGGACGCATAGGATGTAGCAAAAACGGACGCCCCGGCGTCCCCGGAAGGAGCGGTGGATGATGAAACGGAAAAATCCCGGACGGTGGCTCCGGCGGGGAGCCCTGGCGGCGGCGGTTGCGCTGGCCCTGGCCTCCCCGGGCAGGGTCCTTGCCGACGGTTTAGCGGAGGAATCCTGGATCACCGGGGAGGAAACGGCGGTAACGGCTGCCCAGGCCCAGGAGCTACCGGCCCGGTCCGCCGTCCTCCTGGACGCGGGCAGCGGCCAGCTGCTTTTTGAGAAAAACGCCCACGAGCCCATGCCCCCGGCCTCCATCACCAAAATCATGACCCTCCTGCTGGTCATGGAGGCCATTGAGGACGGCTCCATCCGGTGGGAGGACCCGGTCACCTGCTCGGAGCACGCGGCCTCCATGGGCGGCAGTCAGATCTGGCTGGAGCCCGGAGAGCAGATGACGGTGGAGGAGCTGGTCAAGGCGGCGGCGGTGAAGTCCGCCAATGACGCCTCCATGGCCCTGGCGGAGCATGTTTCCGGCAGTGAAGGGGCCTTTGTGGACCGGATGAACGCCCGGGCCCAGGAACTGGGCATGAAGGACACCCACTTTGTGAATCCCACGGGCCTGGACGCAGAGGGGCACCTGTCCACGGCCTACGACGTGGCCCTCATGTCCCGGGAGCTGCTGCGCCACCCGGACATTACGAAGTACACCACCATCTGGATGGACTCCCTCCGGGACGGCAAGACCTCCCTGGTCAACACCAACAAGCTGGTGCGGTTCTACGAAGGCTGCACCGGGCTGAAAACCGGCACCACCGACGGCGCGGGGAGCTGCCTTTCCGCCAGCGCCACCCGGCAGGGGCTGAGTCTCATTGCCGTTTCCATGGGCAGCGACACCTCGGACCAGCGGTTCGCCGCCTGCAAGACGCTGCTCAACTACGGCTTTTCCTCCTTTGAAAGCTATGTCCCGGAGGTGCCGGAGGCGGAGCTTATCCCCGTCGCCGTCCGCCGGGGCGTGGAGGAATCGGTGGGGCTGACGGTCTCCCCCATGGACGCCCTTCTCATTCCCAAGGGGAAGGCCGGGGACGTAGTCCGGGCGGTGTCCCTGGACGAGGAAATCGAGGCCCCGGTGGAGGAGGGCCAGCGGCTGGGGGAGGCAACGTTCACCCTGGAGGGCCGGGTCCTGGCCGAAGTGCCTATTCTGGCGAAAAAGGGCGTGAAGCGGATGGATTTTGCCACGGCGTTTTTCCTGATTTTCCGGTGGCTGGTGCGGTGAAAACGGCCATCTGGGCGGTGGAAAAGCCGGGATGTGGTCCGGGTGGTATCCCTGGATGAGGAAATTGAGGCTCCGGTAGAGGAGGGCCAGCGGCTGGGAGAGGCAACGTTCACCCTAGAGGGCCGGCTCCTGGCCGAAGTGCCTATTCTGGCGGAAAAGGCCGTGAAGCGGATGGATTTTGCCACGGCGTTTTTCCTGCTTTTCCGGTGGCTGATGCGGTGAAAATGGCCCTCTGCTCTGCGGCAGAGGGCCGTTTTTTATCCCACCCAGATCTGGCCCTCGGGGAGGACCCGGCGCTTTTCCTCCCCGCCGGCGGCCGCCGAGATGGACAGGGCGAAGGACACCGGCCCCACCCGGCCGAAGAACATGGCCAGGATCAGCATGATCTTGCTGAATCCCCCGGCGACGCCGGTGACGCCTGCGGTAAGCCCGGCGGTGGAAAATGCGGAGGCGGCCTCGAACAGGGCGTCCACGCTGGTGCTGGGGGAGGTGGCCAGGATGGTCCCGGCGGTGAGCATCACCAGGAGCAGTCCCAGGGTGGCCACGGAAAGGGCCTTATAGACTATCAGCTTATCAATGCGGCGGCTGCGGATGATGGTCTCCGGCCAGCCCCGCATCACCGAGAACACCGTCATGACCAGGACCACCACGGTGGTGATCTTCACGCCGCCGCCGGTGGAGCCCGGCGCGGCCCCGATGAACATCAGCACCACGGAGATCAGCTTGGAGGCTCCGGTCATGCCTGGGTTATTCATGGCGTCAAAGCCTGCCGTCCGGGTGGTCACGGCCTGGAACAGGGCGTTCAGAAGCCTCTGCCAGAAGGGCATATTGCCCAGGGTCCTGGGGTTTTTCCACTCCAGAATCAGAAACAGCAGCGTTCCGCCCAGGATCAGCCCCGCGGTGGAGACCAGGACGATTTTGGTGTGAAGGAACAGGCGCTTCCGGCGGCGGTAGTTCCAGAGGTCCTGCCAGACCACGAAGCCCAGGCCGCCGCAGATAATCAGGGCGGTGATGGTCAGCATCACCAGGGGCTGGTCGTTGACCGAGGCCAGGCTGGAGAAGGCCCCCCGCATCCCCAGGAGGTCAAATCCGGCGTTGCAGAAGGCGGAAATGGCGAAAAACGCCGCCATGAACCCGCCGTAGCGGCCAAACTCCGGGACGAAATAGAGGGAGAGGACCAGCGCCCCCAGAAGCTCCATGACCGCCGTGAAAAAGACCAGCATTTTGATGAGCTTTCCGGCGTTGACCTTCTGGTCGGAGCCCACGGACTCCTGGGCCAGCCGGGCGGTGCGCAGGCCCACGCGTCTGCCCAGCAGGAGGTAGAAGAAGCTGGTGAGAGTCACCAGGCCCAGGCCGCCCAGCTGGATCAGGGTGATGATCACGATCTGGCCCGCCAGGTTGAAATAGGTATAGGTGTCGTAGACCACCAGGCCGGTGACGCAGGTGGCCGAGGTGGCCGTGAACAGGGCGTTGAGGAAGGGGGTGAAGGCTCCCGCCCGGTTGAAGAACGGGAGGGTCAGGAGGAAGGCGCCGGTCAGGATCAGGACCAGGAAGCTGCCGACGATCATCAGCGCCGGATTGCGGAGCAGGGCGGATTCCCGTTTTTCCGCCAAAGAAGGGCGTTTGGGCTTCATAACGACACCTCGGTTTTGTAGTCTTGTTTTGATTATAGCAGAGTCTGTTGGGATATGCAATGGTTCGCGGGCGAAGCATCAGTTAGTACCACGTCAGGCCGCCGCCTGCCCCGCAATATCGCTACGCGATAAAGCTCTGGCCTTTTCCTTCGCGGGCATCGCCCGCGATTTCCTTCGGAAACCGGAAAACGCCTGGGTGAGTGCGCCGATTGGCACTTGGTCAGGCCGCCGCCTGCCCCCCGAAGCCTGTCGTGAGGACGATACCGTTCGAAAGTGGTGTGCGGATGCCTACTGTTTGAGCACCAATTGCGGCGGGCGTGTTCACCGCGGGGTAATATCGGGGTCCTCCGAAGCCCAAGGCGCGACTTTAGGGGGTCTCGGGGGGCGGGAGCCACCCGAGCGTCCTTTTCTCCCCATTCTTTTCCCACGCAGGAAAAGAATGGGTGCAAGAAATCACCTATCGATAATAAAAAACGTAAGTAGCCGCATAGGCCGGTAGTGCTGCCGAATTCGATTCGTAATCGGCAGGTCCTACTAGCCTATGCGGCTACTTACGTTTGTACAGATTTGTTATGTCCTACACAGCGCACTTACTCTTTTCCCCGGAGGAAAAGAGTAAGCAGAAAAGTCCGTTTAGGGGCTGCGCCCCTAAAAACCCCAATGGCGACAGGCGCTGGATATGGAGGACCGCACGCGACACTTCCCGCCGCCGCTATCGGTGCTCGGACAGCAGGCAACCGTGCAGCACTTTTGAACGCTTCGATTCCTGTATAAGGATTCGGAGATACGCGTCGGCTTGACGTGGGGTGCTTGGGGTACGGGGACTTAGTCCGCGTATTCGTACCCCAGCTTCAGGGCGCGGAGGTTGGCGTCGGTGAGGTGGGCTTTTTTCGGGGGGATGCATTTGCGCATAGCCTCACAGAGGACGTCAAAGCTGGTGAAGCCCGTCTCCCGCAGGACCTTGCCCAGCATGATGATGTTGGCCAGGCCGGAAAGCCCTTCGTCCTTGGACATCTGGGTGCAGGGGATGTAGTGGGCCTTGATGTCCGTCCGGGGGCATCTGGCGCTAATCAGGGCACTGTCGATGAAGATCTGGCCGCCGGGCTGGACGGTATCCACGAATTTGTCATAAGAGGGGCTGTTCAGGACCACCAGGGTCTCGGGCTCCAGAACAATGGGGCAGCCGATGGGCTCGTTGTCGATGCAGACGGAGCAGTTGGCGGTGCCGCCCCGCATCTCCGGGCCATAGGAGGGCAGCCAGGACACGCATCTGTCCTCCACCATGGCGGTGTAGGCCGCCACCTTGCCCATGAACAGAACGCCCTGTCCGCCGAAGCCGGCGATCAGCATATTGAGGATCATTCCGCGTGCACCCCTTTCTCCGTGACGTCCTTATACACACCCAGGGGGTAGTAGGGGATCATCTTGTCGTCGATCCATTTCAGGGCCTCCAGCGGCGTCATGCCCCAGTTGGTGGGACAGCCGGAGAGGACCTCCACAATGGAGAAGCCTTTCTTCTCGATCTGGGCCGTCAGGGCCTTCTTGATGGCCGCTTTGGCCTTGCGGATGTTGGGAACGTTGTTCACGGCCACCCGCTCGGCGTAGGCAACGCCGCTCAGGGTGGACAGCATCTCGCAGATCCGCACGGGGTAGCCGGAGTAGTTGACGTCGCGGCCGTAGGGGGTGGTCTGGGTCACCTGCCCGGGGAGGGTGGTGGGGGCCATCTGCCCGCCGGTCATGCCGTAAATGGCGTTGTTGACGAAGATGATGGTGATGTTCTCGCCACGGGTGGCGGAGTGGACCGTCTCGGCGGTGCCGATGGCGGCCAGGTCGCCGTCGCCCTGGTAGGTGAAGACCACGTTCTCCGGGCGGGCCCGCTTGATGCCCGTGGCTACCGCCGGGGCGCGGCCGTGGGGAGCCTCCACCATATCGCAGTTGAAGTAATCATACGCCATAACGGCGCAGCCCACCGGCGCAACGCCGATGGCGTCGCCCAGGACGCCCAGCTCCTCCAGGCACTCCGCCACCAGACGGTGGATGATGCCGTGGGTGCAGCCGGGGCAGTAGTGGGTCTCCTTATCGGTCAAACCCTTGGTTTTCTGAAACACAATGGCCATGATTATCGGGCACCTCCTGCCATTTTTTCGATTTCCGCCAGAACCTCTGCGGGGCTGGGCACGATGCCGCCGGTGCGTCCGAAGAAGCTCACCGGGCAGGCGCCGTTGGCCGCCAGGCGGACGTCCTCCACCATCTGGCCCATGCTCATTTCCACGGTGAGCATAGCTTTGACCTGCTGAGCGGCGGCCGCGATCTCCTTCATGGGGAAAGGCCACAGGGTGATGGGCCGGATGAGCCCCACCCGGATGCCTTTTTCCCGGGCCTTGGACACGGCGGACTTCACCACACGGGCGGTGGCGCCGTAGGCCACCACGACGAACTCGGCGTCGTCCAGGAACTGCTCCTCCACCAGGACTTCGGTCTCCTTGATGAGGTCGTAGCGTTTCTGGCGCTCCACGATGGTGCGCTCCAGCTCCTGGGGCTGGAGGTAGAGGGAGTTGACGATGTTGGGCTTCCGCTGGCCCTTGGTGCCGGTCAGGGCCCAGGGCTTGTCGTGGGGGGCGGGGGTGGTCTCGGGGAACTCCACCGGCTCCATCATCTGACCCAGCATGCCGTCGGCCAGGATCATGGCCGGCATCCGGTAGGTCTCGGCCTTATCAAAGGCCCGGCCGATGAGGTTGACGATCTCCTGGACCGAGGAGGGCGCAAAGACCAGGACCTGGCCGTCGCCGTGGCCCGGGGCCTTGGTGGCCTGCCAGTAGTCCGCCTGGGAGGGCTGGATGCCGCCCAAGCCGGGGCCGCCCCGCATGACGTTGATGATAACGCAGGGCAGGTCGGAGCCGATGATGTAGGAAATGCCCTCGCCCTTGAGGCTGATTCCGGGGGAGGAGGAGGAGGTCAGGCACCGGGTGCCCGTAGAGGCGCAGCCCAGGACCATATTGATGGCGGCCACTTCGCTTTCCGCCTGGAGATAGGTCCCGCCGATTTTGGGAAGGCGCTTGGCCATATAGGCCGCCACTTCCGTCTGGGGGGTGATGGGGTAGCCGAAGAAGTGCTTACATCCGTTGCGGATGGCGGCTTCTGCCAGCGCCTCGTTCCCCTTCATCAAAAATTTTTCTGCCATGATGTTTCTCCTTCCTTCCCTTACTTTTCCACCGTGATGACGCAGTCGGGGCACATCATCGCGCACATGGCGCAGCCGATGCAGTCCTCCGGGCGGACCGGAGCGGCGGGGTTATAGCCCTTGCGGTTCAGCTTGGCCGTATCCAGGGCCAGCACCTTCCTGGGACAGACCGACACGCAGAGGCCGCAGCCCTTACAGCGGTCCTGATTGATGGTGACCTTTGCCATTTCGATTCCTTCTTTCTTGCCGGGGCCCGCAGAGCGGACCCGATTTCTTCAAGCCTCGGGGGGAATATCCTCGTCCCAGGGCTTTTTCACGTAAACATCCACCGGATAAGCGCCGGGAACGTCCAACTTACCCAGCCGCCGGTCGTAGACGGTGTGCTCCATGGGGACTCCCGCCAGGCGGGCCACCTCTGCGGCGAAATCCACGGAGCCGCAGACGGTTTCCGGGGTCGTTTCCTCCCCCAGGTTGGAGCAGTTGACCACGCCGGTGGGCCGGAGCCGGGAGACCGCCGCGATCTCCCCCAGCACCGAAAGGGCTTCTTCCGGGGTCTGGGTGAGGTAGCGGCAGCGGTTGACCACGTACCACAGAGCGTAATCGTGGCGGGCGATGGCCGGGGCGTAGCGGCCCAGAGCGATGGCTCCGGCGTCGTCGCCGCCCACGTCTATTATAACACAATCGCCGCCGTTGTCAAAAACCGCGTCCACCGCGCCGGAGAGAGCCGGGATATCCAGGTTGGAGTTGGCGTAAATGGGGGAAACCACCCCGATTCCCTGTTCCGTCAGCATAGCGGCGAAATCCGCGCTGCGGAAGTAGGGGTTGACGATGTCCAGGTCCACCAGGGTAACGGATTTGCCCTGTTTTCGCTGGTCCAGGGCCAGGTTCACGGCGAAATTGGTTTTTCCGCTGCCGTAGTGGCCGGTAATGAGATAAATTTTCCGGTTTTCTTCCATAAAGGCTCCCTTCCCGCCGGGTGGCGAATATTTCTTTTATTCTATCACATTTCGGCGGGAAAAGATAGTCCTTTTTCCGGAAAGAATGTGACAAATATGCGGGGGAATGGGGGATAATTTTGTTTGGATTCGAAAGTTTTTGGATTTTTGGCAATAATTGACGGCGAATGTTAACACAAAGCAAGTTTTCGGTCCAGCCTTTTTCAAAAGGCTGGCAGGGTGGAGGGGCAGCGCCCCTCCTCGCCCTCCGCAGAGGGCGAAATCCCCCAAATGATACCAAAAGATCAGGAAGGGCAGCCCAAACGTCCCGGTGGGACGTTTGGGCGAAGGGGAACCCTATC
>CAKTCT010000021.1 GCA_934539585.1 uncultured Oscillospiraceae bacterium | reverse complement strand
AGTAGGCAACCGTGCAGCACTTTTGAACGCTTCGATTCCTGTATGAGACTTCGGAGATACGCGTCGGCTTGACGTGGGTACTGGGGCTTTGGGGTAGGCGGCGGCCTGACGTGGGTTGCTGGCGTTAGCCTGACGTGGGTGCTTACAGCGGCACCTTGCGCCGCTGTCACCGAATTTTATGCCCTAAAATCATACATTCCCGCACTTCTTCCTGCCCCGGCGAAAGATGCCGGCAGAGCACTACGGCCGAAATCGCTACGCACCCTACCGCAATGGACGCCGTCCGGCAGAAAAATACGCACCCCGCCGCAAACAGCACAAACACCCAGATGGTCCGGAGCCGGTGGGGCCGGACAATGACCACCACCGAAAAGAAGATGTATAACGACGCTAAAATCGCCAGCGGGCTCCAGATGGGCAGAATCCCCAGCAGCGCCCCGAAGGTGGCGGCAATGGACTTCCCGCCCCGCCCCCGCAGCATGGGGGAAAAGGCATGGCCCATCACCGGCGCAGCCAGCACAAAGGCAAAGGGCAGCGACCCCACCGGCAGAAACCGCGCCGCGATCCACACCGGGAAAAACGCCTTCCCCAGGTCGCAGATCAGGCACAGGGTTCCCACCAGCTTCCCGGCGTATTTCATGGCGTTGGCGGTGCCGGGGTTGTGGTCGTCGCTGAGGGCCACCACGTCCACCCCCTTGATCCACCGGGGCAGCACCATGCTGTACAGCACGCTCCCGGAGACAAAGCCCGCCGCAATAAAGCAAACAACCGGCCAGTACATTCGGTTTTCCTCCCTATCGGTCAGAGTCCCATGGTGATGCGGTCGCAGATTTCGTCGGCGGCCAGAGGATTCAGCTGAGTCCGCTGGGCCTCCAGCATGGCCTCCCGGAGGGACAGGTCCTCCGCCAGCCGGACGGCCTCCTCCACGGCCTTTTCGGCGGTCTCCCCGCACAGGGACATCCCCCGTTGGGAGAAGAACCGGGCGTTGAGGGTCTCGCACCCCGGGATGGGAGCCGTGTGGACCAGGGCGATGTTCTTCACCGCCGCCTCGGTGCTGGTCAGGCCGCCGGGCTTGGTCAGCAGCACGTCGCAGGCGTCCATGTAAAGGCTCACCTGGTCGGTGAAGTCCAGCACCATCATCCGGGGATTGTCCCGGAACCGCTGCCGCAGCCCCTCCTTCATCTTCCGGTTGTTGCCGCCCAGGACGCAGACGTTCCCGCCCCGCCGGAGCAGCTCCGCCGCCATGTCCTCCACGTTGCCGTAGCCCATGCTGCCGGTCATCACCAGGTAGATGATCCCCTCCGCCGGGAGCCCCAGCGCCTCCCGGGCCTCCGCCTTTGGCGTGTGCTGCCGGAACCGCGCCGACACCGGGATGCCCAGGGGGATCAGTTTGGTTTCCGGCACGCCCTTCTGGATGAACTCAGGGACCAGATCTTTATGGGGAATGAAATAGCGGTCCAGGGAGGTCTCCTCCCAGAAGGGGATGCAGGCGTAGTCCGTGGCCACGGCGTAGCACGGCACGTCCAACGCCGCCTGCTTCCGCAGATGGGTCAGCGCCTCCGCCGGGAACAGGTGGGGCGTAACGATCCGGTCGTAGCCCCCCTGCCGGATGAGCTCCAGAAGAGTCCGGGCGTAGGGAATGTTGGCCAGATAGACCGGGGATTTCCGCTTGGGGCTGCTGATGGCGTCGCCGGCCTTGTACAGCCAGCCGAAGCCCCTGGGGAACCGGGTGGTGAGGCCGCAGTAAGCCCCGGAGACCCGCCGGGAGACCTTTTCGCTGGCCAGAAGCAGCGTGTCCATCATCCGGCACTCGACCCCCCGGGAGAGAAACGTCTCCTGGATGGCCTTGCCGGCGGTGTTGTGCCCCTGTCCGGTGTTGCAGGAGAGGATCAGGACCTTCATACATTTCCGCCTTTCCGTGGATATCTTTCTTCCATTGTAGCACAGGTCCCTCCGTTTTGCAACGAGAATCGACGGAATCCGTCCCCGGAAAATAAATGTTGCCAAATCCGCTCCCAGGGCGTATACTGGAACTATTGCGGACATGACGAGGTGCTGAAATGACGAGTTTGATCCTTTCCGTAGGCGAAAAGGTGCTGATCCTGTTTCTTATGATCGGGGCCGGCGTGATCCTGACGCGGAAAAACATCCTGACCAAAGCGGGGGCCTCCCAGCTGGCGGACATCGTGCTGCTGGTCTCCACTCCCTGTATCATCATCAACGCGTTTTCCGCCGGGATGGACCAGGTCTCAGTGAAGAACCTGCTGATCATCGCCGCGGCGGCGGTGGCGGCCCAGGCCCTGGAGATTCTGGGCTCCCGGCTCTTTTTCCGGAAGCAGCCGCCGGAGCGGCGGAAGGTCCTCCAGTTCGGCGCGGCCTACGCCAACGTGGGCTTCATGGGCCTGCCCCTGCTCCAGAGCCTCCTGGGCAACGACGGGGTGGTCTACGCCTCCCTGTATATCGTGGTGTTCAACCTGTTCTGCTGGACCCACGGCGTCCGCCAGATGACCGGCCCCGGGAACGCCGCCGACGCCCCGCCTCTCTGGAAATGCCTGATCAACCCCGGAACGGTGGGGCTCCTCCTGGGCCTCCCCATCTTCCTGTTCCGGCTCCCGGTCCCGGGCCTTGTATCGGAGGTGCTCAGCGGCTTTGCGGGGCTGAACACTCCTCTGGCCATGCTCTGCATCGGGGTCCACATCTCCGCCATCTCCTTCCGGGACGTGCTCAAGGACCGGTCGATCCTGGCGGTGACGGCGGTTCGGCTGGTGGTGATCCCTCTGGCGGTTTCCGCGGTGCTGCGGCCCTTCATCGGGGATTACGGCGTTTTCGCCTCAGTGGTCCTCCAGGCCGCCATGCCGGTGGGAGCCAACACGGTGCTGTTTGCCAGCCGCTACCACGGCGACGAGAAGCTGGCGTCCCAGGCCATCGCCCTGTCCACGGTGCTGTCCATCCTGACCCTCCCCCTTTTCGCCGTCGCCGCCCGATTTGTCACCCAGTGACAACCTTCGGAAACCGGAAAACGCCTGGGTAAGCGCACCAGTCGCCCCACGTCAAGCCGACGCCAGCAACCCACGTCAAGCCGACACGTATCTCCGAATCCTCATACAGGAATCGAAGCGTTCAAAAGTGCTGTACGGTTGCCTACTGTTAGAGCACCGATAGTGTCGGCGGGAAGTGTCGCGTGCGGTTATCTTGATCCAGCGCTTGCCGCCATTGGGGTTTTTAGGGGCGTCAGCCCCTAAACGGTTTTTCTCCCCAATCTTTTTTCCGTAAAAAAGATTGGGTGCCCTGGTAGGACATAACAAATCTGTACAAACGTAAGTAGCCGCATAGGCTAGTAGGACCTGCCAAATCCGATTCGATTTCGGCAGCACTACCGGCCTATGCGGCTACATATGTTTATTGTTATCGATAGGTGTTTCATAGCACCCCTTCTTTTCCCGCGTGGGAAAAGAAGGGGGAGAAAAGGACGCTCGGTGGGCTCCCGCCCCCCGAGACCCCCTAAAGTCGCGCCTGGGGCTTCGGAGAGCCCCAATACTACCCCGCGGTGGACACGGCCGCCGCAATTGGTGGGGGGACAGTAGGCATCCAGCTGCCACTTTCGGACGTTTCGTTCCTCACGATGGGCTTTGGGGGCAGGCGGTGGCCTGACGTGGGTGCAAATCGGCGCTTACCTAGGTTAGATGTGGTGCAATTGGCGCGCCCACTTGGGCAGTTTGCGAAAAGCAACAGAGTTTCGGACGGATCGAAACGCTGTTAGGGGTCAGTATAAGTCCCGGATGATGGGCTTGGCTTTGTTGACTAGCTGCTTGTCGTTGTCGTAGGTCAGAAAGGAATGGGCCAGGTTGATCTCCACCCACTTGATCTGGGCGATCTCCTCCTCCTGGGGGGTGTACTGGAAGGTCTTGGCCTTCCCCAGAAAGTAGATCACGTCCTTGGTGGTGTCCCGCTTGGGGGAGTAGGAGACCACCTCCCGGAAGGTGGTGATCAGCTCTACGTCGATGCCGGTTTCCTCCTTGATCTCCCGGAGGGCCGTCTGCTCCTCGGTCTCGCCGGCCTCCACGTGGCCTTTGGGGAAGGACCAGTGGCCGCCCACAACGTGCTTGATCAGCAGAAGCTCGATGTTCCCGTGATACTTCCGGAAAACCACCGCTCCGCAGGATTTTTCATAAGACATTGCAAGAGTCCTTTCATATCAAAGAATAATTACTTATATTTTAGCACAGCGGAACGGAAAAAGCAAAACCTTTCCAAAAAGTTCACAATTTTTTCAGTAAAAAGGCCGGAGCAGATGGAGGTCTGCCCCAGCTTTGGATGTTTAGAAGTGGATTTTTTCCTCGATGTACCTGGTCAGCCCGGCAATGGGGAGCCGGACCTGCTCCATGGTGTCCCGGTCCCGGACGGTGACGCAGTTGTCGGTCTCGGAGCCGAAATCGTAGGTGATGCAGAAGGGGGTGCCGATCTCGTCCTCCCGGCGGTAGCGCTTGCCGATGGCGCCGGTCTCGTCGAAGTCCACCATGAACTTGTCGGAGAGCATGGTATAGACCTCCATGGCCTTTTCGGAGAGCTTCTTGGACAGGGGCAGGACCGCGGCCTTGAAGGGGGCCAGAGCCGGATGCAGGTGGAGCACGGTGCGCTCGGAGCCGTCCTCCAGCTTCTCGATGTCAAAGGCCTCGCAGAGGAAAGCCAGGGCCACACGGTCGGCGCCCAGAGAAGGCTCCACGACGTAGGGAACGTAGCGCTCGTTGGTCTCCTGATCGAAGTACTCAAGGGATTTGCCGCTGGCTTCCTGGTGGCGGCCCAGGTCATAGTTGGTCCGGTCGGCGATGCCCCAGAGCTCGCCCCAGCCGAAGGGGAACAGGTACTCGATGTCGGTGGTGGCCTTGGAGTAGAAAGACAGTTCCTCCTTCTCGTGGTCCCGGAGCCGCATGTTTTCTTCCTTCATGCCCAGGGAGAGGAGCCAGTTCTTGCAGTAGTCCTTCCAGTAGTAGAACCAGTCCAGGTCGGTGTCGGGCTTGCAGAAGAACTCGCACTCCATCTGCTCGAACTCCCGGGTGCGGAAGGTGAAGTTGCCGGGGGTGATCTCATTGCGGAAGGATTTGCCGATCTGGCAGACGCCGAAGGGCAACTTCTTCCGGGTGGTGCGCTGGACGGAGGCGAAGTTCACAAAGATGCCCTGAGCGGTCTCGGGGCGGAGGTAGACCTCACTCTTGGCGTCCTCGGTGACGCCGATGAAGGTCTTGAACATGAGGTTGAACTTCCGGATGTCGGTGAAGTTCTTGCTGCCGCATTCGGGGCAGGCGATGCCGTGGTCCTTGATGTAGGCGCTCATCTGCTCAAAGGTCATGCCGTTGGGGTCGCCGCCGTCTTCCTCGATGAGCTTGTCGGCGCGGTAGCGGGCCTTGCAGTCCTTGCAGTCCATCAGCGGGTCGGAGAAGCCGCCCACGTGGCCGGAGGTGATCCAGGTCTGGGGATTCATGATGATGGCGGAGTCCAGGCCCACGTTGTAGGGGGACTGCTGGACGAATTTCTTCCACCAGGCTTTTTTCACGTTGTTCTTGAACTCCACGCCCAGGGGGCCGTAGTCCCAGGCGTTGGCCAGGCCGCCGTAGATTTCGCTGCCAGGGTATACAAAGCCTCTGCCCTTGCAGAGGGTGATGATCTGGTTCATGGTTTTTTCTTCGTTTTTCAGCATAGACGTTCCTTCTCCCGCAGGCCGTTGGACGGCCGGAATTTTCCATATAATCTTATTTTAATGAAAAAGCGCGGGAAAGTCAAGGGATTTGGCCAATTCTTCTGGCCCGGCGGCGGATTTCCTACTTTACCTGGCCGGAAAAGTATGCTATACTGGACGTAGAACCGATTTTTGGGCGGTTTCCCCCTCCCACGGAGGCGGGAAGAAAGAAACGCGGGGCAAACCTGCGAAACCTGCGACAGAAAGATGGAGGTATGACATGCGCACCCGATTTTCCAAAGGGCTCGTCCGGAAGCTGGCCGCGTCTGCGGCGGCGGTCCTGGCGGTGTCCTGGATGGCTCCCAGGCTTCCTGCGGCTGCGGCCAGCGGGGGGACCGTTGTGGCGTCCCTGTACTTTGACAGCAAGGTCTACGACTACCTGCTGGACTCCGCCGATGTAAACGGCGACGGCAAACTTAACGAATACGAACTCTCCCTGGTGACGGAGGCCGACGTCAGCGGACTGGGGCTTACGTCCCTGAAGGGCTTCTCCCGGCTGCCCAACCTGAGCTGGCTCAACGCTTCGGATAACTCCCTGAAGTCCCTGACCAGCCTGGGGCGCTGCTCCAATCTGCTGTATCTGGACGTCAGCGGAAACAAGCTCACCGGCCTTTCCGGGGTCAGCGGCCTTTCCAGCTTAGTGGAGCTCAACGCCAGCGGCAACGCCATCACGTCGGTTTCCGCACTGTCCAACCTGGAGGACCTGGAGAGCCTGGACCTTTCCAATAACAGCATCAAGGCGGCCACGGCCCTGGGGAACCTCTATTCCCTGAAAGCCCTGGTCCTGGACAACAACAAGATCACCACCCTGCCCTCCCTGTCCCGGATGCTGACGGTGTTCAGCGCCCGGAACAACGCCTTGACCGCCATGGACTTCCTCAAG
The DNA here is from genome assembly GCA_934539585.1 of uncultured Oscillospiraceae bacterium. Classification (GTDB taxonomy): domain Bacteria; phylum Bacillota; class Clostridia; order Oscillospirales; family Ruminococcaceae; genus Merdivicinus. The sequence continues at coordinate 36,991 of CAKTCT010000021.1, read as the reverse complement.
GATCGGACCTGGCTGGAAACGGCGGATTTAAGCGGCAACGCCATCACCGAAATTCCGGACCTCTCCGGGGATACGGCCCTGAAGAACCTGTATCTGGAGAAGAACCGCATCGATACTTTGTCGGACTCCGCCAAAAAGGCGGTCTCCCAGGTGACGGCGGCCAGTGGCGACGTGAAGCTCCTGCCCCAGCTGGTGGCCGGCTGGCAGCAGCAGGGGGACGTGCGGATCTACTGCACCGACGACAAGGGAACCTATGCCACCGGCACCAGGGTCATTGACGGCGTGACCTATACCTTCAACGAATACGGCGAGCTGGGCAGCTCCAATCCGTCTACGCCCTCCGGGCCTTCCGACCCGTCCACCCCGTCTGCCGGCTGGGAGGAAAAGGACGGCGGGAAGTACTATAAGAAGGCCGACGGCACGTATCAGACCGGGTGGCTGCTCCTGGATGGAGAGTACTACTGCTTTGACAACAACGGCCGGATGTACACCGGCTGGCGGAAGTCCAACGGGAAATGGTACTATCTGGACCTGACCACCGGCGTCATGGTCAAGGGCTGGAAGCAGATCGGCAGCAAGTGGTACTACATGAACGAGTCCGGCGCCATGCTCGCCGGGACCCAGACCATTGACGGCAAGAGCTACACTTTCAACGCTGACGGCGAGCTGACCAGCGGGAATCCGCCTGCGGAGAATCCCTCTACTCCCTCTACCGGCTGGCAGGAGAAGGACGGCGGCAAGTACTATGTCAAGGCCGATGGCAGCTATCAGAAGGGCTGGCTCAAACTGGACGGTCAATGGTATTACTTCGCCGAGGACGGCAGGATGGTTACGGGCTGGAAATCGGTGGGCCCGGCGACCTACTATTTCGAGGCCAGCGGCCGGATGACTCTGGGCTGGAAGCAGCTGGACGGCAAGTGGTATTACTTCACGGCCTCCGGGGCTATGGCCACGGGAAGCCTGACCATTGAGGGCAAGAGCTACGTGTTCGCCTCCACCGGCGAGCTGACCCAGGGCGATCCCCCCACAGCCTGGGAGGAAAAGGACGGGGCCAGGTACTACCGGAAGTCCGACGGCAGCTATCAGACCGGCTGGCTCAAGCTGAACGAGGTGTGGTACTACTTTGCCTCCGACGGAAAGATGTGTACGGGCTGGAAACAGGTGGGCCCGGCCTGGTACTACTTTGACCCGGACACCGGCGTCATGGCCGTGGGCTGGAAGCAGGTAAAGGACAAGTGGTACTATCTGGCCGCTTCCGGAGCTATGCTTACCGGGAATCAGGTCATTGACGGCAAGAGCTATACTTTCAACGCCAGCGGCGAATTGACCCAGGGCACGCCGCCTTCCGACACGTCTTCTTCCACCGGCTGGGAGGAAAAGGACGGCGGGAAGTACTATAAGAAGGCCGACGGCACGTATCAGACCGGATGGCTGCTCCTCAACGGGGAGTACTACTGCTTTGACAATAACGGCCGGATGTACACCGGCTGGCGGAAGTCCAACGGGAAATGGTATTACCTGGACCTGACCACCGGTGTCATGGTCAAGGGGTGGAAGCAGATCGGGAGCAAGTGGTACTACATGGATTCCTCCGGGGCCATGCTCACCGGGACCCAGACCATTGACGGCAAGAGCTATACTTTCAACGCCAGCGGCGAGCTGGTGAGCGGCACGGCTCCCTCCGACGGCGCGTCTGCCGGCTGGGTGGAGGAAAACGGCAGCAAGTACTACGTCAAGTCCGACGGCAGCTACCAGAAGGGCTGGCTCAAGCTGGACGGCAAGTGGTACTACTTCGCCGCCGACGGCAAAATGACCACCGGCTGGCAGAAGGTGGACGGCAGCTGGTACTTCCTCCAGAAGGACGGCAAAATGGTGGCCGGAGCCTGGTACAGCATCGACGGCAAGAGCTACTATTTCAACGGCAGCGGCAAGCTGTTGACCAACACCACCATCAACGGCTACAAGGTCGGCCCCGACGGGGCCTGGATCGGCAGCTGATCAGGGGCGGGCTTCTTCGGGAGCCCGCTTTTTGCGGAAAGGAAGATCGTATGAAGAACCTGGGACTTCTTCACTACTATTACGGCGACGGCAAGGGCAAAACCACCGCGGCCATGGGGCTGGCGCTCCGGGCGGCGGGGCGGGGGATCCCCGTGGCAGTCGTCCAGTTTCTCAAGGACGGCTCCAGCGGGGAGATCGGGGCGCTCCGGGACGCGCTTGACGTGACGGTGCTGGCCACGACCACCCTTTGCGGCTTCACCTTCACCATGACGGCGGAGGAAAAGGCCCGGTGCGCCGGGGAGATGGCGGAAAACCTCTCCCGGGCGGAAAAACTCTGCCGGGAAGGCCGGTGCGGGCTCCTGGTCCTGGACGAGATCGGCTCCGCCCTGGACGCCGGGATGGTGGACCGGGGAGAACTCCTGGATTTCCTGGACCACCGGCCCGCCGGGGTGGAGGTGGTCCTCACCGGCCACCAGAAGGACCCGGACCTGGCAAGGCGGGCGGACTACATCACCCGGATGACCAAGGAAAAGCACCCCTATGACCGGGGGATCGGCGCCCGGGAAGGGGTCGAATACTGAAAATCCCGCCGCTCCGGAGCGTTTCCGGGGCGGCGGGATTTTTGCAGTCAGCTTCTGCGCTTCAGCTTCCGGTATTTCCAGGCGAACCGGAGGAAAATCCCCAGGTACAGGCCGGTCAGCAGGGATAAAAAGCCGATGAGGGCCCCTTCTCCCCGGCTGATGGAGCTGGCCAGCTGGGGGAGAAGCACGCAGGAGAAGATCGCCGCCAGGGGCAGGACCTTTCCCCGGAAGACCCGGCCCAGCATGTCCATCCGGGATTCGTTGTCGCAGAAGATGCTTTCCTCCCCGGAGGTCCGGGAAGCGGGCTTCCGGAAGTAGCTGTACCCCAGGTAGTCCTGGAGGTACTCCCAGCCGCAGTCCCGGAACATGGTCAGGTACTCGTCCCGGTGGGCCAGGCCATCCTGGTTGAAGTCCAGCTGGTAGACCACGTCCTCCGGGGCGCAGGCTTCAAAATGATAGACGCAGAGCCCCGAGAGACGCAGGAATTTCCAGCCGGAACGGTGCATTTCCCGGAGGTACGCCTGCTCCTCCTCGTAGTCGCAGATGATGAAAAATCTGACGGTGCGTTTGATGTTCATTCCATTTCCTCCTGTGCGATCTGATAGAGCCGCTGGATGCGCCGGTACTCGATCTGGAGGACCTCCGTCCCCAGGTCGGTGATCTGGTAGAGCTTGCGCTTTTCTTCCTCTCGGATGAACCGGATAAGGCCGTCCTTTTCCATTTTTGACAGGCTGCCGTACATGGTGCCCGGGGCCAGGCGGATGGCTCCGCCGGTGAGCTTTTCCACCTTCTGCACCACGCCGTAGCCGTGGTTGGGGGCTTTCAGGCAGAGCAGGATGTAGAAGGCGGTCTCGGTCATGGGAACGTAGACTTTGCGGATGTGGGAATCCAGAATGATCACTCCTTACTGCGATGTATCGTACTGCCATCTATTATATCGCACCTCGATATATTTGTCAAGAGAAATCCCCCGGATTCCTGGAAGAATCCGGGGGATTTTTACGGTTCAGCCGATCCAGGCGCCGGAGGCGTCCACACGATAGCCGTCGGGGGTGAGCCCATTGGAAATCATGCCGCCCCAGGAGCGGAGGTAGTACCATTTTCCGGCCACCTGTTTCCAGCCGACGGCCATTTTGCCGTTGGAGTTCAGGTAGTACCAGATGCCGTTGACGAACTGCCAGCCGGTCCTCATGACGTGGTCGGTACCGAAGAAGTACCATTCCCCGTCGATGAGCCGCCAGCCAATGGCGTAGACGCCCTTTTCCGCAAAGGCCCACTGGCCCTTGGCGTCCTTCTGCCAGATGCCGCTGCCGTCTGCGGAGGCGTAGGAGTAAACGGACGCGCCGAAGGCGTTGGCCAGGTCCTGGACCGCGCCGGAGGGATCGGCGTAGAACCACTGGGCCTCCACCCGGAACCAGCCGGTGAGCATCCCGCCCCAGCTCCGGAGGTAGTAGGTGCTGCCGCCGTCTTCCAGCCAGCCGGTGTGCATTTCGCCGTCGGTTTTGCTTAGATAGTACCAGCAGCCGTCGGCGTCGTAGTGCCAGCCCTTGACCTTGCGGCCCTTTTCATTGTAGAAGAACCACTTTCCGGCCTTGTTTCTGACCCAGCCGCGATGGACGACGGAGCCGCCTGCCGCAGGCTCTTCCTCGCCCTGGAAGCCGTAGCTTTCCCAGGCGGAGGAGTTGTTCCAGAAGCCCTGGCCCTCGATCATGGCCACGCTCATGGAATTGCCGGTGGAGGAGTCGTAGTCCTGGACGTCGGCGGTGAGGCCGATGGTGCGGTTGGGGTCGAATTCGATGCCCAGGTCCGCCCAGGGGATGACGGCTTCCAGGATGTAGCCGTCGTCGGCGGCGGTCATGGCGAATTTTACGTTCTTGAATTCCTTGCTGTTGCCGTAGACCCAGAGCTTTTCATCGCCCCAGCGGAACTGGAACTGCACGGTGGAAGCGTCGTAGGCGCTGCTTTCCAGGTTCAGGCCGTCCAGGTAGAGCTCCACCATGTCGGCGTTGAAGTCCACGCCGGGGATCAGGTCGTTGGAAAGCTCGCTGTCGGTGACTCTGGCGGCCAGATACAGGGCGGTTTCGTCTGCCAGAAGGCCGATGCTGGCCCTGAATTCGGTGGATTTGTCCTGGCCCACGGTGAGTTCGGTGAACCGGCCCTTTTCCCAGGCGGCTTCGTCCAGCTTGCCGTCGGGAGTGATGGTGTCATGGATGAGGTTGATCCAGTGGTCGGCCACGGCGGGCTCCTCCACGTTGATGACGTTGATGGTGAAAACTTTTTCCTCGGTGTAGTCGCCGCAGAGGGCCTTCACCCGGATGGAGTAGCTGGTCTTGGTCTCATAGTCGAAGGAAATCCGGGCTTTCAGGGTGTTTCCTTCGATGGCGAAGGAGGCGTTGTCGGTGTCCCCCTCACCTTCCACTAAGGCGTAGGAGTCGCCCTCCTGGGCGTCCTGGCCCAGAATGGAGAAGCTGCCGATGGCCGCGCCGGGGGCGTTGTTTTCCTCCAGCTGGTTCTCGGAGAGGACCAGGGCCCGGACGTCCTGGGCTTCATACGCGCCGATGTCGGGGGCTCCGGTGCGGAGATTGCCGTCCCGGTCGTAAGCGGGAGCGTTCTCCGCCAGGCCCTGGTCCCGGCCGCTGGTCTGGAAGGTGGTGCGGAAAAGCTCCGTATCCACCTGGGCCGCCAGTTCGGAGGGGGTCAGGCCCTCGTCGGCGGTCCCTTTCAGGAATCCGGCCTTGCCGGAGACAAATTCCGTAAAGGTGTTGACGCCTGCCTGGGCTTCCACGAAGCTGTCAAAGGTCTGGAGCGTGCCCCAGCCCTCCTGGGCGTAGGGGGTATGGCCCTGGTAGTCGTAAAGGCTGTTGGTGAAGACGTTGCCGGTGACGGCATTGTCCCCGGCGCCGTTGTGCCGGGCGATGATGCAGGGGTTCTTGCCCAGACCGGTGGTCTCGCTGGTAAGGCTGTTGGAGAACAGGTTGTTGGCGAAGCGGTTGTTCTTCACGGTCCAGTCCAGATAGAGATCGTCCTCCAGGCTGTCCGCGAAGGTGTTGTTCACCACGTTGAAGTTTTCGATGCCGCAGAGGATGAGGCCCATCCGGGCGCGGTAGAAGACGTTGTTCTCAATGGTGCAGTTCCGGCCGTGGACGCTGTAACTGTCCCCCGCGTAGAACTGCATCCCGCCGCCGGGAGAGTTGACGATGACGTTGCCGGAGAAGGTGCAGTTGTCCACGCCGCCGACGTAGATGCCGTGGTCCGCGTGGGAGCGCCGGGTGTAGCCGATGTTCCAGATGCGGTTGTTGACGATCTCGCTGTCGGAGATGTCGTTGAGGAGGAAGCCCTCCACGCCGGAGGTGATGTCCTCCTTGGAATCGATGTTCCAGACATGGTTATCCTCCAGAACGATGTGGTCGCCGCCGTAGACCCAGATGCCCGCGCCGGAGAACCCGGCGATTTCCAGGCCCCGGATGGTGATGTAGGAGCAGTTGGTCAGCTTCATGCACAGGTCGGATTCCGCTTTGATGGCGGGGTCCTGGAAGCTGTACTTCTGGCTGCCGGTGAGGACCGGGCGGTCCAGGGCGGGAGCATCCGCCGGGCAGCCCCAGAAGGAGCGGTTGTCGTAGGAGGTGCAGTACCAGCAGCCCTCGTTGGTGCAGGCTTCAATGGTAATGGGAGCGTCGGCTACACCGTGGAGGTCATTCAAATCTATGCGGCCCCAATCATAGACGGCCTTGTGTATCACAATGGTGTCGCTGGAGCCTACGACCTTCAGGGCGTCCTTCAGCGAGGTAAAGGGATGATCCCAGCTGCCGTCCGGCAGGATAGGATTGGAGCTGTCCCCATAGTTGCCCCAGCCCAGGCCGTAGGGCACTACGTTAAAGGTCCGCATGGTGAAGGGGGAATAGACGGAGCCGATGTCCGGGGTAGCGGCAAAAGCCGTGCCGTTGAAGTCGGCTTTGGGCGCGTAGGCGTCCGACCGGCCGTTCCGGGCGGCGGGGCTGCCCTTTTTGGGGGAGAAATCGCTGTTGGCGGGGTCCCGGAGCATGGGGTCCGCCGCGACGCTGGCGGTGTCGTCGCCGCCGTCCTGCATGGCGGCCAGGTCCCGGTCCTCCAGAGGAGCGCCGTCGGTGTCCGCGGTGAGGATGGTGCCGATTTTCTGGCCGGCATCTGCGTCGTAGATGTTATTTTCCGTGTTGAAGCCGTAAGCCTTGTTCACCCGGATAAAGGGTGCGCCGGTCCGGCTGGAGCGGGCGTAGATGTTGTTGTACAGGTCCAGGTCGATGTCCCGACTGTTCTGCTGGGTCACGTCCACGCTGTAACCGGAGATGTTATAGAAGGTGTTGTTGACCGCGTGGAGGGGGGAATCCCCGGTGGAGAGGACGCCGGCGGCGCAGTCCACGATCTGGGAGGCCGTCAGCACCAGGGCGCATCGGCCGGAAACGGAAACTGCCGTCTCCGCACCGGAGATTTTTGCCCGGGTCAGGGTCAGGGAGCCGCCTGCGGCCTCGATGCCCGCGCCGGTCAGGGTCAGCTGAGAGGCGGTGACAGTGCTGCTCTCCAGGCGGACCTTGGCGGAAAGGGTCAGGCCGGTGAGGTCAAGACCGGAGGAATCCTTAACGGTAAGGGCCCCGTTGACAGTCAGGCCGGAAACGGCCAGTCCGTCACAGTCCGCCACGGTCAGGGAGCCGTCCAGAACGGCGTTCTTCGCCGTGATGGTGCAGCCGCTGCCGTTGAAAACGGTCTTGCCGGAGATGGTCACGTCCTCGGTGTAGGTCCCGCCCAGAATGATCACTTCTTCGCCGGGGCGGACCGCTGCCGCCGCCGCGCCGATGGTCCGGAAGGGGGCCTTTTCGGTCCCGGCAGCGGAATCGTCGCCGTCAGGGGAGACGTAGTAGACGTTTTCCACGTCTGTCAGCTCATAAGCGCCGATGGAGCAGGGAGTGCCCCGCTTCACGCCGTTCAGGTCGGCGGCCACGCCGGAGACGGCGCCGCCCTTGCCCGCGCAGGGGCTCTGGCGGTACAGGCGGAAGTCGCCGCTGCGGACGTTCAGGAACTGGGGGTCCGCCTTGACGGCGTGTTCCTCGGTGATGCCGTCCAGGTAGTCCCCGGACAGGCTGGCGGCGTTGTAGCAGTTGTAATCCGCGTCCATCCCGGCGGACAGGGTGTTTTCCGCGGAGAAGATGTTGTTCATCACCTTGCCGGTGCTGTCTGCATCGGCGGAGAGGTCCTTGTCATTGCCGTAGAAGGTGTTGTTCAGGATGGAAACGCTCTGGGAGTTGGTCAGGGACAGGGCCGTTTTCCCGCCGGTCAGCAGGCAGTTGACGACCTTCCCGCCCCGGGCGTTGTCCAGGACGATCCCAGCTTCCACAAAGGAGGCGGAGACGGAGGAGTTTTCCCCGGAGAGGGTCAGGAGCCCTTCAAAGGTGCAGCCGGAGAAAGCCGCGTCGCTGTCTGCGGCCACGGTCCCCGCGAAGCGGATGCCGGACACCGCCGCCGCGCCGGAGAAGGCCACTGCGCCGGAAATGGTGACGGAATCGCTGCGGTAAGGCTTCAGGGAGATGCCTGCGGGAACGGTGAGGCCGTCCTCGGAATAGACGCCCTCCTTCACCTGGATTTCCCGGGCGCCTGCGTCCAGAGCGGCCTTGAGGGAGGGGTAGGGGTTCTCGGCGGAGCCGTCGCCTTCGCCGTCGTTTTCGCCTACAAAGACCAGGCTGGCGGCGTAGGCGTAAGCGCCGAATTCATCGCCGCGGGCCCGGCCCTCCAGGTCGGTTTCCGGCGCGGTGACGGAGTCGGTGATGGCGTCTGCTGCGCCGTGGATGCCGGGGTTGGCCGCGCCGCTCAGGTGGGCGTCGGTCTGCCGGTCCACGAAGCTCACGGCGGCGTATTTGCCGTTGGCCTCGAAGCCCCGGTTCTGGTAGGACTGGAGCTCTTCAAAGGTCAGCTTGGGGCCCTCGCCGCCGTAGTTGTAGGTGACGTAGTCGGGGAGGGAATTCGCGTCGTAGAGGTTGGAGTCAAAGACGTTGCCCTTGTCCTCGTCCAGAATGGAGGAGCCGCCCTCCAGCTGGGTGCGGATGGGTTTGGTGAAGATGTTGTTTTTGAAGACGCAGTTGTGGGAGATGTCCAACTGGTACAGGGTCTTGTTGTATGCGCCCTGGACGGGGTAGATGTCGTACTGGCCGCCCTCGTTTTTGTCGTAGGTGTCCAGGAAGGTGTTGTTGTAGACCAGGACGTTTTCGCTGCGGCCCCACAGATAGAGGCCCCACTTGGCGTTGAGGATCACGTTGCTGCGGATGACGCCCAGGGAGCCGTCGGCGATGCGCATTTCCTGGAGGGAGATGCCCTTGCCGATCTTGCTGGCGGAGTCGCTGGCCATGATGACGTTGTTTTCGAAGGTCATATTGCCGAACTTCATGTCCGTGGACTGGTTTTCAATGACGTCCCGGACGATGAAGGCCGGTTCGCAGTCCACGAAGGTGCAGTCCCGGACGGTGATGTCCCGGGTCTGCTGCATGGAGGCGTCGAAGTTGACGATGTCGATGCCGTTGCCCCGCTTTTCGCCGTTTTTCCCGGAGAAGGTCAGGCCCTCGATGACCACGTTCTGGTCGTGGCCCAGGAAAATGACGTACTGGCCGTTGTCGGAGGTCAGGGTGACGTTTTCGCCCTCACAGGCCTTGATGGTGATGGGCTCGCCTGCCGAGGAGCCCAGCCCCTGGAGGACCATGACGCCGTTGTAGGTCCCTTCCCGGAAGATCACGGTGTCGCCGGGTTTCAGGGAGCCCGCCACGCTGGAGCCGGTTTTCTTTGGGGCCTCCATGGTGCCGGGGTTGTCGTCGTCGCCGTTGGTGGCGATGTAGTAGGTGGTTCCGGTGTCCAGGGGGTTTTCGCCCTCGCTCAGGTCCTGGAAGACCGCGCCGGAGGGGATTTCGTCCGAAACGTCTTCCGCCGCGGCCGCAAAGCCCGGGGTCAGCGTGGAGACAGCCAACAGCAGAGCCGTAATGGCGGCGGTCAGCTTCCGAAATCGCGTTTTCATGCTGCACATTCCTTTCTCATAATGAAGATTGCTTGCCGGTGGATGGGGTTTTCCTACTTTTCATTATACCAGTTTGAGACAGGAGCGCTTTGCGGATACTGGGGAGTTCTCTACGGATTCTGCGAAAATGCTTGAGAAAAATGTGCAGGACGCTTGATTTTTCCGCGGATTCCTCCGCGAATTATGGGGAAAATGCGGAGGGTTTTGCGCCCCTAAGCACCTACATCAGGCCGCCCCTACCCCAGAGACCTATCGTGAGGACATCAACGTCCGAAAGTGGCAGCTGGATGCCTACTGTCCACGCACCAATTGCGGCGGCCGTGTCCACCGCGAGGTAGGCGGGTAGGCTCTCCAAAGCCTACGGCGCGACTTTAGGGGGTCTCGGGGGGCGGGAGCCACCCGAGCGTCCTTTTCTCCTCCTTCTTTTCCCACGCGGGAAAAGAAGGGGTGCGATGAACCACCTATCGATAATAAAAAACGTAAGTAGCCGCATAGGCCGGTAGTGCTGCCGAAATCGAATCAGATTTGGCAGGTCCTACTAGCCTATGCGGCTACTTACGTTTGTACAGATTTGTTACGCCCTACACAGCGCACTTACTCTTTTCCCCGGAGGAAAAGAGTAAGCAGAAAAGTCCGTTTAGGGGTTGCACCCCTAAAAACCCCAATGGCGGCAGGCGCTGGATTAAGATGACCGCACGCGACACTTCCCGCCGACACTATCGGTGCTCGGACAGTAGGCAACCGTGCAGCACTTTTGAACGTTTCGATTCCTGTATAAGGATTCGGAGATACGTGTCGGCTTGACGTGGGTTGCTGGCGGCCTGACGTGGCGCTTTGGGTGGGCGATGCCCACGTTTTCCGTCAGACAATCTGGAAAAGGTAGAACTTCAGATAGTTGGTCTCCGGGACGTTCCAGAGGATGGGATGGTCGGGGGCCTGCTGGCGGGCTTCAATCTGCCGCAGGCGGACTCCTGCGTCGTGGGCGGCGTCGTGGAGCATCTTCACGAAAAGCTCCTCGGTCATGAAATGGGAGCAGGAGCAGGTGGCCAGATACCCGCCGGGGGGCAGGAGCTTCATGGCCCGGTAGTTGATCTCCTTGTATCCCCGGGAGGCGCTGTCCACGGTCTTCCGGGACTTGGTGAAGGCCGGAGGGTCCAGGATGATGAAGTCGTAGGTCCGGGGCCTGATGGTGGGGAGCAGGTCGAAGACGTTGACGGCCTGGAAGCTCATTCGGTCCGCAAGACCGTTGCGCTCCGCGTTTTCCCGGGCCATGGCCACCGCCTCCTCGGAAATGTCCACAGCGTGGACGTGGGCGGCTCCGCCCATGGCGGCGTTGAGGCCGAAGGAGCCGGTGTGGGTGAAGCAGTCCAGGACGGTCTTGCCCCGGCTGATCCGGGCCACAGCCTGGCGGTTGTACTTCTGGTCCAGGAAAAAGCCGGTTTTCTGGCCGTTTTCAAAGTCCACGGCGTAGCGGATGCCGTTTTCCACGATCTCCGTCCGGGTGTCGGAGGGGGCGGGCAGACCGGGGATTGGGAAGAAGCCCTTGCCCTGGGTCATGCCCTCCAGCTCCCGGATGGCCACATCGTTGCGCTCGTAGACCCCGGCGATGTCCTGGCCGTCCTCCCGGAGGATTCTGCAGAGGAGGGGGAACAGCAGGTCCTTCCGCTTCTCGATGCCCAGGGAAAGGGTCTGGGCCACCAGGATGGGCCCGAACCGGTCCACGGTGAGGCCGGGGAAGGAGTCCGCTTCGCCGAAGATCAGCCGGCAGCAGGAAACGTCGTCCCCCATGACGGTCTTGCGGTATTCCCAGGCGTGGCGGAGCCGCCGTTCGAAGAAGGCTTCGTCGAAGCGGTCGTTGGCGTTGCGGGAGATGAGCCGCACCCGGATCTTGGAGCGGCTGTTGTAGAAGCCGGTGCCCAGGTAGGCGCCTTTGGGGCCGAAAACGTCCACCAGATCGCCGTCCTCGCAGACGGGGGGCTGGACGACCTCGGTGTCGTAGATCCAGGGGTGGCCGGACTCCACGCTGCGCTGGGCTTTCAGGGTGACGGCGGAGGCGGGGTAGGGGCGGACTTGCTTCATAGAGGGTTCCTCTTTCTTATAAAATGTTGGCCGGGAGGACCGTGGGCTCCGGGACAGGGCCGCAGGTCTCCTCCAGGGATTTATAGCGCTGGTAGCAGAATTGGATGATGGCCTTCCGCTTGACGATGCCGATGAAGACACCCCGGTCGTCCACCACAGGGACGAAGTTCTGGTTCAGGGCCTTGTCCACCAGGTCCTCCATGTTGGTGTCGATGCGGACGGGCTGGTAGTTTGCGTGGCGGGGCACGTCGGCGATGGGGAGGCTCTCCGCCCGGCGGAGGTCCAGGTCGAAGCGGTTCTTGGCGGCCCAGAGCAGGTCGCCCTCGGTGATGATGCCGGAGTAGCTGCCGTCCCGGCCGATGACCGGGATGGCGGAGTAGCGGTGGTGCTCCATTTTTTCCAGGGCCTGCCGCATGGTGAAGTCGTCGTATAGGTAAGCGACGTCGTTTTTCGGCGTCAGAAACAGCAGAATGTTCATAGTGATGTCCTTTTGCAGTGGGTTTTACGTTCACCTTATTATAGCACGGCGGCGGGGGATGGGGGTGAATATTTTGTAAAGAAACCGTGTTGCTGCTGTTTTGCATAAAAAAACGAGATGCATTTGAATATTTTGTCAATGTTTCATAAACTCAAACTTTTTTCAAAAAAAGGCTTGCAATTTCCGGATGACCATGCTATAATAGACAAGCAGTTGAGAGTGAAACAAAAACTGCAAAACACTTGGGGGCGTAGCTCACCTGGGAGAGCGCTTGAATGGCATTCAAGAGGTAGTCGGTTCGATCCCGATCGTCTCCACCAAGAAAAAGCACCGGAAGGCCGTGGTTGTGCGGGTTCCGGTGCTTTTTTGTTTTGTGTTGAAAAGTGGAAAAATGCGTTGAAAATGCGGAAAAGCCGTTTTATTGCTTACGCAAAAATCAGAGGTTGTCCGTGATTTTGCGCAGGTCGGCGTAGTTGGTGTGCTGGTAGTGGCGCAGCATCTCCGTGGAGGTATGGCCCATCAGCTCCAGCTTGTCTTTATCCGGTGCGGAGATTGCCTTCAGGAGGGTCGCGAAGCTATGCCGGCAGCAGTGCGGGGTCAGCTTCCGCGGGGAGCCGTCCGGGGCGTTCAGGGGCAGCCCCATGGCTTTCAGGGCATCGTAGAACTGGTTCCGGTACTTTTTGTCGGAGAAGGGCTTTCCGTCGCTGTCGCAGAAGACGGCGCCGGACCTTCTGCCGCCTAGGATTCGGTCGATGATCGGCTGTATTTTTGGGGACACCGTGACGCTGCGGTCCGTCCCGGCCTCCGTCTTTCCGCCGCCTACGAAGCAGCGCTCTTTGGGATTGTAGTTTGCGCAATCCAGGGTCAGGAACTCATGGGGGCGGAATCCCAGGTAAATCTGGCAATAGATGTAGTCGGCATACGGGACATGCCCGATGCTCTGGCGGACGATCTCGATTTCCTCCCGGGTGAATTCCTCCCGGGGAGCCCCGGAAACGCCGCCGACGAACAGGTAGTGGGCCAGGTCCACCTTGCCCGGGGCGTATCCTCGGGGGATGGCGTAGGCGTATAGCAGCGTTCCCAGGGCCTTCATGTTTTCCCGGGTGCGCTTTCCGTGGGGGCAGTCGTCGATGCACTCCTGGAGGTCGTCGATGGTGATTTCATCGAAGCTCACGGGCCAGACGGGGCGGAAGTACTTGAACGCCGCTTTATAGCAGTTCATCGTGCTCTTGCTCTTGCCTTGCCGCTCGTGGGTGGGGAGCCACAGGCGGAAAAGCTGGGCGAAGGAGACCTTCTCCGGGGTGCGCTGCCTGGGGGCCAGCTGGGGGAGGTACTCCACGGCGGCCTTTTTCGTGGGAAAGCCGCCTTTGGTGACGCGGATGGCTTTCAGCTTGCCGTTGTCCAGGGGCTCGTAGCCGACGACCTTCACAGCCATCCAGCCGCCGTCCTTGCGCTTGTAGACGCTGCCGGTGCCGTTCCCCCGGCGGGCCCCCTTCCGCTGGGTGGACGCCTGCTTTTTCCCGCACTGGGGGCAGAAAAGGGAGCCCTCGGGGATTTCCCGCTTACATTTCACGCAAATCAAGAAAAACACCTCCCAAGCCCTTGCAAAACGGTCCGGAAGGTGGTAGAATAGTCTTGCAAAGGCTTTATTCGTCGAAGTTTAAGGCTTGCTGTTCCCGTCCTGGTGTTGGCGCACCGGGGCGGGATTTTTTATTTTATACGGCTACGTAGGCAGAACGCCTATATTTCTTTCCCCAACGCCTTCGCAGCAGCTTGTAAGCGTTGGAAATTCCGTGTGTTCTGTGTTTTCATTCTCCTATACCCGCTATATGATTTAGGGCAAAGGTCCGGTAGGTTTTGCAGCAGCCACTCATAGTCTCTTTTGTCTTTGCCACGTTCAGCTTCGACTTCGATCATATGGTCCCATAGGTACTGCCGATGCTCCGCTTCCTCCTGGGCTTTCTGCATAAACTGCAAGGCAGCCGCTATATCCGCTGGCGGACGGTCATCGACCATCGGGCGATTACTATACGCTATAATATTTCGGGTATACAGAGGATTTGATACCTTCTGGATTTGCAAAGTATAGGACAAATCATCCCCACTGACACCATAAATGAAGGGCCAAAACGTATGTGAGCATCCTGGGTGAATTCGTCCGTATACCCAGAATTCGGGCGGGACCCTTGGAAAGCGAGTGTCTCGGCCATACAGCGAAAACACGCGCCCTTGGTATTTGGCACACTCTGGACAGGCAGCACCCATGGCTTCCATGATAACCAAATCTGTTTCATGGTAATTGGCGGAATACAGCGTCTGTTTGATTTCTATTTCATAAGAACGATAAAAATCGTTATCTGAACCACAAGCAGAAAAATAATCGTCTATTTCTGCTTTTGCCTTTTGTGCTTCTGCCACAAACCCTAAACGCGCAAGCATACGCACCAGGGGATAGTACTCATCCTTGTTGTGGCCTTCTCTGCATGTCATACGGATTTCATTGGACTTTTTTAGACAGGCAATCGCCATTTCCGGATTGCTATCCTTTTCATAGTCATATCCAAGGCTCCGAAGATAGGTGCTCATTCGTACATTTCTGCCATGAAAAGTACAGCAGTATATATCAGCGTTTAAAGGAATTGCTTCTACACCCTCCGGTGTGGAAAGGTCTATGTGCCCACATACGGTGTGGATGTCTCGCTCAGATATTTTTTGAAAATTCCGTGCCTGCGTTGAATCCTGATACAATACTGGACCGATTCGTCTCCCGCAAGTAAGGCAGAAAAAATTGTTATCGTCATTTTCCGTTCCGCAGAAGACACATTTCATAAAGAAGCCCCTTTCACAACTCCATCCATAGACGTACCTTATCGCACCTTACTCAAACAAGCCACGGCCTTGCCCATGATGCGGATGTTCACGCAGTCTTCGGCGGTGTAGACCAGGGGTTCATAGTTTGAATTGGCGGGCATCAGAACGACGCCGTAAGGCTTGCGGTAGACCCTTTTCAGAGTGGCATCGTCGTCGATGAGAACAGCGGCGATCTCGCCGTCGTCAACGTCGTCCTGCTGGCGGATGTAGACGATGTCGCCATCGCAGATATGAGCGTCAATCATGCTGTCGCCATAGCAGCGGACGGCGAAGTCGGCCCGGATGCCGTCGGGCAGCTCCATCATGTCCACCTCTTGCGGGTCGGCATAGCGGAGATCGCCGCAGGCAATGCCGTCGTACAGGGGAACCTTTTTGATTACTTTGGGGAGGGGCAGGACGTTGGGAATTTTGGAATAATCATCAGCCGGGGCCTTGTCTTCCCAGCCCATAAGATAAGAAACCGTTGTGCCTAGGGCCTTCGCAAACAAAACAATCTTCGACTGCGGGAGATCAATTTTCCCCGCCTCGATCTTTGCAATAGAAGTTCGGCTTGTATATCCCGTTTTCAGCGCAAGCTCCTCCTGGGACATGTGCCGGTCTTCACGAAGCTCCTTAATTCTCTTATAAAGCTCCATTGGAATCACCTCTTTACTGATTTCAACATCATCACTATACCACAAGCGTGAAAAAAAATCAACATTTTTTCAAAAAATAGTTGACAGATAATCACGGCAGTGCTACAATATGAGTGCGATTTAAAATCACTAAAGGAGGTGACTTCATAATGACTGATACGCAGATGCTCCGCGATGCAATCAAAGAATCCGGCGTAACCCTCACTTACATATCCGAGAAAATGGGGCTTACCCGAGAGGGTCTCTACAACAAGCTCAACGGAACAAGTGAATTCAAAGCTTCCGAAATCGTAAAGCTATCCGCCCTATTGCATCTTTCGGCGGAAACGAGAGAGCAAATTTTTTTCGCCAGAATGGTGATTTAAAATCACCAGATACCCCGCCTGACCGGCGGGAGGAAGGAGGGAGGAAATGAAGCTGACCATTGAAGCCGAAGCCAAAGAAATAGCCGACCTTGTAGTTGCGTTACAAGATCGGCAAAAGGAATCGGCTATTCATCATGGCGGTGAGAATCCAATATCACGATATGAGGCGGCTCTTCTCCAGATCCTGGACGATATTCGATCGAATCCAGATCGAATAAATGCCAGTCCGATAGTGCTTGAATTACCGTCTGAGTGGAAAGCGATACGGAAATCTTAATCGCATTAAACAGCATTTTTGCTCGGCGGAATTCTTCAGAACTATCCTCTGGGATTCCTTCAAAAAGGGCAGCGTAAATGGATTTAAGGGTGTTCTCTTTGGACAAGGAGCTACTTACCGTTCGCGAAACAAGTTCTGCCAGTTCTTTAGTAGTCATTATTTTCCCCCCTTTCCCTTTCAGTATATCACCGATGCAGTGAGGGGCAAGGGTGGAAAGAAAGAAGGGAGGAAATGAAAATGCGATACACCAGGAGACAATTTCTAAATACGACAGAGCCGTATGACTATCTTTACGGTATAAGAAAGGACAAGAGCAAGCTCCAGCGGCGTTTGAGCGACATTCGCAGACCAAACAGCACTCCCGGCGCATACTGCGCACAAAAGGCAAGCAGGAAAACGAGAAGCGCAAGAGTACAAAGGATCGTTTTCATTGCTGCACCTCCACACCGATTTCGGCAAGCCATTTGGAAACATTCTCCTGCTGGCGGTCGGCACGGCTTCCGCTGCACTCAAAGCCATCGGCAACAAAGGAATCGGGGCAAGTCCGTTTCAGCCCGTCCAAGCTGTTTCCAAAGCCACCGCCGCCATTGGTGCAGAACGGAACGACTGTTTTGCCGGATAGATCATACTGTTCCAAAAATGTATATACGATGTGTGGCATATCATCACCCCAATTCGGGAAGCCAATGAACACCGTAGCAAACTCCTCCATATTCGCCACCTCGGAAGCGATAGCGGGGCGGGCGTTTTCAGCTCGTTCTTTTCGGAATCGCTCCACCGTAGCGTCGTAGTCATCGGGGTATGGTTCGGCGGGGATGATCTCAAATACCTCTGCGCCGATCTGCTCTGCAATTTCTTCGGCAAGCACCCGTGTATTACCGGTGCGACTGAAATAAGCAATCAGTATTTTATTGGTATCTGCCATATCCGGCACCTTGCTTTCCGTTTCAGATGGTATTATGCTTACTTCCTGAGACGGTTTACTCGTCGGAGTTTGATTCGATGGATTATCTGCACAGGCGGAGCAAAGGCAGATTAGGCAAAGTGACAGCATAATCAGAAATGTTCGTCGCATTTGTAGGCCCTCGTCTTTCATCGTTTGATCTCTTTCAGAGGAATATCCCCGTAGTTTTCTGATAGGGTAAAGCTATCGGCAGCCCCTTTTGTCAGATAGAGTTCGCCGTCCTGCGTGAACAGCAGCGCATCGATCTCCGGGTAGCCGCCTAAAAATTCAGCTGCCCGCTGTATGCCCATCACATAAAAAGCGGTCGCCAGTGCGTCACACTGCTTGCTTTCTGCGCCGATCACCGTCACGGAAAGCAGATCGCTGTTCACCGGCTTCCCGGTTTTGGGATCAAGGATATGCCCATAACGCTTGCCGTCCTCCCCGTCAAAATACCGCTCATAAGCACCGGAGGTCACAACACTTTTGTCGGTCACGGAAAGAATACCGAGGGAATCCCGATTTTCCGGGTGTTCCACCGATACACGCCATGGCGTTCCGTCCGGTCTTGCGCCGATGGCCTGAATATTACCGCCAAGGCTGATAACGGCCGAGGTAACGCCTTGTGACTTAAACAGTTCTTTGAGCATATCACAGGCGTAGCCCTTTGCCACCGCACCAAAGTCGACCTGCATACTGGGTATGAGCGTCACAGTATCACCGACAAGGGATACCTTTTCATAACCGACAAGCTGCATTTTTGCGGCAAGCTCGTCATCCGTTGGGATCTGATAACTTCCCGTTGTAAATCCCCAAGCGGTCAGAACCGGGTAAAGCGTTATATCCAATGCGCCGTTGGTCTGCGCTGCCATGTCCAAGGAAAACCGCAGGAGCGCGGCGGTTTCCTCACTGACAGCAGTGGAGTTTCCGTTTGCATGATTTAATTCGTAAACCTCGCTGGTTTCTTTCGTGACAGACCATAGATCTTCCAGTTCGCCTACTTTCCGTTTGGCAGCGTCCATCACGCTTTCCGAAACATCACCGTAAGCCGTAAAAGAAACATATATTCGTGAGCCTCCTCCTCTGAAAAGCCGCTGTCATATAGTGTGGTAATAATGCTCAGGTTTTTCAAATCCAGCTCATCATATTGCCACCTTCCGGGACACTTGTTTTCTGTCCCCGGAAGCTGCCACTTTTCATATTCCTGTAAAACTTCAAGGGGAATATTGTGTCGGCGGTTTGCTTCGTAGATTGTCATATATTCGCCACCACCTTCCACAAAAAATAAAATGTAGGTATCCATTTCTGGACACCTACATTTTAGAGCAGTACATCAGCAATGTAAAATATCTATAAAACATCATGAGAAATAGCAGAAACACATTTTTTGAAATACTCGATAAAAGCTGTGGTAGCAGGAGAAAAAGCCTGTGCCTTTTTCCAAACCAAAATCGTGTTAGTTTCCAATTTTGGATTCAGCGATATGAATTTTAGTCCTTTATACTCACAAGCTCTGTTCAGATTTAACACAACACCCATGCCGCATTGTGCCATGACTGCCAAATTGTAATTCAAGTTGCCACTGGCTGCAATATCAAGATGATCTGCATAAGAACCAAACCAGTTTGTAATTTCATTTTGAAGCATCTCCCGCTGTGTAAGAATAAGGGGAGTATGCGCTAAATCCTGCGGTCTGAGCTGATCTAACTTTGAAAGCTCTGACTGTTCACTCACCCACGCACCCCATTCTTCCTTTTCGGGCAATCGGACATATTCATAGCAAGCTGGCGCGGGAACAGCAGATAGATCAGCCACCACAGCCCGGAGATGGCCAGCGCGATTCCCGTCGCCATACGGTAGGCTTTCCGTACCCGGCTATAGCTCCTTGCGTCGAAATTGTAGCCGTTGATAGGCTGGATGGCGGAGGATACGCCAACAAACATGGAGTGGGCGATCTGATAGACCTTCATCATCATACCGTACACGGACAGGGCAATATCGCTGCCGTAATACTGGCTGCGCCATAGACACGCATCAGGTTATTGAGGACGATTTGTACCAGCGCGGTCAGGCTCTGGGTGAGCAGGCTAGGAAAGCCCAGCTTCAAAATCCTCTGCGTCATCACCCAAGTCGGGCGCAGCGCTTCTCTTGTGAGATGGACAGTTTGAAGCCGACGCAGATAGAGCAGGCACAGTACACCAGCCGCAACCTCTCCGATCACGGTAGCAATACCGGCACCCACAACGCCCATATTCAGCCCGAAGATAAATACAGGGTCGAGGATCAGATTGATGACAGCGCCTGTCATCATACATTTCATCGTATACTTTGGTGAACCGTCAGCCCGTATCATGGCGGTAAATGTGGGGCAGATAAGCTGGAACGGGATGCCACAGGCAATAGAACGCAGATAAGCAGCCGATTCCTCATAAGCGGTGTCGGTGGAGCCAAAGAGTTTTACGATTTGCGGCGTAAAAATACCACAGACCAACGCCATTACAATACCGCTGGTAATGATCCAGGTAACCGCATGACCGAATATCCGATCCGCAGTTTTCTGATCTTTCCGTCCCAGGCACAGACTGACATTGGCGGCGCAGCCGTCCCCAAGCAGCAGGGCGATTGCATTGACTAAAATGGATACCGGAAAAGCTACATTGACTGCTGCCATGCCGGTGATCCCCACACCTTGCCCTACAAAAATCTGATCGACAACGTTATAGAGATAATTGACCATGAGGGTCAGCGTTGTCGGAACAGAGTAGCGCAGCAACGGCCCTGAAATCATCATGGAAGGTGAAATTATGAGCGAAGCAAAAAGCCAGATCCCACTGCCGGCCTGCCCGGTGGAAACCACCCTGACCCTCATCGGGGACAAATGGAAGGTCCTGATCCTCCGGGACCTGATGCCGGGGACCAAACGGTTCGGGGAGCTGAAAAAGTCCGTGGGCGGCGTCTCCCAGAAGGTCCTCACCGCCCAGCTCCGGGCCATGGAGGAAAGCGGCCTGGTCCGCCGCCGGGTCTACGCCGAGGTGCCGCCCCGGGTGGAGTACTCCCTGACGGACCTGGGCAGGAGCCTGAAGCCCATCCTGGACACCATGCTGGCCTGGGGCCAGGCGTATAAGACCCTCCAGGAGGAATAGCCCCCGCCGCCCCCGGAACCCCTCCGGAGGCGGTTTTTTTGCCGGAAATCCGGGCCGCCCGGGACAGGTTGCACAAAAGACTTCCGTAATATGGAAATAAATTGACAACAAATCGAAATGTGTTTATACTAGAAACTAGACGAAAACCGCCGGAATCTCCAAAGGAGACCACCTATGAAAACCTTGTCCCTGAAAACCCGCCTCCGCCTGCTTCTGGGCATCGCCTTTGTCATTCCGCTGCTCCTGCTCTGGGTCTTCACCAGCTCCCAGGTCAACCGGCTCTACCGGGAAAACACCAACGTCCTCATCCAGCGGGAGCTGAGCCAGATCAAGGGCAACATGGACGTCCTGATGGACAGCCTGAAGTACATCTCCCAGCAGATCGCCACCGACGAGCAGATCGACAAAAACCTCCGCACCGTTCTGAACTCCCAGTCCACCGAGGTGGACCAGGTCAACGCCCTCCAGTACATCCGGGAGCAGCTGACGGTCTACGAAGCCTCCAACCCCAACATCAGCAACATCACCCTGTTTACCCAGGACCCCGACGGCAGCCTCCGGAAGATCAACTCCTCCTCGCTGCTGTCCACCCGCCTCCCCGGGGAGGAGCTGCGGCTGACCACCCAGAACGTCATCACCTACTACGGCCCCCACACCACCGGCTCCCGGGTCAGCGACTATTCGGTCATCTCCCTGAGCCGGAAAATGACCGTCCCCGCCGCCCCGGACGTCCTGATGCACATCGAGTCCGGCTTCCGCCAGCTGGACGACATCTCCTCCCGGATTCTGGACAGCCTGGGAGCGGTCTACACCGTCCTGTCCGACACCGGCAGCGTCATTTACACCTCCGACGAGGAGAGGATTCCCCGGTTCCAGACCCTTCCGGCCTCCTCGGACTTCCGCGACCCCGGCAGGTACCAGACCTACCAGGAAACCGGCTGGTCCGGCTGGAGCCTTCAGGTCTTTGTCCCCACCCGGTCCTACAATCTGTACCTCTACGCCATGAGCAAGGGCTTCATCATCTCCGGCCTGGCCGCCGTGATACTGGGCATCCTGGCCGCCGGGATCATCTGGCGGACGGTGTACAAGCCCCTCCGCCTTTTTGAGCAGAACCTCCAGAACATCGCCAACAACGACCTGGAAGCCAACATCCGCACCATCCACGTCCGGGAGTTCGACCAGAACTTCGAGTACTTCGAGCGGACCAAGGAGCGCATCGAAAGCCTGATCCAGCTGGCCCAGCGCCAGGAGCAGGAGCGCTCCCGGCTGGAGATCAGGCAGCTGTTCTCCAAGATGAACCCCCATTTCATCAACAACACCCTGGACACCCTCCGGTGGTACGCCGAGGACAAGGGCTACCGGGACGTCTACGACTTCCTCTCCGCCTTCAACCGGCTGCTGATGTATAATATGGAAAAGAACCGCGTCACCACCCTCCAGAGCGAGCTGGACGCCGTCAGCGACTACATCCTCCTGCAAAAGATGAAGTACGACATCGAGTACGAGACGAAGATTGCCCTCCCGGCCCCCATGCTCCAGAGCGAGATGCCCCGGTTCATCTTGCAGCCCCTGGTGGAAAACGCCATTCTTCACGGCCTGGAGGGCCGGGGCCGCATCACTTTAAGCGCCGGGCTGACCCCGGCGGGGAAGATCCGCATCTGCATCGCCAACGGCGGCCTTCCCTTGGATGTTGAAAAGATGGAGGAAATTCTCCGCTCCGCCAAGGACCTGTCCAGCAACGGCATCGGCATCCAGTACGTGGTCCAGATGCTGGAAGCCCGGTTCCCCGGGGCTTATGAGTTCAACGTTTCCGTGGAAAACGGGGAAAACCTGGTGGAGATCGTCATCCCATTCAGCAAAGGAGAGTACTATGCGAAAGATTTTGATCGTTGACGACGAGAAAATCGTGCGGAGCGAGATTCTGCGCCTTGCCGATTGGGAAAAGTACGGCATGGAGGTGGTGGGCGAGGCGGAAAACGGCCGGGCCGCCCTGGAATTTCTGGATTCCCACCCGGTGGACGTGATGATCACCGACCTTTCCATGCCCGGCCTTTCCGGCATGGAGTTTCTCCAGGCCGTCCGGGAGAAGTACCCGGAGCTCCGCATCATCGTCATGACCATGCACCAGAACTTCGACTACATCCAGCAGGCCATGCGCCTGGGGGTGGTGGATTACATCACCAAGACCCGGATCGAAAAGGAAAACTTCGGCGAGATTCTGGAAGGGATACTGAAGCGCCTTTCCGCCCAGTCCGGCGTCCGGCAGTTCCAGCGGGATACCGTCCGGTTCCTCTGCCGGGCGGAAGGGGAGGGGACCCCCGCCGACGCCGGCCAGGCCCTGGACGACGGCGTCTGGCTGGCGGAGGACGGCGAGGTCCCGGAGGGCTTCCTCCGCATCGAGGTCATCGGCCTCCAGGGGGTCTATTACCGGGACGCCGTGTCCTTCCTCCGGACCTTCCTGGATAAGGTGCTGTTCTACACCTACCACCGGGGCCAGCAGAGCTACTTCTGCCGCTATGAGCCCATCGAGCCCGCCTACGACAAGCGGGACCTTCTGGCCGCGGAGCTCCAGGGCACCGAGTGGATTCTGGATGACGCCCGGTACAAGGACATCTGCCGCCGCATCCCCGCCCTGGCCCTGAGCCGTGAGGAGTTGCTGGTCTTTTTCTACCAGCCCTTTCTGAAATGCGCCTCCTACCGGAAGCTCCAGGTGGAGGAATATTTCACCCAGACCGCCGCTCTCCGCTGGTGGTACCAGTGGCAGAACTGGTTTTCCGACCTCCGGCAGAGCACCGCCGTCTGCCTCCAGCCCGAGGACAGCACCGCCGGCATCTTCCGCCGGGCCATCCAGTACATCGATGCCCACTATATGCAGAACCTGGACCTCCCGGCCATGCTCCAGATGACCGCCATGAGCAAGAGCTTTTTCAGCGCGGGCTTCAAGGAGATCACCGGCAAGAGCTTCGTCAGCTACCTCCGCGCCCTTCGGGTGGAGCACGCCAAACAGCTCCTCACCGAGACCCAGTATTCCATCCAGGACGTGGCCCTGCAGGTGGGCTACGACGACGAGCGCTACTTCCGGAAGGTGTTCTCCGAGGTGGTGGGCGTTTCTCCGGCACAATACCGAAAAGAGGGCAAAAAGTTCACGGAAAATTAGAATCCAGTACAAAATTCCCCCTTTTGCGGATAAACGTTCCTGTTATGTTTTGTTGATGTTTGCTATAATACAATCAATGGGAAACAAGTTCCTTAACAATATGACAGGAGGCTATTTGTATGAAAAGAACCCTCTCCATGATTCTGGCCGGCGTTCTCTGCGCCAGCGCTCTGGCCGGCTGCGGCGGCAATGGAAACACCAGCTCCACTCCTTCCGGCGGAACCGCTTCGACTCCCGCATCCACCGGCGACACCCAGAAGACCACGGACGAGCTTCTCCACGAAAAGTATGACGAGCCCGTCACCATCAACATCGTCCTGGGCTACCGGGATTCCGAGGACCCCGAGACCCCCGACAGCGTCACCCCCGAAACCGCCACTGCGGTGAAAAAGTTCAAGGAGCTTTTCAACATCGACCTG
This sequence comes from uncultured Oscillospiraceae bacterium, assembly GCA_934539585.1. Classification (GTDB taxonomy): domain Bacteria; phylum Bacillota; class Clostridia; order Oscillospirales; family Ruminococcaceae; genus Merdivicinus. The sequence continues at coordinate 13,018 of CAKTCT010000021.1, read as the reverse complement.
AAATACAGCTGGATCGTCAACAGCGACCAGTACGACTCCAAGTTCGGCGCGGAGCTGGCCGCCGGGAACCTTCCCGACATCATGATGCTCTCCCCCAACCAGTTCCAGGACCTGTATGAGCAGGGCGGCCTGGGCGATCTCACCGACGCCTACAACACCTACGCCAACGACGCCATCAAAGGCGTGGTCAACTACGACGGCGAGGTCATCGCCGCCGGCACCAAGGACGGCAAAATCTACGGCCTGCCCAACAGCACCTACCCCGCCCAGGTCACCAGCCAGACCTACTACAACATGACCAAGCTGAAAGAGGCGGGCATCGAAAGCTACGACCAGCTGCCCACCACCATCGCCGAGTTTGAAGCCCTCTGCGACAAGCTCCTGACCCTGGACCTGGACGGCAACGGCAAGACCGGCGACCCCGTCCTCCCCGCCAACAAATACTACATCGACGCAGGCTTAGCCGACTTCAGCCCCGTGTTCCACGCATATGAGAGCTGGGCCTCCGGCTGGTACGACGACGGCACCGGCACCCTCCAGTACGCCGGCATCCAGCCCGAGCTGAAGGACTCCCTGACCAAGCTCAACGAGTGGTACAACAAGGGCTACTTCGCCAAGGACTTCGCCGCTCAGAACGTCTGGGCCGCCGACGCCCAGGTGGTCTCCGACATCGTGGCCGGCAAGTACGCCATCGTCTTCGGCTCCTGGTGGATCCCCAACTGGCCGCTGAACGACAACAAGAAGAACGATCCCAGCGCCGAGTGGGTCGTGGGCCCCACCCTGACCAAGGACGGCGAGACCCCCAAGGTCATGGTTCCCCGGTATCCCATCAATCAGTTCACTGTCGTCAGCCGGGACTTCAAGAACCCCGAGGCTCTGTTCAAGATGATGAACTGGTCCATGGAATATAACCGCGAGACCGCCAACCCCGATTGGCAAAAGAACGCTTCCGATGAAGAACTTCTGGAGATGCACTCCCATGTGTACCTCTGGCTGCCCTACCGCATTTACGATCCCACCTCTCTGATTACGAACTACAACTACATCTCCGCAAAGCGGGAAGCCCGCGACACCACTCTGGATCTGGACACCGCTCCCAACAACGAAGAATTCTGGGGCTGCTGGAACGCTTATGTCCAGACCGAAGAAGGCAGCGACGATCCCTCTATCTGGGGCTTCTACCTGAGCCGTCTGGACCCCAACGGCGGCGTTGCCAAGATGGAAGAGCTCTATCAGGGCGCTGAAAAGCAGTACAACGAAGTGTACGTCACCACCCCCTCGATGATCACCAAGTCCGGCGAGATGGAGAAGCTCCGCGACTCCACCTTCCTGAGCATGATCATGGGCGAGACCCCCATCAGCGACTTTGACAACTACGTCTCCCAGTGGAAATCCCTGGGCGGCGACGACATTGGCAAAGAAGTCAACGAGTGGTATCAGAGCAAATAAAACGTCTTCCCATTGGATGCCCGGTAACGTCCCGTTATCGGGCTCCTTTCGGATAGGAGGAACCCTTCATGTCCAAACAGTCTCTCGCAGCAGAGCGCCGGGCCATCCGCAAAAAGCGCGCGAAGCTGAACCGCACCGGTCCCCTTCACGTCATGCTGATCCCCGCCGTGATCCTGACCTTCATCTTTTCCTACCTGCCCCTGGGGGGCCTGGTCATGGCCTTCCAGAACTTCAAGCCCCTTCTGGGCTTCACCAAGTCCCAGTGGGTGGGGTTTGAGCAGTTTAAGTACATCTTCTCCATCCCCAGCTTCTGGTCGTCCTTCCGCAACACCTTTATCATCGCCTTTTTCAAGATCATCCTGAACATCCTGGTCCCCCTGATCCTGGCCCTGCTCTTAAATGAGCTGGCGGGCCGCCATTTCAAGCGCTTTGTCCAGACCGTGGTGTTCGTGCCCTATTTCTTCTCCTGGGCGATCCTGGGCGGCATGGTCATTGAGATTTTCTCCTACGACGGCGCCATCAACAACGCCATCCAGGCCCTGGGCGGGGAGCCCATCGCCTTTTTGGTCAGCAACACCTGGTTCCGGCCCATCGTCATCGTCTCCGACGTCTGGAAGGGCGTGGGCTACAACATGATCCTGTTCCTGGCGGCCATCACCAACGTGGACCCTACCCTCTACGAGGCGGCTATGGTGGACGGCGCAGGCCGGATCAAGCAGCTGACCAAGATCACCCTTCCCAGCATCGCCTCCATGGTGGTCCTGCTGACCATCCTGGGCCTGGGCGGCATCCTCAACGCCGGCTTCGAGCAGATTTTCATCCTCTATAACCCCATCGTGGAAAAGACCGTGGACATTCTGGACACCTTCGTCTACCGCCTGGGCATCGTTTCCACCCAGTATTCCGCGGCGGCGGCGGCCGGACTGTTCAAGTCGGTAGTCTCCATGGTCTTTGTGGGCGCGTCCTACCTGATTGCCTACAAGGTCACGGACTACCGGGTATTTTAAGAGGGGAGGCGGCTGTATGAAAATCAAAGACACCAGATCCCGCGTGGTCTTCAACGTTTTCAACTACGTCCTGCTGACCCTGGTGACTCTGGTCTGCGTGTTCCCCATCCTCCACATCTTCGCGGTGTCCCTGTCCAGCTCGGCGGCGGCGGCCGCAGGCAAGGTCAGCTTCTACCCGGTGGATTTCTCCTGGGAAGCCTACGCCTACCTGATGCGGAAGCCCGACTTCTTCCACTCCGTGTGGATTTCCGTCCTGCGGGTGATCATCGGCTCCGCGGTGAACATGATCCTCATCGTCCTGACGGCCTACCCTCTGTCCAAATCCTCGGTGAACTTCAGCAAGCGGAACATCTACATGGTCTACTTCGCCATCACCATGTTCATCGGCGGCGGCCTGATCCCCACCTACATGGTCATCAAGCAGCTGGGCCTGCTGGACAGCTTCTGGGTCCTGATCCTCCCCGGCGCCGTGAACATCTGGAACGTCATCATCATGATGAACTTCTTCCGGGGCCTGCCCCATGCCATTGAGGAGGCCGCCTCCATCGACGGCGCGTCACACTGGCGGATTCTGTTCCAGATCTTCCTGCCCATGTCCCTGCCAAGCCTGGCGTCTCTGCTGCTTTTCTCCATGATCGGCCACTGGAACGCCTGGTTCGACGGCATGTTCTACATGAACAGCACCACCAACTACCCCATGGCCACCTACCTGGCCACCCAGATTCTGAACAGCAACAAGAATCTGACCAACATGACCCCGGAACAGCTGGCCGCCCTGGTCTCCCTCAACGAAAAGACCATGCGCTCCGCCCAGCTTTTCCTCTCCATCGTCCCCATTCTGCTGGTGTACCCCTTCCTCCAGCGGTTCTTCATCAAGGGAATCGTCATCGGATCTGTGAAAGAATAATCCATCCTCCCATTTTCCAAAGCCCGGCCCCCTTGCGGAGTCGGGCTCTCTCTAAGAAAGAGGTGTTTTTTGTGAGCTTTGCAGAAATTCAGCGGGTCAACGGCCAGCCCACCATCGTCATCGACGGCAGGCCCTATCCTCCCATGGCCATGACCGCCCGGATCAAGAAGCCGGACTACCTGGAGGCCCTGGGGAAGGCCGGCATCAAGATTTACTTCCTCATGACCAACACCCGCTGGCTCCGCCCCGGCCGGGACTGGGTGGACGAAAACGGCGTCTCCCGCCATGAGCCCTCCGGCATGGAAAAATTCAAAGCTGACGCGGAGCTGCTTCTGAAATGCGTCCCCGACGCCTACATCATCGTCCGCATCGGCCTCCACCCGCCGGTGGACTGGGTGGAGGCCCACCCCGACGACATGATGCAGTACCAGGATGGCTCCCACCAGCCCGCCATCCTCATGTCCGAGGTCCACAAGGACGTGCTGCCGGGGATGTACTCCCTCTGCTCCGACGCCTGGCGGGAGGACGGCAGAAAGGCCCTGGAGGAGTTCTGCGACGAAGTGGACACCCTGCCCTTCGCCGACCGGATCATCGGCTACTTCCTGGCCGCCGGCGGCACCTCCGAGTGGTACCCCGTCAACCCCCTGGAGGATTGGAAGAACGACCGCTACGCCGATTTCAGTCCCGCCTTCCGGAAGGAGTACTCCCGGATCCTCCGGGACAAATACTCCACCGTGGAAGCCCTCCGGAGCGCCTGGAACGACCCGGACGCCACCTTCGACGCCCCTCCCATCCCTCCGCTGGAGGACCGGAAATTCGTCCACGTGGACCGCACCATCCTGGACGCCCTCCTGAACTTTGAAAACGCCGACCGTGAAATCGGCAAGACCATCGACCTGAACCCCTCCGCCGCCGGGAACCTGGGCGTTTTCTTAAACGCCAACAACAAGCCGGAGGTGGCGGACTTCTACCACGCCTGGCACCGGGCCACGGCCAACTCCATCATCCACTTCGCCAGGGTCCTCAAAGAGCGGTACAAGGGCAAGCTGGTGGGGGCCTTCTACGGCTCCTACGGCTGCACCGATTTCTTCAACGCCTCCACGGCGGAGGCCACCCTCCCCATCCTGAACTCCGGCTGCCTGGACTTCCTGGCCGCCCCCGGCGTCTACAACAACCGGGAGCCCGGGGGCTACGTGGCCCAGCGGGAGATGCAGGATTCCTTCCGTCTCCGCAACCAGATTTTCGTGGTGGAGGAGGACAGCCGCACCCACCTGGACGTGGATTTCTACCGGGACGCCATGGGCCTTTACGACATCCATGACACCCTGGACACCCTGAAGCGGGACTTCGCCCGGGACATCTGCGAGGAGATTTTCGCCTGGTGGTTCGACCAGCTGGAGGAAAGCGGCCGCTACCGGCACCCGGACATCTACAAGCTCTTTGCCCGGCAGCAGGAGGTGGCCAACCGCGCCCTTTCCTTCCCCCGGGAGAAGAAAAACGAAATCGCCCTGATCTACGACCAGGAAAGCGTCCACTACGTCTCCTACGGCACCGACGCCCTGATGCTGGACTACTACCGCACCTCCGACCTGGCCCGGATCGGCGCGCCGGTGGACTACTATTTTCACGACGACATGAGCCGCCCGGATATGCCCGACTACAAGGTCTACCTGATGATCAACGTCTTCTGCCTCACCGACGCGGAGCGGGAAGCCATCCACAAAAAGGCGGCGAAAAACCACGCCACGGTGATCTGGCTCTACGCCCCCGGCTTCATCAACCCCGAAAAGTCCGTGAAAATGGACAACGCCTACATCACCGGCCTCACCGGCTTCCGGGTGGGCCGCATGGATAAGACCTGCTCCCCCCGGTTCCGCATCGTGGAGAACCACCCCGCCCTCCGCTACGGCGACCCCTGCCGCCGCTACGGCTATATCGACCGGGACGTCCACTCCAACGTCTGGCTGGGCAGCGAGGTGAAGCCGCCCTTCGCGAACCCGTGCTTCTACATCGATGACCCCGAAGCCGAGGTCCTGGGCCGCTACCTCATGGACGGCAAAACCGCCTTTGCCATGAAGCAGTACAAGGGCTTCACCAGCGTCTACTGCGCGCCCCAGATTCTCCGCTCGGAGCTTATCGCCTCCCTGGCGGAGTACAGCGGCTGCCACCTGTTCTTACATCAGGATGACTGCCTCTACGCCAACGAAAACTTCGTCACCGTCCATGCTAAGGACACCGGCCCCCGGACCATTTACTTCAAACGCCCCTGCAGCCCCTTTGAGGTCTACGAAAAGCGGTTCTACGGCCATAACGTCACCCGGCTCACCCTGGACATGCGCCTGGGCGAGACCAAAATGTTCTGCATCTCCGACGCCATGCCCGATTCCGGCATCTGACCCCAAGCCCCGCCTGCCTGAAAAAAGCGGCGGGGCCTTTTTCTGTCCCCGCAAAGGATTGATTTTCCGGGAACTTCCGTTTATAATAAAAGTAAAACGATACAAGGAGGTCTTTTCATGTCAGTACCCACCCCACACATCGGCGCGTCCGCCGGGGAGATCGCCCGGACCGTCCTCATGCCCGGCGACCCTCTCCGCGCCAAATGGATCGCCGAGACCTATCTGGAAAACCCGGTCTGCTACAATCAGGTCCGGGGCATGTACGGCTACACCGGGACCTACCGGGGCAGACCCGTCTCCGTCCAGGGCAGCGGCATGGGAATGGCCTCCATCGGCATCTATTCCTATGAGCTCTACAATTTCTACGGCGTGGAGACCATCATCCGGGTGGGCTCCGCCGGGGCGTTGCAGGACTCCCTGGACATCGGGGACCTGGTGGTGGCCGCCGGGAGCTCCTATTTCACCCGGTATCTGGACCAGTTTGGGACCCCCGGGACCTTCTCACCCCTGGCGGACTTCGACCTGGCCGTTCGGGCCGTGTCCGCCGCCCGGGAAAAGGGCTTCCGCTGCGTGGCCGGAAACGTCCTGTCCAGCGATACCTTCTACGACGACGACCCGGATTTCCTGAAAAAATGGCAGCGCATGGGGGTCCTGGCCGTGGAGATGGAGGCGGCGGCCCTCTACGCCAACGCCGCCCGGGCGGGGAAGAAGGCCCTGGCCCTTCTCACCATCTCCGACTGCCCCTTCAAGGGGACCGCCACCACGGCGGAGCAGCGGCAGAGCTCCTTCACCTCCATGGTGGAGACGGCCCTGGAGCTCATCGACTGACAACAACGGCGTAAGGAGCGAACAGCATGTGGCAGCAGGTGGAAAAACAAGCCCTCCGGACCAGCGGGAAGCGGACCCTTGTGGCGGTCCTGGTCCTTTTCCTGGGGATTGCCGTCACCGTCCTGACGGCGGCCCTGGAGATTTTCCCGAAGAACGGCCCCTGGCGGCCCATGGAGAACCCCGACGCCTACCGCATGGCGGCCGCCGCCCGGGAAAGCCTTTCCGGCCGGGTGAGCATGGAGCTCCGGGAGCTCCCCCTCTATGCCACCGGCTACGAGCTGGGCGACGGGACCTCCGCCATGGCCATCTGCCTGACCACCCGGGACGGCCTTTGGTTTCCGGTGGTGGTGGACCTCTCGGTCTACGACCGGATGGACGACTACGGGACCCTGGAAGGCTACCAGGGCCGGTTCCGTCTGATGCGGGACCCCGTCACCGCCAAGGAGATCGCCGACACCCTCCGGGAGGACTACGCCTTTGAGGAAAGCGAGTTCCTCTCCCTGGTCCTGGAGCCGGAATCCCCGGTCCTGGCCCGGACCGGCGGGATGCTGCGGCTTTTCCTGGGCCTGGCCCTGGAGCTTCTGGGCCTCTGGCTCCTCCTGGGGCGGCTGGAGCTCCGCTACTCCTCGGCCTGGAAAAGCCTGTCCGTCTACGGCCCGCCGGAGGAAGCCGCCGCCGCTCTGGAAGGGGAGCTCTCCCGGTGCCCGTCGCCATGGCCCCTGTTCACCGACCACTGGCTCCTGGTCCGCCGGCCCTGGAAGGGGACGGTGTTCGTCCCCGTGGGGGACGTGGTCTGGTGCCACAAATCCGTGGTGCTCCGCGGGGGAGGGGCCGCCAGATGCAGCGTGATCCTCTACCTCCGGAGCCGCCGCAGCCCTCTGCGGTGGGAAATGCCCTCGGAGGCCCACGTCGCCGCGGTCCTGGAACAGATCAGCCGCATCTCCCCCTGGATGGACACCCGCTACATCCCCCAGTGGGAGCAGCTCTGGAAACACTCCCCGGAAGCCTTCCGGAACAATCCGCCTTGCCGAAAGTTTTAACCCTCCCGTGGAGAAGCACGATTTGCTTCCCCACGGGATTTTTTTGCCGGATCCTTCAAAAAATGCAAAAATCCCTTGACAGGGCTCATGCACCATGCTACTATATAACTAACGAGTTACTTACAAACCTTCACCACCTTTCGGGGAGTTCCCGGGAAAAGGAGAATTGCATGAACACCCTGGAATATATGATCGAAGTCCGTCGCCATCTCCACCGGTTCCCGGAGCTATCCCTCCAGGAGAATGAGACCGCCGCCTTTATCCGGCAGCAGCTCACCGACCTGGGCTATGCCCCGGTCCCCATCGCCGATACCGGCACCTACGCCGATTTCGTCGTGGACCCGGCAAGGCCCTGGCTCCTTTTCCGCGCCGACATCGACGCTCTGCCGGTCACGGAGGAAACGGGCCTGCCCTTTGCCTCGGAGCACCCGGGAAAAATGCACGCCTGCGGCCACGACGGCCACGTTTCCATGCTGCTGGGAGCCGCCCGGGCCTTCAGGCTGGGGGAGCTGACCAGCCGCTTCAACCTCCGCTTCGCCTTCCAGCCCGCCGAGGAAATGTACGGCGGCGCGGCCCGGATGATCGCCGCCGGCGTCCTGCCGGAGCACCTGGCGGGAGCCTTCGGCTTCCACATCTGGCCCCAGGTCCCCTATGGGAGACTGGGCTGGCGGCAGGGGACCCTCATGGCCTCCAATGACCGCTTCGCCATCACCCTCACCGGAAAAGGCGCCCACGCCGCTATGCAGAACACCGGCCGCAACGCCCTCCAGGCCGGGGCCGCCCTGGCCGCGGAGCTGAGCCGCCTGACCACCCGGCTCCTGCCCCCCAACCGCCCGGGCCTGGTCTTTGTGGGGACCCTGAACGCCGGCTCCGGCTACAACATCGTGGCGGACCGCTGCGTCCTGGAAGGCACCTCCCGGGCCCTGACCCCCGAAGACCGGGACGCCATCGAGGAGGGCATCAAAGCCCTTTCCGCCGGGATCGCCGCCATCCACGGGGTGGAAGTCTCCGTGGAGTACGTCCGCCAGTACCCGCCCCTCCTCACCGGCCCGGAGGTCTCCGCGGAGCTTCAGAAAATCTTCCCCAAGGACCTCCTCTGGGAGGCCCCGGAGCCCTTCATGACCGCCGAGGACTTCGCCTACTTCACCGAAAAGGTCCGGGGCGGGATGCTCCTCATCGGCTCCGGCCGGGGCGAGCACCCGGAATCCCTCCACAGCAGCCGCTTCACCTTCGACGAATCCCTCATGGCCCTGGGCGTCAGAGCCTACGGCATCCTGGCCCAGGGGAACTGGGAGGCGCTGGCATGACCGTCCGCAGAGAACGCAACGCCGAAAAATCCCGCCAGGACATCCTCCGGGCAGCGGAGCGCCACTTCGCCGAAAAGGGCTTTTACGGGGCCCGGGTGGACGAAATCGCCGCCGAGGCCGTCATCAACAAGCGGATGATCTACGAGTATTTCGACAGCAAGGAGGGCCTTTACAAGCAGGTGCTCTTTGAGGTCTACAAGCGCCTGGAGACCGCGGAGCGGGAGCTCATCGAGCACCAGCTCTCCGGCGTGGCCCTGATCCGCAGCCTGATCTCCATGTACTTCGACTTCCTCCGGGACAACGACACCTTCGTCAGCATCCTCATGTGGGAGAACTTAAACCACGCCCGGTACCTCAATGAAATGCCCGGCGGCGACGTGGAGCGCCCCACCATCCGGTTTTTCATGAACGAGATCCGCCGGGGCAAGGAAGCCGGCATCTTCCGCCCGGAGCTGGACGAGGAGCAGGTGGTCATCTCCCTGATCACCGTCTGCTTCGCCAACTTTTCCAACCGCCACACCCTTTCCAAGCTGTTCGACATGCCCCTGGACAGCCCGGAAATGATGGAAAAACGCAAACGTCACACCATTGACCTGATCCTTACCTACATCTGCCGGTAAGGGCCGAAAGGAGATTTCATGAACTGGACCGAAGAACGCTTGGACCAACTGCTCACCACCCCCTCCGCCGGGATGATCGAGGACATCGCCAGAATCGACGGCGACATCATGATCCTGGGCGCAGGCGGCAAAATGGGCCCCACCCTGGCCACCCTGGCCAAAAACGCCGTCAAGGCCGCCGGAATTGAGAAGCGGATCATCGCCGTTTCCCGCTTTTCCGACCCCTTCGCCGTGAAGCTCCTCCACGGCAACGGCGTGGAGACCATCAGCGCCGACCTCCTCTCCGAGGGCGCCATGGAAGCGCTCCCCGACGTGAAGAACATCATCTACATGGCCGGCCGGAAGTTCGGCACCGGCGACGACGCCAGCCCCACCTGGGCCATGAACACCTCGCTGCCCACTCTGGTCACCCGGCGGTTCAAGGGGGCCAATTTCGTGGTCTTCTCCACCGGCAACGTCTACCCCATGACCCCCATCACCTCCGGCGGCTGCACCGAGGACGTGGCCCCCTCTCCCATCGGCGAGTACGCCATGAGTTCCCTGGGCCGGGAGCGTGTCTTTGAATACGGCGTCCGGGAGTACGGCAGCAAGGCCCTGATCTACCGCCTGAACTACGCCGTGGACCTCCGCTACGGTGTGCTCTACGACCTGGCGGCCCAGATTCTCCGGGGCGACGCCATCAACCTGGCCACCCCCGTTTTCAACTGTGTCTGGCAGGGCTACGCCAACGAGGTGGCCATCCGCTCCCTCCTCTGCGCCAGCGCCCCGGTGTCCCACCTGAACGTCACCGGCCCCGAGACCGTCTCCGTCCGCTACGCCGCGGAGATGCTGGGCAGGTACCTGGGCAAGGAGCCCGTTTTCACCGGCACGGAAAGCGACCGGGCCCTCTTAAACAACTCCGCCCGCTGCATGGAGCGCTTCGGCTACCCATCCGTGGGCCTCAGCCAGCTGATCCGCTGGCAGGCGGAATGGCTCCTGGACGGCGGCCGCATCCTTAATAAGCCCACCCACTTTGAAGAGCGGGCCGGAAAGTTTTAACAAACCACGGAAGGAAGGTTTTTTCCATGAGAAAAGAAGCGGAAGCCCTGCTGTACGCAGGCACGGTGATCCCGGCCACCCCCCTTTGCCTGGACGCGGACCGGAAGTTTGACGAGAAGGCCCAGCGCCGCCTGATCCGGTACTACCTGAAAGCCGGCGTGGGCGGCCTGGCCGTGGCCGTCCATACCACCCAGTTTGAGATCCGGGACCCGGAGATCAACCTCCTGGAGCCCGTCCTCCGCATCGCCAAGGAGGAAGCATCCGCCTTTGAAGCCGCCACCGGCAAAACCGTCCTCCTGGTGGCCGGCATCTGCGGCCCCAAGGAGCAGGCCGTGAAGGAAGCGGAGCTGGCGGCCTCCTTAGGTTACGACGCGGGCCTCCTGAGCCCCGGCGGCCTGGGCGCTTACGACGAGGACTACCTGGTGGAGCGCACCGCCGACGTGGCCCGGATCATCCCGGTCATCGGCTTTTACCTCCAGCCCTCGGTGGGGGGCCGGGTGTTCACCTATAACTACTGGGAGCGCATCTGCGAGACCGACAACGTGGTGGCCGTGAAAACGGCGGGCTTCGACCGCTACCTGACCCTGGACGTGGTCCGGGCCGCCACCTTCTCCAGCCGCAAGGACAAAATCGCCCTGTACACCGGCAACGACGACAACATCGTCAACGACCTCATCACCCCCTTCTCCTTCCAGAAGGACGGCAGGACCTACGAGAACCGATTCGTCGGCGGCCTTTTGGGCCATTGGGCGGTTTGGACCGCCGCAGTGGTGAAAATGTTCCATGAGCTGAAAAAGGCTGTGGCGGGCGACGCTCTGGACCCTTCCTGGCTGACTCTTGCAGCCCAGATCACCGATGCCAACAGCGCCTTTTTCGATACCGCCAACAACTTCAAGGGCTGCATCGCCGGCGTCCATGAGGTCCTGCGCCGCCAGGGACTTATGAAGGGCATCTGGTGCCTGAACCCCGCGGAGACCCTGTCTCCCGGCCAGAGCGAGGAAATCGACCGGGTGTGGAGCATGTACCCGCACCTCAACGACGACGCCTTTGTCAAAGAATTCCTGGCCGAAGAAGCCTGACGGAAAAAGTGGAAGGAGAGTTAAACATGATTCGTACCGCAGTTATAGGCTTGGGACGCATCGGATGGCGCTACCATGTGCCGGAAATCGTAAAACACAAGGATGCCTTCACCCTTTGTGCCGTGGTGGACACCAACCAGGACCGCCTGGCCGAGGCCAAGGAGACCTACGGCGTCTCCGGCTATACCGACCTTTCTGCCATGCTGGCGGCAGAGAAGCCCGACCTGGTGGTCATCGCGTCGCCCACCGCCTTCCACGCGGACCAGGCCATCGCCGCCCTGGAAAGCGGGGCCGACGTCCTCCTGGATAAGCCCATGGCCAAGGACCTGGAGTCCGCCCGCCGCATCGAAGCCGCGGTAAAGCGCACCGGGAAAAAGCTCACCGTCTACCAGCCCCACCGCTTCACCCCGGAGGCCGCCGTGGTCCGCCGGTTCCTGGCGTCGGGGATTCTGGGGGAGATTTTTCAGATCAAGCGTTCCAACTGCAACTACGTCCGCCGCAACGACTGGCAGTCCTTCCTGAAAAACGGCGGCGGGATGCTGAATAACTACGGCGCCCACTATATCGACCAGCTGCTTTACCTTTCCGGCCAGACCCCGGTGAAGGTCTTCTGCCAGACCAGCCGCATCGCCAATATGGGCGACGCCGACGACGTGGTGAAGTTCGTCATGCAGACGGAGAAGGGGACCATCCTGGACCTGGACATCAACCAGGCCACGGCCATCCCGCTGCCCATGCTGATGCTCTTCGGCCAGTACGGCACCGCCCAGGTCCAGTGGGACAAAGAGGGGAAGCTGGAGCTTTACGTCCGCTACTACGACCCCAAGGAGCTGCCGGAGCGGCAGATCGCCGATGGCCTTGCCGCCCCGGACCGCCGGTACCCGTCGGACCAGATTCCCTGGAAGGAGCTGCACCTGCCCATCCTGCCGGAGCACCAGGTGGACTACTACGCCAAGTGCGCCGATTACTTCAGCGGCAGGGGAGAGGCCCCGGTCCTCCTGGAGGACACCATGAAGATCATGGAGCTGGTCTCCCTGGGCCACCAGTTGGCCGCAGAGCCCGGGACAGTGACCCTGTAAGCACACAGTAGGGCTGGACCCAAAACAAGTTTTCGGTCCAGCCTTTTTCAAAAGGCTGGCAGATTCCAAAGGCAGAGCCTTTGGTCGCCCTCCGCAGAGGGCGAAACCTCTACTGATCCCAAAAGATCAGGAAGGGAAGGCCCGACAGCCCGGTGGGCTGTCGGGCCGAGGGGGAACCCTATCAAGGGATTCCCCGCAGGACGCAGTCCTGCAAAAAACGCACAAACAAAACCCGCGCCAGCGAGAAGAAACGTACAAACGCTTCGAC
>CAKTCT010000020.1 GCA_934539585.1 uncultured Oscillospiraceae bacterium | reverse complement strand
AGCCCGTTGCCGACAAGTTAGCAACGATCAAATGGAAAGGCAAGCGGGAGCAGTTCATGTCCGAAAATGAAAACGCATTCCGCCTATATCACATGGCGGAGCGCAAGTTGAAGCCACATTTCAAGGAGGGCAAGCTGCCCATCACCGCATGGCGCAAAGAGCGTGACCGTCTGGAACAGGAGTACAAGACCGGGCAAGCGGAGTTTTCGCCCATCCATGCGGAGGTAAAAAAGCTCTGGCAGATCAAATACAAGGTGGAGCAGGTCATCCATGAGCAGGAGCGGCAGAACGCCGTTACACGGCAGAAAAAACAGGAAATCGAACACTAAAGCCATGCCGTTCCTGCAAAAATACGATATTACTTTCTTACGACCCCCGAGCATTCTTCACGATTTGTTTGCAAACCCTCCCTTGACACGTCCAAATCCGCCGGGTAAAATGATAGCTGTGTAATATCGGAAAAAGGGCCCGGCACTGCCGCCGGGCGGTCAGAAAGGAACTTACCATGCTGGAACTCAAGCAGATCCGAAAGGATTATCCGGCGGGCACGGACACCGTCCACGCCCTGAAAGGCGTCAGCCTCCGCTTCCGCAAAAGCGAATTTGTCTCTATCCTGGGGCCCTCGGGCTGCGGGAAAACCACCATGCTCAACATCATCGGCGGCCTGGACGGCTACACCGACGGCGACCTGATCATCAACGGCCGCTCCACCAAGGACTTCAAGGACCGGGACTGGGACGCCTACCGCAACCACTCCGTGGGCTTTGTGTTCCAGAGCTACAACCTGATCCCCCACCAGACGGTGCTCCAGAACGTGGAGCTGGCCCTGAGCCTTTCCGGCGTGTCCAAATCCCAGCGGAAAAAGCGTGCCATGGCCGCCCTGGAATCCGTGGGCCTGGGCAATCAGTGGAAAAAGCGCCCGGCGGAAATGTCCGGCGGCCAGATGCAGCGGGTGGCCATCGCCCGGGCCCTGGTCAACAACCCGGACATCATCCTGGCTGACGAGCCCACCGGCGCGCTGGATACCGAAACCAGCGTCCAGGTCATGGACATCCTGAAAGAGGTGGCCAAGGACCGCCTGGTGGTCATGGTGACGCACAACCCGGACCTGGCCCAGCGGTATTCCACCCGGATCATCCGGATGCTGGACGGCGAGGTCCTGGACGACAGCGCCCCCCTCACCGAGGAGGAGATCGCCGCCGAACACCAGGCCGAAAAAGCCGCCCTCTCCACGGGAAAGCGGGAAAAGAAGCCCTCCATGTCCCTGGGCACCTCCTTCGGCCTTTCCCTGAAGAACCTGTTCACCAAAAAGGGCCGGACCATCCTCACCTCCTTCGCAGGGAGCATCGGCATCATCGGCATCGCCCTGATCTTCGCTGTGTCCACGGGCATGACCACCTATATCAACCAGGTCCAGGAGGACACCCTTTCCTCCTACCCCCTGACCCTGGAGGCCCAGCACATGGACCTGACCACCCTGATGGAGACCTTCCTGGGCAAGGCCGAGACCGGCGGCGACCATGAAAACGACGCCGTCTACCAGAAGGCCATGATGTACAATATGTTGAACTCTTTAAACTCCATGGAGTCCGACGCCAACGACCTGAAAGCCTTCAAAGCCTACCTGGAAGCGGAGCGGGCCTCGGAAGACGAGGATTCCCCCCTCCGGGAAGCGGTCAGCGGCGTGCAGTACACCTATGACACCGACCTTCTGGTCTACACCAAAAGCGTGGACGGCACCATCCTCCGTTCGGATACCCAGACCCTGATGCAGGACCTGCTGGTGGAGTACTTCGGCATGAACATGTCCTCCATGCTGGATATGCAGGAATCCATGCTGGGCTCCGGCGCCAGCGCCCTGAACAGCCTTTCCCCCATGGGCTCCCAGGTCCTGTGGCAGGAGATGCTCCCCGGCGACAACGGCAAGGTCATCAACCCCCTGCTGGAAAAGCAGTACGACCTGGTTTACGGCTCCTGGCCCAACGATTATAACGAGATCGTCCTGGTGGTGGACAAAAACAACGAGATCGACGACATGACCCTCTACGCCCTGGGCCTGAAATCCAAGGAGGAGATCGACGACCTGGCCCAGGCGGCCTTTGACAAGACCACTATCGATGTCCCCGAAGAAAAATGGAGCTATGAGGACATCTGCAATATGGAGTTCCGCACCATCCTCTCCTCCGACTGCTACGTGAAGGACGAAGCCACCGGCCTTTACGCCGACCTCCGGGACACCCAGGCGGGACTGAAATACCTCTACGACAACGGCACATCCTTGAAAGTCACCGGCATCATCCGCCCCAGCGAGGACGCCGTTTCCTCCATGCTCTCCGGCACCATCGGCTACACCAGCAAGCTGACGGAGTATATCATCGAAAAAGCCAAGGACTCCGCCGCCATTGCCGCCCAGCTGGAGGACCCCTCCGTGGACATCTTCACCGGCCTGCCCTTCCGGGAGAACACCGGCAATCTCACCGATGCGGAAAAAGCGGAGGAATTCCAAAGCTATATCGCCTCCCTGGACGAGGCCGGCAAAGCCGCCACCTACACCAGAATCATGAGCCTCCCCTCCAAAGAGGAGCTGGACGCCATGGTCTCCCAGACCCTGGGCTCCATGACCCGGGAGGACATGGTAGCCGCCATGGCCCAGGCAATGGCCGCCCAGATGGGCATGTCCGAGGAGAGCATCCAGGAGTACACCGACGCCATGTCCGACGAGGACCTGACGGAGCTGTTCAGCCAGATGGCCGCGGAGCAGATCAAGCAGGAGTACGCCGCCAAAGCCACCGCCCAGTTAAGCGCCCTGACCCCCTCCCAGCTGGCCGGGGCCTTAGATGCGGCGCTGCCCTCCTACACCCAGGAGCAGATGGCCGGATATTACGACGACGTCCTGGAATTTTCCGATTCCACCTACGACGACAACCTCCGGAGCCTGGGGTATGTGGACCTGGACTCCCCGGCCAGCATCAACCTCTACGCCTCCTCCTTTGAAAACAAGGACGTCATCGAGGACGCTATCGCCGACTACAACGCCGGGGTGGATGAGTTCCGACAGATCACCTATACCGACTACGTGGGCCTGATGATGTCCTCCGTCACCTCCATCATCAACGCCATCACCTACGTGCTCATCGCCTTTGTGGCCATTTCCCTCATCGTGTCCTCCATTATGATCGGGGTCATCACCCTGATCTCCGTCCAGGAGCGCACCAAGGAGATCGGCATCCTCCGGGCCATCGGCGCGTCCAAGAAAAACGTCTCCCGGATGTTCAACGCCGAGACGGTGATCATCGGCTTCAGCTCCGGCGTCCTGGGGGTGGGCATCACCTACCTGCTCTGCCTGCCCATTAACCTGATCCTCCACCACCTGACGGGCATCGGAAACCTCAGCGCCTATCTTCCCTGGCAGGCGGCGCTGCTGCTCATCGCCATCAGCGTGGCCCTGACCCTGTTTGCCGGGATCATCCCCTCCAGAAGCGCCGCCAAGAAAGACCCGGTAGTGGCTCTCCGCAGCGAGTGACCCGGAAAGGAGCGCAATATGATCTATTACGACGACGGCGAGGTCCGCATCCGGGACCTGCAAGCCGGCGACGGCGAGATTTTCACCGCCGAGGAGATTGCCCAGGGCTGGCATCAGACCGTGGATAAGTACCTGCGCCGCCTGGAGGACCAGGCTGCCGGAAAGTGCGTCGCCCTGGCGGCGGAATACCATGGGAACCTTGCCGGATACGTCAGCGTGTACCCCGACGCCCGGTGGGGCCCCTTCGGGGGCCGGGGCTGGCCGGAGATCGTGGACTTCGCCGTCCTGGAAAAGTACCGCCGGAAGGGCATCGGCGCCCGCATCATGGACACTGCGGAGCATATCGCCGCCGGGTACGGGGATACCGTCTACCTGGGAGTGGGCCTCCACAGCGGATACGGCAGCGCCCAGCGGATGTACGTCAGACGGGGCTACCTCCCCGATGGCGGCGGCGTGTGGTACGGCAATCAGGTCTGCCCGCCATACAGCGGCTGCTGCAACGACGATGAGCTGGTGCTCTACCTGTCCAAATCCCTGAAACGTGAAGAAAATTAGACGCGCTTTTCCGCCGCCGGGAGCTTTTCCAGTTCCCGGCGGCGTTTTTTGGAAAAAAGGCGGAAAACTTTGGAGTATCCGCTAAGCTTTCCCGGGAAAGGGTTAGAAAGTCCCCGGCGGTTTTTGCTATAATGAAAAAAACGCCAATTTCCCGGGAAAGGATGAACCCCATGAAATGCAAAAAATGGCTGGCCCTGCTGGCCGCCTTCGCCCTGACGGCGGCGGTCTTTCCGTTCTCCGCATCCGCCGCGCCGGAACCGGTGGACGGGAACTTCGTCCGCGTGACCACCGCCGCCGACTTCTCCGCCGCTCAGCTGACCAACCTCACCGTTGACGGGACCATCGGCGACGGCGCGGTGGTCCTTGCCGACCCCTCCGCGGAAGGGGAACTGATCACCGGCGTCTACGACTGCCCGGCCTTTACCAACCTGGTGGCTTCCTGGAACGCCGACACCCCGGCGGATTCCTCGGTGGAGATCACCGTCCGGGCCAGGATCGCCGGGACGGATACCTGGACGGAATGGCTCAGCTGGGGCCGGTGGGGGACCGGCTTCGCCCGGGGCTGCGGCACGCCGGAGACGGCCCGGGACTCCCTGGCCTACGTGGACACCGACGTTTTCACCCTCCGGGACGGCAAGCAGGCCCTGGACCAGTTCCAGATGCGGGCGGTCCTGACCGGGAGCGGCGGGGAATCCCCGGTGCTGCGCCAGCTCTGCGCCACCCTGAAAAACGACCTGGAGGGCCAGTTCCTCCCGCCGTCCTATGCGGAGGATCCCGTGGAGCTGCCGGAAAAGGTGCTCCTGCCCACCCCGGCCTACTCCCAGATGGTCCGGGACCCGGACATCCGGGCCTCTATCTGCAACCCCACCACCATCACCGCCCTGCTCAACGACCGCGGCGAGGACCTTCTGCCGGAGCAGGTGGCCCTGGTGGACTATGACTACAATTATCAGGGCTTCGGGAACTGGTCCTTCGCCCTGGCCGCCGCCGGGTCCTACGGGTATGCCTGCTACATCCAGTACGGCGACCTGGACATGATCCGCCAGGAGCTGGCCAAGGGGTACTCCGTGGGCATCTCCATCCGGTATTCGCCTACCGAGGGCGGCCGCCTGCCCTATGTGGAAAACGCGCCCCTGGCCTCCACCGGCCACCTGATCACCGTCCGGGGCTATGAGACCGTGGACGGCGTGGAGTATTTCTACGTCAGCGACTCCGCCGCCGATACCGACCAGGAGGCCCTCCGCCGCTACCGTGCCGACCAGCTGGACAACGCCTGGGACACCCGGATCCTCTACCTGGTCCACGAAAAGGAGCCCGGAGCCGGTTCCGCCGCGCCCCGCACCCTCCCGGCGGAGCTGAAGCCGGTGGAGGGGAAGGAGAATCTCTACCAGCTTTTCGTCAACGGCAAGGCCGTGGAGCTCCCCTCCGGCTTCCTCAAGAATAAGACCCTGGAGGCCGGCGGCGGGACCATCCTGGCCTACTGCACCGATGAACCGGCGGCCCCCCAGGAGGCCCCGGCCCGGACCACTACGGCCAACCACGCCTTCCTCTATGACTTTTCAGCAAAGGAGGGCAGCATCGTCGTTGACCCCGCCCGGCTGTTCCTCCGCGGCCAGCCCGGGGAGAGCTATGCCCTCACCGTGACCGTGATCGCCAACACCGGAATCAGCTACCAGGCCCCCCTGACCGTCTCCATCCCCTCAGATGACCCTGGGGATACCCTGGAGGAACCCTCAGAACCCGCTTCTCAGCCGGAAAAACCCACCGCCGCCGCCCCCTCGGAGCAAGAGAGGTCCCTCCTCTGGCTCTGGATCATCCCGGGCGCCGCCGCAGCCGCCCTGGTCGTTTTTGTAATTCTGCGGAAGCGGAAGAAGTAAATTTCCCGTTAAAATCAGCGCCGCGTCCGGTTCTGCGCCGGACGCGGCGCTTTGCGGTCTTTGGGGGACTTTGAAAAAAGTCCGTGGCATTCGTAAAATTGCCGGTTGCGGGATAAGGCCCTCTGGGGTACAATAATTATAATGAGGAAACCAGGCAAAATGGGGCCGGAAGGGACTTGTATGTGATGGATCCAATGGAAAATGCGTCGCGGCTGCGGCGGAAAAAGAAAAGCATCCTCTATCGCTGGCTGATTTCCTACGGGATCATTCTGGCCCTGACCGTGGCCCTCAGCGGCGGCATCTTCCTGGCCCTGGAAAACGACCTGAGCCAGGAGATCGAGCGCACCAACCAGATGCGCCTGAGCATCGTCCAGAAGGAGCTGGACAGCCGCCTGGAGCTGCAGAAGAAGCTGCTGATGCAGGTGGCGTCCTCCCCGGAGCTGGCGGAGCTCACCCGGGAAAGCGGCCTGACCCGGGCCAGAAGGGCCAGCCTGGTCCGGAAGCTCACCGAGCAGTACCGCTCCATGCGGGCCTCCCACAGCAACGTCAAGGAGATTTTCGTCTACCTTTCCGCTGCGGACAGCTGCCTTTCCACCCGGGGCGCCGCGGATAAAGAAATCATGCACGACGTCCTTTTCACCATGGAGTTCGACCAATGGACGGCGTTTATGGAAGAAAAGCACCGGGGCGAGTTCGTCCTCATGGAAATGGTGGAAAAGGGCTCCGACAGCCCCCGGGTCCCCGACGTGGCCTACGCCTGCTCCTATCCCATGAGCCCGGCGGCCAGGCCCCGGGCCACGGTGCTGGTGGTGATGTCCGACGGGCTGCTGGGGGAAAAGCTGGAAGCCCTCTGCGCCGACGGCAGCAGCATCTCCGTGGAGACCGGGGAAGGGGAGACCCTTTTCTCCGTAGGCGAAACCGCCAGCGCCGGGGACCTGGTGGTCTCCGGCATCGCCTCCGAGGAGACCGGCTGGCGGTACGTCATCCGCACCCCGAAAAAAGCCTACTGGAAAAGCGCCTACCGGGTCCGGACGGTGTGCTTTCTGGCTCTGGCGGGGATGCTGGCCGGGGGGATCGCCATCAGCGTCTGGATGGCCCGGAAAAATTACTCCCCCATGGACAAGCTGATCAAGCAGATCGGCGCCCAGAGCCACCAGAAAATCCAGGACGGCGAAACCGAATACGCCTACCTCCTGAACACCCTGACCAGCGCCCTCCGGGAAAAGAACACCAGCCTGGACCGGGCGGAGCAGCAGACGGCCCGGCTGCGGAAGCACTTCCTTTCCCGGTTCGCCGGGGGAGAGCTCCGCGCCTTTTCTCCCAATGACCAGGACCAGCTGGGCTTCTCCTTTCCCTCGGACAAATTCCTTCTGGCGATTTTCGACGTGGACGACCCGGCAGCCCTCTTCCCCGAGGAGCCGGACATGGACGCCGAGGAACGCAGCGCCATGGCGGAGCTGATCCTGGAGAACATCATGGGTGAGCTCATCGGCCGTCGGCACAGCGCCTATTTCTTTGAGCGGGAAAATCAGCAGGCCGTCCTGATCTCCCTTTCCCCGGAAGCCGATGCAGACATCGCCGGGGAACTGGCCAAAGCCTTTGAATGCGGCGCAGAAATCATCAAGCAGAACTTCGACCTGGACGTCCGGGCCGCCCTGAGCCGGGTCCACTCCGGTACGGCCAGCATCCCCGAGTGCTACCGGGAAGCCTACGAGGCCATGGAATACCTCCAGCTCACCGGGACAGGGGGCGTCGGGACCTTCTCCGGCCTCCGCACCGACCTGGGAGCCGAGTACTACTACCCCATCGAAAGCGAAATTCACCTGATCCATACCATGCGCAGCGGCGACCGGCAGGAAACGGAGCGGCTTTTAAGCGAAATCTTCGACGCCAACTTCTCCGGCGGGTTCCTGACGCCCAAGCTGACCCAGTGCCTGGCCTTCGACCTGGTCAGCACCATCCTCAAGGTTGCCGGGGAGCTGGACGCCGCCCAGGAGCCGCCCATCGACCTGGGAAAGGTAGGCGCGCTGGTCTCCCGGATGGACGTTCCCGGCCTGCGGGAGTGCATCCGCCAGGCCGCCGGGGAGCTCTGCGGCCTGGCCAGCAGCGTCAACGAGCAGAAAAAGACCCCCGGCGGCAGGTTCAGCGACGTGGAGGACCAGGTCATCCGCTACGTCCAGGAAAATTACAGCAGCATGGAGATCAACATGAAAAGCATCGGGGACCAGTTCGGCGTGACGCCCTACTACCTCTCCCGGCTGTTCAAGAACAAGACCGGCCAGAGCATCGTGGACTACATCCGCTTCTGCCGCATCGAAAAGGCCAAGGAGCTCCTTCTCACCACGGACTGGAAGCTGGACGACATCACCCGGGCCGTGGGATACGTAGACGCCAAATCCTTAAACCGGGCCTTCAAGCAGATTTACGGAGTGACCCCCGGGAAGTATAAGGAAATTTACAAACCGTAAGGGACATTTTTTGCGTTTTCAAATCGTCCCGCCGGAGTTTGCATCCTGTCCGTTGCGCCGCTGGGCCCGGACGGGTAGAATGGACGGTGTAAGGCAGACGCCTTGAACCACTTTCCAAAATTGAAAGGATGGACGGTATGAAAAACAGCAAGACCCTGCGAGCCATGTGCCTCGGCGCAGCCGTGCTCATGAGCATCTTCGCGCTTTCCGGCTGCGGAAACGGCGGCCAGAGCAGCACCCCCTCCTCCAGCAAGGACAACAGCCAGGCAGATACTCCCGCGTCTTCCAATGTGGCGGCCACAGACTCGGTATACCCCATCGACACCGATGAGAGCATTGTGTTCTGGGAGCCCCTCACCCTCTATAACGCCCGGTACACCAACTACGGCGAGACCGAAGTGGCCCAGGAGCTGGAAAAACGCACCGGCATCAAGGTGAAATACGAGCACCCCGCCACCGGTATGGCCCAGGAGCAGTTCAATATGCTCATCGCCTCCAACGAGCTGCCGGACATCGTCAAGGCCGACTGGTACAGCTACGGCGGCCAGAAAGCCATTGACGAGGGACTGATCCTGAACCTCAGCGACGTCATGGACGATTGGGCCCCCAACTTCAAAAACAACGTTTGCAGCGATCCGGAAATCGCCAAGATGCTGAAAACCGACGAAGGCAACTACTACGCCATGGGCTTCATGCGGGACGAGGCGGCCCAGTGCGTCTACTGCGGCCCCATCATCCGGAAGGACTGGCTGGATGAGCTGAACCTGGACGTTCCGGAGACCATCGACGAGTGGCAGACCATGCTCCAGGCCTTCAAGGACCAGAAGGGCTGCGAAGCGCCCCTGTCCTTTGAGTTCGTCTTCACCGTCTACGGGTTCCTCACCGGCGCTTACGGCGTCATCGACGACTATTACGTGGGCGACGACGGCCAGATCAAGTACGGCCCCCAGGAAGCCGGCTATAAGGACTGGCTGATCGAGATGAACGAGTGGTACGAAAAGGGCCTCCTGGACCAGAACTTCGCCACCACCGACAGCAGCATCCTTGCCGGCTATGTGCTGAACGATAAGACCGGCGCGTCCTACGGCTATGCAGGCGGCTACATCGGCGGCTGGCTGGAAGCCAAGTCCGGCGACCCCAGCTTCGCCCTGGTCGGCGCGAAATACCCGGTGCTCAACAAGGGCGACAAGCCCCAGTTCGGCCAGAGAGACTGGGAATACGTCAACGGCGCCGCCTACGCCGTCAGCGCAAAGAGCAAGAACGCCGAGCTGGCCGTCCGCTTCCTGGACTACGGCTACGGCGAGGAGGGCCAGATGCTCTATAACTACGGCATCGAGGGCAAGAGCTACGAGATCAAGGACGGCAAGCCCGTTTTCACCGAGTTTGTCACCAACAACCCCGACGGCATCGACTTCTCCACCCTGTACAGTGAGTACGCCAAAGCTTCCAGCAACGCCCCCACCATCCAGTTCCGGGCGGTCCAGGAAGCCGAGCGGGTCTACCCCGAGCAGAACGAGGCCGTGGCTCTCTGGAGCGACACCGACATGGACAAACATAAGCTCCCCCTGATCTCCCTCAGCGCAGACGAGACCGACGCTATTTCTTCCCGCATCACCGAAATCCGGACCTTTGCGGACGAAATGAAGTTTGCCTTCATCACCGGCAACAAGCCGATCTCTGAATTCGACGAGTACGTCGAGCAGCTGAAGGCCATGGGCGTGGACGAGGTCATCGCCACCTACGGCGTGGCCCTGGAGCGCTACAACAACCGGTAAATCCCAGAAACAACGGGCTGCGGAGGAGCTGTTTCCGGCCGCAGCCCTTTTTTGTCCGGATTTCGCCGGAAATCCGCCTTTTTTGGATATTCCCCGCGGGAGTTGGGAGATTGTCCGTTGCTTTTGGGGGATGGGGCGGATACAATGAGGTTGAACGATTTTTACGGAAGGATGAGCGGTATGAATCTGGCAAGACGACCAAGCAAAACGCCCCTGCGGGCAGAGGAGGGAACCCGATGAAAGCGGAAAAGCGCGGAACCCTTTCCCAGCGGATCGCCCGGGAGTGGCAGAAAAACTATATGCTGTATCTGATGTTTCTCCCCATTTTCATCTACTTCCTGCTGTTTGCCTATAAGCCCATGTACGGCGTGCTCATGTCCTTCCAGGATTACAAGCCGTCCCTGGGGTTCCTCCACAGCAAATGGGTGGGATTCAAGCACTTCAAGGCGTTTTTCGGCGGGTATTACTTCGATCGGCTCATGTGGAACACCGTGTACATCAGCCTTTGCTCCATGGTCTTTGAGTTCCCGGCGCCCATTATCCTGGCGCTGCTGATCAACGAGGTCCAGCGGAAGTGGTTCAAGAAGGCGGTCCAGACCATTTCCTATCTGCCCCACTTCATCTCCCTGGTGGTGGTGTGCGGCATGATCAAACGGTTCACCCTGGACACCGGCGTCATCAACGACCTGATCGCTCTGCTGGGCGGGGCCCGGAAGACGCTGCTCAACGACCCCAATTGCTTCGTCCCGGTGTACATCATCTCCGACATCTGGCAGGAGGTGGGCTGGGGGTCCATCATCTACCTGGCGGCCCTGTCCGGCGTGGATACGGAGCTTTACGACGCCGCCCGCATCGACGGCGCAAGCCGCTGGAAGCAGACCCTTCACGTCACGCTGCCCGGCATCGCCCCCACCATCATCATCATGCTGATCCTGCGGATGGGCGGCATCCTGGGCGTGGGCTATGAAAAGATCATCCTGCTCTACAACCCCCTGACGATGAAGCGGGCCGACGTGATCTCCTCCTACGTCTACCGGGAGGGCCTCCAGAATCAGAACTGGAGCTACTCCACGGCGGTGGGACTTTTCAATTCCGTCATCAATCTGGCCTTTCTGCTGATCACCAACGCCATTTCCAAAAAGGTCAGCGACACGGCCCTGTGGTAAGGAGGAATGAACATGCATAACGACGGAATCAGTTACAGAATTTTCACCGTGTGCAATACCATCCTGCTCATTCTGCTGAGCTTGCTGTTTGCCTATCCGGTGCTGTACGTGTTGTTCGCCTCGCTGTCGGACTCCAATAAGCTCATGGGCCACATGGGGCTGCTCCTGAAGCCCCTGGACGCCAATTTGAACTCCTACCGGGCGGTGTTCAAGAACCCCATGATCCTTCACGGCTACGGCAACACCCTGTTCGTCGTGGTCATGGGCCTGGCCCTGAGCATGGTGCTGACGGTGCTCTGCGCCTACGTCCTTTCCCGGAAGGAACTGGCCCTGCGGCGGGCGTTCATCTTTTATGTGACCTTTACCATGTTCTTCGGCGGCGGGCTCATCCCCACCTACCTGACGGTGAAGGAGCTGGGGCTCAACGGCACCCTGTGGGCCATTATCATTCCGGGGTCCCTGAGCGTGTACAACATGATCATCCTGCGGACCTCCTTTGAGAGCATCCCGGAGTCCCTGGTGGAATCCACCATGCTGGACGGGGCCAGCCATTTGCAGATTCTGACCAGGATCATCCTGCCCCTGTCGCTGCCGGTGCTCATGGTCATTATGCTCTATTACGCCGTGGGGCTGTGGAACTCCTGGTTCGGGGCGATGATTTACCTCCGGGACCGGGCGAAGTACCCCCTGCAGCTGATCCTGCGGGAAATCCTGATCCAGAACGACACCTCCTCCATGACCCGGAATGTCGGGATGGAGGACAACGCCTCGGTCAGCGTGACCGTTCAGTACGCCGTAATTGTGGTGGCCACGGTGCCGATCCTGGTGATCTATCCCTTTGTGCAGAAGTTCTTCACCAAAGGCGTGATGATCGGCGCAGTCAAGGGCTGAGCGGCTGAAAAAGCCTCCGTCCCAAGGCAAGAAACACCATATTCCGGGCAAGAAACGCCATGTACGGCCCAGGCTTTTCCATGCTACAATGGAGCCAGTACAGCAGGAAAGGAAGTGCAGAATGCGCGCGGCATTTTACGAAAAAGACATCACCCCGCCGCTGGGCGGATACCTGGCGGGCTATTACGTCAATTACACGGCCCAGGACGTTCTGGACCCCCTGTACGTCCGGAGCGCGGTCTTTGAAAAGGACGGCACAGCGGCGGCCGTTATCGACGTGGACTCCTGCGAGCTCCCAGACGACATGCACGACGCGGTGACGTCCCGGATCCGGGAGTACACCGGCATCCCGGCGGAAAACGTCCTCCTCAGCGTCAACCACACCCATAAAGGCATCCCGGTCATGGACAGCCCGGAGCTCAACGCCTTCGGGGACCGGGCCTTCCGGGACGTGGTCTACCGGCTCATCGCCGACTGCGTCATCCTGGCCTGGAAGCGGCTCTATGAAGCGAACCTTTCCTTCGGGGAGGGCTTCGCCAGGGGCATTTCCTTTAACCGGACCTTCGTCATGGCCGACGGAACCCTTCGGACCAACGTCTTTGACGGCTCCGCTGTCCGGAGCCTGGGCGGGATCATCGAAAACGTCCCCGTCCTCTTTGTCCGGGACAAGGCGGGGAACCCCCGGGGCGCGGTGCTCAGCTTCGCCTGCCACCAGGACTGCCTGCCGGGAGCCGTTTACAGCGGCGAGTTCGGCTATGTCCTGGCCAAAGAGCTGAAAAAGCGGTACGGCGAGGACTTTGTCACCGTGTTCCTGCCGGGGCCCAGCGGCGACATCAACCACATCGACCCCAAAAGCGGCGGCGCCATGCCCGCCGACACCTACATCCATATGGGCAGGGTTCTCCGGGACGCCGTCGTGGAGGCGGAGGCCAGGGCCGTGCCGGTCTCCGACGGCCTGTGGGTCCGGAAGGAGCTGCTGGAGGTCCGGCTCCGGAAGTACACCGATGATGAGACCTTTGCGGAGATCAAGCGCCTGGCCGATGAGCGGAATCTGATATCCCTCCGAAATCTGATTTTTTATGTCACCTGTCAGAAGGAGGACGTGAAAAAGGTCTGGGTCCAGTGCATTCGCTTGGGGGAGGTTGTCGTTTACGCCTTCCCCGGAGAGGTTTTCGCCGACTTCGGCATCGACCTGATGAAGCGCTCTCCTACGGACAAAAACATCATCGGCACCCTGTGCAACAGCGGCTGCGGCTACATCGCCACCCGGGCGGCCTTTGGGGAAAACAGCCGCCTTTATGAGAAAGCCCTGTGTTATGACGCCTGCCTGGACCCGGAGACGGGGTATCAGATCACCGACAAGCTATTGGAACTGGCAGAGGGGCTCTTTGCCCAAAAGTAAGGAGGAACTATGAACATTTACAAGATCACCGATGCCGAGCCTGTGGACTTCGCCGCCGGCGAGCTGAAAAAGTACCTGCGGATGATGATGCCGGAGGGCGGCGACATCCGGATCTCCCGGGACGCTCAGGCCACCGACGGCTTCCGGCTGGGAATCCTCAGCGACTTCGGCATGGACACGCCGGAGGCGGAGGACCTCCGCTTGGACGACGTGCTCCACATCGAGGCCGGTCCCCAGGGCGGCATCATCGCCGGGAGCAACCCCCGGAGCGTCCTCCTGGCCGTCTACAAATTCCTGGAGAAAAACGGCTGCCGCTGGCTTTTCCCGGGCATCGACGGGGAGGTCATCCCCATCAAATCCATCGAGCCGGTGTCCTACCATCAGATGGCCGCCATGCGGTACCGGGGCCAGTGCAACGAAGGCGCCGAGGCCCAGATCAACATGATGGAGACCATCGATTTCGCGCCGAAGATCGGGCTGAACACCTACATGATCGAGTTCGACGTGCCCATGTACTACTACGACCTCTGGTACTCCCACAAATATAACCTCCTGAAGGACCCGGAGCCGGTGAGCCCGGATACCGTCCTCCAATGGAAGCGGGTCTGCGAGACGGAGATCGCCAAGCGGGGCCTGCTGTTCCACGACATGGGCCACGGCTGGACCGGGGAGTCCTTCGGCATCAGCACCAAGGGCGGCTGGGCTCCGGAAAAAACCGACTGCACCGAGGAGCAGCGCCAGTATCTGGCCATGATCAACGGCAAGCGGGGCCTTTTCGAGGGCGTCCCCCTGAACACCAACTTCTGCATGTCCAATCCCGCGGCCCGGGCCAAGGTGGTGGATTACGTCGCCAACTACGCCCAGAACCACCGGAACGTGGACTTCCTCCACATCTGGCTGGCCGACGCCGCCAACAACCACTGCGAGTGCGAGGAGTGCGTCAGGAAAATCACCAGCGACTGGTACGTGATCCTCCTCAACGAGATCGACCGGGAACTGACCCGCCGGGGGCTGGATACCCACCTGGTGTTCCTGGCCTACCTGGACCTGTCCTGGCCGCCGGAGACCGAGCGGCTCCAGAACCCCAAGCGCTTCACCCTCCTGTTCGCGCCCATCACCCGGACCTATATCCAGTCCTATGATGTGGACGCCGACCCCGCCGCCATGCAGCCCAATGTCCGGAACCACCTTTCCCTCCCCAAGGGCATGGGCGAGTCCCTGGCCTACCTGGAGGAGTGGAAAAAGACCTTCAGCGGCGACTGCTTTGCTTATGAGTACCATTTCTACGCCACGATGTTCCGGGACCCGGGACAGATGGCCTTTGCCCGGGGCGTAGCCGCGGACATCAAGGGCCTGGGCCGCCACGGCATCCAGGGCATTGTGGAGGACCAGACCCAGCGGTTCGGGTTCCCCACAGGGTTCCCCGTCTGCCTGTACGGCAGCCTGCTTTTTGACCCAAGCCAGGACTATGAGGACCTGCGCCGGGACTACTTCACCCACGCCTACGGGAAGGACTGGGAGAAGGCGGCGGAGTACCTGGAAAAAGTCTCGGAAATCTTCGATTTTGCCTACTTCCTCGGGGAAAAGGGCGCGGAACACGACGCCTACTACCGCCCGGAGCACCGGAAGGACTTCGAAGGCGCCGACGCAGTTTTCGCCGCCATGGACGTCCTGGCCCGGCAGAATGTCGCAGCGGAGCAGCGGGCGGTTTCGGTCTCCTGGCAGATGCTCGTCTACCATGCCAAGTATTGCCGGATTCTGGCCCGGTGCTGCGCGGAGCGGTGTGAGGGCAATAAGGAACTGGCCCGGAAGTATATGGACGCCTTGCGGCTGGAGATGTCCAAGGATGAAGACGCCTTGCAACGGTATTGGGATCTGGGCCTGTTTTTTGTCCGGATGCGGGAGTATATGATGTGAGTCTGCGCGTAAGGAATATCTTGCAGTGTAAACAAAAATAAGTTTTCGGTCCAGCCTTTTTCAAAAGGCTGGCAGTTTCCAAAGGCAGAGCCTTTGGTCGCCCTCCGCAGAGGGCGAAATCCTACTCGTTGCGCCTCGGGCGCAACCCCAAAATAGGAAAAGGCGGCCCGCAGGCCGCCCGCGGATGTCCCCGCGGTCGCAATTTCGTAGAAATTGCGGCATGACGCACTCCTAATTTATCCAAAGCCAAAAACCGCGCCAGCGAGTCGAAGCGTTTAACCGTTTCTTCTCGCTGGTGCGGTTTTTGTTTGTGCGTTTTTGCAGGACTGCGTCCTGCGGGGAACCCCTTGATAGGGTTCCCCTTCGCCAAAACGTCCCACCGGGACGTTTTGGCTGCCCTTCCTGATCTTTTGGGTATCATCAGGAATTTCGCCCTCTGCGGAGGGCGAGGAGGGGCGCTGCCCCTCCACCCTGCCAGCCTTTTGAAAAAAGGCTGGACCGAAAACTTGGCTTTTGTTCACGGACAGTGCGATGTTTAATAGTGCTGCGGCATGGAGACCGTGGCTTGGTCAAACTCCGGGCCCCGATCCACCGCCTCAAAGGCCGTAAGCAGGATCTCCCCGGGATCGTCGGCGGTCTTCACGATACGAACGCCAGCCACCGGGTCCCCGGGGAAGGGGTTCTCCACCACCATGCGGTAGTGGGTCTCGCCGTTCTCCTGCCGGATGGGAAGGGTGGTCAGGGTCAGGGAGCAAAGGGCGCAGTCACAGCGGTAGCAGTCCCAGTCCGGGTCCTCCTGGAGCTGCCAGCTGCGGAAGGGGCTGCCGATGTTCCGACCGTAAATCAGGGGAATCTCCAGGGTGCGGCCGCTCTGATATTCCACCACATATTTCCCGATGGTGTTCTGCTCCCGGAGCAGGGGGGCGCTGGTAAGGTACTTCCAGGGTCGGTCCAGGGTGGTCCGGTGGGTAATGGAGAAGTGGGGCTTTTTGAGGACTTCCCGGTTCTTGTAAAGGAAAAGCTCCCGGGCGGTTTCCTCCAACAAATCGGCATATTGGTCCGGGGTGTAGCCGGGAATCCATTGGAGGTGGGCCCCGAAAACGATCTCCGCAAAAACACCGTCGTACTGCAAGGTCTCCTCGGACAGGGTGGTCCAGTGGGAGGGCGCGCCGCCCTGGGCCCCGGCGTCCACCCGGTCCTGCCAGTGGTGGATGGTCATGGGGCTCCAGTTGCCGAAGGTCATGGGGATGCCCCGCTGGTGGAACTCCCGGTCGCCCCACTCCACCACGCCCCAGTACCAGTTGTGGGCCCGGCAGTCCCGGGGAATTTTGTCAATGGCGGAGTAGGTGGCGGCAATATGACAGGTAGTGTTCCGGGAGCAGCTCCAGGTCTGTTCTGCGCCGCCGAAGGGCTGGCCGCTTCTGGTCACGGCGTTCAGGACCTTCTCCGACCAGAACATGGTGCGGACGCCCCGGGCCGCCAGGTAGTCGTGGATTCTGGTGATGTCCCCGGCGTAAAGCTCCGCCGGGTCCTTGTCCCTGCACCGGTCGCAGAGGCCCAGGGAGTAGCACTCATCGTGGCCGATATGGACGGTCCCGGGCTGGAATACCTCCAGGACCTCGTCCAGAACGTCGAAAAGCAGCCGGTAGCTCTCCGGATTGGAGGGGCAGTAGACGTCGGGGAAGGGGTCGTAGGGCCGCTCGGCCAGCTCCTGGTGGGCATTTAATAGGTAGTCCGCGTGGCTCAGGCTGGGGACCTCGGGGATGACCTCCATGCCCCGGTCCCTGCAGTACCGGACCAGCTCCCGGACGGCGTCCTGGGAAAGGAAGCGGCCGCCGCCGTTTTCAAAGTGGATGGAGTTCTTGGCCCAGCCGAACAATCCCTGGACCTCCCGGGCCCGTTCCGGGTAGCGGCCCATTTCCTGGCAGTATTCCAGCCAGCTTTCGTTGATTTCCGGGTGGCGGCGGTACTCCATGGCCCCGCCTACCTCGATGATGATGGTGTTGCAGCGGTAGTAGAGGAGGAAATCCACGACGCGGTAGAATTCCTCCAGGGCGCCCGGGGCGGGAAGGTACACCTTGAGCCCCCGGAAGGAGCACTGGGGAAGGTTGAAGATCACGCCGCCGGGGATTTTCCCGTCGTGGTCATAGGACAGCTGGAGAAGGGTGTACGCGCCGTAAAGCTGCCCCCGGAAATTGGCGCTGCAAACGGTGAGAACGTCCCCTTCCCCAAAAATGGCGTAGGAATCCTCGGTTTCCAGCTGGGAGGGGGTCACGCCCAGGGAGCATAACCGCTCCCGTTCCTCCGGGGAGCAGGCGGAGGTGAAGCGCAGATGCTTCCAGCCGCCCTCACTGGTGGGGATTTTCCGGATCACCTCCCGGAGGACCGGGTTTTCCACGGCGCAGTCCGGGGAGAGGAATTTGC
This sequence comes from uncultured Oscillospiraceae bacterium, assembly GCA_934539585.1. Taxonomy (GTDB): domain Bacteria; phylum Bacillota; class Clostridia; order Oscillospirales; family Ruminococcaceae; genus Merdivicinus. The sequence goes on along the minus strand of CAKTCT010000020.1, from coordinate 27,517 downwards.
CTTCGGTCAGGCGGCTGAAATTGTTCATGGAGGACATCATGGTCATGGCAAGGTCTCCTTTCGGGGGTATGGGAACCCCTCATTCTGGCAGATCCGGGGAGAAAACAGCAGGCGTTTCTTTGGGAAAAATCGGCGGAAATTTCCGTAAAATCCTGCAAGGGTCCCGAAAAACCGCAATTTTTTGCAGAAAACAGGGAAGCCCCGGAAAAAGGCTTCCCTGTTTCGGAAAACGAAGGCTTATTCGATGCCCATAGCCTTGGCGGCGTCGTTGAAGCTCTGGATGGCGTCGTCGTAGCCGTTGGCCTTCAGGGTGGCGATCATGGATTCGTAGGCGCCCTCGGCGTCGTCGCTCATGACCACCTTGATCATCTCGTCAGAGGGGTCGGAGATGGTCTTGTCCTGGTTCTCGTAGGTCATGTAGGTCAGCTGGAAGTTGGTCTCCACGATGTCGGTGTTGGCCCGGAGCCAGTCGGCGTAGTCCCGTTCCATGCCCAGGGCGGTCTGGTTGCCGGAGGGGTCCACCAGGGCGAAGTCACCGTCCCAGGTGAAGACGGTTTTCAGGTTGGTCAGCTGGGGATGGAGCTCGTGAACAGAGACGAAGTTGCCGTCGGCGTCCTTTTCCCGGGTGATGACGATGTTGTCGCCGTCCATTTTGTAGTCCACGCCTTCTTCGCCGTAGCGCATGGCGGTGAGGCCGTCGCCCAGCATGTAGTCATAGAAGGCCAGGATGCGGTCCCGCTTGGCGTCGTCGCAGTTGCCGCTGATGTAGGTCTCGGCCCAGTGGGTCAGGGTGGAGAACCGGTAGGTCTTGCCGTTTTCCGCCTTCCAGGGCTTCAGGTAGGCCACGCACTGGGTGAAATCCTTGTCGGGGAAGATTTTGGCGAAGTTCTCCATAACGGCGGTGGTCAGGTTGGGGGCGGCGCAGAGGGCCACGGCCTTGCCGGCGCAGAACTTATCCATGGCCTCGGTGTCCTTGAGGATGGGAATGTCCTTATCCATGACGCCGGAGGTGTAGAGCTTGTTCATTTCCAGCAGACCGGTCTTGGTGCGGTCGGTGAAGATGCCGGGGGTCCACTTGTTTTCGGCGTCCTTGACCCAGTAGTTCATGCCGCTGGCCACCTCGGGGGCGTAGTTGAGCATGAGGCTGAAGAAGTGGGCCTTGTTCTGGGCGGTGATGCCCACCAGGTTGGCCGCGCCTTCGGGGTTTTTCTCCATGACGGTCTGGATATTTTTGATAAGTTCATCCATGTTCTGGGGGTCGGCGGTGATGCCGCAGGCTTCCAGCCAGTCCTTCCGGACGTACACGCCTTTTTCCAGGGCCCAGAGGACGTTGTCGGCGTAGTTGGGCTTGGGGATGCAGTAATAGTGGCCGTCGGGGTCCTTGTAGGCGGTGGTGTCGGCCAGGTCCATGATGGCTTTCAGGTTGGGGTAGGCGGAGAGGTCGTCGGGAATTTCCTTGACGATGCCTTCCTTGACCCAGGTGGTGTAGAAGGGCTGTCCCACGGCGTCGATGGAGAACAGGTCCGGGAGGGTGGAACCGCCGGCGGCCCAGGTCTGGATCTTCTGGATGTAGTCGTCCCAGGTGGTGTTCATGGTCTTGATGGAGATGTTGAACTTGTCCAGGATGCTCTGGTACAGGGGATCGGTCACGTTGGGGTCCACGTCGTAGTCCAGGTCCCAGGAGCCGATGGTGATCTCCATATGCTCGGCGTAGGGGTTCTCCTCCCCGCCGGTGCTGGCGGAAGAACCGCCGGTGGACGCAGGCGTGCCGGACGAGGGATTGGAACCGTCGCCGCAGCCGGTGACGGCAGTGGCCAGCATGGCGGCTGCCAGGGCGGTACAGAGCAATTTACTGAGTTTCTTCACGGGAAATTCCTCCTTGTTCATTGTTTTTTGAAATCGAGTTTCCTAATACAAACGGCCGGGCCGTAAGTTCCGAATCATTCCTTTACCGCGCCGATCATAAGGCCCTTGGTAAAGTACTTCTGCAAAAAGGGGTAGACACAGAGAATGGGAAGAGTGGCCACCGTCACCGTCGCCATCTGGACGGAACGGTTGTAGACGGGCTTGGTGTTCTGGGCCAGGGACGCGCCGATGGTGCTGCGCATCTGGTCGAAGTTGAAAAGGACCTCCCGCAGGACGATCTGCAAGGGCTGCTTGGTGGGGGTGGTGATGAAGAGCATGGCGTGCCACCACTCGTTCCAGCGCTCCACGGCGTAGAACAGGACGATGGTGGCCAGAATGGGCTTGCAGGTGGGCAGCACGATGCGGAACAGGATGGTCATGTCGTTGGCGCCGTCGATCCGGGCGGATTCCTCCAGGGAGGGGGGCACCTGGGCGAAGTTGTTCTTCAGCACGATGACGTTGAAGACGCTGACGCAGGTGGGGAGGATCATCACGGCCACCTTGTCGATGAGGCCCAGGCTCTTGATGGTCAGGTAGTAGGGGATCATGCCGCCGCTGAAGAACATGGTCAGCAGCACCACGCCGAAGGCCAGCTTCATCCCCGGCACATGGCTCTTGGAAAGGGAGTAGGCCATGGCCACGGAGACGATCATCCCCAGCCCCGTGCCCGCTACGGTGACGAACAGGGAAATGAGGAAGGACGAGCCGATCCGCCGGGCCTCAAAGATGGACTGGTAGGCCGTCAGGTCGATGGAGGTGGGGAACAGGTACATGCTGGAGGTGACGATGTCCTTATAGGAGCCCACGGAGACAATGAGCACATAGTACAGCGGGAACGCCGTGACAATGGCCAAGAGCAGCAGAAAGACGCCGTTGATGTAATCGAAGGGGGTACGCTTTTTTTCCTGCATGGCGGGGGCCTCCTTTCTCAGTAAATTCCCTGGCCGCTGATCTTCTTGGTGAGGGTGTTGGCCGTGACCAGAAGGATCAGGTTGATGACGGATTTGAAAATGCCCTGGGCCGCCGAGGAGCTGAAGCTCAGGCCGGAAACAAAGGTCCGGCGGTAGATGTAGGTGTCCAGGATGTCCGCCACGTCGTAGACCAGGGCATTATAGAGGTTGAAGATCTGGTCGAATCCGGCGTTGGCGATGTTGGCGATGGCCAGGATCAGCAGCACGCCGATGGTCCCCCGGATGGAGGGGAGGGTGATGTGGAACATCCGCTGGAACCGCCCCGCGCCGTCCACATAGGCCGCTTCGTAAAGCTCCGGGTTGATGGAGGTGATGGCCGCCAGGTAGATGATGGCGCTCCACCCCGCTTCCTTCCACAGGTTGCTGATGTAGAGCATGGGCCGGAAGGCCGAGGGGTTGGTGAGGATGGACAGCTTGGGCAGTCCCGCGGCGCCGAGAATCTGGTTCATGGCCCCGGACTCCGCGATGAGGTTCACCACGATGCCCGCGCCCACCACCCAGGACAGGAAGTGGGGGAAGGTGAACACCGTCTGGTAGACCCGTTTCAGCCGGGCTCCCCGCATTTCGTTCAGGAGCAGGGCCAGGATGATGGGGGCCGGGAACTCGAAGATGAGCCGCCCCAGGCTGATCTGCAGGGTGTTCTTGAAGGAGACCCAGAACTGGGTGTCCCGCATCATTTCCTTGAAGTACTTGAGTCCCACCCAGTCCCCGCCGAAGGGATTGCGGTAGCTGAACTCCCGGAAGGCGATGGTGACGCCATACATGGGAATATAACTGAAAACGAGGAAAAAAGCAAGCCCCGGCAGCAGCATCAGATAAAGAAATTTGTACCGGGAGAGGGCCTGCCGGAACCGATAGCCCAGAGTTTTGGCGGATTTTCCGCTGGATGCGGTCAACGCATTCTGCATGTGGGGATCCTTCCTTTCCTGCGGCCGGAAAACCGCGAAACAATGTGCGCTGTTCTTTTGCACAATATTATTATAAAAGCCCCGGAAGTTTTTTGCCATTTTGATTCTTTAGCATTTGGTTGTCGTTTTTTTAGTTTTCCGCTTCCCGGGAAATTTTCGGCTGGAAATTCGGGGAAGGCTGTGTTATAATGGACACGCTGACATTTTTACCAAAAAGTTCACCTTCTGCCACGGATGTTTGAAAGGCGGCGCGTATGAAACGGAAAGCAGACGGGATTCCCTTTGCCGGATACCGGCGGGCGGGGATCAAGACCCAGCTCCTCACCATCGCCGGGATGCTGACGGCCCTTCTCTGCGGGGTGATCCTCATCTTTTACGGGCGGATGGCCGGCTCTCTCCGGGAAAACAGCTATAAAGAAGCGGCGGCCTACGTGGACGAGGTGGGCCGGAGCATCGCCGTCAAGTGCGACACCTACAACCGCTTCCTGGGCTTCATCGCCTTCAGCGAGACCATCCAGGACTTCGTCACGGCGGACCCGGACAACACCAGCCGCTGGATCGAGCAGACCAACCAGGTCAACACCTTTTTCCATAACACCCGGATCTTCCACGACGACATCATCGACATCATCGTCATGGACCACCAGGGCAAGACCTACGGCCTGACCCGGAACTTCCGGGAGACCGACCCCCGCATCCGGGAGAGCCTGGAGCTCCGGGAGAACTACCATTACTCCGAGATCATCGACTTCCGCAACGGCAACTACCCCAAAGAGGGCGTCATCGTGGCCACCCGCATCTACTCCATCAACCCCCACCAGTCCCTTTACGACATCGGCGCGGTGGCCCTGGTGATCCAGCCCGACGGCATCGGCCTTTCGGAGACCGCCCTCCGGCAGTCCACCCCCACCCAGCTTTTCGTCCTGGACAAAAGCGGCCGCATCTTCTCCCGCAGCGGCCAGGAGACCGACGAGGACGCCATCCGGGACCTGTCCCAGCGGGAGGAAACCTCCTTCCGGACCAGAATCGACGGCCAGTGGTACATGGCCTACGTCCGGGACGTGGACGTTTTCGCCGGAAAGCTGGTGGCCCTGGTCTCGGAAAAGGAGGTCCTGGCCCAGGCAGGCAGCGCCCGGGACCTGGCCCTGGTGCTCCTGGCGGCATCGGTGGTGCTGCTGTCCTTCCCGGTGTACTGGACCGTCCGGGGAGTCATCAACCCCATCCGGAGCCTCAGCGCCTTTATGGGCCGGGTGGCGGCCTCCCGGGATTTCTCCAGACTGAACCGCCGCATCCAGCTGGACGGCTGCCGGGAGGCCCGGGAAATGGCCGGGGAGTGCAACCGGATGCTGGACACCATCCAGAACCTGACCCAGACCGTCATCCGCAAGGACAAGGACATCCTGGGGGCGGAGCTGGAGCGGAAGCAGGCGGAGCTGAGCTTCCTCCAGAGCCAGATCAACCCCCACTTCCTCTGCAACACCTTCGACTCCATCAAGGGCCTGGCCGCCCTCCACGGGGAAACGGAGATCCGCAGCATGGCCAACGACCTTTCCCTTCTGTTCCGTTACAGCATCCGGCCCGGGGAACGGGTGCCCCTCCGGGACGAGCTGGACGCGGTGGAGCGGTACGTCCGCATCCAGAAGACCCGCTTCGGCCAGCGGTTTTCCGTGTGCTATCAGATTCCCGAGGAGACCAAGGACATCTCCGTCCCCAAGATGATTTTACAGCCTCTGGTGGAAAACGCCATCATCCACGGGGTGGAGGTCCTGGACCGGGACGGCAGGCTGGTGGTGGAAAGCGGGCTCTCCGGCGGCGACCTGCTCCTGCGGGTCCGGGACAACGGCGGCGGCATGGACCCGGAAAAGCTGGAACGGATGCGGCAGAAGCTCTCCGGGGCCCAATTGAGCAAGGAAAAAGACATCGTAGGCTATCGGGCGGGGATCGGCGTGGTCAACGTCAACAACCGCATCCGCCTGACCTACGGCGAGGAGTACGGCGTCGCCATTGACAGCAGCCCCGGCCAGGGCACCGTGGTGACGCTGCGGATGCGGGCGGAGGAATTCGGCAACGTCTGGAAGGAGACCGTGACCTTCCAGGGGCCCTTTGACATGAATTGAGGAGGACGTTTTTGTGTACCGTGTTTTGATCGTAGACGACGAACCCCTGGTGGCGGCCAATATCCGGGCGGCCCTGGAGGAGGTCCGGGACCAGTTCCCGGTGGAGGCCGTGGCCGGCAACGGCCGGGAGGCCCTCCGGCTCATCGAGGAGCGGCGGCCGGACATCGTCGTCACCGACATCCTCATGCCGGGAATGACCGGCATCGACCTGCTCCGGGCCTGCGGGAGCCGGTTCCCGGAAACCCGGTTCGTCATCGTCAGCGGCCACGCGGAGTTCGAGTACGCCCGGGCCGCCATGGAGTGCGGCGCAGTGGCCTACTGCCTGAAGCCACTGCAGGACGAGGAGCTCCAGCGGGCGGTCTCCCGGGCGGCCAAGTCCCTCCGGGACCGCCGGGACCCGGGGGCGGAGCTTCTGGAGGCCCTGGCCGACCCCGAAAGCCGCAAAAACCGCCTGGACGGCTATTTCCCGGAGCCCGGGGCCTACTGGGTCCTGGCCGCTGTGGGAGGGGAGCCGCCCTTGGGGGACATCCCCGCCCACGTGGTCCGGACGGGGACCCGGGAGCAGCTGATCCTGATCCCCGAGGGCTCCCGCCGGGCCGGGGAAAGCGCCCTGACGGCCTGGAACCGCTCCCCCGGGGAAAAGCGGCTGAGCATCGGCGGCGGTGCCCTGGCCGGGACCGTGGAGGAGCTGAACCGGGCCATGCGGGCCGCCCGGAGCGCCGCTTACTCCTTCTTCACCACGGGACGGCAGGGATACTTCCCGGCCAGCCCGGTGGGGAACTCCTGCCGGGAGGTCCTGGGGGAGCTGGAAAAGGCCCTGTCCCACCGGGACGCCGCCGCGGTGGAGCCCCTGTTCCGGCGGCTGGAGGAATTGTTCGTCTCCGGGGAGACCGGCATCGAGGAGGCGCTGCTCTGCTGCAACGCCGTGAGCTACTTCCTCTCCCGGGAGGGGGACGCCGAGGGCGGGTACGTCTCCGGCTGCGAAAGCCTGGTCCGGCGGTTCCGGGACGCCGGGGAAATGTGCCGGGAGCTCTGCCGCCAGTGCCTGCGGTTCATCGCCGGGGTCCAGAAAAGCATCCGGGTGGAGGAGCGGGCGGTGAAAAACGAGACCATCCGGGCCATTGTGGCCTACCTCAACGAAAACTTCTGGAAGGAGCTGAACATCCAGTCCATCGCCGACCAGTTTTTCGTCAACATGAGCTACCTCTGCCAGGTGTTCAAGCGGGAGACCGGCCACACCATGCTGGAATATATCAGCACCCTCCGCATCGAGCAGGCCTGCGCCCTGATCCGGAACTCGGACTTTTCCGTCAGCGAAATCTGCGAGAAGGTGGGGTACGGCGATTACTGCCACTTCAACAAGGTGTTCCGCCGGATCATGGGGAAGTCCCCGCTGCAGTATTCCAGGGAGATCAAGAGTTAAAACAAAACAAAGAAACGCCGGGACTTTTCCGGCGTTTTTCTTTGTGTGTGAGGCTGGCAAACCGCCGCAAAAACCGCAGGAAACAAAAATCTTTTTGTGAAAGAAAGATAAAAATCTGACAACCAAAACCTAAAATTCAGCAATGGAGGGCTTGCGGCGGCTGTGGTATGCTGGTAATGGCAGAAAATGCAGGATCTTTCGCCGCTGGCCGGCGGGGAGGAGAACGCATCCAATCATCGAAAAAATGCAGCGAAAGGAAGAAAGCTATGAGAAAACACAGGGCGCGAAAGTGGTTGGCCGCCATGCTCAGCGGCGTTTTGGCGCTTTCGTCATGGACTCCCATGACCGTTTCCGCCAAGGAACCGGACTTCGTTCCGGTCAAGACCACCCTTTCCGTTACCGGGCAGCCCTTGCATCTTCAGGGTTTTGCCGCGGATAAGGAAAGCGGCAGGATGTACTGGTCCTTTACCGAGACATTGGTCAAAACCGACCTGGAGGGCAACAAGCTTGGTCAGGTGGGGCTTTCCGACGGCCATTTGGGAGACGTGGCCTGCTACGACGGAAAAATTTATGGCTCCATGTTAGGGACTCCTCTCCCCGGCCATGCCTGGAACGACTGGACCGGCTTTTATCTGATGGTTTTTGACACCGATTTGAACCTTTTGGAAAAGGTGGAGCTTCCCGAGTTCCAGAGCTGGTATGATTCCGTCGGGGATTCCACCGCCAACCCCTACGGCATCAATGGACTGGACGGCGTTACCGTGGGCTTGGACCCCAACGGGGAGCCGAAGCTGATGATTGCCGCCGGGATTCAGGACGATGAAAAAAATACCCATCAGGTCATCGTTCAGTACTCGCTGGACGGCAATTACACCTATGAGACCTGTTATGCCATGGAAATTGGAAGCAGTCCCTTTGGCGTCCAGAATCTGACCTATGATTGGGACACCGGCCACTACTGGATGAGCACCTACGGCGCGGAAAAAAGCTACCATGCCCAGGAATGCCTCTTTGAAGTGGATAGGGACCTGACTACGGTTTTGGGCCGGTGGAATTACAGCACCGCCTACGGCCTAGAATCCATGGGCGGCGGCCTGTTCTGGACCTCCGGAGACAGCGGCCCCAACGGCAACAAGACCGGCTTTGCCTTCCTTTGCCAGTACAATGCGGAAAGCGGCATGAGCTCCTATACCGGGCAGATCGAGGAACGCCGCATCAACGCCGACCTCTATTACAGCATGGACAAAAACACCGTGATCCACAAAATCCCGGTGACGGGCAAATGCATAAAAGATGTGGGAATGCTGGGCCTGGATGCGGCGGTTTCCGGCGTAGAACTGGACGAAGGCCCCGATGGGGCGGCCGGCGGCTCTTTGGCTTTTACGGCGGAAAGCAGTGCGGCCATTACCGTGGAGCAGGCCAACGTTCTCAGCAGCGCCGTGACCAATGAGCTGACCCTCAGCTGCTGGGTCAAGCTGGATGAAAAGGCCCAATTCCAGGGCGATCCCTTTGTCTTTATTGCGGGCCTTACCGATGAAAACGGACAGTATATCGCAACCCTTGAGGCCAGCTGGGGCTGTTTTGTCTTTCATGTGGCTGGTTCCGACAACACCAACGAGGCCTGGGCGGAATCCGTTTCCGTTGAAGCGGGCAAATGGTATCATCTGACGGGCATTTATGATGGAAACAGCAGCCGGATGGTCCTCTATGTAAACGCCGTCCCCACCAAGAATTACCAAAGCGCAGCGGCTCCTGTGCGGGATATTGCTCACCTGAACGTCGGCAAGGAGCCGGTGGCCGGGGCAGAGTCCAGCACCAGCTATCCCCATGCCGTCACGGACTTTATCGGCTCGGTCAGCGATCTTCGGGTCTACTCCAAGGCTCTTTCCGATGCGGAGGTTAAGGCACTGAACGCCGGGGATGAGGACGCACTGGAAACGAAACCCGTGGTCTGCTACCCCATGAACGAGGAAAGCCTTCAGGGCTTCGACGGCGGCGATGAAGAAATTGCCATTCTGAAGGATTCCAGCGGGAATGGGTATCATTTGACTGCGGAAAACCTCTCCTATGCCGATGGCGCTTTGCAGTTTGCAGCGGACAGCGCCGCTTCCCTCACTGGCCAGGGGCTGGAAGCGGTCCGAGACGCTTTGACTGCATCCAACGCCATGACCATGACCCTGGACGTGACCCCCACCGCCTCCACCAAGAACCACCAGGGCTTCATCGGCGGCCTGCTCACCGAGGACAACAAGGCCCTGTTCACCTACGCCACCGGCTGGAGCGATTTGATCGGCGTTGGACAGGCCACCTACTTTGACGTCTACCCCGCCGATGCGGACAACGACCACTATGTTCCCGGGACCAAGTACCAGCTGACCATGGTCTACAACGGGGAAGGCATCGTCTACTACATCGATGGCGTGAAACAGCGCAACTACGACATTTCCCTGGCGGAGACCCTGGAACAGCTGGGCAGCATCCAGCTGGGCGGCTTTGCCGAAGGATATACTCCCTATGCAGGCGGCCTGGGCAGCTTCCGGCTTTATAACCAGGCCCTTTCCGCCGAGGACGCAGCGGCTCTGGCTGCCGGAGAAAGCATTTCTGCAGCGCCTTTGATCTTCTGCGACGCTTCCTCCGATCCTCTGGATACCCTTTCCGGCGGCAGCTCGGAGCCTGCCAAGGAGACCACCGCCGTCATGGACCAGAGCGGCAACGGCTACCATGCCGCCGCAGACAATTCCATTGCAGCGGCTCCTGATAAAGACGGCGAAGAGGGGAAGGCCATTGCCTTTGACGGAACGAATAAGCTGGCCCTGACCGGCAGTTCCATGACCGGGCTTGCCTCTGCAATCCAGAAAACGGATGCGGCGACCATCAGCCTTTGGGTCCAAGCTGATGAAGGAAATGGCAATTTTGCCTTTATTGCGGGCCTGCAAAACCGCAGCGGCGACTTTGCTCTGACCCTGGACAGCTCCTGGGGCAACCTGGTCCTGCGGACCGTCCGCCCCGGCGGCGTCTATTCCGAGACCATTTACCCGGCCTCCGGCAATTATGAGATTGGCCAGTGGTACCATGTGGTGGTGACCATGGACGAAGCCCAGGCAGTGCTGTATATCGACGGCCAGGCCCAGGGCTCCATGTCCACCGGCGCAGGTATTTTTGACGATGTGGCCTCCTTCTCGGTAGGCGGCACGGTAAAGACGGCCCCCCTGGACCCCAAGCATGCGAACTTCCGCGGAACGGTGGACGATGTCCACGTTTTCTCCCGGAAAGTAACAGACGAAATGGTGCAGAAACTTTACGGAAAACCTCAGAAAGCCTATATTGAACTGGATAAGCCCAAGACTCCCGTGACGAAGTACAGCCTCTGGACTGCCGACTGGCGGCAGCAGATCCTCCGTTCGGATACCGCTCCCAAGGATGCGCCTCAGGCCATCGTTCTGGAAGCCGCCCGGAACGAATCGGAACCCGCCCAGATCGTCCTGCGGGCCGACGGCGATTTCACCATTACGGAAGTCGTCCTCTCCGACCTCAGAAACGGCGACGCAGTGCTCCCGTCCAGCCTGGCCGAGGCCCATTACGTGGGCTACGTCAAGCTGCTGAACAACAACCCCAACCTTCTGAATCCCATCCAGAGAGCCCCGGGCTGGTTCCCGGAGAAGCTCTTAAACGACGCTTCCATCGACGTGGAGCCGGATAACGCCCAGCCCATCTGGGTCCGCTACACCGTTCCCAAGGACGCCGCCGCCGGGACCTATACCGGTTCCGTCACGGTAAAGACCACCATGGGCGACTTTGAGGTCCCCGTGAGCCTCACCGTCCGGGATGTGACCCTCCCCGATCCTCAGGACGGAACCTTTAACCTGGAGCTCTGGGGACAGCTGGTCAAATGCTTTGAGGATACCGGAAACGACCTGGATGTTATCGGCAAGGCTTACGGCATCACCGCCTACAGCGACGAATGGTGGAGCCTCATGGAAACCTATGCGGAATTCATGCGGGTCAATCGGCTGAACTCCCTTTTTGTCAACGTAGCGGATCTTCTGGCGGATGCCCCCGGAACCTCTGTGGCTGCCGATGGAACGATTACCTATGATTGGTCCCTGCTGGACCGCTTTGTGGAGCTGTTCCTGGAAAAAGGCGGTATCAAGCAAATCAGTGCGGAACATCTTTGCGCTCAAAGCGCCGTCGAGGGCGTCCTGGGCTATAAGGTGGAGGTCGTTGCCGGCCAAGGCAGCAATACCTATGACGCTTACCTGCAATTCGACCAGGGCGGCGAAGAGTACCTGGAAACTTACCTGGCGGAGCTGAACCGCCACCTGACCGAAAAGGGCTGGTCCAATATCTGGCACCAGCACATCGGCGACGAGCCTACTTACGGCAATATGCCCACCCATTATAAGAAGGCGGCCCGGCTGGTTCATGAGCTCTGCCCCGGCGTGACCACCGGCGACGCCCTCTACGGCGACAATATGCCCGATTTTGAGGACGCCATGGACGTCTGGGTTCCCATGACCAGCACCTTCGAGGACTACAAGGACCAGTATGAAGCCGAGCTTGCCGCCGGTAAGAAAATCTGGCTCTATACGGCCCAGGACCCCAGCAAGACCTTTATGAACCGCTTTATTGACACCCAGCTCTACAAATCGGAGCTGTTGGGCTGGCTCTGCTACAAGTACGGCGCCACCGGCTACCTTCACTGGGGCCTCATGGAGTGGTACGTCTGGGAGGATTTTGACGTAAACGACGCCACGGTCGGCGGGCAGAACGTCAAGCGTCCCGGCGACTCCTGGTGCATCTATCCCGATAAGGAGAACATGGACATCACCAGTTCCATTCGTCTGGAAGCCATCCGGGAAGCGGCGGAGGACTACGAGCTCTTCGCCCTGTACCAGCAGAAAGACGCGGCGGGAGCGGAAAATCTGGTGAACAGCACTGTTCGCAGCGCCACAAATTACGATGACAGTGTAGCGGAAGTGGCTGCCAAGCGCCGCGCCCTTCTGGACGGTGCGGAAGGCAGGCTGCTGGCTCCCGGCCTGTGGATCGCCAAGACCGGCAATGCCATGACCATCGATGGCGTGCTGAATGAGGACGAATGGTCCGATTCCGCCGTGCAGCACTACCCCCTGAACCGCACCTCCGGCGAGCCCGCCGTCAGCGGCGACGCCGCCTTCCTCTGGGACGACGCAAACCTTTACCTCTCCGCCGTGCTGGAAGGGGAGGGGGACCGTCTGGACCTGTTTGCGGACGGAAACCTCCGCCGCGGAAGCTACGACGAGTACACCGCCCATTACTCCTTCGACCTGACCTCCAACGCCGTGACGGTCAGCGGCAACCCCGCCGCCGTCGTTGACGGGGCCGTGGTCCGGACCGGCAAGTCCGGCGGCTCCACCGTGGTGGAGCTGGCCCTGCCCTGGGCGTCCCTCAACCGCTTTGCCCCCAAGGACGGCCAGAAGATTGGCCTGACGGTGCAGATTTCCGATGCCAACGGCTCCATCGGTATCACCGCCGCCCAAACCGAGGACGAGGAAACCTCTGCAAACTGGGGCACCGCCGCTCTGGACGGCACTCCCATCTCCAAGGAACGGCCGAAACCCGTCGATCGGGCTTCCGGCATCGTCCTGGACGGCGTGCCGGACGAAGCCGCCTGGAACATCGACAAGGTCCTGGCCGAGCACTTCTACGGCGACTGCAACAACGAAGCGGCCTTTGGCCTTCTCTGGGACGAAACCGGCCTGTATGCGGCCTTTGACGTCGTGGACGACGTGGTGGTCAATTCCGGCGCGGAATACTGCTGGGACGACGACTCCGTGGAGCTGTTCGTGGACCTGGACTGCAAGGGCGGAGCCTACGGCGCTGCCAGCGAGACCACGGCCCAGTTCACCTTCCGCTATGACGACGAGACCACCTACATCTGCGGCTTCCCCTACGACCCGGCGGTCAACGCCATCGACTGCACCCTGATCCAGCACAAGTCCGCCAGGAGCGAAAAGGGCTACACCGTGGAGATTTTCATCCCCTGGGCCGCCTTCGGCCGGGATGACATCGCCGCCGGAAAGCTCATCGCCGTTACGGCCCAGCTCAACGATAAGGACGTAAACGATCCCGCGGCCCCCGAGGAATCCGCCCTGGCCTATACCCTTTCGGATACCTCCAACGGCTCCAACGCCAAGGGCTGGCCCCAGTTCATCCTCACCGGCGGCCCCACGGCTCCCATTGTGGAAAAAGTCGTGGTGACGGCTCCCGCCTCCAGCGTGAAGCCCGGCGATACCCTCCAGCTGAACGCCGAAGTCGTCGGCGAAAACGTCAGCCAGGACGTCACCTGGCAGGTGAAGGGCGCTTCCTCCAAGGACACCGCCGTCTCCGGAAGCGGCCTGCTCGCCGCAGGCGCAGACGAGACCGGCACCCTCACCGTCATCGCCGTTTCCAAGGACGACCCGTCGGTCCGGGGAACCTTCCTTGTGACCGTGTCCGCCGGCGGCTCCGATTCCGGCTCCGGCTCCGGCCATGGCGCCTCCCATCGCGGCTGGGTCAAGGATAAGGACGGCAAGTGGTTCTTCTACGGCCAGAACGGCCGGATGGTCAAGGGCTGGCACCACGACGCCGACGGCTGCTGGTACTACCTGGATAAGACCACCGGCGAAATGGCCACCGGCTGGCTGAAGGAGGGCGGCAATACCTACTACCTTCGCAGCTGGGGCGGCATGATCACCGGCTGGTTCCGCGCAGACGGCCAGTGGTACTACGCCGATGGTTCCGGCGTGGTCCGGGAGCTGCCCAACGCCTTTGGCGGTGCGGGATACCAGTACTCCGCCGCCGACGGCAGCGGCATCTGGCAGCGGGACGCCATCGGCCAGTGGGCCTTTGCGGAAAACGGCTCCTACGCCGTGGGCTGGCGGCGCATTGACAACGCCTGGTACTTCTTCGGCACCGACCGCGTCATGACCACCGGCTGGCAGTTTGTCAACGGCGTCTGGTACTACCTGAACCCCAACGGCAAAATGGTCACGGGCTGGAAGATGGTTTCCGGCAAGTGGTACTACCTCCGCTCCTGGGGCGGCATGCTGTCGGATGGGACCACCCCCGATGGCTATCGCGTAGACGCCTCCGGCGCCTGGGTCGGCTGAACCCTATCGGACTTTTGCAAAAAAGCCTGACAGCAAAAAAAGAAATACTCCATTCTCTGAAACGCGCCCGTCTCTGCTCCTTCCTGGAGCGGAGGCGGGCGCTATCATTTTTTTGCACCGGGGCTGTCTGGATTTTGCAAAACCCGGTTTTTCCGGGGATTTCCGCCCTTCGCAAAAAGCCGATGGTCCTGCAAAAAATACGGTCTACCCTTTTTGCCCAAAAGATGCTAGGATAAGACCAGACGATACCACAGTTTCCACAAAATCCACAGGAAAAGAGGGCGCACTTTGAAAAACTCCCTTGCAATGCGGAACGCCCCAGCGGCGGGGCCCCGGAAGAAAAGCGTTTTCAGCCGCCTGGCCAAGGATTACCAGCTGTATCTGCTGGTCCTGCCTGCGTTGATCTGGTACGTGCTGTTTGCCTATGTACCCATGTACGGCGTCCAGATCGCCTTTAAGGATTACTCCGGCGCATTGGGCATCCTGGGCAGCCCCTGGGTAGGGATCAAGCATTTCAGGAGCTTTTTCCGCTCCTATTACGCCTGGACCCTGATCAAGAACACCGTGGTCCTCTCCCTGTACTCCATGGCGGCGGGCTTCCCCATCCCCATCATCCTCTCGCTGATGCTCAACGAGGTGAAAAGCCCCGGCCGCAAAAAGTTCGCCCAAACGGTCCTGTATGCGCCCCATTTCATCTCCCTGGTGGTGCTGGTGGGCATGCTGAACCTGTTCTTCTCCGCCAAGGGCCCCATTGACACCCTGCGGATGGCCATGGGCCTTGAATCCGTCAACTACCTGACCTCCCCCGGAGCCTTCCGGCACCTGTACGTCTGGTCCGGGGTCTGGCAGGAAGCGGGCTGGGGCTGCGTCATTTACCTGGCGGCCCTTTCCGGCGTGGACCCGGGGCTCCATGAGGCGGCCATGATCGACGGCGCTTCCCGGTTCCAGCGAATCTGGCACATCAACCTGCCCTGTCTCCTCCCCACGGCCACCATTCTGCTGATCATGAACGCCGGCTCGGTGCTCAGCGTGGGCTTCGATAAAGCCTTCCTGATGCAGAACGACCTGAACATGAAAACCTCCAACGTCATCTCCACCTACATTTACAACCGCGGCCTGGTGAAGCAGGATTACAGCTTCTCCACGGCGGTGGGGCTGATGAACAACCTGATTAACTTCTTCATGGTCCTGCTGGTGAACAAGATCGCCAAGGCCCTGTCCGACACCAGCCTGTTTTAAGGGGGAATGAACATGGCAGTCATCAAAGAGTCCCGGGGGGACAAGATTTTCAACATCGTCAACGGCGTGCTGATCACGCTTTTCGTCCTGGTGGTGCTGTACCCCCTGTATTTCGTGGTCATCGCTTCCTTTTCAAACCCCAACCTGGTGGCGGCGGGAGAGGTCTGGTTCTACCCCAAATCTCCCACCCTGGACGCCTACAAAACGGTGTTCCAGAACAACAGCATCGTCACCGGCTACCTGAACACCATCTTCTACACCGTCTTCGGCACCCTGTTCAACCTGGCCCTGACCCTTCCGGCGGCCTACGCCCTGTCCAAGCGCCACTTCGTAGGGCGGAACGTCATGATGTTCCTCATCACCTTCACCATGTATTTCAGCGGCGGCATGATCGCCACCTACCTGACGGTGAAAAACCTGGGCCTCCTGAACACCCGCTGGGCCCTGATCATCCCCGCAGGCGTCTCCACCTATAACCTCATCGTCTGCCGGACCTTCTTCGCCAACGGCGTCCCCGCCGAGGTGGAGGAAGCGGCCATCATCGACGGCTGCTCCACCTTCCAGGTGTTTTTCCAGATCGTGATGCCTCTGTCCAAAGCCCTGGTGGGCGTTATGGCCCTGTACTACGGCGTGGCACACTGGAACTCCTACTTCACCGCCCTGCTCTACCTGACCAACGCCCGGGATAAGATTCCCCTGGGCCTGGTCCTCCGGGAGATCCTCATCCTCAACACCATGAAAGCCGCTGCGGGCGCGTCGGTGGACGAGGAGCTGGCCCTCTACTACGCCAACCTTGCCAACCTTCTGAAGTACGCCCTGATCGTGGTCAGCGCCGCGCCGCTGCTCATCGTCTACCCCTTCCTTCAGAAGTATTTCGACAAAGGCGTCATGCTGGGCTCGGTCAAGGGCTGATTTCATTGGTTTCCTGCGGGCGCGGGCCCGTTTATCCATCCTATGGCAAATTGAAAGGAGCGTTTCACATGAGCAAAAGAATCCTTGCGGCAGTCTTTGCCGCGGTCCTCAGCCTGTCGGTTCTGGGCGGATGCGGAAACGGCGGCAGCAGTTCCACCCCCGCTTCCTCCGGCGATTCCTCCAAGGAAGCCAGCTCCACCCCGGCTTCCCAGGCCGCGGAGGACTACACCCCCACCTTCCCCATCGTCAGCGAGCCTGTGACCTTCACCGCCGCCACCACCACGGAAAACATGGCGGACACCCTGTGGTACAAAGCCTACGCTGAAGCCACCAACGTCAACATCGAGTGGCAGTACTGGTCCGACTGGGACACCCAGATCGGCGTTGCCATGGCCGGCGACAGCCTGCCGGATATGACTTTCAACCTCTGGCTCTCCGGCGTGGACAAGACCACCATGGCCCAGTACGGCGGCGCCGGAAAGCTGGTGGATTACAGCAAGTACCTGAACATCATGCCCAATCTCTCCGCCCTCTTTGAGGAGTATCCGGAGTCCCGGCTGGCCGTTTCCAACGAGGACGGCAGCATGTACGGCCTTCCCGGCTATCTGGAGACCCTGACCGCCTTCAACGGCACCCTCTTCTACCGCACCGATATGTTTGAGGAAGCCGGCGTCAGCGAGCCCAAAACCACCGACGAGCTCCTGGAAGCCGTCAAGACCTTGCAGACCTATTACAGCGCCAAGGACCCGGATTTCGTTGCCCTGATGCCCTATAACACGTGGGCAATGAGCGGCCACCTGGATACGTTGCTGTTCCCGGCCTTCGGCGATGCTGTGGATCTGGACTTCGGCACCACCGACGGCAAGACCGTCACCTTTAACCGCATCAGCGACCAGTACCGTCACTACCTGGAGTACCTCCACGAGCTGTACACCTCCGGCGGCTTCTATCAGGAGGTCTTCTCTGAGGACGGCACCAACACCAAGCCCCTGATCGTGGGCAACCACTGCGCCATGACCACCTACGGCACCATGTACACCGCCGATAACTTCGCCAGCGGCAACTACGACGTGGATATGCTGGCCCCTCTGACCTCCCAGTACTCCTCTACCCAGAAGTACGGCAAGGCCTACAACTCCCGGCTGACGCCTTCCATGATCTCCTCCGACTGCAAGGACGTGGAGACCCTCCTGAAATGGGTGGACGCCCTCTATGCTCCGGAAGATAACCCCATTGCCGACGGCGTTTCCTCCATCAGCATGTGGCTGGGCGTCAAGGGCACCGACTGGGACTACGACGATGATACCCACCAGACCTACACCATCAACGTCCCCGCGGACTACGACGGCGCGGCCACCAACTATCTGGCCCAGTACGGCCTGAGCAACGCCTTCAACTGCATCTTCACCAGTCTGAACAGTTCTTCTCTGGGCCTGCTCTGCAAGGGTGAGGGCACCCGGGACAAGCTGCTGCCCTACGCGGTCAGCGTCTTCCCCTCCAACTACTTCACCCTTTCCAGCGAGGATTCCAGCCGGTTCGCCGAGGTGTACACCGACATTTCCACTTACGTCAGCGAGAGCTACGCCAGCTTCGTCCTCAACGGCATTACCGACGACGCCTGGAGCAGCTACGTCTCCCAGATCGAGAAAATGGGCATCAGCGACGCAGTCGCCATCTACCAGGACGCCTACGATCGTTACCTGGCCGACCTGGGCTGAAAGCCCCATCCGAACATCACCGGATAAACAGAATCCCCGGCGGGAGCTGCGTGCTCCCGCCGGGGATTTGTGCGTTTATAGTGGTCGGCTTACATCCGCCCCATGGTGGACGCGATCTGGTCATACCAACTGCCCTTCATGTAGTCCGTGCGGTCCTCCGCTAATTCCTCCAATTCAGAGAGCTGCCCGTTCAGATACTGGCCGATCCGTTCCATGGCAGTTCTGCACCGCGCCTGAATCCCGCTGTAACGGACGTCGTGCATCTCCCAGCCGAAAGCCTTCCGGTCCGAGAACCACTGGCGTTTGTGAAGATTCCAAAGGATTCCCACCGCTTCGGAGAGCTCGGGAAGATATTCCGACACGCATTTCTGCAGGAATTCCCGGTCCCCCCGGTCATAGGCCGGCTTCAGGTTTTCGGCAATGTAGCACTTCTTGGCCGTGACGTCAAAGAGCGCAATGAGAAATTCGTGGTAGTTTTTCCAGCGGTCCGCCTCGCTGGAATTCTCCCGGACATAGTCGCAAAGAGCGCGATAACGTCCGCTCATGGGGTGCTCCAGCAGATAGCTGTCTGCGCTGCCCTGGAGAATATCCTGCCACAGGAACTTTTTGCCCATAAAAAAGTCTTTGGCCGCGTCGGCAGCGTGGTTGAATTCGCTGGCGCGCATGAGGATGTCAAAGTTCCCGCCGGTGCAGAATTCAAAGCG
Source organism: uncultured Oscillospiraceae bacterium (assembly GCA_934539585.1). Classification (GTDB taxonomy): domain Bacteria; phylum Bacillota; class Clostridia; order Oscillospirales; family Ruminococcaceae; genus Merdivicinus. The sequence continues at coordinate 8,493 of CAKTCT010000020.1, read as the reverse complement.
CTTTTTCAGCTCCTCGTCGGACACGGTATCCCGATATCCTTCCTCTGCCGTCTGCTGCAGAGACAAAAGGCTGGCAAAGTGATCCGTCTCACAGCCGTTGCTGCTCCAGACCGTGGTGAAATACTTCTTCAGGCCGATGCGCTTGCAGTCCTGTAAAGAATACCGGGAGTTGCGCAGGCTCCAATAATTTTCGCAGGTATGCCCTTCCCAAGTCCAGGTGCCGCCGGCAAGATAAACATCCCGCCCGGTAGCCATCTGCTGCCGTAGGATTTTTTCTTCGTTGACCTTATCGCCGACGTAATTCCAGGCGACAAAATTCACCTTTTGAGGGATCTGTTCCAGCAGCCGGGGCGAAATCTCCGCGTCCTCGTCAAAGGGAGCGCCCTCAATGCAGATGCCGTTGCAGGTCAGGGCGGTCAGAGTGTCGGTCCACATCATGGGCTCCAGACCGTATTTGTCGGTGATCTCCACAACCCGGCGGACATGCTCGGAAAAGACGTCGATGCCGTCCCGATAGCCGTGCCGTCCCATGTAGCCGCCCTGTCCCAGATAGAAGCACTCGTCCAGACCGATGTTGATCTTCTTGGACCGCAGGGGAGCGGTAATGGTGCGGATCATTTCGTCCAGCAGCTTGTAGGTCGCTTCGCTGCCGGCCAGAAGGGTCCAGTAGGAGTCCATAATCTCCGGGTCCGTGCCCCAGCGCAGATATTGCTCCATGTGGCCGCAGGTCTCGATGCAGGCCACCAGCTCCACGCCCATGGCATAGGCGTAATCGTCGCAGGCTTTCAGCTCCTCCTGGGTGTACCGGCCCCCGCATGAAGCCGAACATGGGGTAGTTTTCCAGTTTGAAGGTGTCTTCGGTGTAAAGCATGAGCATATTGAGCCCCATGACCGCCATGCAGTTGATGTACCGCTTGATGGCATCCACTGTGTCCACGCCGCCCCGGGATTCGTCCAGCATAACGCCCAGTTCTTCAAAGCGCGGGGTTTCCTCGATGAAAAATTCATCCTTTTCCCGGGCGGCTTCGATAAAGAGCCCCAGTCCCCGGAAGAAGTGGCACTTTTCCTTGTAAACGATGGAGCCCTTCCCGTCTTTCAGGGAGACCTGAATCCCGTCTCCTTTGGAAACGGTCATTTCGATGCCGTCGGGGCCGTTTTCGAATTGCAGCAGCTCCTTCAGGTTGTCCACGCCGAAGGCCAGCTCCTGGTCCAGATTTTTCCATGTAAGCAGCATGTGCGTTCTCCTTTACATAATCATTGAGCGTTGCAGGCAGATACCTCTGTCATAAAGGAAAACCCAGGGAAATTGTCTGCAATTCTTGCGGATTTGTATGCGAAAATTGCGCAAAAAATTCCCCGTCAGAAGGCAGATGCTCCTGACGGGGAACTGTGTGCGAAAAATCATGCCCGGAAGCCCAATCCGTTGATTACCGCTTTCAGCCGGGCCTCATCAAGCCCCTTGCCGGTAACGGTGACGGATTTGTTTTCCAGAGAAACCTTGGCGTCGGAAACGCCTTTCTCTTTTTTCAGGCCGTTTTCCACGCTGGCGGCGCAGTGGGCGCAGTGCATCCCTTCCACCGGGATGACCAGCGTCTCCTGGGGTTTTCCGAACATTGAAAAGACTCCTTTCTGTGGTTCGCTTTTATTATGAAGCGGGAACCGCAGTTTATGCGGCCGCCGCAGGAAGGCGGATTACGCCCTGACCTGATCCGTGACGAAGAGCTTCTCGCCATCGTAGTCCACAACCAGGGTGGAGTTGGGTTTCACCTGGTCGGCGATGATCATCCGGCCGATGAGCGTTTCCACCTTCCTCTGGAGGAAGCGCTTCAGAGGACGGGCGCCGTAGATGGGGTCGTAGCCCTGATCCACGATGTAGTTCTTCGCCGCATCGGTGAGGGTCACGTCCAGCTGCTGCTCCTCCAGACGCTTCCGGAGGTCCTTCATCAGCAGGTCCACGATGGAGAAGATGTTCTCCCGGGTCAGAGGCTTATAGAAGACGATCTCGTCCAGCCGGTTCAGGAACTCGGGACGGAAGGACTGCTTCAGCAGAGCCTCCACCTTGCCGCGGGCTTCGGGGGTGATGTCGCCGTGGTCATCGATGCCGTCCAGCAGGTACTGGGAACCCAGGTTGCTGGTCAGGATGATGATGGTGTTCTTGAAGTCCACGGTGCGGCCCTGAGAGTCGGTGATCCGGCCGTCGTCCAGCACCTGGAGCAGGATGTTGAAGACATCGGGGTGCGCCTTTTCCACCTCGTCAAAGAGGATGACGGAGTAGGGTTTGCGGCGGACGGCTTCGGTCAGCTGGCCGCCTTCCTCGTAGCCCACGTATCCGGGAGGCGCTCCGATCAGGCGGGACACGGAGAATTTCTCCATGTATTCGCTCATATCGATGCGGACCATGTTCTTTTCATCGTCAAAGAGAGTCTCGGCCAGCGCCTTGGCCAGCTCGGTCTTGCCCACACCGGTGGGACCTAAGAACAGGAAGGAACCGATGGGGCGGTTGGGGTTTGCAATACCCGCACGGGAGCGGATGATGGCTTCCGTGACCTTTTCCACTGCCTCGTCCTGACCGATGACCCGCTGATGCAGCACGTCGTCCAGGTGGAGCAGCTTCTCCCGCTCGCCCTCCATCAGGCGGGCAACGGGGATGCCGGTCCAGCGTTCGATGATCCGGGCGATCTCCTCATCGGTGACCTTATCCCGGAGCAGGGAGGAGTGCTTCTTGCTTTCCTCGGCAAGGGCTTCTTCCTCAGACAGCTCCTTTTGCAGGGCAGGCAGACGGCCGTATTTCAGCTCGGCGGCCTTGTTGAGGTCGTATTCCCGCTGAGCCTTTTCGATCTGGGCGTTGACCTGTTCGATTTCCTCCCGGAGTTTCTGGACTTTGGTAATGGCAGACTTTTCGTTCTCCCATTTGGACTTCATTTCCTTGAATTTGTCCCGTTCCTCAGCAAGCTCCTTCTGGATGTCCGAAAGATGCTCTTTGGAGAGCTGATCCGTCTCCTTTTTCAGGGCGGCCTCCTCGATCTCCAGCTGGATAATCTTCCGGGAGATGTCGTCCAGTTCGCTGGGCATGGAGTCGATTTCGGTGCGGATCATGGCGCAGGCTTCGTCCACCAGGTCAATGGCCTTGTCGGGAAGGAACCGGTCGGTGATGTAGCGGTTGGAGAGGGTGGCGGCGGCGATGAGAGCCTGGTCGGTGATCTTCACGCCGTGGAAGACCTCGTAGCGTTCCTTTAAGCCACGGAGGATGGTGATGGTGTCCTCAACGGTGGGTTCGGGAACCAGCACCGGCTGGAACCGGCGTTCCAGAGCAGCGTCCTTTTCGATGTACTGGCGGTACTCGTTTAAGGTCGTTGCGCCGATGCAGTGAAGCTCGCCCCGGGCCAGCAGCGGCTTCAGGAGGTTGCCGGCGTCCATGGAGCCTTCGGTCTTGCCGGCGCCCACGATGGTGTGGAGCTCGTCGATGAAGAGGATGATCTTGCCCTCGCTCTTCTTGACTTCGCCTAAGACGGCTTTCAGACGTTCCTCAAACTCGCCCCGGAACTTGGCGCCTGCGATCAGGGCACCCATATCCAGAGAAAAGATGATGCGGTCTTTTAAGGAATCCGGGACGTCGCCCCGGACGATCCGCTGGGCCAGCCCCTCGGCGATAGCCGTCTTACCGACGCCGGGTTCACCGATGAGGCAGGGGTTGTTCTTCGTTTTCCGGGACAGAATGCGGATGACGTTCCGGATCTCGGCGTCACGGCCGATGACCGGATCCAGCTTGTTCTGACGGGCTTCCTCCACCAGATCGTGGCCGTACTTTTTCAGCACGTCGTAGGTGGATTCGGGGCTGTCCGAGGTGACACGGGTGTTGCCCCGGACGCTTTGAAGAACCTTCAGGAAGGCGTCCTTTTTCAGATTGAAGGCGTCCAAGGTGGCTTTCAGCTCACCGGAGGCGTGATCCAGAATGGAGAGGAAGATGTGCTCCACCGAGACGTACTCGTCCTGCATCTGCTCCGCCAGCTTTTCGGCAGAGGTGAGGATCTTGTCCACCTCCTGGGAGATGTAGACCTTATCCGGTTCCCGGCCGGGGCCGGTGACTTTTGGGAGTTTTTCAACGACCGTCTTCAGAGACTGGAGCAGGGCGTCGGCGTCGATGTTCATCTTCGACAGCAGCTGGGGGATCAGCCCGTCGGGCTGGGCAATGAGGACGCAGGCCAGATGAGGCGTCTCGATCTGCAGGTTGCTGTATTCAATGGCCAGGTTTTGGGCGGCCTTAATGGCCTCCAAGGATTTTTGCGTGCATTTTTGCATATCCATGATAAAATCCCTCCGTTTCGGGTGGATGCGCTTTACATGTGTTAGCACTCTATGCTCCAGAGTGCTAATTTTATTTTATAACATCCAAAACTTCCTGTCAATACACAAAACACACAAACATTTACGTTGAAACGCTTGCGTGTTTTGTGAAATATTTGATTTTTTGCGATTAGCGATTGATGCGGTAGAAATTCGTATCTGCGGTCAGATTTTCAAAGTTGTAGAGGATCAGGATATCGTCAAAGGCGGTTTCCTCCATCAGAGCCGTCATTCCTGTGGGGAGAGAGCGGAGATCTACCACCCAGACCTCATCGTAATTGGCGGTGAGGAAGGGCGCCAGGCAGTTGGCGAAGGAATCCTTGATGACGAGCAGCCGGGAGGGGTTAGCGGTTTCCCGGCTTTTCAGTACGGTGACGCCGTTGTTCCCCCAGAGAAATGCGCTGTACTTGTCCCGGGTCTCCAAAGCGGCGCAGTTCAGATACTTGTCCTTTTCCTGCCCGTCTACGGTAACAGAGGCCAGAGGAACGTCATACCAGGTCAGCGTGTCGGGCCGGATGGAGGTGTTTTTGCACTTGTTAAAGTAGGTGCCGTAAAAATCCGGCACCCGGTGGAGCCCCAGGTCCTCCCGGTCCACCGGGGTCAGGTCCCGGGCGGCGCAGTAGGCCGCGTAGGCCAGATAGGCCCCGTCGGTGGTCCAGTGGTGGTCGGTGCGGTAGTAAAGCTCCTGGTCCTTGGCGGCAGTGAGAACGGCGGTCAGGTCCAGGGTCAGGGCCGTGTCGGCCAGACTTTGGTTGATTTCGGCGATCCGGGCAGTCTGGTCCACCTGGTTCAGGCCAAAGGGCAGCTTCTCCGGATAGATTTCGTAAGCGCTGGGCACCACGGCCACCACGGCCTGCCGCCCTTCCAGAAACGCCTGGAGATAGGCCAGATTCTTGTCCAGCTGGGCCTGGGAGAAGGACGTATACTTTTCAAAAAGCTGCCCGTCCCTGCCGTAGATGATGCCGTTGTTCTCCACCTTCAGCAGCGCGGATTCCCCGTAGGATTTCAGGGTGATCCACCCGTTGCGGAAAAGGAACTGGTCGTTTAGATAGCTTTCGTAATTTTGGGAAAAGCTGCCGTCGAAAATGGTTTTCAGGGTGGGGGAGGGCCGCTGCTTCAAATACCGGTTTTCAAAGTCCGAAAAGGACTTGGCCGGAGTCAGCAGGTCCGCCAGAGTGGCCCCCAAAAGGAACGCCCCGAACAGCCACACCAGGGGATATCGCAGAAGATTTTTCAGCTTGGACATGGAAGTCGCTCCTTTCCCCGGTCAGAACCGGAAGTAGAGGAAGGGATTGTAGCTGGCGTCCACCAGATAGGCCACGGACATGACCAGCACCCCGCCCAGCAGAACGGCGGTAAGGACCTTTTTCCCGGCCAGCCGCTTTTCGTAGAAGCCTTTCAGCACCGGCGTGGAGAAGAACCCGCAGAGAAGCAGGGTCACGCCGTAGTTCCGCAGGCAGTAGATCCAGTCGGTGCCGCCGGTCAGGGAGAACATCCGCCGGAAATAGGCCCCCAGAGCGGAAAAGTCCGTAATGGCAAAGAGCATCCAGCTAAGCAGGAGCAGAACCGCCACATACACCCGGGAAAGGACCTTATGCTGCTCCAGATGGGGCAGCAAAAATCGCTTTTCCAGAACCAGCACCACGAAGAAGAACAGGCCCCACAGGAGGAAGTTCCAGCTGGCTCCGTGCCAAAATCCGGTGCATGCCCAGACGACGAAAAGGTTGAAGTACATCCGCAGGGGCTTCACCCGGTTACCTCCCAGGGGAATGTAGACATACTCCCGGAACCAGGAACTGAGGGTCATATGCCACCGCCGCCAGAACTCGGTAATGCTCCGGGAAACGTAGGGGTAGTTGAAGTTCTGGGGAAAATCGAACCCCAGCATCTTTCCCAGCCCAATGGCCATCAGGGAGTAGCCGGAAAAGTCGAAGTAGATCTGGAAGGCGTAGGCCAGCGCCCCCAGCCAGGCCATGGGGGTGGAGATTCCGGCGGCGCCCAGGGCCTCGGTCTCGTTCCAAAGGGCGCCGATGTTGTTGGCCAGAAGGACCTTGCTGCCCATCCCCATGATGAACAGCCGGATGCCGTCCTCGATCTGGGGCAGCCGGACCCGGCGTTCCTTCAGCTCCCGGGAGATGTCGGCGTACTTGACAATGGGCCCGGCAATGAGCTGGGGGAAAAGGACCACAAAGGCTCCGAAGGTGATGAAATTGTCCTCGGCCTCGACCTTGCCCCGGTAGACGTCGATGGTGTAGCTCATGGTTTGGAAGGTGTAGAAACTGATGCCCAAGGGGAGGCTCCAGTCTGGGATCGGCAGCGACAGCCCGAAAATCCCGTTGAGGTTCCGGGCGAAAAATCCGGCGTATTTAAAGGAAAAAAGCAGCCCCAGGTTGATGACCAAAGACACACCCAGGAAGAACCTTTTCCACCCCTTTTTTGCCCCTAACCGCTTGATGCCCTGGCCGCACCCGTAGTCCGTCAGAATGGAAACGACCATGATCCAAATGTACCGTGGCTCGCCCCAGGCGTAGAAAAACAGGCTGAGGACCAGTAGGGTCAGGTTCCTGAGCTTTTTGGGACTGATATAGTAAAGGAGCAGCGCCGCCGGGAGAAAGCGGAACAGAAACAGCAGACTGCTGAAAACCAAGGGAGACCCTCCTTCTGAAAAGCATAGGATTAGGATATGCGTTTTTTCGGAAATCTGAGTTGGAATTTTTTTCCGGGGACAGTCAAAAACAAAAGGCGTAAGAGAGCCTTACGCCTTTTGCAAACGCCCGGAAATAGCTGCGGGGCCGCGCGGCCTGTTTGGTCCTGTCGCGGCGAAGAAGGATGGGTCAGTTGCCTTTGCCGGCCTCAATGGCGGCGTTGAAGGCATCCTCGGCCATCTGCACGTCCTCGGTGAAGTCGGGATCATCCTCGTTGTCGTCCGTAAGGACGCCCACCATGAGCAGAGCGGCGTAGTTGCCGTTGGTTACGACCTTGGAAGCCTCGATGCGGACGTCGTTGCCCATGACGGGGTAGAATTCAAACTGCTGTGCCTGATCGGCCTTGGCAGCTTCCAAAGCCGCCTTCACGTCCTCAATCTTGCCGTCCTTGGCCTTGACCACAACGAGCATATCGCAGTTGGTCATCACGCCGGCGATTTCGCCCTTAAAGCTTTCTGCCATTTCGGCGGTGATGCCGAATTTTTCCTTCAGGACCTCGGCGTCAATGGATTCGGGGAAGTTGAGGATGGCACCGCCTTCGTTATACTTTTCATCGAAAGCCTTGTTGATGGCGTCAAAGACCTCCTCGGCGGTGGCGGTGCTTTCTTTTTCAGTGCTGGCTCCGCTGGATACGCCGGGTGCAGATCCATTGTCGTTTCCCTTGGTTCCGCAGGAAACCAGGGCGGCGGAAGCCATCAGTGCAGCCAGAAGAATGGCGAGAATTTTTTTCATGAGAAAATTCCTTTCTTTTTCAAAAATGAGATGAACCGCGGCCGCAATTGAGGCGCGGCTACACCAATAGTGTTTGTCGAGCGGTGAATTGATGCAAGAAAAATTGTAAAAGAATTGTGAACGAAGGAAGGCGGTGTCCGAAAGACATCATCCGGTGGGGATGAAAATTGCGGCGGGCACTTGATTTTTTGCGTGCTTTTCGGTATAATGAAAAATAAGCCTTGAGATGGGCTTGGGGAAGTCCATTTTTGTTGCTGCAGTGTATATTTCCGCAGCGCAGTTGGATAGAGGATCCCTTCTAAGGATTCGTTACAACGGCCGCCTTGGAAAAACTTCATACAGGATTCAAGTTCGAGTTTCTTCGGGCTTAGTCATAAAACCAGCCATGTCTCAGTAGCTCAGTTGGATAGAGCACACGCCTCCTAAAAATCGAATCGTTCGAATCCTGGAGCCCTGTAAAATTGAATATTTTCTGTATAAGCCCCCGTAGCTCAGTTGGATAGAGCGGTCGCCTCCTAAGGTTGCGTTACAACGGCCACCTCAAAAAAACTAAATAAGGGATTGCAGTTCGACTTTGATCGGGCTATAATCATATATCAGACACGTCCATATAGCTCAGCTGGATAGAGCACACGCCTCCTAAGCGGTAGATGGTTCGAGTCTAAATCTTGCATAAAACTTAATATTTTGATAAATGTCCATGTAGCTCAGC
>CAKTCT010000019.1 GCA_934539585.1 uncultured Oscillospiraceae bacterium | reverse complement strand
GCTGAAATTTTGCCGTATAAACGGTGAAAACCCCGATAAAATCGGGGTTTTCACGGGCTACATCTATTTTGTAGCCCATTTATGGCGGAGAAGGAGGGATTCGAACCCTCGATGAGCTATTAACCCATACACGAGTTCCAGTCGTGCGCCATAAACCAAGCTAGGCGACTTCTCCGTGACAACGAAGATTATTATAGCACAGCTTTTGGGGTTTGTCAACTGTTTTTTTCAGAAGTCCGAAAATTTTTCCGTTTCGCCCCTCCGGCGGCCGTACCACGGATTTTCGTTAGAATGTTCACAAATATTTCTTGCATTTTTTTCACAAATCCGATATAATAAGGAATGACAAAGCGAATGGAAAAGCGGCGGCAGACGAAAGCTCCGTCCGCGCCGTCCGCAAATGAACTGGAGGTTTTTATCATGCTGGTTTCTGCAAAAGAAATGCTCACCAAGGCCAAGGCCGGGAAATACGCCGTCGGCCAGTTCAACATCAACAACCTGGAATGGACCAAGGCCATTCTCCTTACCGCTCAGGAGCTGAACTCTCCTGTGATTCTCGGTGTTTCCGAGGGCGCCGGTAAGTACATGTGCGGCTTCAAAACCGTCGCTGACATGGTCAAGGCCATGATCGACGAGCTGAAGATCACCGTTCCCGTGGCCCTCCACCTGGATCACGGCACCTACGAAGGCTCCAAGAAGTGCATCGAGGCGGGCTTCTCCTCCATCATGTTCGACGGCTCCCACTACCCCATCGCCGAGAACATTGAGAAGACCAAAGAGCTGGTCGGCATCTGCAACGAGAAGGGCCTGTCCCTGGAGGCTGAGGTCGGCGCCATCGGCGGCGAGGAAGACGGCGTTATCGGCGGCGGCGAAGTGGCCGATCCCGCTGAGTGCAAGATGATCGCAGACCTGGGCGTCACCATGCTGGCGGCCGGCATCGGCAACATCCACGGCAAATACCCCGCCAACTGGACCGGCCTGAACTTCGACGTTCTGGCCAAGATTCAGGAGCTCACCGGCACCATGCCCCTGGTGCTCCACGGCGGCACCGGCATCCCCGCCGACATGATCAAGAAAGCCATCTCCCTGGGCGTTTCCAAGATCAACGTCAACACCGAGTGCCAGCTGGCCTTCGCCGAAGCCACCCGGAAATACATTGAGGAGGGCAAGGACCTCCAGGGCAAGGGCTTCGACCCCCGGAAGCTCCTGGCTCCCGGCGTGGAAGCCATCAAGGCTACCGTCAAGGAAAAAATGGAGCTCTTCGGCTCCGTCAACAAAGCCTGACCAAGGCTCCGGCCGCAGCGGATTCCGCTGCGGCCTTTTCCGTTTCCGGACCCGGTTTTTCCGGGTCTTTTCTATTATAATAGAAAGCGGCGAAACCATCCAGAAAAGTGTTACAAATTGTAATCTTTCTTACAGACTGCTCCCGTGATTTCCCCCGAAAAATTCCCTCTGAAGCCGCCGGATCACAAGTGTTCATTGCGTTTCAAAGGGCGGAAAATCCGAACAAATCCGCCCGGTTTTCCCCTTGGGAGCGAAATTTATTTTGCAGGAGGCATCTACGTTTCATTCGCAGAAACCGGCGTTTTACCCAGTTATTTCTGGATTTTCCGGAAATATTGAAGGAAAACTCGCAGAAATTTGATTTGATTCATTCATTTTACTAAAAAAGCCATCTTTGTCGATTTTGCCGGAAACATTTTCGGCTTTTTAAAAAAACTCCTGGAAATTCCAGAAAAAGGCAGAAGTTTCTTCGGGTAATTTTTGGAAAAACGTCGAAGCTTTCGGAAGATTGCACAAAAAAGCAGCGTTTTCGATTCTTGACAAACCCCATGTTGTTGCATACAATAGATACAAATCGGTAACAATGGATTACAAGAAGAAATCCACCGCTGCCGTATCCCTCAAGCGGCCTTGCCCGCGGGATATTTTTCACAAAGGAGCAGTTTATGAAATCGATCGCAAGAATCGCCGCTTCTGCCGCTGCCGCCCTTGTCCTTCTCCTGGCTCTCCCCATGATGACCGGCGTTTACACCGCCAAGAACTTCGTCACCATCCGGGAGGGAAAGACCTTTTTCTATTCCATCCTCACCGACAAGGACGACCCGGCTGAAATCCTCAAGGAAGCCGGAATCCAGGTGGGCGAACACGACGCCTACACCATGGAGCTGCAAAAGAACGGCACATACCGCCTGACGGTCCGCCGGGCATTCAATGTCAGCCTGACCTGCGACGGCGCTACCCGGGACATTCCCATGCTGGAAGGTACCGTAGCCGACACCCTGAAAGCCGCCGGCGTCACCCTGGGCGAAGAAGACCTGATCACCCCCGCCCTGACGGAAACCGTCACGACCAAGACCAGGATCGTGGTCCAGCGGATCACCTACGGCACCGTCGTCACCGACGAAGCCATCCCCTACGAGACCGAGGAGCAGCACACGCCCCTTCTGAAAAACGGGAAGACCCGGGTTTTGCAGGAAGGCGTGGACGGCGTCCTGACCACCACCAACGTCAACAAGTATATTGACGGCGTGTATCTGGAGACCGTCTCCACCACCACCGAAGTCACCAAGGAACCCACCACCGCCAAGGTCATGGTCGGCGACAGCACCGCCACCATCACCACCCTGGAGGTCCCTGAAAACCTGGTCCTGGATGCAAACGGCAACCCCGTCAGCTACACCCGGAAGATCGTGGGCAAAGCCACCGCATACAGCGCCCGCAGCGGAGCCAAAACCGCCAGCGGCCGCTACGCCATCCCCGGCCACGTGGCTGTGAACCCCAACATCATCCCCTACGGTTCCAAGCTGTATATCAAATCCGCCGACGGCTCCTTCATTTACGGCTACGCCATCGCGGCGGACACCGGCATCGCCCTGATGGACGGCCGGGTCACGGTAGACCTGTTCTTTGACACCTATCTGGAAAGCTGCCTTTTCGGTGCAAAGACCATGGAAATCTACGTCATCGGTTAAAAAGCGGCAAAAATCGCCTCCGTATGCTGGTTCATACGGAGGCGATTTTCTTTTATTCTCCCCGGAGATAGGCCAGGACCCGCCGCTCCTCGTCGGCGTCCACGGAAAAGCCCAGAGCGCCGGCTACGGCCCGGGAGCTCCGGGCGAAAAGCTGGTGCATGGCGAACAGGGCGTTCCAGATTTCGTCGTAGCCGCTGCCGCAGTAGGTCTGACAGTAGAGCCGCCAGTCGTCGGCGGGAAGGTACCGCTCCAGATACTTACCGCACTTCCCCACCGTGACCTGGAAGTCCGTCCGGACCCCCACCTCCCATTCCAGCATCCGGAGAAGCTCCGTCCGGACAGGGCCGTCCAGCATTTCGTGGGCGTAGGGCAGTTCCTTCCGCCAGATGCCCTTGGCCACATAGGTGGACACCCAGCGGAACTCGTTGCAGCAGCAGAAAAACTGCCGGGCCGTGGGCCGCTTCACCCAGTAGTCCCGGTCGGTGGCCGGGGGAATAGCCGGGAGGACCCCGTCCTTATCCAGGAGGAGGACGCACATCCGGTCCTCCAGAAAGGCGTCCTCCGCCCGCTCCACGGGGACCAGGCTCAGGTCGATGCGGCTGCCGTCGGTGAACTGCATCAGGTAGATGAACCAGTCGGTCAGGTCCGTCCCCTCATCGGTCTCCGCCTGGTCCCGGCGGGTCTGCATGATGACCCGGGGACCGAACCGGTCCACCCAGCCGTTGTCGGCCAGGAAGGACTCCATCTCCCGGACGGCGTAAACCACGTCGAAGTCCTGCCAGCGGTCCCGGGGAGCGTTGGGGTTGGCCCGGGAGCCGTTCATCCAGACCGCCCGGATCCGGGGGTCCTCCCAGGCGGCGTTGAGGATCAGGGACATCATTTCTTCGTCGCTGCGGCGCTGCATAAAAACGCTCCTTTGCACAAATCCCCGGAAAGGGCCGCTTTCCGGGGAAAAACTGTTACTGCCTGGCGATCTCGCCGTGGGCCAGAGCCTTCAGGTAGGCGTTGATGAAGCCGTCCAGGTCGCCGTCCATGACGGCGTTGACGTTGCCCATCTCGTAGCCGGTGCGGTGGTCCTTGACCAGGGTGTAGGGCATGAAGACGTAGGACCGGATCTGAGCGCCCCAGGCGATCTCCTTCTGGTCGCCCCGGATGTCCTCGATCTTTTCCAGGTGCTCCCGCTCCTTGATCTCAATGAGCTTGGATTTCAGCATCCGCATGGCCATGTCCTTGTTCTGGTACTGACTGCGCTCCACCTGGCAGGCCACCACGATGCCCGTGGGAAGGTGGGTGATGCGGACGGCGGAGTCGGTCTTGTTGACCTTCTGGCCGCCTGCGCCGCTGGAACGGTACACGTCCACCTGGAGCTCCTCCGGGCGGATGTCCACCTCGATGGTGTCGTCGATTTCCGGCATGACCTCCAGGGACGCAAAGGAGGTGTGCCGCCGTCCGGAGGCGTCAAAGGGCGACACCCGGACCAGCCGGTGGACTCCGGCCTCGGATTTCAGATAGCCGTAGGCGTTGAGGCCCTCGATCATGATGGACGCGCTCTTGATGCCCGCTTCTTCGCCCTCCAGGTAGTCTAAGACCGACACCTTGAAGTCGTGGCGCTCGCCCCAGCGGCAGTACATCCGGTAGAGCATCTCCACCCAGTCCTGGGCCTCGGTGCCGCCTGCGCCGGCGTGGAAGGTGAGGATGGCGTTTTTGGAGTCGTACTCCCCGGACAGCAGGGTGGTAAGCCGCTGCTCGTCGATTTTGGCCTGGAGCTCCTTCAGGGTCTTGTCGATCTCCTCCAGCATTTCGGGGTCGTCGTCCTCCTCGGCCATTTCGATCATGGTCTGGGCGTCCTCAAACAGCGTCACCAGCTGCTCGTAGGAATGGACCAGGGCTTTTAAGGACCCGGCCCGCTTCAGGACCTTCTGGGAGTTTTCCATGTCGTTCCAGAAATCCGGCTGCGCGGCCTGCTGGTCCAGCTGGGCGATTTCCTCGCGCATCCCGTCGATGCCCAGGGCGGAGGCCAGGTCCTTCAGGTCCGGCTCGATGGCGCGCAGGGTTTGTTTTTGATCTTCGATTTGAAGCATTGGTTTCCCTCCGTTTTGGCTTTTCAAAACATTCTCTTTCTATTATAGAGTAGATTTAGAAATCTGTAAAGATTTGTTTGATAAAAATTGATAGTTATGCTATAATATAAAAGTGTACATTTCGGCATCGAAGGCGGACCGGACCCGGCCGCCTGGGACGGAGGTCATCTATGTTTAAATACCAGGGCGTTCACTGCCCCCATTGCGGAAAAGAATTCAAGGAAACCGATCAGATTCTCATCTGCCCGGACTGCGGCGCGCCGTATCACAAGGCGTGCATCCAGGAGCTGGGCCAGTGCATGTTCCAGGACCTCCACGCCAGGGGCGAGAGCTGGCAGCCGCCCAAAACCGCCGCGGAGGAGGCCGAGGAGCGCTGCGACGGCATGGCCTCCCGGCGGTGCAGCCGCTGCGGCACCTTAAACGGCCCGGACAAGCTGTTCTGCGAGGTCTGCGGCACCCCCCTGAACCGGGAGGACGCCGAAAATCCCGACCAGCCCGCGGGGAACTTCCAGCAGTTCGGCGGCGCCCAGCAGCAGGGCCCCATCCCCGGGTTCCACCAGATGCCCTACAACCCGTACACCACCCCCTTCGGCGGACTGGGGGCCGATGAGGAAATCGAGGAGCTCCCGGTAAAGGACCTGGCCCTTTACGTCAAGGAGAACACCCACTATTTCCTCCCCCGGTTCAAGGACATGGTTACGCGGAAGAAATCCGCCAACTGGAACTGGGCCGCCTTTTTCCTGGACGGCTTCTACCTCATGTACCGGAAGATGTGGGGCTGGGCCGTGGCGGTCCTGGCCGCCAGCTTCGTCCTCTCCCTTCCCAGTCTGGTCATTTTTTTCAACGCTATGCTCTATAACGCCGGAGCGGAGATGCTGGTCAGCGAAAGCGGCCTGGTGGCCCTGGACCGGATGAGCAACATCTGCTACATCCTCTCCCTGGCCCTGAAGCTGGGGGTGGCCATGTTCAGCAACCGGCTTTACAAGGACCACGTTTTCCGCCGGGTCCGGAAGCTCCGGGACGAGAAGAAGGACGCCCCGGATTACTCCGCCATCCTCACCGCCAAGGGCGGCGTTTCCCGGCTGGCCGTGATCCTCTGCATCGCCGTGGTCCTCATCGTGTCCATGTTCATGTCTTTCACCATGGTCAGCGCCGTCATGAAGCTCTACTAAACTGAAAACTACGGAGGAACGTCCATGAAGATCAAAAAAGCAGTCATTCCCGCCGCCGGTCTGGGCACCCGGGTCCTGCCCGCGTCCAAGGCCATGCCCAAGGAGATGCTCTCCATCGTCGATAAGCCCGCCATCCAGTACATCGTAGAGGAAGCCGCCAAAAGCGGCATCGAGGATATCCTCATCATCACCAGCCGGGGCAAGACCACGGTAGAGGACCACTTCGACCGCTCCCCGGAGCTGGAAAAGCGCCTGCTGGATTCCGGCAAAACCGACGTCTACAACCAGATTGTGGACATCACCAAGCTTGCCAACATCACCTACACCCGGCAGCATGAGCCCAAGGGCCTGGGCCACGCCATTCTCTGCGCCAAAACCTTCGTGGGGGACGAGCCCTTTGCCGTTCTCTACGGCGATGACGTGATTCTGGGCGAAAACCCCGTCTGCAAGCAGCTCTGCGACGCCTACGACCAGTACGGAAAAGGCGTCGTCGGCATCAAGGAAGTCACCCTGGAGCAGATTCAGAAGTACTCCTCCATGAAACTCTCCCCCCTGGGCGAGAACCGCTACGAAATCACCGACATGATTGAAAAGCCCAAGCCCGACCAGGTTTTCTCCCTCTTTTCCATTCTGGGCCGCTGCGTGCTGCCGCCCCGCATCTTCTCCATCCTGGAGAGCATCCCCTACGGCTACGGCGGGGAGCTCCAGCTCACCGACGCCATGAAGGTCCTGGCCCAGGAGGAGGGCATCATCGGCGTGGACTTCGACGGCCGCCGCTACGACATGGGCAACAAGCTGGGCGTCCTGGAGGCCATCGTAGACGTGGGCCTGGTCCATCCCGAGACCAGCGAGGGCTTCCGCCGCTATCTGAAATCCATCGTGGACCGCCTGTAAGCCGGTCAAAGGAGGAACTGACATGATCCGTCACATCGTACTGTGGAAACTGAAAGAACAAACCGAGGACGGCACCCGGGCCGAGAACTCCGCCGCCATCAAGGTCGGCCTGGAAGCCCTGGTGGGGAAGATCGACGGCCTTCTGAAGGCCGAGGTCACGATCAGCGTGGCCCCCGGGACCGGCGGCTACGACCTCTGCCTTTACAGCGAGCTCCGGGATAAGGAGGCCTTAGCCTTCTACCGGGAGCACCCCTTGCACAAGGCGGTCCAGGCCCTGGTCCACCGCTCCATGTCCGAGCGCGTCGCCTTTGACGGCGAAATCTGAATCCGGAGGAACCCATGTTTCAAAAGCACGGAAAAAAGAAGGAATTTCTGCTGACAGCCCAGGACATCCGCCCCCTGGTGGAAAGCCGCATGGGCTGCATCGCCACCGACCGCATCACCGTGGACGGCCTGCGGGTCGGCTTCTGCTACCGGGAAAAGACCGACGGGACCCGCCCGGATTCCGGCTGGCGGTTCTTTTCCGGGGATGAAAGCGACGCCTATCTGGACGACCCGGACAACAGCGCCGTCTTCGCCCTGAACACCATCGCCAACTACGACCCGGACATCCTGCCCCTTCTGGACAGCCCCGCCGGGACCGCCTTTTTCCGGGACCCGAAGACCGGAGAGTTCCTCCTGGACGCAGAGTGGATGGAAAAGCAGTTCAGATAAGCACCTTCCGGCGGACCCGATTTCCCGGGCCCGCCGTTTTTCGCAATTCTGTAAGAAAGTCAAACTTTTCAGCCATTTCCACAAATTTTTCCTCTTTACAACGGGCCGAAAACATGCTATTGTAGACCTATCCTCGAAACGAGACGGAAAGGATGAGCATCATGGCAAAGAAAATCGAAGATTTAGACCCCAATTTCAAGGAAAAAGCCCTGGAGGGCGGCTTCCTTTACCGGGATGTCTACGACTGTGAAAACGTCATGGTCGGCGGCCTGTTCCCCGGGACCTTTTACCGCATCGACCCGGACTACCTCCCCAAAATTCCCTCCGAGGGCGTCCGGGAGCTGGCCTCCCACACCGCCGGCGGCACCGTGCGGTTCCGGGTCCCCGGCGGGCGCTTTGCCGTCCGGATGACCCTGCGGTACGCCGGGGACATGTCCCACATGCCCCGGAGCGGCAGCGCCGGCCTCGACGTTTACTACGGCTCCGGCGCCAATCGGACCTTCCTGGCCGGCTTCCGTGGAGAGACCCCGGAGCGCCGGGACGTGGCCGGAGAAGTGGCCCTCCCCGCCGGGGAGGAGGAGGTCCTGCTGCACCTCCCCCTGTATAACGGCGTGGAACGGCTGGAGCTGGGCTTCCCGGAGGGCGTCGCCCCGGAAAAACCCGCCCCCTACCGCTATGACAAGCCCATCCTCTTTTATGGCTCCTCCATCACCCAGGGAGGCTGCGCCAGCCGCCCCGGCAACTGTTACAGCGCCATGATCTCCCGGATGCTGGACTGCCCCGCCTACAACCTGGGCTTTTCCGGCAACGCCCGGGGCGAGACCGAGATGGCCCAGTGGATCGCCCGGCAGCCCATGACCGCCCTTGTCTACGACTACGACCACAACGCCCCGGACCTGGCCCATCTGCAGAAGACCCACCTGCCCTTCCTCCGGACCATCCTGGAGCAGCAGCCGGAGCTGCCGGTGGTGCTGGTCAGCAAGCCTGACTACCGCAACGATCCCGCCGGAGAAAACGCCCTACGCCGGGACACGGTGATGAAAACCTACCTCTGGGCTCGGGAACAGGGCTATCGGGCGGCTTTCGTGGACGGCCATACCCTCTTTGACGGCCCTTGCGCCGCCGACTGCACCGTAGACGGCTGCCACCCCAACGACCTGGGCTTCTACCGCATGGCCACGAAAATCCTCCCGGCATTGCAGCGGGTGTTGAAGTAGCCCAAGCAAAGTTTTCGCCCGCCTTTTGAAAAAGGCGGTAGGGGTGGATGGGGCAATGCCCCATCCTCGCGCTCCGCAGAGTGCGAAATCTCTGATGCTCCCAAAGATCAGGAGGGGTTCCCCAATAAAAACCTTTCCACATACAAACGCGCCTTGCTTCCAGCATTTCCGCCGGAGCAGGGCGCGTTCTTTTTCCGTTATTCCACGGATTTCAGCGATTCCACCATATCGATCTTCTTCAGCTTGAAATGGAGGAAGAAATTCACCGCCTGGGCGAAAACCATGGTCAGCAGCCCGGCGAACACAAAGCAGTCCCAGGAAATGTCCGGGGCGAACATGACGATGTCCACCTCCGCCGTGTGGACCACGAACCGCTCCAGGAAAATGCCCCCCGCCAGCCCGATGAGCATCCCCAGAATGGAGGAAATGGTGTTCTCCCGGGTGATGTAGGCCGTGACCTCCTTGTCAAAGAATCCCAGGACCTTAATGGTGGCCAGCTCCCGGACCCGCTCGTTGACATTGATGTTGGCCAGGTTGTAAAGGACCACAATGGCCAGAGCTCCGGCGGAGAAAATCAGCACCCACACAATGCTGTTGAGGCTGCTGAGCATCTTGTCAAAGCTGCTGCTGAGCCCCGAGGTCTGGACCACGGCCTGGACCGCGTCCAGCTTCATCAGCCCGCTGGAAACCGCCGTCTCGTCGGCCCCGTCGGCCAGGTTCAGGAGGATTTCGTTGTAGGCGGGCTTGCTCCGGAAGCCGTCCTCATAGGCTCTGGGGGTCATGTAAACGTAGTTCAGGGCGTAGTTTTCGTTGATCCCGGTCACGGTCACCTCCACCGGCCGGCCGTCGGGGTTCAGAAGGGAGACCGTGTCCCCCGCCCGGACGTCCAGAATCCTGGCCAGCTTTTCGTTGAGGATCACCCCATCGCCGGTGAGGTCCAGCGCCTTGCCGCTGACCCGCTCGTGGAGGTCGAAGTACTCCCGCAGGGTCTCCGGCTCCGAGGGGACCAGAAGGTTCACCGTCCGCACCGTTCCCCCGGCCCGGACGTCCAGGCTCCGGGTGTAGATCAGGGTTCCCTCCGCCGTATCGGGTACCAGAAGGGCATCGGAGAGTGCGTTCTGGGTCTCCTCCGGGGTCAGGGAATCCTTCAGGGACGCCAGGGTGTCATAGACGAAAATGTTCTCATACTGCTTCTCCCCGATGGAAAGAATGGCGTACCGCAGACCGAAGCCGGTGAGCATCAGAGCCGTACACCCGGCGATGCCCACAATGGTCATCAGGGCCCGGCGCTTATACCGGAACAGGTTCCGGACCGTGACCTTCTGAGTGAAGTTCAGCCGCTTCCACAGGAAGGGCACCCGCTCCAGCAGCACCCGCTTTCCGGCCTTGGGAGCCTTGGGCCGCATGAGCTGGGCCGGGAACTCCCGAAGGGTGGCGGTGCAGGCTCCCAGGGCGGTCAGGCCCATGCAGACCACGGCCACCGCCGTACAGGCCGCCCCGAAGCCCCAGTGGATGGGGGTCAGCGGCGTGGGCAGGTTGTACATAGCCTTATAGGCGTTGATGATGACCCAGGGGAACAGCTTGAACCCCACGGCCAGCCCCAGCGCCGACCCCACCAGGCTGGCGGCCATGGCGTAGGCCACGTACTTGACCTGAATGGCTCCCCGGGAGTAGCCCAGGGCTTTCAGGGTGCCGATCTGGGTCCGCTGCTCCTCCACCATCCGGGTCATGGTGGTCAGGCAGACCAGGGCCGCCACCAGGATGAAGAACACCGGGAACACCTTGGCCACGGCGTCCACCTTCCCGGCGTCGCCGCTGTAATCGGAGTAGTCGGGGATGTTGTTCCGGTCCCAGACGTACCAGGTGGGCTCCTTCAAATCGGCCAGGTCCCGCTCCGCGTCGGCGATCTTCTGCCGGGCGTCGGCCAGCTCCGCGTCGGAGTCGGCCTTGGCCTGCTCATAGTCGGCCCGGGCTTTTTCCAGATCGGCTTTGCCGGATTCCAGCTGGGTCAGGGCGTCGTCCAGCTTCTTCTGCCCCGTCCGCTTGGAGGAGGCCAGCTGCCGCCAGCCCTCGTCCAGCTCCGCGTCCTTTTCGTCCAGAGTTTTGCGGGTCTCGTCCAGCTGGGCCTTGGCGGCGGTCAGCTGAGCTTCGGCCTGGGAAAGCTGCTCCCTGGCGGAGGAAAGCCCGGCATTCAGCTGCTCCAGGGCCTCCCTGGCGGGGGCCAACTGGGTCTCCACAGGCTTTAAGGCGCTGTCCGCTGAGAAGGAAAGGGTCTCCAGCTGCTGGGCCAGAGCCGCCTTGGTCACGCCGGTGGAGGCGACGTACCGGGTCAGCAGCCCGGACAGGGTGTTCCCCGCGGGCAAGGTCCCCTCCGGCAGCAAGGGAGTCAGGGCGTCGGCGGAGGCGATGGCCGCCTGGGTCTCCTCCGGAATCTGGTCCTCCGGAAGGCTGGTCTCCCGGTAGGTCTCCCGGATGCTGTCCACAGCGTCCAGAGCCGCCCGGGCGGCATCGGCCTGGCGGATAGCCTCCCCGGACTGGGCCTCCAGCGCGTCGGCCTGGGCCTGATACTGGTCGATCTCCTTCTGAGCGGCGGGGAGGTTGGCGTCATACTCCGCCTTGGCGGCTTCGTACTGGGCCAGAGCGGCTTCGTAGGCGTCCTCCCCCTCCCGGAGCTGGTTCTCGCCGTCGGCCAGCTGTTCTTCGGCTTCGGCGATCTGCCGCTCGTACCGGGATTTGGCCCAATCGTAGGCCCCCTGGCTGCTTTCCAGCTTCTTTTCGCCGTCGGCCAGCTCCTGCTCCGCCTTGGCCAGCTCCTCGGCCTGGGTCTGTTCCCCCTGGGCCAGGTCCGCCTTGGCGTCGTCGATCTTCTTCTGGGCCTCGTCGTGGATTTCCTCATACCGGGCCTCCCCCCGGACGGCGGCCACGGACTCATACCGCTTGGTCCCCGCCGCCACCGCGTCCTCATAGGCGTCGGAGAAGGCCGACAGGCCCCGGGTGTCCTCCAGGGTCAGGTACACGTCGGTGTACACGTCCAGGACGAAGTCCTCCTCCGGGACCATGAGGAAGGCCGTGACCTTGCCGTCGCCGATAGTGCTGTGGCCCCGCTCATAGCCGATGTACATGGCGCTTTCCACGATGCCCACGATGGTGTATGTATCGGTTTTCAGGGTGTCGGACAGGTCCGCGTCGGTGCCGGAAAGGAGGCGGATGGTGCCGCCCAGCCGGAATTCCCCGGGGGTGTGGTAGTTCTGCTCCACCACGCACTCGCCAGAGGTCTCCGGGAACCGGCCCGCCGTCAGCCGGGGGCGGTTCAGGTAGTTTTCGTCGCCGTCCTCACGGCTGGCCGGAAGGGAGTAGACCTTGACGATGGTGTTGGAGGTCTCCCCGGCCTCCAGAAAGGCGTCGGCGGAGTAGCCGGGCATGAGCCCCCGGGCCCCCTCCACCTCCCGGATGGCCGAAAGGTCGTTGTCGTTGAAGCCGTAGGTGGACACCAGGTGGAGGTCCATCAGGCGGTTTTCCGCAAAGTATTGGTCGGCAGTGAGCTTCATATCCGGGCAGCTGGCCTTGACCCCGGCGAAAAATCCGCAGCCGATGGCCGTAATGGCCAGGATGGAGAGGAACCGGGTCCGGGTCTTCCAGACGCTGCGGAGCATTTCGTGGATCAGCTGATTGGGTCGATGTTTCATTGCGCTCCCCCCGTTACCATTCGATTTCTTCCACCGGGGTGGGGCGGTCGTTCAGGGTGATCTGGCTGACCTTGCTGTTCTTCATCCGGATGACCCGGTCCGCCATGGGGGTGATGGCCTGGTTGTGGGTGATGAGGATCACCGTCATCTCGTTGCGGTGGCAGGTGTCCTGAAGGAGCTTCAGGATGGCCTTGCCGGTGTTGTCGTCCAGTGCGCCGGTGGGCTCGTCGCAGAGCAGGAGCTTGGGCCGCTTGGCCAGGGCCCGGGCAATGGACACCCGCTGCTGCTCGCCGCCGGAAAGCTGGGCCGGGAAGTTCTGGAGCCGGTCGCCTAAGCCCACGTCCCGGAGAACCTGGGCGGCGTCCATGGGATTTTTGCAGATCTGGGTGGCCAGCTCCACGTTTTCCAGGGCGGTGAGGTTGGGCACCAGGTTGTAGAACTGAAAGACGAAGCCGATGTCGTACCGGCGGTATTGGGTCAGCTGCCTGGGGGTGTATTTGGCGATGTCCTCGCCGTCCACCAGGATGGTGCCCTCGTCACAGCTGTCCATACCTCCCAGCATGTTGAGCACCGTGGTTTTTCCCGCGCCGCTGGAGCCCACCACCACGGCGAACTCCCCCCGCTCGATCTCAAAAGAAACGCCGTCTGAGGCGGTGATGGTCACTTCGCCCATGTGATAGCGCTTATAAACGTCCTGCAATGTCACAAAGCTGCTCATAAGTTCCTCCGTTCGCGGTCGATGGATAAAAGGCCGGGCGGTCCGGCCGGACGATTCTGGTTTCCCAGTTTCATTATACCCCAGAGCCGCAGGGGAAAGCCTGAACAAATTGGGGGAAATCTGTGAATTTTTGTAGGATCAGCCCGCCGTTTCCTTCCGGGGCTCGAAGTAGCAGCAGCCGTCCACCTTTCCGCCGGCAGGGACGGCGCTGCCGCTTCGGGTGCAGTAGCCGTCCTGCTGGTAGGCGCAGTTTTTTCCGCAAGGGACCAGGTTCATCCGGGATTCCTCCTTTCCGCCAAAGGGCGCTGGTCTTATTGTTCGGGGAAGCCGCGGCTTTATGCATCCGCCGGAGGATTTCCAGATTTTCGTCGGGGGAAAAATCCGGTTCTGCCCTGATATTTTGCCGCTTTTCCGCCAAACTAACCTTAAAACCACGGCAAACGGGAGGAATTCGATTGAAAAAGTACCTGGTTCTGGCGGCGGTGACGCTGGCCCTTCTGGTCGGCGTGTTACTGGTCCCCTGGGCGGCGGAGGCGGCGCTGCCGGAGGTGGAATTGGTCTCCCTGATGGAATACCCCTACGCCGAGACCCTGACTGTCACCGGCACGGTGGAGCCCGTGCGGAAAAAGGAGCTGACCCTCCGGTACCCCATCGTGCCGGACCAGGTCCTGGCGGAGGTGGGGGACGCGGTGTCCTACGGCGACGTCCTGGCCACGGTGGACGTGGAGGCCACCAAGCGGGCCGTCGTGGCCTACGCCGCCCGGTACGCCGACGCTCTCCCGGCCAATCTCCTCCCCGAGGGGCTTCAGACGGCCCTGAACGCAGTGGAGGCGGAGGCCCTGTTCGAGAGCCTGGACCTCCCCACCAGGGTGGTGGCCACGGCCACCGGGACCCTCACCGCCCTGGCCCTCAACGAAGGGGAGCTGTTCCTCCCCCAGTCGGCGGCTGCGGAGATCGCCACCCTCCATCCGCTGCGGCTGCGGCTCAACGTGGCCGAGGGCGACGTCAACCGGGTCCGTCTCGGCCAGCGCCTGCTGTTCACCGCCTCCGCCGTGGAGGGCGGGACCTTCGCCGCCGCCGTGACCCGGGTCCTCCCCACGGCCTACCAGAAGCTGAACGGTCTTTCCTTTGAAACCGTGGTGGACGTCCTGGCCACCGTGGAGGAGGATTTCGACGTGCTCCGGCCGGGCTACTCCGTCCGGGCGGAGATTCCCTGGGGCCAGGAGGAGACCCTCCGGCTCCTGCCCTACGAGGCCATTCTCCAGGACGCTGACGGGGTGGAGTACGTCTACGTTTACCGGGAGGGCAAGGTCCAGCGCCGGGACGTCAGGACCGGGGTGGAGCTTTCCACCTCCACCGCCATCACCTACGGCGTGGGGCCCTACGAGCTGGTGGTCCGGGACGCCTCCGCCATAAAGGGCGACGGGCCTGTCCGGGTGGCAGCCAACTCTGGAAAGGAGGGCCTATGGAATCCCTGAAAAACGCCTGGCGGAGCGTTTTCCGCCAGCCTTCCCGGTCTGTTCTCACGGTGCTGAGCATTGCCATCGGGGTGTTTTCGGTGCTGCTTACCGGGACCATCAGCGACCTGGGCGGCAGCGCCGTCCGGAACGAGCTGAACAGCTTAGGGATGAGCGGCATCACCCTCCAGACCCGGAGCGACAGCGGCTGCGGCCTGACCTCCGCCGAGCTGGACGCCGTCCGGGAAAGCGCCGGGGTGGCCGGAGCCACACCCTTAAACTACGCCTACACCCAGGTCACCGCCCGGGGCAGCGTCATTGACGGCGTGGTCTGGGGGGTGGACTCCGCCGTGACCCGGATCATCTCCCTGAACCTGCTCTATGGCCGGAGCATCAGCCGGGAGGACGTGCTGGCCGGCCGCCGGGTCTGTCTGGTGGAGCAGTCCTTTGTCCGGGAGATGTACCGCCGGGACAACGCCGTGGGGAAAACCGTCCGCATCCGCTTAAACGGCAAGGACGAGGAATTCACCATCGTCGGCGTGGTGGAGACCGGCGGCAGCCTGCTCCAGAGCTTCATGGGGGACACGGTGCCGGTGTTCCTCTACCTTCCGTACACCGCACACCAGGCCTGCACCGGCCGCCGGAGCTTCGACCGCATCGCCGTCCAGCTGAAAGAGGGGGCGGACCCGGCCCGGATGGGCAGCGTTCTTTCCCGGACCCTGGACAGCCGCCTGGGGCAGAGCGGCGCCGTCACCGTGGACAATTTCAGCCAGTACAGCGACCAGTTTTCCCGGGTGCTGGGGACGGTCTCCCTGGTGCTGTCCGCCATTGCGGGGATCAGCCTGCTGGTGGCCGGGCTGTCCATTATGACGGTGATGCTTTCCTCCGTGGGGGAGCGGACCCGAGAGATCGGCGTAAAAAAGAGCGTGGGGGCCTCCCCGGCGGTCATCGTCCGGGAGTTCCTGCTGGAAGCGGGGCTCCTGGCCCTTCTGGGCAGCGCCGCCGGAATCGGGGCCGGGGTCCTGGCCGGGTGGCTGGGGTGCCTGCTCCTGGGGACCAGTTATTGGGTGCGGCCGGAGCTCATTGCCGCCTGCACCGGCTGTGCCTTGCTCACCGGGATGCTTTTCGGGGCCTATCCGGCCAAAAAAGCCGCAGCACTGCGCCCTGTGGACGCATTACGGCATGATTAGTTCCATGGTGTCAGCGGCGTGCCGCCGCTGGGGGAACCCCTTGATAGGGTTCCCCCACGGAAAAACGTCCCACCGGGACGTTTTTCCTCCCCTTCCTGATCTTTTGGGATCATCAGGAATTTCGCCCTCTGCGGAGGGCGAGGAGGGGCGCTGCCCCTCCACCCTGCCAGCCTTTTGAAAAAGGCTGGACCGAAAACTGATTGTTGCTCCCCTCCCGACACAAAAACAGCCGCGGAACCTTCCTTCCGCGGCTGTCGCTTATTATAAAGTAATGATCCTCCGCTCCTCCAGGGCCCGTTTCCCGGCCAGGGTGATCCGGAAGGCTTCGTAGGCTTCGTCCAGGGTGGGATTGGCCTCCCCCTTCCCCTCGATCATGGCGATGAGGCATTGGAGCTGCCCCCACATGTTCTTGTACACGCTGGGATTGTTGATGGTGTGGTAGACCTTGTTCTCCGCGTCGTAGTAGTCGATGAGGTCCCCTTCCTCCCGGTTGGAGGGGCGGTCGGCCTGGAGCACCAGCCGGATCCGGCCCCTGGTCCCCACGAACTCCTTGAGGTTCTGGGCCGAGGACGATTCGGACCACCCCGCTTCGTAGTAAGCCACGCCGCCGTTGGACAGGGTCATGGTCAGCAGGCCGTAGTCGAACTCCCCTTCCGGCAGAGCCGGGTCGATGCGGCCGCCGATGCCGCTGATGGAGGTGACTTCGCACCGGGTGAACCACCGGATCACGTCGATGTAATGGACGCCGCAGTCCACAAAGGGCGGACAGTCCTCCATGAGCCGGTCGTACCGGGCCTTGTTCATGACGTGGTGGTTCTGGGCCATGCGGATCACCCGCACGTCGCCGATTGCGCCGCTGTGGATCATCTCCGCCACCCGGTTGTAGGTATCGTTGTGCCGGAGAACGTGGGCGATGAGGACCTTCTGGGGCGAAGCCTTCACCAGCCGGAGAAATTCCTCCGCCGCCCTGGGGTCGGCCTCGGTCATGGGCTTTTCGCAGAGGACGTGCTTCCCCGCCGCCAGGCAGTCCCGGAGGATGGCCAGGTGGGAGGCGGCGTAGGTGGCGATGATGACGATGTCCACGTCAGGGTGCTGCAAATACTCCCGGTAGTCCGTGCTCCAGGACTCTGCGGCGTACTTCCGGGCGAAAAGCCGGGCGGTCTCCGGGTGGAAGTCCACCACGCCCACCATCCGGACGGATTCCCGGTAGTAAATATCTTCCATATGGGCCTGGCCGATGTGCCCGCAGCCGATCAGCACCACTCCGTATCTTCCGTTTTCCATCCGACAGCGCTCCTTTTCCAGTATCCTGAACTATTTTACACGATCCGACAGAAAAAAGCAACTCCTTCTTTTCCTTTGGGGTGGTCCCGGTTTGCGATTTGTCACAGAAGACGAAAACCCGCCGGATTTCCCCGCTCCTCCTTGTGAAAAACGGGACGGAAAAATTCGCCTGCGGAAATTGAAAAAGCCGGGAATTTCGTGTATAATAGTAGGGTACTATGAACCTTCGGGAAAAGCGATAGGGCTTTCCGCTGATCGTATAGAGAAATCGACTGAAACAACTGGAAGGAAGTGATGCCATGGACCGGTGGTTCCGCCTGGACAACGCCGCCAAAATTTTCCCGGCGGTGACAAAAAACTCCAACTCCTCCGTTTTCCGCGTGTCCATGGAGTTGACGGAAAAGGTGGACCCGGAGCTTCTCCAGAAGGCCGCGGACCTGGCCATCCGCCGGTATCCGGTCCTCCAGGTGAAGATCCGCCGGGGCATGTTCTGGAACTTCTTCGACCAGAACGAGCGGCCCCTGGTGGTCCAGCCTGAGACCGTCTACCCCTGCGCCCCTCTGGACCCCCGGACCAACAACGGCTACTTTCTCCGGGTGCTTTATTACCGCTCCACCGTGTCGGTGGAGATGTTCCATTCCCTCACCGACGGCACCGGGGCCTTGGAATTTCTGAAGACCCTGGTCTACCAGTACCTGCTCCTCACCGGAGCCGCCGTCCGGGACGAGGGACTGGTCCTCCGCCCCGACGACGACCCCAGCCGCTACGAAATGGAGGACAGCTTCACCCGCTACTACCGCCCCGCCCGGATCCGCCGGAAAAAGGAGCCCCGGGCCTTCCGCCTGGAGGGCACCCCATTCGAGCCCTTCGGCAACAACGTGGTGGCCGGGGATATGTCCGCCTCCGCCGTCCACGCCGCCGCCAGGCGCCGGGGCGCCACCGTCACCGAATACCTGACCGCCGCCCTGATCCAGGCCATCCGGGACTCCCGGATGGATTACGGCTTTTTCCAGGCCCGGCGGCCCGTCACCGTTTCCATCCCCGTGAACCTCCGGGCGGTGTTCCCCTCCCGGACGCTGCGGAACTTCTTCGGCGTGGCCAACGTCTGCGTCCGCCTCCAGGAGGACATGGACTTTGACGACATCCTCTGGGCGGTCCGCCAGGAGCTGCAAAACAAAAGCGCCCGCCCCCGGCTGGAGGAAATGATCGCCGAAAACGTCCGCCTGGAACGGAACCTGGCGGTAAAGGTGGTCCCCCTGTTCTTAAAAAAACTCATCCTCCGGGAAGCTTTCAACCTCCGGGGGGAAAACTGCAAGACCATCACCATCTCCAACCTGGGTCGCCTCCGCCTGCCGGAGGATATGGCCGCCCACGTCCGCCGGACCCGGCTGGTCCTGTACCCCACGGTGAAAAGCCCGGCCAACTGCGGAGTCTGCACCTTCGGGGACATCCTGACCTTCTCCTTCACCCGGACCATTCTGGAAAACGACTTCATCCGCCAGTTCTTCCGGTTCCTCCAGGAGGACGCCGGGGTGGAGATCGAAATCCATACCAACAACTGGGGGTATCCCAATGAAACGATGTGAAAACTGCCGGGTCCTCCTGCCGGATAACCAGAAAAACTGCCCCCTCTGCCACCGGAGCCTTCCCGGCGGGCCGGAGGAAACCGTCCTGCCCAACCCGGACTTTCCCGCCTATCCCCAGGTCCAGCTGAAAAAGTTCCGGGCGGTGTTTTTTCGCATCGCCCTGTTCCTCTCCGCGGCGGCGGGGATCGTCACCCTGTTCATCAACTGGATGACCTGGGAGCAGGTCCCCAGGCTCTGGTCCCTGTTCGTCATCATTCCTTTGCTCTACCTCTGGCTCCTGGTGGGGAACACCATCCTCTCCCGTATGCACGGCGGGGCCAAGATCATCCTCCACACCCTGGGGCTGTCCTGCGTCCTCCTGGCCATGGACCTTCTCACCGGCTACCACCGGTGGTCGGTGAACTGGGCCATCCCCTTCCTGATGGTGGCCGCCACAGTGCTGATGACCATCCTGGTCTTCGCCCGGAAGCTCCTGTGGAACGCCTACATCGGCTACGCCATCACCATGATCCCCCTGGGATTCCTCCCTCTGCTCCTCTACGCCTGCAAGGTGTCCCGGGTGTTCTGGGCCAGCGCGGTTCCGGCCCTGTGCTCCCTCCTTGCCCTGCTGGCCATGGCGATCTTCGCCCGGAAGCGCTTCCGCAGCGAGGTCGTCCGCCGCTTTCACTTCTGACCCAGAAAGGACCCGTTATGAACCAGGAACCCCGCCCCATGAAAACCGTCGCCGAATCCCGCACCGAGCAGGTGCAGATTCTTCTCCCCGAGCACATCAACGGCTACAACCGCCTGTTCGGCGGCCAGCTGATGCAGTGGATCGACGTGGTGGCCGCCGTAGTGGCCCGCCGCCACTCCAACCGGAACGTCACCACCGCCTCCATCGACAACCTGCAGTTCAAGGCCGCCGCCCACGTCAACGACACGGTGGTCCTGTTCGGCCAGATCACCTACGTGGGCCGGACCTCCATGGAAGTCCGGGTCCAGACCTACGTGGAGGGCATGGACGGCATCCGGCGGCTGATCAACCGGGCCTACTTCGTCATGGTGGCCCTGGACGAAAACGAAAAGCCCACCCCCGTCCCCGGCATCCTCCCGGAAACCCTGGAGGAAAAGCTGGAGTACGAGGCCGGGATCAAGCGCAATGCCCTCCGGAAGCAGCGCCGGGAGGAGCAGTTTTAAGGCATCAGGAGCTTCACCAGGAACAGCTCCGCAGGCTGCTCCTGCCCCGGGACCTGCCAGATGAGACAGCCGCAGTCCTTGTACCCCCGCTTCCGGTAGAAGTGCTGGGCGCTTTCGTCCGCCTGGGTGGAGGTCAGCACAGCGGCATACCCCAGAGCTTTCATCTCCGCCTCCCAGCGGTCCATGAGCCGCGTCCCGAAACCCCTTCCCCGGCAGGACGCCTCCACCATCAGCAGGGTGCAGAAGGGCGTGTTGTCCCAGAAAAGGTTGTACCGCAGCAGCCCGCCGGACGTCCGCCCTCCGTCAGAAAGTACCCCCGCCGGTCCCGGACCTTCCGCCGGAACTCCTCCTCGGAAAGGTGCCGGTCCAGCCGGAACCAGGGGTCCCGGTCCGCCGCTTCCGCATATCGGATTTCCGTCATATCCTCGCCTCCGCCGCCGGAAATTCCGGCGTTTTTTCTTTAAGGCAAGTCTACCACAAATCTCCGGAAACGTCCACCGGAATTTTTTTGTCATAGCCGCCAAGGCAGAGTTTCCGGCGTTTCCCGGCGTTTTTCCCTGGGAAATCGACCTGCATCTTCCTTGACAACCGGCCCCTTCTGATTTATAATAAGCAGTAGTTTTGTACGTTCCGCCGTATCCCACGGTGGGAACTGTATTTTTTTGTGGATATCCGCCTTTTTTCGGGTATTTTTGCATAAAAATCCATTTGCCGCCGGGCAGGAAAGGACGCCGCTGATGATTACCAAGATTCGGAAACGCGATGGCCGGGAAGTCCCCTTCAATATCGAAAAAATCGCCAACGCCATCTTCAAAGCGGCCCAGGTCTGCGGCGGCCGGGACTATCAGACGGCCTTCTCCCTGGCCCAGGACGTGGCCTCCTACGTGGAGGAGCACTGTGGCCAAGAGGTCCCCACGGTGGAGTTCATCCAGGACGCCGTGGAAAAGGTCCTGGTGGAACGGGGCCACGCCCGGACCGCCAAGGAGTATATCCTCTACCGGGCCGAGCGCAACCGCATCCGGGAAATGGACACCCGGCTCATGAAAATTTACGAGAACCTGACCTTCCGCTCCGCCTCGGAAAACGACGGCAAGCGGGAAAACGCCAACATCAACGGCGACACCGCCATGGGCTCCATGTACCGCTACGGCTCCGAGGGCGCCAAGGAGTTCAACGAGCTGTTTATCCTAAGCCCCCTCCACTCCCGGGCCCACGTGGACGGCGACATCCACATCCACGATATGGACTTCCTCACCCTGACCACCACCTGCTGCCAGATCGACCTGAAAAAGCTCTTTGCAGGCGGCTTTGAAAACGCCCACGGCGCCGTCCGGGAGCCCCAGTCCATCACCAGCTACGCCGCCCTGGCCCAGATCGCCATCCAGTGCAACCAGAACGACCAGCACGGCGGACAAAGCGTCCCCAGCTTCGATTATTACATGGCTCCCGGCGTGGCCAAGAGCTTCGCCCGCTCCTACCGGGAGAACCTGGCCAAGGCCCTGGAGCTCCTGGCCGGCTCCGACGTCCCCGCCGGCTATCTCCTGAACGAGCCCCTGACCATGGACAACCTCCCCCGGTACCAGGAGGCGGAGCGGAACGTCCTCCGGACCTTCTGCCCCCAGGATGCCGTGGAAAAGGTCCAGTCCTTCGCCGCCCGGAAGGCCGAAGAAGAGGCCTGGCAGGAGACCCGCCAGGCCATGGAAGCCTTCCTCCACAATCTGAACCTGATGAACACCCGGGCCGGGGCCCAGGTGGCCTTTTCCTCCATCAACTACGGCACAGACACCTCCCGGGAGGGCCGGATGGTCGTCGCCGCCCTTCTGAAAGCCACCCAGGCGGGCCTGGGCCAGGGCAAGACCTGCATCTTCCCCGTCCAGATCTTCAAGGTCAAGGAGGGGGTCAACTACAACCCCGGCGACCCCAACTACGACCTGTTCCAGCTGGCCATGGAGACCTCGGCCAAGCGGCTGTTCCCCAACTTTTCCTTCCTGGACGCCCCCTTCAACCTCCAGTACTACAAGCCCGGCGACCCGGACACCGAGTGCGCCTACATGGGCTGCCGCACCCGGGTCATCGGCAACCATTTCGACCCCTCCCACCAGATCGTCACCGGCCGGGGAAACCTGAGCTTCACCTCCATCAACCTCCCCCGCCTGGCCATCCGGGCCGGGGGCAACGTGGACGCCTTCTTCGAATCCCTGGATAAGACCGTGGACCTGGTCATCGACCAGCTCCTGGAGCGGTTCAAAATCCAGTCGGAGAAGCTGGCCCGGAACTACCCCTTCCTCATGGGCCAGCACGTCTGGCTGGGCTCGGAGAACCTTTCCCCCGACGACCCGGTAGGCGAGGTCCTGAAGCAGGGCACCCTCACCGCCGGCTTCATCGGCCTGGCCGAGGCCCTGAAAGCCCTGACCGGCGTCCACCACGGCGAAAGCGACGCCGCCCAGAACCTGGGGCTGGAGATCGTCGGCTTCCTCCGCAAGCGGATGGACGAGGCTTCGGAGCGCACCGGCCTCAACTTCTCCCTCATCGCCACCCCGGCGGAGGGCCTGTCCGGCCGGTTCGTCCGCCTGGACCGCCAGCGCTTCGGCGTGATCCCCGGCGTCACCGACCGGGACTACTACACCAATTCCTTCCACGTCCCCGTGTACTACGAAATCTCCGCCTTCGATAAAATCCGCCGGGAGGCCCCCTACCACGCCCTGACAAACGGCGGCCACATCACCTATGTGGAGCTGGACGGCGACCCCTGCCAGAACCTCTCCGCCTTCGAGCAGGTCATCCGCTGCATGAAGGAGTCCGGCGTAGGCTACGGCTCGGTGAACCACCCCCTGGACCGGGACCCGGTCTGCGGCTACACCGGCATCATCGGGGACACCTGCCCCGGCTGCCACCGGCAGGAAGGCTCCGACGGCGTGGGCTTCGAGCGCATCCGCCGGATCACCGGCTACCTGGTGGGCACCCTGGACCGCTTCAACGACGCCAAGCGCGCCGAGGTAGAGGACCGGGTCAAGCACGCCGTCTCCTCCCCCATGGAGGAAATCTGAAAACGAAAGGACGAAGCCTATGGCCCCACCGGAAACCCTCCGCCTCTCCGGCATTGTCCGGGAATCCATCGTGGATGGAAACGGCCTGCGCTTCGTGGTCTTCTGCCAGGGCTGCCCCCATCACTGCCCCGGCTGCCATAACCCCCAGACCCACGATTTTTCCGGCGGAAAGGACGTCCCCCTGACCCGCATCCTGGCCGAGATCGTCAAGAACCCCCTTCTCCAGGGCGTGACCTTCTCCGGCGGCGAGCCCTTCTGCCAGGCCGGAGCCTTCGCCGAGCTGGCCCGGCGGATCAAAGCCCTCCCCGGCCGCCTGGACGTCACCGTCTACTCCGGCTACACTTACGAGGAGCTGGCCCGGAAAGCCCGGACCGACCCGGACACCGCCGCCCTCCTGAAAGCCGCCGACTACCTGGTGGACGGTCCCTACCAGAAGGACCAGCGGGACCTGACCCTCCGCTTCCGGGGAAGCCGCAACCAGCGGTACTTAGACCTCCGCCAGACCCTCCGCACAGGGGTCCCCACTCCCGCGCCGGAGCGCCCTCTCCCGGCCCGGCTCCGCTACTCCAACCGAACCGCATAAAACGTCCGCCCCGCCGAATCCCGGCAAGGCGGACGTTTTTCTATTCCGGAATCGCCCCGGTGCCATCGGTAAAGACGCACTGCCCCTCCTTGAGAGGCCCCGCAGTCCTTTCCGCCAGATAGTACCACTTCCCGCCGATGCTCCGGCACCCCGTGGCCATGACGCCCTCCGGATCGAACCAGTACCACCGGCCGTCGATCTTCTTCCACTGGTCCCGGACACCGCCGTAGTACCACTTTCCGTCCTCCCGCCGCCAGCCCGGATTTTTCAGTGCCGCCGTCAGCCTGGGATAGTCCCG
The DNA here is from genome assembly GCA_934539585.1 of uncultured Oscillospiraceae bacterium. GTDB lineage: Bacteria > Bacillota > Clostridia > Oscillospirales > Ruminococcaceae > Merdivicinus. Next base: position 26,421 of record CAKTCT010000019.1, on the reverse strand, counting down.
GTAGGCGATGTTCCCGTCCACGTTCCCCCGGATTCCGTCCACCCGGCCCACGTTGGTGTACTGCCACATCCCGGCATTGCCCCGGTAGGTGTTCCGGCTGTTCCATTGGGCCACCCACTGATCGTACCGGGCGATGCGCTCCGCCACGAACCGGTTTTCCAGCCAGGATTTGGAGGAGTAGAGCAGCGCGTACCGCCCCGCCTCCTCGATTTTCCCGCAGAAGCTCTCCGCCAGAGCCGTCCGCTCCTGGTTGGTGAGCTTCCCCTGGACCCCGTCCTCGATGTCGTAGGCCAGGGGATACTCCATCCGGAACTCCTCGGTAAGCTCCAGCAGGAACTCCGCCTCGGCCCGGGCCTCCCCCGGCGTCCGGGCCAGACTGTAAAGGTACGCCCCCATGGGGAGCCCCGCGGCGGCGGCTCCCCGGGCGTTTTCCCGGAACCGGACGTCCTCCCGGAGCCCCGCCGCCGCCCGGAGCATGACAAAGCCTGCCCCGGCCTTCTTCACCTGTTCCCAGTCCACGTCCCCCTGCCACCGGGAAACATCAATGCCTGCGATTTCCACCGGGACCCCCTCCTTCGATCTGCGCCTCGATGCGGTCCAGCCTGCCGTTCATCTCCTCCAGGGTCCGGGCCACCTGCTGGAGCATCTCGGTCTGCTCGCCGATGAGGGCTTGGTAGTTTTTCTCCCGTTCGTCATTCTTTTTCAGCACCCACAGCAGCAGAAAGACGAACATTCCCGCATACAGCCCCTGTCCCAGGGCCGCCGTCAACAGCTTCTCCATGGGTCAGTCCCTGGCGCTCTGGGTGCCGAAATAAAAGCCGATGATGGTCACAAAGACCGTCATGAACTGGCTGGGATCAATAACCCCCTTCAGCGCCAGGGCGCAAAAGACCCCCGTCGCCGCCAGCGTGACCAGGCTCTTGATGGTCAGCAGCCGATTCAACCGTTCCAACATTCCGTCCTCCCATCTTATGCGGCGTCCCCGTTTTTGGGAAGGGCCAGAATCTCCTCCACCTCCGCCTGGGTCAAAAAGATCGGGCAGTAGGACCGGAGTTTTTCCTCGGTGAGCCGGTTTTTCTCCCACATTCTTGTCAGAAATCCTTTCATGCAATCCCCTCCTTACTGCTGCATGGCCACCACAGCGTCCATGATGCTGAGAATGGCCTGATTGGTGGCCTCCTGCTGGGCCTCCAACGCCGCAACTCTCCCCACGGCGCTCACCGGATTCTCCTTGAACTCCCCGCCGGAATAGAGCATCCCCTCGGTGACAGCAACACCCTCCGGAATCTCCACATAGCGGTAAACCAGGTCCGGATGCACGATGTCCTCAATGGCCAGCTCCCCGGCCTGCTTCTCCGAACGGAGACGGCAGCTGCACCGGGTCTCGATGCCCATGACCTTGCCGCCGTACTCCACAAATGCGTATTTTTTCATGCCGTCCTCCTTAATCCAGTACCATTTCGATGATGACCGCCCCAGGACCGCCTTCGCCGCCCAGGCCGCTGCCGCCGGAGTAGTTGGTGTTGCAGGCCGCCCCGCCGCCGCTGGCCCCGAAGGCCCCGTAGCCGGTGTCTGCAATGGGCGGATACCCCCGGTAGTCCCGGCTGCTCCCCGTTCCCGCCTTGCCGAAGGCCGCCGAGAGAAAGGCCGAGTACTCCGGACTGCCCACCGCCTTTCCGGCGGCTCCGTCATGGACGCGGTCGTCCGAGATCGTCCCGTTGCTCCCGCTGATTCCGCTGACGTTCCGCAGCGTTCCTCCTGTGGCCGTGCCTCCGGCTCCGCCCACGTATTCCGGGAAGGCGGGGATTTCGGAAGGGTTCGGCGAAGCAGCGTCGGCCCCCGCCGCAGCGCTCAGATAACTCCCGAAGGAGGACACCGCCCCCACCGTCACCGCCACCGAGGCCCCCTTGGTCAGGTTCAGCTCCGAAGAAGCCCAGCCTCCGCTGCCGCCGGAGCCTCCGGAGCCGTCGTTCTCGCCCCAGGAGTTCCGGTCGAAGGTGGATTTGCCGCCGTTTCCGCCCTTTCCCACCACCGTCACCCGGTACTTGCCGGTCTGGGGGACGGTGAAGGTCCCGTCGGCATTGAAAATCTTCACGATGGCCGAAGTTCCCGCCGGGAGCTTCCGGCCCCCGGCCGCCTTAAAATTTACGGTTTTCCCCGCCGTGTCGATAATGCAGCTGACCAGCGCCCCGGATACAAACAGGTTATCCTCCGCCGTCTCCCCGTTCTGCAGCTTCAGGGCGTAGGTGCTCCCATTGACCCGGAAGGTGTCCCCAGTGACAAAAGCCGCCGTGGCCTTGAACTGGCAGGCAAACACCCCGCTGACGCTCCCCAGCCCCGACAGGGTATGCACCTTGGTGGCGCTGGAACGGACGTGGGTCAGCATCGTCACATGGACCGCCCGGTCCCCCTTGTGGCTCTGGAACGCCTCCTCCCCGGCAAAGACCACCCCGCTGGCCTCCGCCGTGATCTGGGCCGCCGTGTCCACCATAAGGGAAACATCCACGATCCGCTCCTCCAGCACGCCTCCCGCCGCGATGTAGTCGGCCTTGTCCATGGCGTTGCCGTAGGCCGCCAGGACCAGCCCGCCGCCGTCGGGGTCCGCCGCGTAAAGCCCCAGCTCCCGCCACCAGAAGGGAGCCGTCACCTGATTCAGCGTCAGCACGCTCCGCACCGAGACCTTGTTCCCGTTCCGGCTCAGCCGGTAGATGGAAAGCTCCTTTTTCGGGGAGATCACCGCCTCCATAGCGGCGGGGTCCCCGCTGTAATTCCCGTCGCCCATGACCATTTTCTGAAAGGACAGGGGCTTACCCGCCGCCGCTTTGGCCAGCAGAGCCACGCCGCCCTCCGTCAGTTTAAGATGAAACTGCGCCATCCTCCGTCACCTCCAATTGATAAACCGCCGCCGTCTGCAGAACCGCCCCGGCGAACACCCCCTGGGACTCCAGGTTCATTCCCACCATGCGGAGGACCAGGTTGGCCGGGATCTTCTCCCGAAGCTCCTGCTCCAGCGCCTCCGGACGGTATCCCTTGGAAAGGTCCGCTCCCACCCGGAGCCAGTGCCCCGCCGCCGAATCCTCCGCCAGATACCCCTCCGGCCCAAAGGCCAGCTCCAGCTTCTGCCGCAGCCACCCCATGGAAAAGGGCGGGTTTCCCGTAAAGACCCCCAGGACCCGCAGCCGCCGCTGCTCCAAGGTGTCCTCCGCCCCCGGCGTCAGCCCCAGAGCCTTTTCAAACCGCCGGACGCCCTCCTCGGAAGCCGTCTCCGGGACCCCCTCTTTGGCAGCGTCCTCCGCCGCCCCGCAAAGGTCCCGGACCGCGGGCCAGAGCCCCTCTCCCAGCCGGATAAACTCCCGGCTCTCCCGGAAAAACCCGGGCAGATAGTCCAGATACTCCATGCTCCCTCCTTACTCCACCGTAAGGGTCAGCGTCCCCAGCACCGGAACCTCCAGCTCCGCCGTTTCCAGATTGGCCGCCCCGCCGTTGAGGGTCACGCCGGACACGTCCAGAACGCCGTCCTCCTCCAGCAGCTTCATGACCACGCCGGAAAGCCGCACCACCGTCTTCCCGGCGCTTTCCCACTGCTTTCGCAGCTCCAGGAAATAGCCCTCCACCGCCGCCTTCAGCCTTGCCTGCAAGGCCGCCTTGTCCGCGCCGGACTGGACCGTCACCGCAGCCGCGACATTCACCGTTTTCATCGCGGCCCCCGCCGCCGTGACCTTGTGGCCGATAGGCGCGAAGCCCTTTCCGCCGCCGGAGACGCCCGGGTCCGCAGCCGCCTGGACCTTGCTGACCAGCTCTGTCCCCGCCGCGCTGTAAGCGTCGTCCAGAAGGGTGAGCTTCACCGTTCCCGCGCCGTTGGCCGCCGCCGTGACCTTCACCGCGCCTACGCCTTGGATGCCTAAGACCTTCTCCCGGTAATCCGCCAGATTTCCCCCGAAAGCCGGCGCCTGGACCCGCCCGGTGAGCCGCTGCCGCAGCTCCTCGTCGGATTCCGCGTCCCGGCCCGCCGTCAGCAGCCCGCTGAGCTCCGCCGAGCCGAAGCCCTCCAGATAATCCACCGGCAGCAGCTCCCCGGAGACCTGGTTTCCCCCAGTCCCCGCCGTTTCGCAAATCAGCGCGCATCCCCCGGAGACCGCCCCGCTGACCCGGTAGAACATCCCGCCGTATCCCAGCCGCATCCCCACCGGCGGCACAAATTCATTGCCGCCGCTGTCCTTGAATACCCCCAGGCACACCGCACAGGACGCCTCCCTCCGGCTCAGCCCGAACTGGGCCGCCAGCCGGTCCAGGGCCTCCCCCTCACTGGTGTCGAAAAACAGCAGGTCCAGCGCCCCGGCCAGCCGGATATAAGCCTGTGCCAGTTCCGCGCACACCGGCGCCACCGCCGTGTAAATGAGGCTGCCCTCCCGCTTGTCCACATCGTCGGACACCCGGGCCAGCACCGCCTCCATCAGCTCCTCATAGCTTGGAATTTCCATCTCGTCCCTCCTATCCGGCCACGGCGGCCTGACCGCTGATGACGCCCCAGTCCGCCTCCGCCGTAAACTCCACCGTCAGCGCGTCGCCGTCCCGGTGGGCCGTAACGTCCCGCACCGCCTGGAACCTGGGGTCCCGCAGCAGGGCTTCCTCCACCAGGGCCGGAGCCGCCGCCTGGGCGTACTCCCCGTCCCTGCCGATGAGCCCCGCCAGCTCGCTTCCGTAACGGAAGCTGTAAATGCAGTGCTCATACCGCGGCGTCAGCAGCCGCAGCGCCGCCGCCTGACGGAGGGCCTCCTCCCCGTCGATCCGCCCGCCGACCCTTCCGGTCTCCAGATCGAACCGCCAGGTCCCGGAAGGCTCCGCCGCCGTTTCCAGAACCGCCGTTTCCGGCAGCAATCCCGCCATAACCGCTCCTTTCAGTCAATGGTCCCCGCCAGAAGCCAGCAGTCCCCCAGATGGAGGATCACCGCCTTGTCCCCAGCCCTGAGCCCCGGCGACACCACAACGTTCTGGACGCCGTCTCCCACCGTCACCGGGACCTCCCGCCGCTTCAGCTCTTTCGGGATCACCAGGACCCCTTCGTCCAGCACCAGCCGGTCCTCGACCCGGACCGCCGCCGGACTTTCCGCCGTCACCGTCCCGAAGACCACGGCGGCGTTGACCTCCTCGCCGATGCAGCCCCTGGCGATCTCCTTCATTACCTCTGAAATCATACGTCCTCCTCAAAGCCTCCGCAGCCTGAGACTCATCCGCTCCTGCCCGCCGGAAAACCGCTGCTCCGCCTCCTCGATGAGACAGACCTCCGCCGCCTCCGTTCCCAGCCGCACCAGAGCGGTGGTCCCCGCCCGGCATACCCAGTCGGCCAGTCCCTGGACCTCCAGGGTCCTCCGGGCCTGCCCCGCGGACTTCCGCAGCGCCGCGATCCGCTCCTTGACCTGGGCGGCGTTCAGCCGGCTGTCCACCCGTTCGAAGTACTGCAAAACGCCCCATTTTTCCTGGGAGTCTCCGTCGTTTTCCACCGTGACTCTCCGGAATCCGGACCGCCCGTCCTCCTGCCAGATTTTGAACCGGTTGAAGGTCCCGCCGTCGATGTCGCTTTTCTCCTGATAGGAAAGAACCTGGTTCTCCCCGCAGAGCAGCACCCCCGCCGGGTTCTCCGCCGCCTCCCGGAGGACCATTTCCCCGGCGTTGTCGTATAAAACGAACTCCTTCCCCGTGGCGGCCCTGGTCTCCTCCAGAGCCTTCCGGATCATCTGAAGCAGCGTCTGCCCCTCCATGGCCAGCAGGGGCAGAACATACCCCGTCTCCGCCAGCCCGCCGGTTTTCAGCTGCCGCTCTTTTAAAATCTCCCCGGCAATCTCCCCCGCCGTTCGGTTCCGGAACACCTTGGTGTCCTTGTAAAGCAGATATTTCACCCGGTCGTAGCAGAGGACCCTCTGTCCCCGGCCGTCCCGCTCCGTCTGAAAGACGAACCCGTCAAAAACCGCCTGCCCCTCCCGGAGCAGCCGCACCCGGTCCCCCTCGGCGGCCAGAATCCCCACCCAGGGCGCGGAGAATTCCAGAATCCCCGCACCCCCGATCCGGGTCTGCCACCGCACCCCGGAGACCGGGACCTTCCCCGAAAGGCCGCTTCTCTGATACAGCCAAAGCTCCATCCCAGCGCCTCCTTACGGAATCCGGAGCTTCTGCCCCGGAAAGATCAGATTGGGGTTCCTGACGCTGTTTGCGGCGGCAATTTCCCTGTACCGCCGCCCGTCTCCCAGAAACCGCCGGGCAATGGCCCAGAGGGTGTCCCCCTTCTTAACCACATACACCGCCGGAGCCGCCGGATTCTTCTCAGCAACCGCCTTCTGAGCGGCGCTCCCCGCCCCGGAGGAGACCACCGCCGCCGTACCGGATTCCCGGTACTCCCGCAGCTCCAGCTCATAGTAAATGTCCCCGTCCTCCCCGGCCTGCATCCGCCAGTCGAACCCCTCCACCGTCGCCAGCACGGAAAAGGGCCGGACCCCGCCGCTGACCACCAGCCGCGACGGCTCCTTGGCCGCCATCATCTGCTCCATGGCCTGGACGTAGCTTTTCGGGGACCCCAGCGCCGCCGCCGTCACAAAGCCGTAGTCCTCCCCGGGAAAAATCCCCCCGAACCGGAACCGCCGGAGCTTTGGCGGCCGGTACCGGCTCACCTCCCCCAGATCGAACAGCTCCGCCGTCTCCCAGCCTCCCTGGGAAAAGACCTCCAGCCGCTCCGGCGCCGCGGGGAACTCCATGTTTCCTAAGTAGATTCGCATCCTGCTCCTCCTTTTAACCTGCGCCGATCTCCGCCAGGAGCCGCCGCTCCAGCTGGGAAAATATTTCCCCGGGCTCCGCCTCCGGCTGCCTGCCCTGCTCCCGCATGAGCCGGACGGCCTCGCTGAGCCTGCGCTCCTCCGCCCCCACGGACTGCCGCAGCCCCCGGGAAACGGAGAAACCCCCGGCCTTCTCCGCACGATCCCCGCCCCGGAGCCGGACCGCGTTCTCCCCCGGAAGGCCGCCTGTCACCGCCAGCCCCCGGAGCGCCGTCATGGCCCCGGAGCTTTCGGAAAGAGCCGCCCCGCCGGAGCCCGCCGCCTGCCGGCTCCCGTACCGGAACACCCGCAGCGCCGGAGCCCGCCAGAGCTCCGCCCTTCCGCCGGACGCCTGAAAAGCGGCCAGCGCCTCGAAAACCGTCATCGCACCCTCCTTACCCTACGCCTGAAGCTCCCGCAGCATCCGTTCCCGCTCCTGGACCCGGACGTCGATGAAAGCCGTCAGCACCGCCTTTTCCCTCCGGCTCATGGTCGCGAATTCTCCCGGCCGGATGCCGCATTCATGCAAGGCGTAGTAGGCGTAGTTGAGTTCTTCGTCGCCTTGCAGGAGCCGTTTTTTAGTTGTTCCGCCATCTCCCGGACCGCCACGTCAAAGCCGCAGACCTCCTGGACCGCTTCCAGGAGCTTCGCGAACTCCCCTGGGGACAGCATCCGCTTCAGCAGCGCCTCCGCCCCCATTACGCCCCAGGACCGCTGCAGCGCCGCGTTTTCCAGGTCGGGACTTACCACGCAGGCCGCCGCCAGCCGGGCCAGATACCGGTCGGCGTCCACCCCGTCCAGGCCCCCGTTTTTCCGGCACCCGGCCCGGAGCCCGGCGTTTTCCTCCTCGGTGATCCCCCGGACCACAAAGGGCTCGGCAAACCGCCCGGACACCCGGACCTCCCGGTCCTCCGGCCCGCCCACGTTCTCCCTGAGAAAGGCTTGCAGGTCCATAATTCCTCCTTACGCGAAGCTGTCCAGCAGCTCCGCCCCGTCGAAGGTGAATTCCACCGTCTCGTCCAGGTTGTCGGCATTGACGTCCAGCTTTGCCAGCACCACGGAGTTGAGATTGCAGTTCCGCAGCGCCACCGTCTGCCTGCCGAAGCTGGAATTGCCGTCGTCGTTGACCACCACCAGGTCAAAATACACGTCCTTCCCCGTCCGGATGTACTGAATCATCAGCTCCCGGAACAGCGAGGTGACGTAGTAGACGGACATCTTCCCCCTGCCGCTCCACCCGGCGGCCTTGTACTGATCGCCGCTGCGGCCCAGGGTCCGCACCGCGGTCTTTTTCTTGGTCACAACGGCCTCCACCGATTTGAGGTACATCAGTTCCCGGTTCCTGCCGTTGACCTTGAGATACGCCCGGCCCTCCTGGCCGCTGATGATCTCCTCTGCCTTCAAAAACACGCGCGCCCCTCCTTACTGGATCTCCACCGTCATATAGAGCTTCTCCATGCTGTCCACCGGCCGGAGCAGCAGCTTCACCGCCACCGCGTCGGCGTCCGTTCCGGGCAGGACCTCCACGTCCTCCGGGTCCAGCCCATCGATGGCGCCGATGTCCTCCAGCTGCTGGAGATAGCTTAAAATCTCCGCCTTAAAAAGGCTCCGTCCGTCGGCGGAATTGCCGGTCTTTCCCAGATACTGCCCCTCAAACAGGGCCCTGATGTCCGCCGCCAGCCCGTCCATGACCCGCAAGGGCCGGTTCTTGGAAAAGATTTTCCCCTTTTCCGCAGTAAAGGAGGTGAAGGTGTTGATATCCTGCTCCACCACCACGCCGCCGTTCCGGGGAACAAACACCCACTCTCCGGCCTTCAGCGCCGCCGTGATCTCGCTGTCCGTGTATCGCGCCGAGACCTCCGCCGCGCCATCGTAGCTGCCGTAGGTATTGGACTCGTTGACCTGGGCCCCCGCCGTCATCCCCGCCACATAGGCGGTAGCCTGGACCGCAGAAATTTCGGTGCCGTCCTCTAAAACCACGCCGTTTTTCACCGAAATGATCCCCTCGCAGTCCGCCTGGGGATACCCGGCCGCCACGCCCTGGAGCTTCTTTCCCTCCTGGTCCCGCATCCGCTTGACAAAGGCCGCGGCCTTGCCGAGGACGCCGGTATTGCTGCAAGGCAGCGCAAAGGTCTGGACCTCCGCCTTTTCCAGAGCGCTGAAAAAGCCGTCATAGCTTGCCGCCGAGACCTCTCCGTCGCTGCCCCCGGTCAGCACCATCCCGGCCTGGGCCGTCAGCGCCCCGGAGCCGGAAAACTCCACCCAGCTGTTCCCCGACAGGTCGGAAACGGTCTTGCCCTCCTGGCTGTCCGCCACCGCCCCGTCCAGTAGCGTCTCCACCCGGAACTTCTCGCCCTCCGCCGTCACCCGGACGGTAAGAGCGTTGCCCCGGCTGCCGCCGTACCGGGCCGTGGCCGTCAGATTCCCGCCGGTGCAGGCGGCCTTGACCCCATCCGCCAGCCGGTAGACCAATACCTTCTTCGCCCGCTTTGCGCACTCCCGGAGCAGCAGCAGCGCCTCGTGGTCCGCCGGATACCCCAGGAGCTTCTTCACGTCGCTTTCCGCCGTGATCTCCACAAGGCTCCCCGCCGGACCGAAGCCCAGCTCCATGGGGACCGCGGCGATCCCCCGGTCCCCCACTGCGGCGGAGCCCTTTTTCACCGAGCGGAAGTTGATGTACGCCCCCGCCCGGACCTTATTCTGTGCCGTAAATGTACCGCCTGCCATGTTATCCTCCCGTCTTTCCGGAAGCGGCCGCCCCAAAGAGGAGCCGCATCCCCATTTTCTCCATCAGCGCCCCGGCCTCCTCAACCTGGAACCCCACCGCCGAGAAAAAGACCCGCATGGTCAGCGTCCCGTCCTCCCCGGCCTTGGATTCCATCCGCAGAAATCCCGGACACGCCTTCATTTCCGCCTCCACCTTCCCGGGGATCCCGGCCGCCGCCACGGCGTCCTCCTTCTCCGGAAAGTACCGGAGGGAGAACTCCGCCTCTCCCCGGTACCGGTCCCCCATCTCCTTCCGGACCACGGTTTTCTCCGCCCGGAGCAGGAATGCCGGAGCCGCAAATCCCTGCCGCACCCGTTCCGTCACGATCATCGCCTCCGGAAAGGCCCGTCCCAGGGCCGCCAGCACGTTTTCCATCAGTAGCTCCTCCATCAGGCCCGCTCCTCTCTGGTCACGGCGATCTCCTGGTGAGTGGGGTACACCGTCGCCTCGCCGCAAGTGACAAATTCCCGGACCACACCGTCCTGGACCACCACGATCCGGCACCCGGCGGGAATGGTCAGCTCCGGCGATGCGAAGATTTTCCCATCATACCGGATCTCCCCCACCTCCCCCTGGCGGATGGGCGACCCCTGCCGCCTGGTGCTCCCGCCCCGGGAAAGGGCACAGGGAACGCCGGCGTACACCGCCAGCTCCCCGAAGACCGTCCGCCCGTTTTCCACCCTGGCAAACCGCCGGTAGACGGTCATCTCCCCCCGATAGGTGCTTTCGATCACTTCCCGAAGTCCCACCTTCCACCGTCCTTTCCGCCTCATCGGCCGTCCCATCGGAGCCGCCGGAACCTCTGGAGCCGCCGGTCGAAGTCCTCCATCCCCGGACGGCTCCCGGCCTCGTAGCTGGCGCTGAAGTCCCCCCGGGTCACGGATTTCAGCGCCCCGTCCCCCAGGGACCCGTCTGCCGCCGCCGCGATCATCCGGGCCGCCAGGGTCTCGCACCCCGCCGGAACCTCCTCCACGCCGCAGTAGGCGCAGATGTAGCTCTCCACATCCGCCGCCCAGAAGCCCAGACGGTCCTCATCGAAATCCCCGGGCAGCAGCCCCTTGGCCATATTCAGAATTTCCGTCTTCACGCCGTCACCTCTCAGGCTTTGGTTTTCAGCTTGATGGCCTTGCTCTCGTTGGCCAGATGGATGGCGTAGTGCTTGTCCACGGTGACAGTGGTGGTCTTGTGGACGATGTCCCTCTGCATCTCGGCCTCGGTGTCCCGCTTGAGGAACAGCGCCAGAGCGCCGGGCATGACGATGTAGTTCTCATAAACGCCGCTGGCGGCCTTGATCTTGTTGGACACCGCCACCTGACAGCCGTGGATCATGCCTACCGTGCCCTTCATCAGGAAATCCACGCCCATGTCCGTGGCCTTGAGCCAGCTCTCGGACTTCCGCAGCGCCGCCATCTGGGCCGGAGCAATGAGCAGCACCTTGTCGCCGTCGGCGCTGTCGCCGAACTTGACCAGCGCGTCGGCCACCACGTCCGCCGACAGCGCGGTGTCGCTGGAATCCACGGTCATAGCCGTGCCGATGCCGGACAGGCAGGCCATGGCGTCCTTGTCCAGCTTGCTGGCGATGGACAGGGTCAGCTGGCTCACCGCCTCGCCCAGGGGATCGCCGTAGCCGCTCAGAAGGCCCTCGTCGGTGAGCTCCACGCCGTTGCCGGCCTTCTTCACCGTCACCTCCACTGTGGAGGCGGTGAGCTTCTTCACCGGGATTTCCCCGCCCTCGGAGACGTCCACCGCGTCGCCGATGTAGGCGTACTTGGGCAGCGTCACCTTGCTGCCGGAGTGGCCCTCCAGCTTCCGGTCCACCTTGCACAGGGGCAGGAACTGGATGGCGTCGGTAAGGTTCTGGTCCACCACGTCGGCCACTACCTGGGGATTGACCAGGTTGGCCAGAGTGGTGGTGTTGCTGGTGTTCTGCGTGTTGTCTGCCATGAATGTTTCCTCCTTGTTCATTCCTTTTTTCTATCGGAAGCGGGACCCTCCCGCTTGACCGCCAGAATTACCACCGGTTCTCGCCCTGTAAGCTGCGGTAGAGGTCCGGGTCCGTCTCAAAAAGCTCCAGCCGCTGCCGGTAGCCCATCCGCCCGAACTCCTCCGCCCCCAGAGCGCCGCCGCTTTCGCCCTCGCCGGGCCGCACCCCGAAGATGCGGCTTTTCCGGCGGCTGAAAAACATGGGGAACTCCTCCCTGGCCTCCGCCATGAGGGCCTCCCCCTCCAGAAGCTGCCCGTCCTCGCCGAACTTGGCCCGGTCCCCCAGCCGGTACAGGAGATAATCCACATCCCCCGCCCCGCTCTTGACCAGCGCCTCCGCCAGATTCAGCCGCTTCTTCTTCTCCAGGAGCTCCTTTTCCATCCGCTCCGCCGCCGGCCGGAGCCGTTCCTCCAGCCCTTGGGCCGGAATCATCCCGTCCTCGCCGGCCAGCCCCGCCAAGATCGCCAGAATTTCCTCCATCATACGTCCTCCTTTTCTTTTTCCGCCCGGAGCCGATCCTCCTCGTCTCCGGCCCCCTGGACCCAGGGGTGGTTTTCCAGAATGGTCCGCCTGGACAGCATCCCCGCTGACGCGGCGCAGCTCTCGATGGCCTCGCTTTCGTTGATGAGGATGTCCCGGTTCAGGAGGATCCAGGCCTTCTCGCCGAAGTAGTCCCCCTGCCCCGTCATCCCCAGCCAGACCTTCAGAAACCAGAAGAGCTTCTCAAACCCCGCCGCGAACTCCGTCTCGATGCCGCTGCAATCCAGGTCCAGATCGGCGTAGAGAAACTTCAGCGCCACCCCGCTCAGATTGCCCAGAGTCTGCCGCTGGGTGTCCACTCCCCGGCCCGCCTCGTACAAGTCCTTCCGGGTCCGCTCCAGATGGGCGTTGACCGCGTCCGTGACCACCGGCGCGCTCTTGATGTCCAGCCCGCCGTTGTCCGTGACCTTCACGGCCTTGTACTGGGCCAGGTTCCGCCGGAACTCCCCCAGGTCCTCCCCGTCGTAGTTCTGCAGGACCATAATGGCGTTGGGACTGTCCAGCAGGGTGTTGGCGTCGTCGCTTTTCAACAGGTCGTAGTCGTCGATCAGCGGCTTGATGAACTGCAGAAGCGGCAGCTCCTCCTCGTTGTACTTGAAGGGGATGAAGGGGACCTCCGCAAAGTTATACGGCTTCCCGTCCATGCGGAAATGGGCCTTCTCCCGCCGCTCCGGGTCCGTCCGGAGCTCCCCGTCCTTGTAGAGCCAGAACTGCACCCCGTCCCCGCTCCACTCCTCCACGCAGAGGACCGTCTCCTTTTTCAGCCCCTTGAACCGTTCCTGCCGGAACACCCGGAGCACCCCGTCCAGCCGGGTGTGCTCTTCGTCCCGCCACAGGGGGATCACCTGCTCGGAGGGAATCTTCCGGCACCCCAGCCGCTCCCCCTCCGGATACACCTGGAGCCAGGCGATGCCCTTGTTCACCGCCTCCTTGCAGAGATTCTTCACCCGGTTTCGCATCTCCCGGTCAAAGAACTCCTCCAGCGCCCCCCGGAACCCGTCGTTTTCCGCCCCGATGGTAAAGGGCCGCCCGAACAGGTACTGACACTTCTGATCCGTCAGCTTCCGCACCATACCGTGGGCGATCCGGCTGTTGACCAGCGTCCCGTCCACCCGGAGCCTCCCGTCGTCGCCGATGACCCACCGTTTCCGCCCCAGGATGTCGTCCCGGTTCTCGTAGTACCGCTGCCCGTCCAGCATCCCCTTCCGCACCGGGGACCGGAGCCATTCGCTTACCGCCCGGGCGTTCCGTTCCTCCCCGCTCATGGCGGCGTTTTCCGCGATCAGCCTGCTGATCCGCTCTGTTTCCGTCATTCCAAAACTCCTCTCCGCATCCAAAATCCACCCGCAGCCCTCAAACAGCCGCCCGCCATCCGGCCCCAATCGCGGCCAAAACAGCTACCGCCATCCGACCACCGCAGCACCCGAACAACCGCCAGCCGCCCAGCCCCGCAGCGCCCAAACCGGCACAGCCCACCGACCGTCCACATTCAAGCACCCCGCAGCCCCCATCAGAACCCCACCCCCGTCCGCCGCATATCCCGCTCGCAGGCGTACCGCAGCGCGTCGATGCAGTGGTTGTCCCGGTCCGGGAACCCGCCCAGAAATCCGCCCTGCCCGTCCTCCTCCAGCTGGTACCCGGAAAACTCCCGGGCCGCGTTGGGGCACCGCTCCGGATCGATGACCAGCTCCTCCAGATCCTGGAGCCAGCTGATGCCGTGCTCGATGCTCCCCGGCCCCTTTTTGGCCGCCAGCACCCGGATCCCCCGCTCCCGGAGCTCGTCGTTGGACCTGGGCTCGGCGCTGTCGGCCATGACCGCCTCCCCCCGGAGGTTCTCCCTCCGGATGTGCTCCGCGATCCAGTCGTACCGCGCCCGGAGCCGGTACTCCTCATGGAACACCAGCACCCGCCGCTTCTTCCGGTCCACCTCCGCCGCCAGATAGACGAAGGGGTCCGCTCCGTACCCCCAGTCGATGCCCCGCCGCACCCGGCAGAACCCGCCGATTTCCTCGTCGCCGATCCTCCGCAGCACCAGGTTCCGGAAGACCTGCCCCCCGGACCCCACCGCCTGCCCCAGATACTCGTGGGCGTAAGCCTCCGGGTCCGCCGCCTTCAGCCGCTCCGCCTCGGCCAGAAAGGGCTCTCCCAGCCATTTCTCCGGCATCCCCCGGTAGTCGGACCGGTACACCCGCACCCCTTCCCGGCCCTCCTCCCGGCTCATGAGCCGGTTGATCCAGTGCCCCGGGCTCCTGGGCGGATTGAAGGTGTAGAACACCGCGAACCGCTCCCCGCCCCGCATCAGGGACTGGTTTACCGACCGCAGCTCCGCCTCCCCGGCGAACTCGTCGGCCTCCTCGTACCAGATGTATTTCAGGTATCCCCGCTCCGTTTTCAGGGACCTGAGCTTTTGAGGACTGTCCAACCCCCGGAACAGCACCTTCTGCCCCGTGGGCCGGTAGACCATGGCCAGCTGGGGCGACGCCCGCCCCTCCCACAGCTCCCGGACCCCCAGCTTTCCCGCCGCCCATAGGAACTGCTCGTAAACGCTGTCCCGCAGATTCTTTCCCACCTTCCGGAACACCGCTCCGTTGGCCGCCGGGTCCCGCATGATCCCCAGCAGGATTTCCACGCTGACCGCCGAGGACTTGCCGCTCCCCCTCCCTCCCGGGAGCCAGAAGTGGACCGCCTCCCCCTTCCGCAGCGCCTGGTGCATGGGATAAAACGCCGGAGCCAGAATCTCCGAAAGCCGCTTTTCCGTCATAATTCCTCCGATTTCTCCCCCGGGATGTCGTCCACGATCACCGCAGGCGCCGCCTCCTCCCGTTCCTTCTTCCGGTCCTTGAGGTCAAAGTACAGCCGGATGGCCGAGGAATCCCCGGCCCGGCACTTTTCCAGAAGCGCCCGCCAGACCTCCCCCCGGACCCCTTCGCTTTCCCGCTCGGTGAGCCGCCGGAGCTCTTCCCGGAACTCCGCCTCCCCGAACCACCGCACCAGGGTCTCCACCCCGACTCCCGCCGCCTTGGCCGCCTCCCGGAGACCGCCGCCTTCTCCGATGGACCCCAGCACCGCCAGGGCCCGCCGCATCCGCACCTCCTGCCTCATGGCCGCGCCTCCTCCGGGACCTCCCGCCGGAAGGAGATGACGCACTTCCTCCCCGCCCCGTCCCGGTAGGCGATGAGGAACACCCCCGCCTCCTCGGAGCACTCGGCAAACAGCATCTCCTTGCAGTCGGTGAGGACCACGCCCCGGAGCTTCGCAAAAACATTCCGCATTTTCAAAAAAATCTCCCCCTTTTTGCAAAAAACCTCTTGCATCTCGCGAACAAATGTATTATGATAGAGAAAAGAACCCAGGCGGTTACGAACAAACCTTTGTTCTCTGCCTGCGCTTCCAGTATAACTTCCTAAAGTGCAATTGTCAAGCATTTTCACGCACTATTGGAAGTTATTGGATATTTGCACAAAAAATCAGTTGGAGTGAGCCGAATGTTTTACGAAAAGCTGCAAGTTCTCTGTCAGGAACGGGGGATCACCCCCTCCGCCCTGGCCAAGGAGCTGGGCCTCAGCACCGGGAACCTGTCCAAATGGAAGAACGGCGGCCGCCCCCGGGCCGATACCGCCCGGAAGATCGCCGCTTACCTCAACGTTTCCCTGGACTCCCTCCTGCAGGACGCCCCTCCGGCGGACCCCGCCCCCCCGCTGAAGCTCAACGACATCCAGTACGCCCTCTACCACGAAACCGCCGGCGTCTCCGACGAGACCCTGAACCGGATTCTGGAATTTGCCCGCTTCGCAAAAGCGGAGGAGATCAAACGCAGCCAGGCGGCGGATTCCCCCGCCCCGGATAAAAGGACAGACGAGTAAATGGACAAACTGCAAAGTCTTTACGATCTGGCGGAAAACCACAACATCGGCGTTTACTTTTACGAGCTCGGCGACGCGGAAGCCGCCACCGTCCAGGACGGCTCCTTCTGCGCCATCGCCCTGAACCCCCGCTATAACCGCACCCCCCAGAGCGAGCTGGAGCACCTCTCTCACGAGCTGGGCCACGTGGAGACCGGCACCCTCCACCCCCTTTCCGCCTCCAAGGAGGACATCCTCCGGGGCGAGTACCGCTGCACCGCCTGGGTGGTCCAGCGCCTGGTTCCCATGGACGAGCTCTTGGAAGCCGCCGACCACGGCTACACCGAGGTCTGGGAGCTGGCCGAATACTTCGGCGTCAGCGAGGACTGCATCCTGGACGCCGTCAAGGTCTACCGGAACAAGGGCCTCCTCTGACGAAAATTCGCAAGATTGTCCATCTTTTTCGAAAGATTCGCACTTGACCTTTCCAGAACCTCCGGCTATAATGGCCTTGTATCCACCGAAAACTGCCATGAACAGAGAGGATTTTATGAAATACGCCCTCATCGGCTGCGGCCGCATCTCCCCCAACCACCTGGGCTCCGCCCTGGACCATAAGCTGGAGATCGCCGCCGTCTGCGATGTCAAAGAAGAAAAAGCCCGCGCCCTTCTGGAGCGCTACAACCTCACCGGCATCCCGGTCTACACCGACTACCACAAAATGCTGGACGAGCAGAACCCCGAACTGGTCGCCGTCGCCACCGAAAGCGGCTATCACCCCCAGATCGCCATCGACTGCATCCGCCACGGCTGCAACGTCATCGTGGAAAAGCCCGTGGCCCTGTCCATGGCCGATGCCCGCCGGATCATCGCCGCCCGAGACGAAATGGGCGTGGTGGTCAGCGTCAGCCAGCAGAACCGCTTCAATAAGCCCATCCAGCTCCTCCGGAGCCAGCTGGACGCCGGCAATCTGGGCCGCCTGTTCCATGCCACTCTCCAGATGCACTGGACCCGGGACGAAGCCTACTACAACGTCCCCTCCTGGCGGGGCACCTACGCCATGGACGGCGGCGCCCTGATGAACCAGTGCATCCACGGCATCGACCTTCTCCGCTGGACCATGGGCGGCGAGCCCACGGAAGTCATGGCCTACACCGACAACCTGAACCACCCCTTCATCGAAGCCGAGGACATCGGCCTGGCCCTGTTCCGGTTCCAGAACGGCGGCTACGGCGTCCTGGAGGCCACCGTCAACACCTGCGGCGACGAGGACGAGACCCTTTCTGTCTACGGGGAAAAAGGCTCCGTCCGCATCGGCGGCATCGCCACCAATAAGCTCACCTCCTACCACATCGATTCCGACCCCCGCACCCTGGACGAGCTGGCGGCCGAGGTGAACACCTTCCCCAAAAACGTCTACGGCTCCGGCCACAGCTTCCTTTACGCCGACGTCATCGACGCCATCCGGAACCACCGTCCCCCCTACGTCCCCGTGGAGGAGGGCATGAAGGCCCTGGAAATGGTCCTGGCCATCTACAAATCCGCCGCCACCGGCAAGCCCGTCCGGTTCCCCCTGGGAGACTATTCCACCCTGGACGTCCCCAAGGACCGCGCCGCCCGCTGACCCCGCCCGCCCGGAACTCTCCGGGCGGATTTTTCATAAAGCCCCATTTTCCGGGAATCCTAACCCCGGACGGAACTCCGTCCGGAAGGAGAAAGCGCCATGGACCATTCCCACCCCGACGGCAACCTTTACCAGCCCGCGGACCTGACCCCGGCGGCCCTCTCGGCCATCCAGACCTGCGAAGCCGCCCTGAAGGAGATCACCGGCCGCACCATCCTCTTAGTGGCCTACGAGGAGCCCCTCAGCTGAAAACACCGGCAGCCCCACCGGAACGGGACTGCCGGTGTTTTTTTCAGAAACGCCCCATTTTTCCCCCGGACTCCCCGGAATTTTTGGTACTTCCGGAAAACTCCGGCAGATTCCTTGTACTTTCCCCCGGATTGCGGTATAATGAATTCGTATCAACATCACCGGCGGCTCTCCCCGGGGGACCCGCCCATTTTCAAACGGAGGGATCATCATGCGCGCAGTAATTTCCGTCATCGGCAAGGACATGGTTGGCATCCTGGCAAAAGTCACCGCCAGATGCGCCGAGGTCAACGCCAACGTGGTTGACGTGACCCAGACCATCCTTCAGGATATGTTCGTCATGGTCATGGTCATCGAGATCAGCCAGCTGACCTGCGGCTTTTCCGAGCTTTCGGACAGCCTCACCGCCCTGGGCAATGAGATGGGCCTGTCGGTCCACGTCATGCACGAGGACATCTTCAACTCCATGCACCGCATCTGACGCGAACCAAAGGAAGGCAGGGATATCACCTTGATTAACATCCACGACATCATGGAGACCATCACCATGATCCAGGAGGAAAACCTGGACATCCGCACCACCACCATGGGCATCTCCCTCCTGGACTGCGCCGACGGCGACCAGAAGCGCTCCTGCGAAAAGGTCTACGAAAAGATCTGCCGCAAAGCGGAGCACCTGGTGAAGACCGGCGAGGAGATCGAAAAGACCTACGGCATCCCCATCATCAACAAGCGCATCGCCGTGACCCCCATCGCCATGATCCTGGCGGCCAGCGGCGGCGACCCCGTGGAGTACGCCAGAACCCTGGAGCGCGCCGCCAGAACCGTTGGCGTCAACTTCATCGGCGGCTACTCCGCCCTGGTCCAGAAGGGCTTTGCCGCCGGAGACGAGGCCCTGATCCGCTCCATCCCCGAAGCCCTGGCCGTCACCGAGCACCTCTGCTCCTCCGTCAACGTGGGCTCCACCAAAACCGGCATCAATATGGACGCCGTGGCCCTCATGGGCCGGATCGTCCGCCAGGCCGCCGAGCTCACCGCCGACCGGGACTGCATGGGCCCCGCAAAGCTGGTGGTCTTCTGCAACGCCCCGGAGGATAACCCCTTCATGGCCGGCGCCTTCCACGGCGCAGGGGAGCCCGACTGCGTCATCAACGTCGGCGTTTCCGGTCCCGGCGTGGTCCGGGCGGCTCTGGCCAAGCTGGGCCCCGACCACGACCTCACCGAGGTGGCCGACCTGATCAAAAAGACCGCCTTCAAGATCACCCGGATGGGCCAGCTGGTGGGCCATGAAGCCTCCACCCGGCTGGGGGTCCCCTTCGGCATCGTGGACCTCTCCCTGGCCCCCACCCCGGCGGTAGGCGACTCCGTTGCCCACATCCTGGAGGAAATGGGCTTAGAGACCTGCGGCTGCCCCGGCACCACCGCCGCCCTGGCCCTCTTGAACGACGCCGTGAAGAAAGGCGGCGTCATGGCCTCCTCCCACGTCGGCGGCCTTTCCGGAGCCTTCATCCCCGTCTCCGAGGACGCCGGCATGATCGACGCCGCCCGCTGCGGCGCCCTGTCCATTGAGAAGCTGGAAGCCATGACCGCCGTCTGCTCCGTGGGTCTCGACATGATCGTCATCCCCGGCGACACCCCGGCGGAGACCATTTCCGCCATCATCGCCGACGAAGCAGCCATCGGCATGGTCAACTCCAAGACCACCGCCGTCCGTGTCATCCCCGCCATCGGCAAGCAGGCCGGCGAGGAGCTGGAATTCGGCGGCCTCTTCGGTAGCGGCCCCATCATGAAGGTCAGCAAGGTCAGCCCCGCCGCCTTCATCCGCCGGGGCGGCCGCATCCCCGCCCCTCTCCAGAGCCTGAAAAACTGACCCCACCAACCCTCCGCCTCCTCCCGCTGTCAGCAGAAACGGACCTATGATCAATCTCAAAAAACTCCGTGCCAATATGGCCGCCTCCCTCCGGTCCACCCTGGACCCCTCCTCCCGCCTTCACGGCGCAGGACAGCAGCTTCTGATCCCCGGCCGTTCCGGAGAGGTGGAGGTTTTCTTCCACCCCGGCGGCGCGCCCTTAAAAAATCCCGTGGTCTTCGAGCTCCACGGCGGCGGCTTCGCCTTCGGCGACGCCTCGGAAAGCGACGCCCTCTGCGAGCACCTCCGGAAGGACCTGGAGATCGCCGTGGTCTCAGTGAACTACCGCCGCTCCCCCAAGCACCCCTTCCCCGCGGCCCTGGAGGACGTCTACGACGCCATGCTCTACTTCCACGACCACGCCTTCGTCTACGGCATCGACCCCGACCGCATGGCGGTTTTCGGTCACAGCGCCGGCGGGAACCTGACGGCGGCGGTGAGCCTCCTGGCCCGCCGGACCGGAGCCTTCCCCATCAGCGCCCAGCTGATGACCTATCCCTACCTGAACCTGGCCGAAAGCCCCTTTGAAAAGCCCAGGTACCCCGAAGCCCTCCCCGGAGCGGCCCTCCTCTCCTTCAACGAGATGTACGCCCGCCCCGACCAGCGCCGGGACCCCCTGATTTCCCCCGTCTTTGCCCAGCCCGAGGACCTGAAGGGCCTTCCCCCCGCCCTGATCCTGACGGCGGAGTTCGACTCCCTCAACGCCGAGGGGGCCCGCTACGCCGGAATGCTCCGGAGCGCCGGGGTCCCCACGGAGCTTTACCAGGTCCCCGGAGCCATCCACGGCTTTCTGGAGGACTACTTCAAGCCCGCCACCTCCCGGGTCCTGGCCGCCGACCCGGAGCAGTCCGCCAGGGTGGAAGCCCAGGTCCACGACGCCCTGAACCACGTGGAGGAGACCCTGGCCCGCACCCTCTCCCTCCCCCAGGAGCCCGATGACCAGGAATGACCCCCTCCCCGCCCGGGAAACCCATCGTCCAAGGATGGGTTCCCGGGCTTTTTGTAAATTTTGCGGTTTGCCCCCGCTAACTTTTCCAAAACCCATTGCGCTTTCCCCAAGGGTATGCTAGAATATTGGTGTACACACCAAATACTGCAAAGGAGGGATCGTTATCGCCCTTACAAACGCCAGTCTACCGGCCAAAAAACGCATCCTCACGGTCTGCGTCCGGCTCTTTTTGGAAAAAGGCTACAAAAGGACCACCCTGGCCGAGATCATCGAAAAAGCCGACGTCTCATACAGCACCTTCCAGAACATCTTCCGCGCCAAGGACGGCGTCCTCACCGAACTGGTGGAGTTCATGTTCGGCAGCCAGTTCAGCGCCGCCAGATCCGCCGCCGAGGGGAGCCTCCCGCCGGTTTTCGTCTACGCCGTGGAAACGGCCATCCAGATGACCCTCACCGAGCTCAATGAAAACCTCCGGGAAATCTACATCGAAGCCTACACCCAGAAGGAAGCCTCCGCCTACATCTTCCAGGAGACCGCCAAGGAGCTCCACCGCATCTTCGGCCCCTATCAGCCGGAGCTCAGCGAGCGGGACTTCTACGACATGGAGATCGGCTCCGCCAGCATCATGCGGGGCTATATGGCCTACCCTTGCGACGGCCAGCTGACCTTAGAAAAGAAGCTGCGCCTCTTTCTCACCATGAGCCTCCGGGCCTACCGCGTTCCCCAGCCCGAAGTGGAGCAGGCCATCCATTTCGTGGAAAGCCTGAACATCCGGCAAATGGCCGAACGGGTGATGCACACCCTGTTCCAGGCCCTGGCCATGCGCTACGAGTTTTCCCTGGCCGGCATCGGGGAAACCTCCGGCAAATAGATTCGCTTATCAGGAGTACTCCCTTGCGCGGCGCACCCCGCAAGGCTCCTTCGCACCGGATTTTCCCACGGGGTACGGGAAAATCGCCCAACGAAAGTGAGGATCGAAATGAAGAAACGATTGCTCAGCCTCCTGCTGGCCGTCACTACGGCGCTGACCACCATGCACACCACCGTTTCCGCCGCCAGTCCGGACCCCACCTTTACGGAAGTCAAATCGGTTCCGATCGCCAACACGCAATATGCCACGGTCGACGATCTGGAGAACCGCTTCAGCCTGAACAGCGACGGCACGGCTGCGGTGCTCTCTCTCGGCCGCAACACCAGCAAGGACACGATGCTGAAATGGTACGTCCTTGGAAAGGACACCTCCGTAGCGGGAAGAAATACCGCGCTGTTTGCCGCAACCGGTCCTTATGGGAAGGATACCGATGTCGGGTATGTCAACTACCGGATCCCGTTCCATAAGAGCAACAGCACTGCTTACGATGCGTCCTGGGGCAGCGTTTATACGGATGGTAAAGCCGCACCGCAAGAGGTTGACATCACCTATTATGCGGGAAGCCAGCCGCACCTGTCCCTGCGCAATGGAGTCCATGACTGGTTCTACGACCAGGAGTATGCGCTCCTGAATGAAACGACCTACCGGAATCAGGACCTCAGAAATAACCGCAGCTATACGCTCACGGATAAGCTGTATCTCCCTGTATACGGGACCATCGATCAGACCACCGGAAACCATCCGCTCTACGTCGGCTCCAACAACCAGTTCCGGATGGATATTCTTCCGCGTGACAACAAAACGCTGAACACCCACGAATTCTGGACCCGCGCGGCCTATGACGACAAAAAGGTCGTCGCCTATGGCTTCACTGGCTGGAACTTCAACCTCAAGCCGCAGAATACCTTTATCATGTATGAGGGGACCCCCAGCCAGATCGACGGGCACGAATCGAGCCTGCTTCCGGCGACAAATCTGGACCTGGATAACGTCCTCTTTGCATCCACGGTCCCGCTTCAGACACCGCCAGGATGGCTCATGCAGACGCGTAATGGCCATGTCGACGATACAGATGTGAATACGCCGATGACGCTTCGTTTGGATGCTGCCAAGTACGGCGAAGAACTGGGCGAGATCTATATCAACGAGAATGGGGATGACGGCAAGCCGACGATCTACGTCAGACGCGATCCGGATGGCCCGGAGTATACCTGGCTGGTCGTACAGTACTCCTCTGAGTATTATCTGACGGACCTTCCGGCCGGAGACGGCTACTGGTGCCGGAGCCTGAATGAGGTGGATGGCGCTGTGGACGAATACGGCTTTGTCCATATCACGTTGGATGATATCGAGCTGTACAATTCGAACAGAAAGCTGTCGTCTCTGGACAACTGCAAAATCTGGCTGGAGGTGGCCTCGGCGTACAAAGCGGGCTACACCTTCGCCGTGGAGCCCAAGCCCCTCCCGGAAAAAACCGTCACCATCAAGACCAAAACCTTTTCCACCTCAGGCGTCGAGAAACGATTCGATCTCGATTACAGCATCACCAAGACCTTCAAGGTCCCCGCCGGCGGCAGCCTTACGTATTACCACAAGGGCAACCCCGCGGAAACGGGCGGCAACTATGACAGCTACACCATCGATAAAGACAAGGAGATCGTCTTTGAAAGCTCCTATGGGCGTTTCCACATCAATAACATCTGGGAAGACCTGACGATCGTCCTGACCTATGAGCATTGGAACTGCAGCGGCTATTGGGAAACCATCGAGGAAACCCCCGCCACCTGCACCGAAACCGGCCTGACCCAGGGCAAGACCTGCAGTATCTGCGGCCGGGTCAAGGAAGCGCAGAAAGTGACCCCCGCCCTGGGCCACGACCTGAAAACGACCACCACCGCCACCTGCGACACCTCCGGACACACCACCACCGCCTGCCAGCGGGAGGGCTGCACCTACAAAACCGTGGTATCCACCCCCGCCCTGGGCCACGATTGGGAAATCGAAACGATTACCGCCACCTGCACCGAAGGCGGCCTGGTGAAAAAAACCTGTAAGCGCGACCCCTCCCATGTGGAAACCAGCACCAGCGCCGCCCTGGGCCATGACTGGAACAAAGAATTCACCATCGACGTCCAGCCCACCTGCGAGACCGCCGGCAGTAAGTCCATCCACTGCGCCCGCTGCGACGCAACGACGGATATCACCGTCGTCCCCGCCACGGGTCACGACACCTCCTGGATCTGCTCCCTCGATGTGACCGTCGAGGCCCCGAAATGCGGCACTGTCGTCGAAAGAAGAAAGACCTACAGCCTCGAGCCGCCCCCGGTGGTCACAATGTCGGAGACTGCCCCCTACTGGCTGCTGCACAGCCAGGACCCCAACTCTACGGACGCCAGCTGGCTCACGGTCGATGACAAGACTTTCACGGGAACCATCATCGGCGGCCAGACCTACTGTGCCGAATTCTCCCTGGAGCCCAAGGCCGGCAGCCCCTTCTTTGTCCCCGACGAGGCGGACATCCGGGAGCATCTGACCATTCATGGCGGTACTTTGGGGTCGCTGAAGCCGCATTACATCTGGAGTACGAGAAACTGCGATAGGATCGACTTCAACGTCCTTGTGACCGCGGTGCATGACTATGACGAAAACGGCATCTGCCGCGGCTGCGGTGTGGCAGACCACGAGCATGATTTTGAGGAGGTCTGGTCCGCGGACGAGGGCAGTCACTGGCACGCCTGCGAGCAGGACGGCTGCACGGTCACGAAGGACTTCGACGCCCACAGCTTCGGTGAAGACAACGCCACCTGCGAGACCTGCGGCTACGTCCGCACCATCACCTGCCAGCATGACTTCGGAACCTATCTCTGCGACGCTGACCAGCACTGGAAGGAATGCAGAAAGCCCGGCTGCAGCGCGGTCACAGCCCGCGGCAATCACGCCCTCAACCGCTCGAATCACAACGGCGTGATTACGTACTACTGCCAGAGCTGCTTCAAATATAGGACTCATGATCACGATTTCGCGGACGAGTGGAGCACCAGTGGGACCCATCATTGGAAGCAGTGCTATGTTGACAATGGTTATTGCAATTTTATTTCCGACTACGCCGAACATGATTACGGCAGCGAGACCGGCACGACCTGCGTCACCTGTGGCTATACCCGCACCATCTGTGACCACACCTACTCCGAAGGCTTCAACAGCTGGGATGAGACCGGCCACTGGCGCGAGTGTACCAACCCGGTCTGCACAGACCGGCCCAGCTCCCGAAAGGACGAAGCGGTCCATACCCTCAACGCCGACGGCGACTGCACCGCCTGCGGCTACCGGCACACCGAGCACGCCTACGGGGAATGGCACTATGACGGTTCCGAACACTGGAAGACCTGCACCAAACCCGGCTGCCAGGCCCAGACCGGGAAGTCTGGCCACACCTACAGCGGCGACATTTGCAGTGTCTGCGGCTACGACCGCTCCATCACCCCGGCCCATACCCACTACTACGGCCAGTGGAGCAAGGACAGCCAAAACCACTGGCGCGAATGTTCCGACCCGAACTGCCCGGAGGAGACCGGCCGGATCATCGACAGGGCTGCCCACATCTATGACGATGACGCGGACACCACCTGCGACCTTTGCGGCTATGTCCGTTCCATCGCCCCGGATCATTCCGGCGGCCATGTCTACGGCGATTGGAGCTGGGACGTAAACAGCCACTGGCATGAATGCACAGACCCGGACTGCCCGGACAAAGCCGGCAGCGTTCAGGATAAAGCCAGCCATGTCTATGACAATGACCACGACTACGACTGCAACGTCTGCGGCTATGTGCGCTCCACCAGCTTGAGCCATACCCACACCTTTGACGGCTGGAAATATGACGCCGAACGTCACTATCACATCTGCTCGGTCAAATACTGCCCATACCCGGAAAAAATGGACAGCGCACCCCACGCCTATGACGACGATCAGGATGAGTTCTGCAATGTCTGCGCCTACGGGCGCTTCGGCACACAGCATGAGCATACCTACGGCGACTGGACTGCCGACGGCGAAACCGGCCATTCTCGTGTCTGCACAGACGAAGCCTGCCCCGACGCCAAGAAGGGCAAACTGTCGAATTTCCACGTCTACGACAGCGATACCGACGCCACCTGCGACATCTGCGGCTATACCCGCACCCTTCCCCACACCCATACCTACGGCGATTGGAGCACGGACGAAACCTCTCACTGGCACGCCTGTACCGACCCTGATTGCCCCGAAAAAGCAGCCAGTATCAAGGACCGGGAAAACCACATCTACACCAACGACGCCGACGCCACTTGCAACACCTGCGGCTATACCCGCACCCCGCCCCATGCCCATACTTACGGCGATTGGAGCAAAGACGAAACAACCCACTGGCACGCCTGCACCGACTCCGATTGCCCCGAAAAAGCAGCCAGTATCAAGGACCGGGAAAACCACGTCTACACCAACGACGCAGACGCCACTTGCAACACCTGCGGCTATACCCGCATCCCGCCCCACGCCCACACTTACGGCGATTGGATCAAGGATGAAACCGCCCACTGGCACGCCTGCACCGACCCAAATTGCCCCGACAAACCCGCCAGTATCAAAGACCGGGCGAATCACGTCTACGACAGTGACACCGACGTCACCTGCGATGTCTGCGGCTATCAGCGGACCATTACTCCGCCCGCCCATGAACATGTCTACGGCGATTGGAGCATGGACGAAACTGCTCACTGGCACGCCTGCACCGACCTTGATTGCCCCGATAAGCTCGCCAGTATCCGGGACCGGGCGAATCACGTCTACGACAGTGACACCGACGTCACCTGCGATGTCTGCGGCTATCAGCGGACCATTACTCC
>CAKTCT010000018.1 GCA_934539585.1 uncultured Oscillospiraceae bacterium | reverse complement strand
GCCCTCTGCGGAGGGCGACCAAAGGCGCTGCCTTTGGAATCTGCCAGCCTTTTGAAAAAGGCTGGACCGAAAACTTAATTTTGCTGACGCTGCGGAGTTTATTGCGCGGTGGCTGGAGCTTTACGCGAGGTATCTGGCCGCAGGATATGTTGTACGCATCGTACAGGACTTCGTCCTGTGGGGAACCCCTTGATAGGGTTCCCCTCGGCCGGACAGCCCACCGGGCTGTCCGGCCTTCCCTTCCTGATCTTGTTGGATCATCAGGGATTTCGCCCTCCGCGGAGGGCGAGGAAGGGGCTCTGCCCCTTCCATCCCCGCCAGCCTTTTGAAAAAGGCTGGACCGAAAACTTGGTTTTGTTGACTGGTAGGTTCTATGAATCCCACGGGCTGCTCAAATCGTCGCCGCGCAGCCTGTCGCGCGGCTAATAAAACCTAGCGCGAGGGTTGTGGCCGCGGCGACATGGGTGCGGCGACACGCCGCTGTTATACCAGGTCGGCGTGGGGGATGGTGACGGGGATGGGGAGCCAGCTTTTCTCCAGGGCGGTACGGTGCAGCGGGGCCGCGGCAGGCGAGAACAGGTACCGCATCATCTCCCGGTGAGACAGAGACACATCGGGTTCACAGGCGGTTTCCGTCACACGGACATTGCCGCCCTCCACCCGGATGTCAAAGCGGCCGGTCTCCCGGACCTCAATGACCATACGACCGTCCAGCAGCTGCTCATGTCTGGCTTTCAGGCCCAGGTACGCCTCGATGACCCGGGGGTAATTGAGGACGTTGATCATCTCGCTGGTGTAGATGTTCCCACCCTCTGCCACGGAATTCAGGGCCCGGATCAGCGCCCTCTGCTCCCAGGTGGGCTGGACCTCCACATCCTGGCCGCAGAACTCCACAATGGCGAACACCGCCGGAAGGGCCTGGTCATAGTCGGTAAGGGCCAGCTCCTGAACCCGGGTCTTCCGGTCGCTGATGCTGGCGTAGCCCAGGAACTCCCCGTCCTTGAGGAGCACCCAGCCCGCGCTGTCCCAGGTGTGCAGGACCTGGGCGAAGTCCTCCCGCCGGGCCTCCACGTCCTGGGCGGCGGCCAGGGTCCTGCACTGGGGCAGGTACTCCGGGTGCTCATCCAGAGGGACCAGCCGGATGCCCTGGGTGGAGACCTCCTTATGCCGCAGATTGGCCCGGCTGACGGTGAAGCTCAGCTGGGTGGCAGCCTGGTCGAAGCCGAAGTAGCCGTACCGCTGGCGCTGGCCGCCTAAGAACATCAGGTCGGCGCCGTCGGCCTTGGCGTCCTCCACCAGCTCCTTGAGGAGGAGCTGCATATAGCCCTTCCCGCGGCTGCGGGGATGGACGGAGACTGTGCCGATGCCCTGGAGCTTCAGCCAGCTCTCCCCCACCCGGAGGTCCAGGGGGAAGCTGCCCACCATGGCCTTGATCCGGTCCTCCTCCGTCACCAGGAGGTGGCACGGCGACACCTCCGGATGGCCGTCGTAGAGCTTGGGCAGGCGGTAGGGGAAATTCACGTAAAAGACCATGGAGGCAAAGTCGATGAGGTCGGAGTACTCCGACTCCACGGCGCGGCGAATCTTATAATCCATCAAAATCTTCCTTTCCGGGCGTATTTTTCCTTATCTTAGCACAAAATTTCAGTCATGACAATTGCAAATATTGAAAAAAGCAACAGAACGTTTGAAAAAAGCAAGGGAATGCGGTATAATGGGGGTACCACTTTGCCAAAAGGAGCGTTTTTATGCTGACATTATACCAGGGCCGCCCGGAAAGCACGGAAGGGCGGCTCCCCAAAGAGATCGCCGTCTACGACCTGCTGGACCGGCTGCAGATCCCCTACCAGCGCACCGACCACGAACCCGCCTTTACCATGGAAGCCTGCGCCGCCATCGACCGGCTTTTCGCTCCCGCCGCCGTCTGCAAGAACCTCTTTCTCTGCAACTCCCAGAAGACGAAGTTCTATCTGCTGATGATCCGGGACGACAAGAAGTTCAGGACCAAGGAAATCTCTGCCCAGATCAGCAGCCCACGACTCTCCTTCGGGCCGGAGGAGCTGCTGGAGGAGCTCCTGGACCTGACCCCCGGCTCCATCAGCGTCATGGGGCTGATGAACGACCGGGAAAACCGGGTCCAGCTCCTGGTGGACCGGGACCTGCTGGACGCTGAGGAAATCGGCTGCCACCCGTGCATCAACACCTCCTCCATCCGGCTCAGGGTCCGGGACCTGGTGGAGAAGTTCCTCCCGGCAGTGGGCCACGACTACACCGTCGTCACCCTGGGGGCCGGAGAGTAAGGAGGCGTTATGAACTGCACCGACATTCTGAAAAAGCTGGGGGTCGCTCCCGACGGGGAGCCGGTTCCCTTTCTCCACGAGGAGGACGGCGGGGAGTACGAGGTCTGGAAGGTGGTTTCCGGCGGGGGCTCCTACGTCCTCAAAAAGGCCAAGGAGTATGAGCTGGAGGTCTACGATCGCTTTTTCCGGGGGCTGGACCGGGGAGTTCCCCGGCTCTGCGGCGAAACGGAGGCGGAGGGGAGCGCCTGGTTCCTGACGGAATTTTTCCCTGGGGACAGCCTCTGCAAATGCAGCCGGCCGGCCCTGGTCCGGGCGTTGGATGCCCTGGTCTTTCTCCAGGACCGGTTCTGGGAGGACCCGGACCGCCGGGAGGCCGCCTACTCCTACCAAAAGAGCCTCCCTGACCGGGAGCGCCGGGGAAAGTATCTGGCGGACCCGGAGCTGGAAGGGGTCTACCGCCGCTTTCTGGAGCGGTATGCGGCCATTCCCCGGACCCTCTGCCACGACGACCTGCTGCCCTTCAACGTCCTGGACAACGGGGAACGGGCCGTCCTCATCGACTGGGAGTACGCCGGGGAGCTGCCCTACCTGACCTCCCTGGCCCGGCTCATCGCCCACGGCGTGGAGGACCCCGGCGCGCTGTTCTATCTGACCCGGGAGGACCGGGATTTCGCCGTGGAGTACTACTACCGGCAGCTCCCGGCGAAAAAGGGGATTTCCTATGAGGAGTACCGCCGGGACCTGGACCTGTTCCTGTTCTACGAATCCTGCGAGTGGGTCATGATCTGGAACCGCTACCCCGACGACCGGGAGGAATGCCGGGAGCGGTGCGGATTCTACCTAAAAATGGCCCGGGAGCTGGCCCAAAGGCTCCGATAAACGGTCCCGGCGTCTGTGGGCGGACGCCGGGATTTTTTATATTTCCGGACGGGGCCCGCCGGGCTTCCAGAGGGTGGGGCGGTCCCCAGCCAGGGCCCAGAGGGTCTCGCCGGTTCCGTTGACCCCGGCGTTCCGGGCGGCCCGGACGGCCTCCACGTAGCGGCAGATGGAGCCGTTGTCCGCGTACCAGGTGTCCTCCCGGCCCGCCAGCCGGCGGCAGGTCTCCTTCAGCTGGGCCCAGCGGTCGGCGTCGGGCTTTTCCAGCTCGAAGGAGTGGCCCCAGATGTAGAGAAGGGGCAGCTCCCCCGCCGGGTCCGCCAGAAAATCCCGGATGAGCCGGGGAAGCTCCGGGTCGTGGTCGTGGCAGGTGGGATGCCAGGCCAGGAAGTCCTCCGGGAGGGTGAAGCTCCTGGTATCCTCTACGGTCCTGGCGTAGCGGAAGCCCAGGCTCCGGAGCCGCCGGACGGTCTCCCAATCCCAGCAGCCGCAGGGGTAGGCGATGCCCTGGGGGACCGTGCCAAAAAGCGCCGTCAGAGCGTCCCGATCCCCCGCAGTCTCCGCACGGAAGGCGTCCTCGGAAAGCAAGGTGAAATTCTGGTGGAGGACGCCGTGGCAGGCCGTCTCGAAGCCCCGATAAACCTCCGGGGCCAGGCTGGCGGCCATGCGGCGGTGAACCACCGGATACCCGCCGTGGTCGAAGCGGTCGCAGTGCTCCCAGAGGCCGCTGTTCAGGTTAAAGGTGGCCTGGAGCCGGTACTTCCGGAACAGGTCCGCCAGGCGGATATCCTCCACCGTGGCGTCGTCATAGCTGAAGGTCAGGGCCCGGTTCCGGAACCCTGGGTACAAAAATTTCATCGTTCCTCCGATTCCGCCCCTTGCTTGCGGTAGGCGTTGGGGCTGGTGCCGTATTGGGCTTTAAAGACATTGGAAAAATACGCCGCGTTGGAGAATCCGGCCATTTCCGCGATCCTGGTCACAGAATACCGGGTGCCCCGCAGGAGATTGGCCGCATACTGAACCCGCTTGGCGCTGAGGTACTCTTTGAAGCCGATGCCCAGGTAGTTTTTCAGCATCCGGCTGACGATGTAGATGGACTGGGAGAAATGCTCCGCGATTTCCAAAAGGCACAGGTCCGGGTTGGAGAGATTCTCGTCGATATACCGGACCATGTTCCGGCAGAGCTCCTGGGTGGAGTCCGGACGGGCCCTTTCCCGACAGAGGGCCTCCGCTTTTTTCAGGAGCATCTCCTGGAGGTCCCCGGCGGCGGAAAAGCTAAAGAGCGACTCCCGTTCCTCTCCGGAAAGGGGCAGGCCGTTGGCTTCCAGGTAGTTTAAAAAGGAGATCAACAGCCGGTAGCAGTGATACCGCTCCGACGACAAGGACAGGGCGGAGCGGATGACGTCGAAGCTCCGGGCCAGGGTCCGGCGGACGCCGTCCTCGTCGCCGTCACCGAGGGCCTGAAGAAAGAGGTCGGTGTTCTGCTTTAAAGTTTCCTCCCGGTCCGGGGTCTGCTGGGGGACCAGGGTCTCCAGGGCGTGCTGGGAGCTGAGGTAGGAGCGCTGAATCTGGGAAATGTCCGT
The DNA here is from genome assembly GCA_934539585.1 of uncultured Oscillospiraceae bacterium. Classification (GTDB taxonomy): domain Bacteria; phylum Bacillota; class Clostridia; order Oscillospirales; family Ruminococcaceae; genus Merdivicinus. Next base: position 47,150 of record CAKTCT010000018.1, on the reverse strand, counting down.
CAGAATTTCCCCGAAGCCCAGCCGGGGGACCTGGTCAAGACATTGGTCCAGGGCTTCCTCCAACCGTTCCCGCAGCGTTTCCAGCCAGAGCTCTCCGGAAGAAACGACGATAAAAATGGTGAAGGGTTTGTCCGGGATGCCGGTGATGAAGGTCTGCCAGCCGGTCTCCTCCTGGAGCCGCTGGATCATAACGATGGCCTGGCGGTTGTCCAGATTGGCACAGTCCGCCGAAACCACGCAGACGCTGCGGATGCTTTTCTCCGGCATGACCGCCTGGATCAGCCGCCGGTTCACCGGTGCGCCGAACAGCATAGCGCCCAGCAGGCAGTCCATGAATTGCAGCTTTTGGTCCGAGAACTGCCGGTCCAGGTCCACCAGGTGGGATTCGATCCCGGCCAATTCTCCGGCCCAGGAGTCGTCTTTGGGCATCTGCTTCACCAGGCGGTTCAGGGGCGCATAGTTGATGTACACCGTCAGGGCCAGCAGAAGCACCGTGCAAAGGGCTGTGACCAGAAGTACCCGGATCATGGAGCGGTAAAACTCCGACACGTTTTTCTGATACTCGGACTGAGAGAGGATGGCGAAAAAGGTCAGGCGGCCGCTGGGGTCCTCCCAGCGATAGCCGGCGTACTGGCTGTTGCTCCAGGTCACGGTAGGAAGTTCCTTGCCGCTGCCGCTTAAAAAGCTCTCAAAGTCGGCGTCGTCCAATAAGGAGGCGTCGGTCAGGTTGCTGTACAGGACGTTTCCGCCCTCCTGGGTGAGGACGAAGTCCCACTGGTCCGAAAAAGTGGCGGCGTAGAGGCTGGCCGTTACCTGGCGGTGGGGCAGTTCATAAAAAACCACGCCGTCAAATTCGCTGTAACTCAGCACATGGACCGGCAGAAAGACGAACAGAGACGCGTTCTCCCGGTCGCCCACCAGGGAATCGGTGGAGAAAAACTGCGTCCCGGCCTGCTCCGTGCGGAAACATTCCAGCAAGCGCCGGCTTTTTCCATCGTCAAAGCCGCCCAGAACCTGGCAAAACTGCTCCAGGGGGTAGGCGTATTTGTTGCAGAGGACCATGTCCCCTCCCTTATAATAGAGGCCCACCTTCTCCGCTATGGGTACGCTGCCTTTCAGGGTTTGCAAGGATTCCTTGGCCATATAGACCGAGTAGGGCGTACCGCTGTTGACGAACCGCAGAACGCTGCTGTCCGACGCAGTGGCACGGGCCAGGTCCTGGAGGGTATCCAGCTGGGCGAAAAACTGAGATGCGATCATCCCCGAGGTAGAGGTATCGAAGGACTGCTTTTCCTGGCCGATTTTCTGATAGGCGTTCCAGGCAGTGAAAAACTGCATGAGCAGGACCGGCACGCAGATAAGCAATCCGATGGTGCTGATCAGCTTGATCAAGAAGGGGCGCTTCTGGCGCTTTTTCATGGCGGTCACCTCCCGGGGAATTTTTGCGGGGACGCAGGCAAAATTCTTCAAAAACATTATAGCGCAAATCGAAAAAGCCGTCAATCCGTTTCACACAACGGTTTCTTGCGGCTTTTTGCATGGAATTTGTGATTTTTTGCAAGAAATTTTCCGCAAAAAGTCACATCCTTCTCACAAAAAGCTGCGGCTTGTCCTTGCCCGAACCCCATGCTATAATCAAGCCATCGAAATTCCACAGCCGGAGCCTTCCCCTCGCCGCAGGCTCCGCAGAAAGGATGTTGTGCGTATGGCAATGGATACCGCAGCCCGGTCCGCCGCAAAATCCCCGGGACGAAGCAAGGCTGCCCTCCGGCGGCTGGGCCGGGATGTCTGGCGGGACCGCCAGCTTTACATTCTATTGGCTCCCGCCATTATCTGGCTCATCATCTTCCACTATATTCCGATTTACGGAATCCAGATCGCCTTCCGGGACTACACCCCGGGGCTTGCCATCGATCAGGCCAAGTGGGTGGGACTCAAGTACTTCAAGATTTATTTGAACTCCCCGTTGTTCTGGCCCATGATCCGGAACACCCTGACCCTTTCGGTCTACGGCATCGTGGCCGGATTCCCGCTGCCCATTCTCTTTGCCCTGATGCTCAACGAGCTGAAAAGCGAGCGCTACAAGAAAATCGTCCAGACGGTGACCTACGCGCCGAATTTTATCTCCACCGTCGTGCTCTGCGGCATGATCATTCTGTTTTTTAACCCCAGCTACGGCCCCATCGTTCTCTTTCTGAAGCAGTTGGGGGTGGACATCGGCAACATTCTGATCTCCAAGACCGCCTTTAAGCATCTGTACGTCTGGTCCGGCGTCTGGCAAGGCACCGGATGGAGCTGCATCATCTACCTTTCGGCCCTGTCCGGGGTGGACCCGGCCCTTCACGAGGCCGCCCTCATCGACGGCGCCACCAGGATGCAGCGGATCTGGCACATCAACATTCCCATGATTCTCCCCACTATTATGATCACCCTGATTATGAGCTGCGGCGGCATCCTGGGCACCTCTTTTGAAAAGATCTACATGCTCCAGAACGACATGAACCTGGAAGTCTCCCGGGTAATCTCCACCTACACCTACGAACAGGGCCTTCTGGGCGGGAAATACAGCCTGACCACTGCCATCGGGCTGTTCAACACCGTTATCAACTTCTTTGTACTCGTCACTGTCAACTGGATTTCCCGGAAAACCACCGAGATTTCCTTCCTGTAAGAAAGGAGGACCGCAATGGCCGCCATCAAAGAGACCCTTGCCGACCGGGTGTTCAACGCCGTGATTCTCGTCATTCTCACCCTGTTCCTGCTCATTGTCGCGTACCCTCTGTACTTCATTATCATTGCCTCCTTTTCCGACCCCACCCTGGTGGCCACCGGCCAGGTGCTTTTCTACCCCAGGGGCCTGACCCTGGACGCCTATCTGGAGGTTTTCCGGAACAAAAGCATCTGGATCGGCTACCGCAACACCATTTTCTACGCCGTAGGCGGCACACTCTGGTCCCTGTTCCTCACGGTGCCTGCGGCCTACGCCTTATCAAAAAAGCGGCTGCGAGGGCGCGCCTTCTTCATGTTCCTGGTGGTAGTGCCGATGTTTTTCGGAGGCGGCATGATCCCCACCTACCTGAACATCCGCAACCTCCATTTGCTCAACAGCTGGTGGGTTCTCATCCTCACCTGCGGCGTGGGCTCCTACAACCTGATCCTGGCCCGGACCTTCTTTTCCAGCTCCATTTCCCCGGAACTGGAGGAGGCCGCCATCATCGACGGGGCCAGCAACTTCCGCATCTTCACCACCATTGTGCTGCCCCTGTCCAAATCCGTTCTGGGGGTGCTGGTCCTTTACTGCGTGGTGGGCCAGTGGAACGGGTACACCGCCGCCTTGGTCTACCTGAACAACTCCCAGGAAAAATGGCCCCTGGCCCTCTTTCTGCGGAATATCCTTTCCAAGGCAGAGCAGCTTTCCAACGATGCTTTCAGCGTCAGCACCGAGCAGTATCTGCGGAACCTGCACCTGGCAAATCTGCTGAAATACGCGGTGATCATCGTTTCCACCGTGCCTTTGATGATCCTGTACCCCATCATGCAGAAATTCTTCGAAAAAGGCCTGATGGTCGGCTCAGTCAAGGGCTGAGGAAAAAGAATCTTATTGTGCCGCCGGGAATTCCGGTGGTATAATCAGATAGAAAATGATTGGAGGAAAAAACATGCGCAACGTGAAAACCAAACTCATGTCCCTGGCGCTGGCCGCCCTTCTTCTGGCCGGTCTGACCGCCTGCGGCGGCGGGGAAAGCTCTACGCCTGTCAGCGAGCCCTCCCAGGCTTCATCCGCGTCCTCTGCGGCGTCTGAGACGGAGAAGTCCACCTATCCCCTGTCCGAGGAGAAGATCACCCTGAAAGCCTATCTTCCCGACTGGGGCTGGGACCAGGAGGAGCTGGATTCCCGTTCCTTCATCCAGAAGTACGAGGACCTGACCAACGTCCACGTGGAATGGCAGATCCAGCCGGAGTGGGCCCAAGCGGTCCAGCTGGCCGTCTCCAGCGACACGCTGCCGGACTTCCTGTTCCTGGGCAGCGGCGTATCCAAGTCGGACCTGCTCAAGTACGGCGATGCGGGCTACTTCCTGGACCTTGCCCAGAACATGGACAAGCTCCCCAACCTAGCCCGGGTCATGGCAGTTTACCCCTCTGAAAACGCCAAGGTCTACACCAGCACCGACGGCAAGCTCTATGCCTTCCCCACCTACACCTTCACCTACTCTGGCTTCGGCCAGATGGGCATCAGCTACTACATCGACATGGCCGAGGAGCTGGGGTACTCCGAGGAAAAGGGCAATCTTCCCACTACGGTAGACGAGCTTTATGACATGATGGCGGCCGCCCAGGAAAAGTTCGGCGCCGATAACCCCGACTTCTACGCAGCCCGGACCCAGTGGGGCGGCGTGGCCATGAGCACCAAGTCCATCTTCACCGCTTTCGGCCCCCTGAACAATTTCAGCGGCTTCGACACCGGCGACGGAAAGACCGTGGAGTACGTCCGGACCAGCGACCAGTACCGTCACTACGTCAGCTTCCTTCGGAAGTGCTATGCCAACGGCCTCTTTGACCCCAACTGCTTCTCCTCCGACCAGACGGCCAACGTGGCTGCGGTCAAGTCCCGGAATTCCATCGTCACCGACGTGGAGCTTTATAACTTCTCCATGGACGATTTCGCCGATCAGGGCAAGTGGAACGTGGGCGTTCTGCCGCCTCTGACCTCGGAGTACTATAACACTCCCCACACCTCTTACGCCGGCGTCGGCGCGGCGTCCAATACCGCCATCAACCCCAAGAGCGAGTATCTGGACATCGTCATCACCTGGCTGGACGGCCTTTACGCCGACGAGGAGCATCCTCTGGCCGACGGCCTGTGGGGCATCTCCGCCTGGCTGGGCCAGCAAGGCGTTGACTGGGAATACGCCGACGAAGCCAAGACCACCTACCGCATGCTGGGCGACGGTGACAGCCAGACCGGCTTCTCCAGCGGCCTGAGCATCGTCTGGCAGAAGGTCATTGCTCCCGATGAGGGCACGTACACCCAGTACCAGTATCAGACGGCCAACAAGAAGACCTTCGACACCGTCCAGGTGGACGTGGCCTTCAATGTCAACAACCTGACCCTCACCGACGAGGAAAGCGAGATTGTTTCCACCTATCTGGCGGACATCAACTCCACTGCCAGCGGTGCCAACGTCAAGTTCGTCACCGGCGAATCCGGCTACGACATCGACAACGATGACGATTGGAACGCCTATGTAAAGCAAATCACCGATATGCACCTGAACGAAGTCCTGGGGGCTTATCAGGCGGCTTACAGCCGTTATCTGGAAGAAGCGGCGGCTCTTTCCAAGTAATCCCTTTTCCTACTGCCGGCCGTGTCCAAGCGGCCGGCAATTTTTTATCGAAAGGCGGTTTTTATCATGAACAAGCCCTCTGAAACCATTGCGTTGAAGCAGAGCGTCCCCGTCCGGGGGGAATACGATGTCATCGTCGTAGGCGGCGGCCCCTCCGGCTGCACCGCAGCCGCAGCCAGCGCCCGGGAGGGGAAACGCACCCTTCTCATCGAGTCCACCGCCGCTTTGGGCGGCATGGGCACCATGGGACTGGTTCCCGGCTGGTGCCCCTTCTCTGACCAGGAAAAAATCATCTACCGGGGCCTCGCGGAGGAGGTCTTCCGCAAGAGCCGGGCCGCCCTTCCCCACGACAGCGAGCGGGTAGACTGGGTTGGCATCAACGCCGAGGTCCTCAAGCGCGTCTATGACGATCTGGTCACTTCCGCCGGAGCAAAAGTGCTGTTCCAGACGACCCTCTGCGGCGTTTTTGAGGAAAAGGGCCGGGTATCCGCAGTGCTGACGGCCAACAAAAGCGGGCTTTCAGCCTACAAAGCCAAGGTTTTCGTAGACTGCACCGGCGACGCCGATCTGGCAGTTCAGGCTGGAGCTCAGTATGAAAGCGGCGACGGCGACGGACTGGTCCAGCCCTCTACTCACTGCTTCGTTCTAGGCAATACGGACATCTACGCCTACCTTTTCGAATTCCGCTGGACTATGGGCGGCCCCGCCAAGCAGCTTCGGGACGACCCGGAGCTTGATCTGATCACCGACAATTTCGTCTGCACCGATGCCATCAGTCCCGACGCCGTGGGATTCAACGCCGGGCATATTTACGAGCTGGACTCCGGGGACCCCGAAGCCGTCTCCGCCGCCCTGATCCAGGGCCGGAAAATGGCGGAGCAGTTCTGCAAGGGGCTTCGGAAATACGCCCCTGCGGCTTTCGGAAACGCCTATGTGGCCCAGACCGGCGCTTTGATGGGGGTACGGGAGAGCCGCCGGGTCCTCTGCGACTACAATCTGACAGCGGAGGATTATGCGGCCCGCCGCTCTTTCCCCGATGAGATCGGCCGCAGCAGCTACTGCGTGGACACCCATCCCACCTCCAAGGACCGGGAAAAGGGTGTGGAACCCTCAGACCGGTACGAGACCTACAAGGCCGGGGAAAGCTTTGGAATCCCCTACCGCAGCCTGTCGCCTGTGGGGCTTGCAAACGTCCTGGTGGCGGGCCGGTGCATCGGAAGCGACCACGCCGTCAACGGGTCCGTCCGGGTCATGCCGCCCTGTCTTGTCACCGGGGAGGCCGCCGGAGCTGCCGCCGCTCAGGCCGCTGCCATGGAACTCCCGGACATCCATCGAGTGGACGTTTCCGCTCTCCAGGAGAGCCTCCTCCGCCGCGGCGCATATCTCCACATCGACCAGGCGTGATTTCGTCAAAAAATTCCTGTTTTTCCCCAAAATTGCCGGTTTCTTCTCTTTACACGGAAATGGAAAGCCACTATAATGAAGGAAGAATCCATTGATTTTTAGGAGGAATTCCATGGTAGAATCCGGCTTTGAATTTATGCAGCAGCAAATCAAGAACCTGACTCCCGCCCTTCGTATCAAAGAGGGCCAGGACTTTTGGAAATGGCAGCAGGCTGCCCGGGAGAAGCTCCGGGAGCTCCTGGGCTTAGACCTGTTCACTCCCTGTGACCCCCAGCTGGAAATCTGCTGGGAAAAGGAAGAAAACGGCGTCCGGGAAATCCGCTTCACCTTTGAAAGCGAGGCGGGGTATCGGGTCCCCTGTCACCTGCTTCTTCCCCCAAACCCGGACCCCACGCCGGTGATCTGTCTCCAGGGCCACTCCACCGGGATGCATGTTTCCCTGGGCAGAGTCAAGCTCGAAGAAGACAAGGAAACCATTGAGCACGAAAACAACTACGCCGTCCAGGCGGTGAACCGGGGCTTCGCGGCCATTGCCATGGAGCAGCGCTACATGGGCGAGGTCAGCGGCGTGGAGGATGGCCGCGCCTGCGTCCACAACCGGGCGCTCCCCGCTCTGCTGGCCGGAAAATGCGCCATCGGCCAGCGGGTCTGGGACGTCATGCGGCTCATTGACGTGTTGGAGAGTTCCTTCTCCCAGTACTTTTCCGTGGAAAACCTGGTCTGCATGGGGAACTCCGGCGGCGGCACCGCCGCCTTCTACGCCGCCTGCATGGACCAGCGCATTGCCACGGCTATCGTCTGCTGTGCCTTCTGCACCTTTGCCGACTCCATCGCTGCCATGCCACACTGTGCATGCAACTACATTCCCGGCATCGCCCGGTGGTTCGACATGGGAGATTTAAGCGGCCTTATCGCCCCCCGGAAGCTCCTGGCGGCGGCGGGCCGGGAGGACGGCATCTTCCCCCTGGACGGCGTCCGGGAGAGCTTTGCCATGACCCAGTCCCTGTTCCGGAAGGCCGGGCACCCTGAAAACTGCCGCCTGCTCATCGGCGAAGGCGGCCACCGGGTCTACGCCGGCCAGACCTGGGCCCTCTACGACGAAATGAACCGTTAATTGAAAGGAGAAATCATCATGGCAGAACCCGGCTTTGAATTTATGCACCAGCAAATCAAGGACCTGACCCCCGCCCTTCGTATCAAGGAGGGCCAGGACTTTTGGGAATGGCAGAAGGCCGCCCGGGAGAAGCTCCGGGAGCTCCTGAGCTTAGACCTGTTCACTCCTTGCGACCCCAAACTGGAAATCTGCTGGGAGAAGGAGGAAAACGGCGTCCGGGAAATCCGCTTCACCTTTGAAAGCGAGGCGGGCTGCCGAATCCCCTGTCACCTGCTTCTCCCTAAAAATCCCAATCCCACGCCGGTGATCTGCCTTCAGGGGCACTCCACCGGGATGCACATCTCCCTGGGCCGCCCCAGATACCCCGGGGATGAGGAGACCATCCGGGGCGACCGGGATTTCGCCGTTCAGGCGGTGAACCGGGGCTTCGCGGCCATTGCTATGGAGCAGCGCTACATGGGCGAGTGCGGCGGAAGCGAAAACGGCCCCGGCTGCGTCCACAACCAGGCCCTCCCCGCTCTGCTGGAAGGGAAATGCGCCATCGGCCAGCGGGTCTGGGACATTATGCGGCTCATCGACGTGCTGGAAGCGTCCTTCTCCCAGTATTTTTCCGTGGAAAAGCTGGTCTGCATGGGGAACTCCGGCGGCGGTACCGCCACCTTCTACGCCGCCTGCATGGAGGAGCGCATCGCCTTCGCCATGGTCTCCTGCGCCTTCTGCACTTTTGCCGACTCCATTGCGGCCATGCCCCACTGCGCCTGCAACTACATCCCCGGTATCGCCCGGTGGTTTGACATGGGAGATTTAAGCGGCCTTATCGCCCCCCGAAAGCTCCTGGCGGCGGCGGGCCGGGAGGACGGCATCTTCCCCCTGGACGGCGTCCGGGAAAGCTTTGCCATAACCCAGTCCCTGTTCCGGAAGGCCGGGTGCCCTGAAAACTGCCGCCTGCTTGTCGGCGAGGGGGGCCACCGGTTCTACGGCAAGGAAAGCTGGGCCCTTTACGAAGAAATGAACCGCGGTTAAAAAGGAGGACTTTCCATGCGCTTGACCTTTTGCGGCGACGTCAGCATTGCCGCCGCCATCCGCTCCCGGTGGGAGACGATCTCCGCCGGGGAACTCCTGGGCGGCGTAGCGCCCCTGTTCTGCGCCTCGGACCAGGTTTTCGTCAACCTGGAATGTGCCCTGACCGACCAGGCCGCCCCCATCCGGAAGCTGGGGCCCAATCTCAGCGCACCGCCCCGGCTGGCGCAGCTTCTGCGGGAGTCCGGCGTGACCGCCTGCGGGCTCAGCAACAACCACATTCTGGACTTCGGTCTCCCCGGCCTGGCCGACACCCTCCGGGCCCTGGAGGACGCGGGCCTTTCCTACACCGGCATCGGGGAAAACGCCCGGGACGCCCGCCGGGACTGGGTTTTCTGTGAGGGCGGCCGGACGGTGCGGGTTTTGGCGGTCTGCGAGCACGAATACTCCTATGCCCTGGAAAACGTCCCGGGAGCCCGGGCCTACGACCCCTACGACACCATGGCCGACATCCGCCGGGCCAAGGAGCAGGCGGATTACGTGGCGGTCCTCTACCACGGCGGGAAGGAGCACTGCCCCTACCCGTCCCCTCGGCTGCGGCGGCTCTGCCAGGCCATGGCGGAAAACGGCGCGGACCTGGTCCTCTGCCAGCACAGCCACTGCATCGGCTGTTACGAGGGATTCCAGGGCGCGACCTTGCTTTACGGCCAGGGGAACTTCTGCTTCCCATACAGCGACAGCTCCGCGGACTGGCGGCAGGCGCTGGCCGTCCAGGTGGAGCTGGGCGGTCGTCCCACGGTCCGCTTTATCCCCGTGGAGACCCGGGACGCCGGAACCTTCCTGGCGGAAGGCGGCGCAGCCCGGGAAATCTTAGACCGGCTGGAATCCCGGAGCAAGGACCTGCTGACCGGCGCCTGGCTGGACGGCTGGCATCGCTTCTGCGAGGAAAACCGCTCCAAATACACCGACGCCATCGAAAAAAACACCCAGCTTTTTGCCCACTATCTGGACTGCGAGGCCCACACCGACGTCTGGCGGGAGCTTTTCCCCACCTGGCGGCGGTCGGAAGCCTCTGCGGAATGAAAGGAGCCCCCTATGCATCCTCACGGACAATGGGTCTGGACGGAATCCCCCGCCCAGGCCGATTCTTACGGCGAATTCTACGCCCCCTTTTCCTGGACGGCAGGCAAGGTCCTGCTGACCGTCTCCTGCGACAGCAATTACGCCGCCTATATTAACGGAAGGCTGGCCGCCTTTGGCCAGTACGCAGACTTTGAGCATTATAAGGTCGCCGACACCGTAGACGTTACCGCCTTCTGCCGCCCGGGAGAGAACCACCTGGCCGTGGTGGTCTGGTACTACGGCGCGGCCTACTCCACCTACTGCCCCGGAAAGGCCGGGCTCCTCTTTGACCTGACCTGCGGGGAAGCTCTGCTGGCCGCCAGCTCCGCCGGAACCCTCTGCCGGAAAAGCCGGGCCTACCGCAATGGGGAGCAGAAGATCATCACCGGCCAGCTGGGCTGCTCCTTCGACTACGACGCCGCCAAAGAGGACGGCTGGATGCTGGGGGACGGCGCGGGCTTTTCCGGAGCCTTGCCTGTGGACAAGAGCCTGGAGCTGGTTCCCCGGCCCAATCAGAAGCTGATTCTGGAGGACCGGGCCGCCTCGGTCCCCTTCCGGACCCGGCCGGGGCGGTACCTCTTTGACCTGGGCCGGGAGGAGGTGGGCTTCCTGGAGCTGGACCTGGACTCCGACAGGGACCAGCCTATCCTCATCGCCTACGGCGAGCACCTGACGGAGGACGGGGAGGTCCCCCGGCGGATCGGCGGCCGGGATTTCTCCGTGACCTACCGGGCCAAGGCCGGGGAGAACCGGTATCTGAACCCCTTCCGCCGCCTGGGCTGCCGGTATCTGGAGCTCCAATGCCAGGCTCCCGTCCGCATCCGCTACGCCGGGATCCGCCCCACCTCCTACCCTCTGAAACGGACCGAATACATCCCAAAAGGCACCCTGGACCGGCGAATCTACGAAATCTGCGCCCGGACCCTGGAGCTCTGTCTCCACGAGCACTACGAGGACTGCCCCTGGCGGGAGCAATCCTTCTACGCCATGGACAGCCGGAACCAGATGCTGGCCGGGTACATCGCCTTTGGGGAGTTGGAAGCCCCCCGGGCGGGTCTTGCCCTTTTCGCCCAAGACCGGACGGAAAATGGACTTCTTTCCATCTGCTGCCCCAACCAAAGCGGCTGGCTGCAAATTCCCTCCTTCTCCCTCCACTATTTCACCGCCGTAGACGAATACGTTCAGCATTCCGGGGACAAGGGTCTGGCCCGGGAGGTCTACGAAAAGCTCTGCTCCGTTCTGGCAGCTTTTTCCCGCCGGGCGGAGAGGGGACTCATCCCCATGTTCCCCGGAAAGGAGCAATGGAATTTCTACGAATGGCGTCCCTTGCTGGACGGCTACCGCAAAGAAGCGGCGGAAGAGGGCTGCGATCTGATCCTCAACGCCCTTTACGTCCTGGCCCTGGAGCACATGGCGAACATTTCTGAGGCCATCGGCAAGGACGGCCAGCCCTACCGCGTCCTGGCCCGGGAGACCCGCCAGGCCATCCGCGAAACCTTCTACCGGCCGGAGCAGCGGCGGTTCTCCACCTTCCCCAGGCTGGACCATTGGAGCGAGCTGACCAACTCCCTGGCCATTCTCTCCGGTGCGGCCTCTCCGGAGGAGGCGGCAGAGATTGCCCGGCAGATGACGGTCTCCCCCCAGGACTTCATCCCCGCGTCTCTGAGCATGAAGTGCTTCTTCTACGACGCCCTTCTGGCCGTGGACCGGGAGGTCTACGGGCCCTTTGTCCTGGAACAGATCCGCCGGCGGTACGCCGACATGCTGGACCACGGCGCCACCACCGTCTGGGAGGACGACGAGGGGGCCGCGGCCTTCGACAACGCCGGGAGCCTCTGCCACGGGTGGAGCGCCATTCCCATTTACTACTTCCACCTGCTGAACCAGTGACCCCATCCGGCGGACCGTTTTCCGGCCCGCCGGATTTTTCTTGCATTTTTCCCCGGGATATGGGATAATGAAGCAGAAGCCCAACCACAGAAAGGAGCGATCCCATGAACCTGCGGAAAACCCTTCTGCTTTTTCTGATGCCCCTGCTTTTGCTGACCGGCTGCGGAAACGATCTGGCTATCACTGTCACCTACTCAGACACCCACAACCTGATCAGCGGCCCCGATGCCACCGTGGTCTATCCCGGGAAGCTCCGGGATGGAGCCGAATACTACTACGCCCCCTCCGGACAGCTCCAGGCTTTCATCCGGCGGTCCCTCGATGTGGTCCAGGAGGACGAAGCCCTGGACGATGCGCAGCTGGAGCGCCATGCCCGGGACTTTCTCGCCCAGCTGGGGTTCCCCGAGGAGGATTTCTGGGTCCAGGACACCTTTTCCAACGACAGCGGCCAGCAGCTTCTGTTTGAGAACCCGGACCAGGACGTCCTTCGGGTCTTTCTCCAGAAAAACGGCCAGGTGTCCTCCCTCAACGTCTGGGACCATGAGCGGTTCGCCCCCAAGGTCACGGCGCGGCAAAAAGCCTATTTCGACCGGGCCTTGCAGCGGCAGCTGGACGCCCGGGAGAACACCGCCTTTCTGGTGTCCCAGTCGGTCTCCTATCAAAAGCTGGGCGGGGTGCTGTATGCCAGTTACAGCCTCACCTACAAAGAACAGACCTACTTCACCCAGGAGATGTCCTTCGGCATCCGGGTGATCCCCATTCCGGCCCTCATCGGGATTGTCGCCGGGGTCATTGTCCTTCTGGCCCTGGGCGTCTGGCTTCTCCGGAGACAGAGGAAGCAGAAAAACATCGGATAAACCGCAACGCGCCGCAGGGAGCTGCTCCCCGCGGCGCGTCGTTTTCGTTCAGAACCCTCCCCGCTCCCAAAGAGCCATCTGGCGGAGCCGGGGGTAGGCGTACTCAAAAAATTCCTGGTAGGCGCTACAATAGTAGTTTTTCCCCAGGGGACCGTCGATGGTATTGCTCCGGTCCCGGCGACAGCCGCCCCGGCAGAGCGAAAGCCACCGGCATTTCCGGCAGTCCTCGTGGATGGGCTGGCTCATTTCCACAAAACCCAGCTGGTCCCGTTTGGCCTCGATGTCCGCCAGGCTGTCCGTGACCAGATTGCCCAGCTTCCAGCGGTCCAGGGCGTAGAAATCGCAGGGGTACACCCCGCCGTCGGCTTCCACCACCAGCTGCCGGCCGCAGACGCCGCTCATGCCGCAGGCTTCCGGCCAGCGCCCCTGGAGGAGGAGCAGAAGGTTGTCGAAATAGCGGTTATACTTCCGCTGGCCCCGCTGGGCATCCTGGTACCAGCAGTCGAACAGGTCCTTGAGGTACTGGCCGAACCGCTCCGGCGTCAGGGACCAGGGATGGCCGCCCCGCTCCTCGCCCAGGGGGTCCAGACAGGGGATGTACTGCTGCCAGGTAAAGCCGTTCCGCCCGTAAAAGCCGTAGATACGCCGGATGTTCCGGGCCGTGGAGGCCGTCACCACCGTCAGGATGTTGAAATCCACCTTGTGGTTCTGCAGCAGCTGGATGGCGTGCATCACCGGACGGTAGGTGCCCTTTCCCTGGGCGTCCAGGCGGTTCTCGTCGTGGAGGGCCTTGTCCCCGTCCAGGGAGATTCCCACCAGGAAATGGTTCTCGGCGAAGAAGGCCGCCCACTCCTCGGTCATGGCGTAACCGTTGGTCTGGATGGCGTTTTCCACCGTGACATGGCGGCGGTTGAGTTTCTTTTCCAGCTCCACCACCTTGCGGAAAAAGGGGAGCCCCGCCATGGTGGGCTCTCCCCCCTGAAAGGCGATGGTGCAGCGGGGGGCCGCGCTGCTCAGGACCTTATCCAGCACGGCCTCCAGGGTTTCTTCGGTCATGACGCCGTAGGAGGGTGTCTGGCGGTTGGCGGTTTCGTCGGCGTAAAAGCAGTACCGGCAGCGCATATTGCAAAGCGAGCTGGCCGGTTTGATCATGATCATGGAAATTCCGGGCATAAGGGCCTCCCTTCTCCGATACGGACAGTTTCAGTATCCCACAGTTCCGGGAAAATGTCAACGCGGATTCCGCAGGACCGCAAAAACGTCCATCTGCGCAAAATCCGCCGTCCCGGGGGTCAGAGCATCCGCTCCATAAAGATTTCGTCCCAGGGGTGGGCGACCTCCACAAAGCCGAACCGGGAAAAGAGCTCCCGGGAAGCCTCGTTGCCCTCGACGTAGCACATGGAGACTCTGGGGTACTTCCCCTCCTCCTTCATGGCCGCCAGAACCAGGCCCACGGCGGCTTTTCCGTAGCCTTTTCCCTGATAGCGCCGGTCGATGAACAGCTGGCAGAAGTCGTAGGCGTTCTTTTCGGGGTCGTCCAGATACATTCCCATCCCCACGGCGGTCTCGCCGTCGTAGACGTTGAACACCCGGGGCCGGAACCGGCGGTGGAGCCATGCCCGGGCAAGCATGGTCAGGCTGCTGCACACATAGTCCTGCTGCTCCTTGGCGACCTCCAGATCGATGCAGCCGGCTTCGTCGTCAATGTCAACCAAATGGATCACGGTATCATCTCCTGAAAATCATACAAAAACAGGCACAGTAGATTCCTTCTGCTGTGCCTGTAACGGTTTCTGCTCAGCCCTGGGCCCGGCTCCTGGCCTTGGCCCGTTGGGCCTTGTCCAGAATGGCCTTGCGGATGCGGAGGCTCTTGGGCGTGACCTCGATGAGCTCATCCTCGTCGATATACTCGATGCACTGCTCCAGGCTCATCTCCTTGGGGGGGACCAGCCGCAGCGCGTCGTCGGAGCCGGAGGCCCGGGTGTTGGTCATCTGTTTCTTCTTGCAGACGTTGACCACCAGGTCCTCGCCCTTGGGGGACTGGCCCACGACCATGCCCTCGTAGACCTCGGTGCCTGCGCCGATGAACAGCTGGCCCCGCTCCTGGGCGTTATACAGACCGTAGGTCACGGCGGTGCCCGTCTCGAAGGCGATGAGGGAGCCCACGTTCCGCCGGGGAATCTCGCCCTTCATGGGCTGGTAGCTGTCAAAGACCGACGCCATGATGCCCTCGCCCTTGGTGTCCGTCAGGAACTCGTTCTTGTAGCCGAACAGTCCCCGGGCCGGAATCAGGAATTCCAGCTTCATCCGGCTGCCCTGGGGGGTCATGTGCTGGAGCTCGCCCTTCCGGGTGCCCATTTTCTCCATGACCGCGCCTACGGATTCCTCGGGAACGTCAATGACCAGCCGCTCAATGGGCTCGCACTTGACGCCGTCAATCTCCTTGATGAGCACGTGGGGGGTGGAGACCTGGAACTCATAGCCCTCCCGGCGCATGGTCTCGATGAGGATGGACAGGTGCATCTCGCCGCGGCCCGCCACCAGGAAGCTGTCCGTGGAGTCGGTGTCGTGGACCTTCAGGGAGACGTCCTTCAGAAGCTCCTTGTACAGCCGGTCCCGGATCTGCCGGGAGGTGACGTATTTGCCCTCCCGTCCGGCGAAGGGGGAGTTGTTGACGGAGAAGGTCATTTCCACCGTGGGCTGGGAGATTTTGGAGAAGATCAGCGGCTCCTCTGCGCCTACGTCGCAGAGGGTCTCGCCGATGGTGGCCTGCTCGATGCCGGAGATGCAGACGATGTCGCCCACCTTGGCGGTCTCGCAGGGGACCCGTTTCAGGCCGTCGATCTCATACAGGGAGACGACCTTTCCTTTGTAATGGGTATCGGGGTTGTGGTAGTCGCAGACGGCCACCTCCTGGCCCTGGCGGACGGTGCCCCGGCTGATGCGGCCGATGACGATGCGGCCCACGTAGTCGTTGTAGTCAATGGCGGAGACCATCATCTGGAAGGGGCCTTCCGGGTCGCCTTCCGGGGGATCGATGTGCTCCAGAATCTTGTCGAACAGGGGCCGCAGGTCGGTGCCCTTGATCTCCGGCGCAAAGGAGGCGGTGCCGTCCCGGCCGGAACAGAAGACCACCGGGCTGTCCAGCTGCTCGTCGCTGGCGTTCAGGTCCATGAGCAGCTCCAGGACTTCCTCCTGGACCTCGTAAAGCCGGGCGTCGGGGCGGTCGATCTTGTTGACCACCACGATGATCTTGTGGCCCAGCTCCATGGCCTTCTGGAGGACGAACCGGGTCTGGGGCATGGGGCCCTCAAAGGCGTCCACCAGGAGCAGGATGCCGTCCACCATTTTCAGGACGCGCTCCACCTCGCCGCCGAAGTCGGCGTGGCCGGGGGTGTCGATGATGTTGATCTTCACGCCGTTGTAGGTGCAGGAGGTGTTTTTGGCCAGGATGGTGATGCCTCGCTCCCGCTCCAGGTCGTTGGAGTCCATGACCCGGTCCTCCACCACCTGGTTCTGGCGGAACGCGCCGCCTTGCTTGAGCATCTCGTCCACCAACGTGGTCTTGCCATGGTCAACGTGGGCGACGATGGCGATGTTTCTCAAATCTTCACGAATCAAAGGTAAGCCCTCCAAAATTGCGGTTTCCCGCATAGAATCGGTTTATTTGTGATATTTTCCCCCGGACGCAATGGAAAACGCCCGGTAAATCTGTTCCAGGACCATGACCCGGGCCAGCTGGTGGGGGAAGGTCATCCGGGACATGGAAAGCCGCAGCTTCCCCGCCGATTTGACCGCGTCGGACAGCCCGTAGGAGCCGCCGATGACAAAGCAGACCTGGCTGATTCCCCGGACCCCCGCTCCGGTCAGCTCCTCCGAAAGTTCCTCGGAGGAAAGCTGCTTCCCCTCGATGCACATGGGAATCACCAGGGCGTCCCGGGGGATTCTGGCCAGGATTTCCTCCCCTTCCCGGCGGATGCACCCGGCAATCTCCGCCGCCGAGGGGTTGTCCGGCAGCCGGTACTCCGGCAGCTCCACCAGGTTCAGGCGGCAGAAGGCTCCCAGCCGCTTCTGGTACTCCTTGCAGGCGTCGGCCAGGTACTTTTCCTTGAGCCTGCCTACGCAGAGCAGATGGACCGTCATCATCCGATCTCAAACCTCCTGCCTTCTGTGACCCGGGGCAGCACGTCGATGCGGTAGTCCCGGCCGTCCAGCATGGTCCGCCCGGCCAGGTACTCCCGGGAGTGGCCCAGGGCGATCTCCGGGCGGTTGTTTTCCTTGCTCAGATGGCCCAGAACGAACTGGGTGGAGCCGTTGTAGACCAGCTGCTCCACGGTCTGGGCGCACTGGTCGTTGGAAAGATGGCCGTGGCGGGAGCGGATGCGCTGCTTCAAATAGGGCGGATAGATGCCGTTCAACAGCATTTTCCGGTCGTAATTGGACTCCAGCAGGACAAAATCGCACCCCAGGAGCCCCTGCATCACCTCGTCGCTGGGGTAGCCCAGGTCGGTGCAGATGCCCACGGACCGCCCGTTTCCGGCGTCCACGTGGAAGCCCACGCTTTCGGCGCTGTCGTGGGGCGTCCGGAAGGGGGTGACGAAAAATCCCGCCGCCTCCGCCGGGCCGTCCAGGATATGTAGCTCCTGCCCCCGCTGGAAAAATCCCTTTTCCAGCAGCGCCTCCATGGTCCCCCGGGAGGCGTAGACCGGAAGGCGGTACCGGGCGGAAATAACGTCCAGCCCGGAGATGTGGTCGCTGTGCTCGTGGGTGACGAAAATGGCCCGCACGGCTTCCGGCGGCACTCCGGCCAGGGCCATGGCCCGCTGGAAGCTCCGGATTCCCAGGCCGGCATCGAACAGGATTCCGGCGGTTTCGGAACCGAGATAGCTGGAATTTCCGCCGCTGGAGCTGCATAAGCTATAAAAGAACATCCCGGTCCCCCTTTCTTTTAACACGGCAAAAGGCTGCCGCGGACAGGAGACGTCCTGCACCGCCGCAGCAGCCCGGATCAAACGGTATTTCCGGCGTTACAGGGCCTGGGCCATGTACCCGTCGGGAGTCGAAATTTTGCGGATGTCCGCGCCCAGGGCCCGGAGCTTCTTTTCCAGGTCCTCATAGCCCCGCTCCACGTGGAAGATGTCCTCCACCTCGGTGGTGCCCACGGCGGCAAGGCCCGCAATGACCAGAGCGACCCCGGCCCGAAGGTCGGTGGCCCGCACCGGCGCGCCCATCAGGCGGCCCGTGCCCTCGATGACCGCCACACGGCCGTCCACCGAGATGTCCGCGCCCATGCGGCGCAGCTGGTCCACATATTTGAAGCGGTTGTCGAAAATGCTTTCGGTGACGATGCTGGTCCCCTCGGCCAGGGTCAGCAGCGTGGTGATCTGGGGCTGCATGTCCGTGGGGAAGCCGGGGTGGGGCAGGGTCTTGACGTTGGTTTTCACCAGACGTCCTGTGCCCACCACCCGGACGGCGTCGTCGTATTCCTCCACCCTGGCCCCGATCTTCTGGAGCTTGGCGGTGATGGATTCCAGGTGCTTGGGAATGACGTTTTTGATGAGCACATTGCCGTTGGTCGCGGCGGCGGCCACCATGTAGGTCCCGGCCTCGATCTGGTCGGGGATGATGGAGTACTGGGCCCCGTGGAGGGTCTTGACGCCCTTGATCTTGATCACGTCAGTGCCAGCGCCCATAATATCCGCGCCCATGGAGTTCAGGAAGTTGGCCAGGTCCACGATATGGGGCTCCTTGGCGGCGTTTTCAATGACGGTGAGGCCGTCGGCCTTGACCGCAGCCAGCATGACGTTGATGGTCGCGCCCACCGTGACCATATCGAAGTAGATGTGGGCCCCCACCAGCTTGTCCGCCTGGGCATGGATCATGCCGTGGTCCACGGAGCACTCCGCCCCCAGGGAGCTGAACCCCTTCAGGTGCTGATCCACAGGACGGGCCCCCAGATCGCATCCTCCGGGCATGGAGACCCGGGCCCGTCCCACTTTTCCCAGGAGAGCGCCCAGGAAATAGTACGACGCGCGCATATTTTTTGCCAGGTCGTATTCCACGCAGGGGGTATGGACCCGCCGGGGGTCGATGCGGAGGGTGGATTTATTGAGCATGGTCACATCTGCCCCCATGGACAGAAGGATCTTGATGGTAATGTCGATATCGCTGATATTGGGAACGTTTTCTATAATACACGGTTCGTCGGAAAGAATGGCAGCAGGGAGAATGGCAACCGCAGCGTTTTTGGCGCCGCTGATGGTAACTTCACCTTGAAGCTTGTTGCCGCCCCTGATAATATATTTTTCCAAAGCGACACCCCTTTTTCATTTTTAACATTACTAGTATATCACAAAAAGTTCAAAAATAAAAGGGGGTATTCGCGTTTATTTTTCAAAAAATATTCCACGGTTTCCAAGAATTTTTTCAGCAAAAAATGTCGAAACCCGAAAGGTTTTTCATTCAAAAAACACGAAGCAAGCGCACCCACGTAGTATGCCAATCGCACCACGTCAGGCCGCCTGCCACCCACGTCAAGCCGACGCGTATCTCCGAAGTATGATACAGGAATCGAAGCGGATAAAAGTGCTGCACGGTTGCCTACTGTCCGAGCACCGATAGCGGCGGCGGGAAGTGTCGCGTGCGGTCATCCATATCCAGCGCCTGCCGCCATTGGGGTTTTTAGGGGCGGGAGCCCCTAAACGGTTTTTCTCCCCAATCTTTTTTCCGTAAAAAAGATTGGGTGCCCTGGTAGGACATAACAAATCTGTACAAACGTAAGTAGCCGCATAGGCTAGTAGGACCTGCCAAATCCGATTCGATTTCGGCAGCACTACCGGCCTATGCGGCTACATATGTTTATTGTTATCGATAGGTGTTTCATAGCACCCCTTCTTTTCCCGCGTGGGAAAAGAAGGGGGAGAAAAGGACGCTCGGTGGGCTCCCGCCCCCCGAGACCCCCTAAAGTCGCGTCCTAGGCTCCGGAGGGCCTACCCGCCTACCTCGCGGTGGACACGGCCGCCGCAATTGGTGCTCGGACAGTAGGCATCCAGCTGCCACTTTCGGACGTTTCGTTCCTGTGGACAGGCTTTGGAGGCAGGCGGCGGCCTGAGGTTGTACCAAACATCGCCTACTCCTCCCCATAAACAACCTCAATCTCGATATCCGTGTCATAATTCCCAAATCCCTTGCCAAACAGGGTCACGCCGCCGCAGTTTCGGGCGGTTTTGGGACAGGCGATCCTGAAAATCAGGTCGTTGCCCTCAAACTTCAACAGCTCCCGGAGATACACCCCCGGCTGGACGATCCCGTCGATCCGGGAGGCCGCATCATTTAATGAAATGGTCTTGAGCAGCCCGTACTGGGTCCCCATCCGCCACCAGGCCGGCGTGTACGCCCCTCTGGGCGTGCCGAAATCCCCCGGAGACGTGAAGGTCCCGATCTCCCGGCCCCCCAGGGAAAAGGTGATGTCCGACGGCCATTCCTGCCGGTAGCCGGGGTACTCCGAACAGAGCTCCAGGGTGATCCGCAGCTCCTTCACCGGCCGGTTCCGGAACAGATACCCCGGAATGGAATAGCAGACGTATCCCGACCCGAACCACAGAATCCCCGCCTTGGTCCGGTCCGGGCTGCTGAAATACTGGGGGTCGTCGGTGATGCCGATCTGCCGCTTCACCGAGGCCAGGCCGCAGGTGGGGGCCACCTCGTAATCGCAGTACTGCCCCACCGGGATGGACAGCCGCTGGACCCCCGGCTCCGGCCCCGGATTGCCGAACACCGCCGTACACCGGGACAGCGCCAGCTCGCACCGCCGCTGGACCCCCCGCTTCCCGGGGACCCGCTCCGTCCGGAGAATCCCCGCCTCCTCCAGCTGCCGGACATGCCGGGCGGCAATGGTCACGGAAAGCCCCAGCCCCTCCGCCAGCTCGCTGACGCTCCGGGGGCCCTCCGCCAGCATGGCCAGAATCTCCAGCCGGGTCCGGGAGCCCAACGCCTCGAAAAAGGCGGCGTTCTCCGGCGTGGTCCGAATCTCCATACGGTCTTTCATTTTCATCCCTCCTGACGATATTATACAACCTTTTTGTTCAATAGTCAACAAAACTTTTTTGTTCAGCAATGGCCGGAATTTTTTTGAAAATCCCATTGACAATTGGATGATTTCAGGATATAATGCAGTTGAGCAATCCGATTGCATTCATTTTGTTAAACTTAATTATTCAACAAAGGAGTGGCATTTATGGAACAGACCCATACCCCCATCCCCCGTCCGGAGTACCCCCGGCCCCAGCTGGTCCGGGACGCCTTCCTGAACCTCAACGGCCCCTGGGAGTTCTCCTTCGACTTCTCCAACAGCGGAAAAGCCCGGAACTACCAGCTTGAGCCCCATTTTGACCGGACCATCACCATCCCCTTCTGCCCGGAAAGCGTCCTTTCCGGCATCGGCTTCACGGATTTCATCCCCGCCGTGTGGTACAAGCGCAGCTTCACCCTCCCGGAGGAGGCCCTGAAGGGCCGGGTCCTGCTCCACTTCGGCGCGGTGGACTACCGCTGCACCGTCTGGGTCAACGACGTGGAGTGCGGCGGCCACCAGGGCGGTTACACCCCCTTCACCCTGGACGTCACCGACGCCGCCAAGGCCGGGGAAAACAAAGTAGTCCTCTGGGCCGAGGACGATGTCCGGAGCCAAAAGCAGCCCGGGGGCAAGCAGTGCAGTGAGTTTCGCTCCTACGGCTGCAACTACACCCGTACCACCGGCATCTGGCAGACCGTTTGGGTGGAATGGGTCCCCGCCTCCTACATTGCCTCCTACCGGGTCATTCCCGACCGCCGCAACAGCAAGATCACCCTGAAAATCGCCGTGGAGGGCTGCACCAAGGACGCCGTCCTCACCGCCGCCGCCTTCTTCGACGGCAAGGAAGCGGGAACCGCCGCGGCTGCCGCCGGCCCCTGCACCATGCTGGAGCTGCCCCTCTCCGTGACCGAGCTGTGGGAGCCCGGCCGCCCTGCCCTTTATGACCTGAAGCTGGCCCTTTCCGGCCCCAACGGCGCCGATGAAATCACCGGTTACTTCGGCCTCCGGGACGTGGAGGTCCGGGCCAAGGGGCTTTACATCAACGGCAAACCCGTCTACCAGCGGCTGGTCCTGGACCAGGGCTTCTACCCCGACGGCATTTACACCGCCCCCTCCGACGAGGCCATGAAGGCCGACATCACCCGGTGCCAGGACCTGGGCTTCAACGGAGCCCGGCTCCATCAGAAGGTTTTCGAGCCCCGGTTCCTCTACTGGGCGGACCACCTGGGCTACCTCTGCTGGGGCGAGTATCCCAGCTGGGACCTTGACCTGACCCGCTCCGAGGCCTTGGGAATCTTCCTGCCGGAGTGGCTGGAATCCGTGGACCGGGACTTCAACCACCCTGCCATCATCGGCTGGTGCCCCCTCAACGAGACCTGGCCCGGCGACCTGCTGAACACCACACAGGTCATCTACCAGGTCACCAAGCGGGCCGATCCCACCCGGCCGGTCATCGACACCAGCGGCTACTGCCACTGGGGCAAGACCGACATCTACGACGTCCACGACTACGAGCAGGACCCCGCCGTTTTCGCCGAGCACTACGCCCACCTTTCCGACGGCGTCTGCTTCGTCATGGACGAGCACCGGAACCTGAAAACCAACGCCTGGGACGGCAAGACCCCCGTTTTCGTCAGCGAGTACGGAGGGACCTGGTGGAACCCCGACGTTTCCGACGGCTGGGGCTACGGTCAGCAGCCCAAGTCCGAGGAGGAGGTCTGCGACCGGTACTGCGGCCTGACCAAGGCGCTTTTGGATAACCCCCTCATCTGCGCCTTCTGCTACACCCAGCCCTACGACGTGGAGCAGGAGCAAAACGGCCTGTTCCGCTACGACCGGAGCCCCAAATTCTCCGAAGAAACCTACCGCCGCATCCGGGAAACCAACCTGTCTCCCGCGGCTATGGAGCAGGAATAATCCCCATCAAAAAGCCTCGCCCGTCTGTCAACCGGCAGACGGGCGAGGCTCGTTTTATCCAAAAATGTTTTTACCCCTTCACCGATCCCAAAGTCATTCCCGTAACAAAATACTTTTGCAGGAAGGGATACAGCGCCATAATGGGAATCATGGCAATGACCACCTTGGCGGAGTTCAGGGTCAGGTCCGACAGCTTGGACGCCTCACGGAGCTGCTCCGGGGTCATGTTCTGGGGGTCCAGCACGGCGGAAATCTGGTAGATGTAGGTCTGCAAGGGCTGCTTGGCCAGATCGTTGATGTAAAGCAGTCCGTCAAAGTAGGAATTCCAATGCCCTACGAAGGCGAACAGCAGCAGGCAGGCCAAGGACGGCAGGCTTACCGGCACGTAAATCCGGAACAGAATCTGCAAGGGGCTCGCTCCGTCGATGGTGGCAGCCTCGTTGAGCTCATAGGGCACGTTCCGGAAGAAGTTCACCAGCAGGATCATGTTGTAAATGGGCAGCGCTCCCGGCAGGATCATGGACCAGAAGGAGTTCAGCAGGTGATAGTTCCGGACCACGATGTACGCCGGGATCATTCCCCCGGAAAAGAGCATGTTGGCCACGAAAAACCAGATATATGCCTTCCCCCAGGGAAATTTCTCCCGGGGCAGGCACAAGGGGTACGCCGTCAGGGCCAAGAGTAGCATGTTCAAGCTGCACCCCACCGCCACCCGCTCCACGGAGACCAGAAAAGACCTGAAAAACTGATTGTCCGCCAGCAGCTTTTTGTAGGAGCCCAGATTGAACCCCGATGGCAGCAGCCAGACCTTTCCGGCGGAAACGGCGGCCTTGCTGCTGAAAGACACCGCCAGGGTGTACCACATGGGATACACGCACAACAAGGCGGCAAGAATCAGAAACACCGCAATCACCACCCGCGGCGCGGTAATTTTGCTACGCATAGGCTCCCCTCCTCAAAAGATCCGGTAGTCGGCGAATTTGGCGGCCATCCAGTAAGCGGCGGTCATCAGAATGATGCTGATCACCGACTTGAAAAGCCCCACCGCCGAGCCTACGCCGTAGTTGATGCTGATAAGGCCCACCCGGTAAACGTAGGTGTCGATGATGTCGCCGGTGGAATAGACCAGGGGGTTATACATATTGAAGATCTGGTCGAACCCGGCGTTTAAAACGTTCCCGAGACTCAGCGTGGCCATGAGGACGATGATGGTCCGCAGCCCCGGCAAGGTCACGTGGATCGCCTGCTGCCAGCGGTTGGCCCCGTCGATCTCCGCCGCCTCGTAAAGCCCGGGATCAATGGCCGTAATGGCCGACAGGTAGACAATGGCGCTGAAGCCGAACTCCTTCAGGGTCTCCGTCAGGATCATCACCCACGGGAACAGGGAGGGCGTCCCCAGGAACAGCACCGGCTCCTGTCCCCCCAGAGTTTGCAGCACCTGATTTACCAGCCCCTCGGCCCCCAGCATGGACCGCATAATGGTGGCGTAAATGACCCAGGAAACAAAGTGGGGCAGATACACCGCCGTCTGAATGGACTTTTTCAGCCGCTGGTTCCGCAGCTCGTTCAAAAGCAGCGCAAACAGAATCGCCGCCAGAGTGCCGAAGACGATCTTGCCCACGGCAATAACCAGAGTATTCCGCAGGACCTGCCAGCTGTCCGGCATCCCGAAAAAAATCTCAAAGTTTTCCAGCCCCACCCACGGAGAGCCGAACCACCCCTTGCTGGGAATAAAATCCTGAAACGCGATAAAAATCCCCAGCCAGGTCACGGTGTTGAACAACAGAACCGCCAGGACTCCGGGCAGCAGCATCAGATGATACGGCAGCGAATTGTTTTTCCGCTTCACTGCTTTCTATACCCCTTTCTTCCGCAAAAGCGCAAGGGGACAGCGCATGTCTTATCCGGTAAGACTGCACCATCCCCTCGGTAAGATTTGAAATAAAACGCTTCCGGTTATTTCGCGGCGTCGATCTCCGCCTGGACCTCGTCGGTGATCTCCTGGCCGCCCTGGGCCAGATACTGCTGAACGAAGTCGTCGAAATACTCGGCCACGGTCTTGCCATCGGTATCGCCCATAATCATCTTGGTGAAGGCTTCCAGCTCCAGCTTATCCAGGAAGGACTGTTTCTTCTGCATGGTATCCGTAATTCCGGAATAATCCGAAGCCACAAAATTGGCGTTGGAGTTGTGGAAAGCCATCATGCCGATGGTATAGCCCATGGAGTTGGACCAATCTTCCATGCTGTCGTAGGGATTGGCGCTGTCGGCCACCACCTTGGCCGCCTTGGCCATGGTTTGGTTGTAAGCCGCCTCCGAGGGGAAGCTCTTTTCCGCCACCTGATCCAGGGTGATCTTGCCCGCTGCGTATTCCGTAGCCAGCAGGCCGGTGTTGATAATGGCGTCCGCAGGCAGCGGGAAAATGGTCATAGGGGTATAGGCATTGTTAACCACGGCTGCCTCGGCGATGTCGTCGGAATAGCCGGGCTGCTTCATGGAAGCAAAGATGTCGTTGAGGGCGTAGATGAACATGGACGGGTCCTTGCACTTCTTGCTGACCACGCCAATCGTGGAGCACGCCGCGTTGGGAGAGCCGCCGACATAATCCTGACCGGCCTCCTTGGGCAGCGCGTAGGCGGTCCAGACGGTGTTGGGGTCGTTGACCACGGTGTCGGTCATATAGGACCAGCTGAGCCACCACTGGCCGAAGCACATGCCCGCCTTGCCGCTGGTGACGGCCTGCTTATACTGGTCGCCGGTCCAGCTGCCGAAGTCGGTGGGGATGATGCCTTCTTTGTACCAGCCGTTGAGCATTTCCAGGACCTGCTCCGTCTCCTTGGTCAGCGAGCCGTAGACCACCTTGCCGTCGTCCCCGACCTTCCACTGGCCGGGGAAAGCGCCGTAATTGGTGAAGATATCCGCCACAGAACCGGTGCCGCCGTCCGCCGCACCAAACAGGGGCCGAATGGGCAGGCCGTAGTTGCCGGAATCCTTGGCCATAAACGCCTTGGCAATGGCCTCCAGGTCCCCGATGCACTTGGGCTCTTCCAGATTCAGCGCATCCAGCCAATCCTTCCGCATCCAGAGGATGGGGTTGGAGTCGCCCAGGCCGTTGGCCTTGGGGATGCCGTAGATTTTGCCCCCTCGGGTCACAGCCTTGATGTCGGCGTTGTCCGCAGAGGCGTAGACCTCTTTGATTGCCGGGTCCAGGTCGTTTTCGTAATACTCGGTCAGATCAGCCAGCAGGTCTGCCTTGACCAGAGCCATATACTGGCTGTACGACACCTGGAAGTAGTCGGGCAGGTCGCCGGAGGCGATCATCATGTTCAGCTTCTGGGTGTAGGCTTCGCCGGAGGCGGACCAGGTCACCTTCGTCACCAGGCCGGTCTGTTTGTGGAACAGCCGGGTCCGGAGGTTGTCCTCCACCGTCTGACCGTCAGGGAGCACGTCCCCGGCAGGGGTGCCGATAACCGTGGTGTACTCCACGTCGTCAAAGATTTTCACGTAGGATTTTTCTCCGGATTGAGACGCCTCCTGGGAAACCTCCGTCTTGGAGGACTCCGCAGGAGCAGAGGACTGCCCGCCGGGATTCCCGCAGGAC
Organism: uncultured Oscillospiraceae bacterium; assembly: GCA_934539585.1. Classification (GTDB taxonomy): domain Bacteria; phylum Bacillota; class Clostridia; order Oscillospirales; family Ruminococcaceae; genus Merdivicinus. The sequence goes on along the minus strand of CAKTCT010000018.1, from coordinate 20,809 downwards.
ACAGCGGAAACGGCCAGCAGCGAAGCAAGCAGCAATGCGAACCATTTTTTCATGGAAAGGGACCTCCTTTGATTTGTTGTCTCTATTATCGCACATTTTTCCATCCAAAAAAATGGGTTTTTCTCCTCAAAAAACTGGAAATTTTTGACGCGGAACCGCTCTGATTTCCCCCAGAACAAAAAAGTACAAGAAATCGAGTAAAAATGTCTATACATTTCCCGCAAAACTTGATGAAAAATCAAATGATTTATTGTATAATATAGAAAGAAGTCCCCATATCGTTTTCGGAAAGGACCTGACATGAAGCGTTTCCGCCTGAATTCCATCCGGGGAAGGATCATCTGCATCGTGCTCCTGGGCACCTGCATCTCCATTGCCTTCTTCCTCAGCTACACCTACGACAACATCACCCGCCGCATCAACCAGACCGTGGAAAGCAGCTACCTCATGGGCCTCCGCACCGTTGGCAGCCGCCTGGAGCAGGCCTTCACCGAGATGCACTGCACCGCCGCCGGCCTCACCTACCAAAACAGCCTGTTCACCCAGGTGGAGGAATACGTCCTTTCCCAGGACGTATTTCTCCGCCGGACCCTGAACACCCGGATCCAAGGCCAGCTGGCCCTGGATGACTTTTCCAGCCAGGTAGTGGGCCGCATCGCCTTCTGCTACGCCGGGGACCCGGACCAGGTCATCTTTTCCAACGACGACCTGGTGCGTTTCCAGGCCGGAGAGGACTATTTCTTTTCCCGGGAGCCGGGGAGCCACTTCTACCCGCCCCGAGCCCCGGCCATGGCCAAGGGCCTCGTCCTGGCGCTGCGGCGCTACGCCGGAAGTATCGACGGCCAGGACGTCTTCGTTTATATGGAAAGCGACCGGGATTTCCTCCCCAATCTTTTCTCCCAGATGAAGGACCGCACCGGCAGCCAGCTCCCCATCTGCCTGATGGACCAGAACGGCACGGTGGTCTATTCCAGCGGCCTCCCCCTGGAACCCGGCGAAGCCTTCGACCAGGGCGCTATCCGGAAAAGCTACGTTCCCTTTTCCTACCAGTCGGAGCAATGGACCCTGTCCCTCTGCGTCCCCAAGGCCGACTACCAGGGGATTTCCTGGTCGGTGTTTCGGGAATTCTCCGCCATGCTCATCCTGTATGTGGCCCTGTACATCCTGCTGGCGGTGTTCATCTGCCAGGCGGCCTACCGCCCTCTGGACGCCTTTGTCAAGGAGCTTTCCGGGGCCCGCCACGCCTCCAGTCTGTTCAGCCGCCGGGCCGCCCACTCCCAGGAATTTGACGAGTACACCCAGAAAATCGAGCAGCTCCGCGGCGAAATCCACCGTCTCATGACCCAGGTGGAGCAGGAAAGCAAGCAAAACGCCTATCTGGAAAACCAGCTGCTTCTGAGCCGCATCAACCCCCATTTCATCCACAACACCCTGAACAGCATCCAGCTCCAGGCCGCCGGGGAGGGCCAGGACAGCCTTTCCGGGACCATCCAGGCCCTGAACAGCCTGCTTTACCACAACCTTGGCAAGAACAAAGTCACCACCCTTCGGGACGAACTCCGGGCCGCCGACGATTACGTCTACCTCCAGCACCGCATCCTCCCATTTGCTTACGAAAAGGAGGTATCCCTCCCCGACGAACTCCTAGACCTGCAAATGCCCGCCTTCGTCTTGCAGCCCATGATTGAAAACTGCTTCCAGCACGCCAGCTCCCCGGGACTGGTCATCCGGCTCCGGGTCTTCGCAGAGGAAGACCGCCTCCACCTGATTCTGGAGGACAACGGCCAGGGCATCAGCCCCGAAAAGGAAGCGCAGCTGAACCGGCAGTTCCTTGCCATCTCCGCCGGAGAAGCGGGCATCGGCTTAAGCTACGTCAATTCCGCCCTGAAGATGTTCTTTTCCGGCCGGGTGGCCATGACCATCGGCAACCGCAGCGACGGCCCCGGCGCAAGGGTCTCCATTGAGATTCAGCTGGAACCCCGCCTGCTTTGAAAGGAGAACGCCCATGCTCAACGTGCTCATTGTAGACGATGAAGCCCTGGTCCGGACCGGCATCCGCCATTCGGTGCCCTGGGCCAACTACCAGATGCAGGTGGCCGCCGAAGCCGCCAGCGTCCAGGAGGCCATCGACGTCATCCACGGTCCCCAGCGCATCGACGTGGTCTTCACCGATATTGTCATGCCCGGCCCAAACGGTCTGGAGCTCCTGCGCTGGCTCCGGGATCACCACCCTTTCATTACGGCGGTGGTTCTGAGCTACCACAACGAATTTTCCTACATTCAGGACGCCTTGCGCCTGGGCGTGGCCGATTACATCGTCAAAACCGAGTTGGACCACCCGGAGTCCATCCAGTCCATGCACGCCATCCAAGAAAAAGCCTTGCGGAACCAGCAGAACCGCCAGGAGCTGAAAAACGCCTCCCGGACCCGGCAGTTTGTCTGCGCCATGGCCGTGGTGGGCCCCGAGGGTAGGGAGCTCGCTCTCCTCCCCGAGGACCTGGAAGCCGCCAGCGCCCATTATCCGGTAAACTCCAACGCCTGGCTCCTTCTCTACGACCGCCCCTTTGACGAAGAACACCTCCTGGACATGGAGCGTCGCTACGGCTCCGACGGCATCCTCCTGACCTTCGACCGGGTGGACGCCGGCCCGGCGGACCTGATCTTAGCCGTCAGCCTCTTTCTCTCCCGGGACGACTTCTACGAACGCCTGCCCCACCTCAGCGTCTACTCCGTGGACGCCCGGGCCGTTCTCGACCGCCCCCGCTCTCTGGATGGCCCGGAGTACGTCCGCCTGGAGCAGGAGCTCTCCGCCATGCAGTGGATCTGGGACCCCCAGGAGATGGAGCGCCTTCTGGACACCATCCGGGAATCCCGGCTCCTGCCCTCCTCGGTGTACAATCTCTTTTACTGCGTCCAGATGCAATGGCGGCGGTTCTTCCCCCAGAACGACATCCCCGCCATGTTCCCCATGACCGGCATCCGGTACTGGTATCAGTGGCTGGAATGGCTCAACAACTTCCGGACCTTCACCACCACCCAAAGCAAGCTCAGCGCCTACGCCCCCGAGGTGGTCTCCGCCATCCAGGGGCTGATCCTGTGGATCGACGCCAACTTCATGAACAACATCACCCTGACCGAAGCTTCCCAGAAAGTGAACCTCAGCGCCAGCTACCTGAGCCGCTGCTTCAAGGACATCACCGGCCGCCCCTTCAACCGCTACATCCGGGACCTGCGCATCGACTGCTCCAAGAAAATGCTCCTCCAAAGCAACCTGTCCATCCGCCGCATCGCGGAGATCTGCGGCTTCCAGGACCAGTTTTACTTCGACAAAGTCTTCAAAAAGGCCGCCGGGGAGACCCCTGGGAACTACCGCCAACGCCACGGCCGCACCGGACTCCCCGGCTGAACCCATCGCCCGCCACCACAAATTAAGACAACCTCCCCGGCGAATCTGTCGGTTTCCTCCCGGAAAATCTGCTGGTATAATAACCTCAAAGGCATTTACCTGCGGCAAATGCGTCCCGGCCTTAGGCCGGAACCGGGCGTACCGTCCCCCTTGAGAACATTGTTCCGCATCCGGTCCGCTCTCGCGGACTACGGCGGCCATTGGCTGGCTGCCCGCCTTAACAAAATCCCACCTCACCGAAAGGAGCACCCCTCATGGATTACCAAAACTACGGCGACCACCGCTGGGAACTGCGCTACGGCGCTTACACCGGCCCGGAGAAAGCCGCCGCCGACCTGGTCTACGGACTGGTCCAGTCCTACGTTCCCTACATCCCCACCGCCCGGTCCGCCGGGGACCCCACCCCCTCCGCCGAAACCGTCACCGGACGCATCCTCCTGGGCACCCTGGAGAATAACCCCATCCTGGCCCAGTTGGCCGCCTCCGGGTTCTTCCAGCCGGAGACCCGCCCCGAGGGTTACTCCATCAAAACCGCCCCGGACCCCGCCGACCCGGAAAAGACCCTCACTGTCCTCCAGGGCGCGGACCCCGCCGGCGTCCTCTACGCCGCCCAGGACTGGCGGCGCTTCGCCATCCGGGACAAGGAGGTCTACCATGGATACCACTACAACACCAGATACCGCCCCTTCCTGGACCCTGCCCTCCCCTTTGAACGCCGCTCCGCCCCCAAAATCGAGCACCGGGGCCTGTGGAGCTGGGGCCACGTCGTCTACGATTACCAGGGGTACATCGACCACATGGCCGCCTGCAAAATGAACACCCTGATCCTCTGGAACGACTACGCCCCCCTCAACGCCGACGAGGTGATCCGGTACGCCCACGACCACGCCGTCAGGGTGATCTGGGGCTTCTCCTGGTGCTGGGGCGAAAAGGTGGACCCGGAAAATCCCGCCGACCTGAAAAAATGGACCGACTTCGTCCTGAACACCTACGAAAACCAGTACCGTCCCCTGGGCTGCGACGGCATCTACTTCCAGGCTTTCACCGAGACCAAGAACACCACCCTGGGCGGCCATTCCATCTCCGACCTGGTCATCCGCTGGGTCCGGAACATCAGCCGGGAGGTCTACGCCCGGTACCCTGACCTGTGGATTCAGTTCGGCCTCCACGCCACCTCCATCCGCAGCGAGTGCAGCAAATTCTCTGCCATCGACCCCCGGATGTCCATCGTCTGGGAGGACGCTGGGGACTTCCCCTACGCCTACAACCCCGTCCAGAACCAGAACCTCCGGGACACCCTGGACTACACCAAAGAGCTTCTGGCCCTCCGGGGCCCCCAGGAACGCTTCGGCGCGGTGCTCAAGGGCTTTACCGTCCTCAACTGGGACCGGTTCGAGCACCAGAAGGGCCCCTTCATCCTGGGAAAGGCCGACCCGTCCTTTGTAAAAGAGCGTGCGGCGGAAAAGGAATTCTACTGGCGCTACGCCACCCCCTACTGGACGGAGCAGGCCCCCTTCCTGAAGGAGTTCTTCCAGGCTGTGGCCGCCGCCCCCATCCATGACCGGCTGATCACCGCCCTGGTGGAGGACGGACTCTGGGAACGGGGGGTCCACCAGAGCGTCCAGCTCTACGCCGAACTTCTCTGGGACCCCGACGAGGACCTGAACGAGATTCTCACCGCCATCGCCCACGACCCCCAGACCATCCGCTGAACAGGAGACCCTTATGGAAAAGATCACCATCCTCTTTCAGGGAGATTCCATCACCGACGGCAGCCGCAGCCGGGATTTTGAGGACCTCTATCTGGGAGCCGGATACCCTACCCTCATCGCCGCCCGCCTTGGCGCGGCAGAGCCGGGAAGATACCGCTTCCTCAACCGAGGCTGCAGCGGGAACCGCACCTGCGATCTCTATGCCCGATGGAAAACCGACTGCTTAAATCTCCGCCCCGACGTGCTCAGCATCCTGATTGGCGTCAACGACGTCTGGCGGGACATCGACAGCGCTGCCGGAATCTCTGCCGCCTCCTATGAGACCCTTTACGCCCTGATGCTCCGGGAGTTCCGGGAGGCGCTGCCGGAGGGAAAACTCCTGCTCCTGGAGCCCTTCGTCCTTCCCGGAAGCGCCACCACGCCCCATTGGGAGACCTTTTCCCGGGAGGTCCGTCTCCGCGCGGAGGCCGTCCGGCGGTTAGCGGAACGCTTCGGCGCGGTCTTCGTCCCTCTGCAGCAGACCTTTGACGAAGCCTGCCGCGACGCCGATTCCTCCGTCTGGATCTGGGATGGTGTCCATCCAACTGCCGCCGGGTACACCCTCATCACCCGGGAGTGGCTCCGGGCCTTTCAGCGCCTTTCCTTCTAAGCTCCGGCGTAGACAAATTCTGCATACTTTTCCGCAAAAAAAGCCGACAAAATCTCCTGGCCGTATGCTACTATAGGATTAAGGAAATGCATCTCCTTACCGCTGCCACAAACCATTAAGGAGGCTTCTTATGGAACTGCAACCCTTGCGCCTCGGCGCAGCCTATCACGGAAACCGTATGCCCCATCACGCCCGGGAGGACCTGCTGGACATGGCCACCCACGGCATGGACCTGGTGGTCCACATGCTCTCCCACACCGACTGGAACCGCCACCTGAACGTCATGAAGGACATCGTTTCCATGTCCATTGACGCGGGCCTGGAGCCCTGGATGGACAACTGGGGCCTGGCCGGACACCCCGGCGACACCTCCTTCTTCCTGGCCATGCACCCGGAAAGCCACATGTACTACTCCAACGGCCAGATGGAGCCGGTCCGTCCTTGCCTTTATAGCCCCGAGTTCCGCAAATTCACCAAGGAATGGATCGACGCCGTTTATTTCACCGGCGCGCGGACCATTTTCTGGGACGAGCCTTGCGCACCTCTTATGGACAAAGAGGGCCGCAACGTCGGGGGTCTCAACCCTAATGAAAAAGTCTATCACTCCTGCGCCTGCCCCCGGTGCCGTAAGCTCTTTGAGGAGCAGTACGGCCGTCCTATGCCGGAATTCGCCGACAAGGACACTGCCGATTTCGCCGCGGCCGCGGTGGTGGATTACTTCCGGGAAATGACGGAGTACAGCGCCTCCAAGGGCATGAAAAACGTGGTCTGCGTCATGCTGGGCACCTACGGCATGAACCTGGACTCCATCGACCTCCTGGGCCAGCTGCCCCACATGGACAACATCGGCTCCGACCCCTACTGGGTAGGCGATAAACAGGCCAACCCCGCCCTCAACGTCTATGAGTACGTCTATAAGGGCACCAAAGCCAACCTCCGGGTCAGCGAGGAGCTCCACAAGGACCACAACATCTGGCTCCAGACCTATGCAAACCCCCGGGGACTGGAGGAGGACATCGTGGTGGCCGCCGAAGCCGCCTACGACGCCGGCGCCCGGACCATTATCGCCTGGGGCTACTACGGCAGCGAGTCCAACAACTACGCCGCCAAAAACCCCGCCGTCACCTGGTCCAAGACCTGCGAGGCCATGCACCGGGTCCGCACCATGGAGCGGGACCGCATCCTGGCCGAGAACCGCAAGCTTTACATGAAGTAAATTTTATCACAAAAACTCCTGTCCGTATTTTCACGAACGGGAGTTTTTTGAAATTTCTGAAAAAAACCGTGCCGCCCCAAGGTTTTTGTAGTATAATAGGACCATCGAAACCACTTTCAACTCAGGAGGACATTATGGAACGATATGCATGGAAAGCCACGGTAAAAGACGGGATGCTGGAGGAGTATAAGCGCCGCCACGCCGCCATCTGGCCGGAGCTGGTGGCCGTGCTCAAGGAAGCCGGCATCTGCAACTACACCATCTGGAACGTAGGCAGCGAACTTTTCGGCTACTATGAGTGCGAGAAGGGCTGCGCCTACGCCGCCAAGGTCCAGGCGGAGAGCCCTGTGGTGGACCATTGGAACGAGTATATGAAAGACGTCATAGTCATGGAGATGGACCCCGTCACCGGCGCCCAGCCCCTGCTGACCCAGGTGTTTGAACTGAATTAGGCGATAGCTTCCGCAGCGTATGCAAAGAAAGTTTTCGGTCCAGCCTTTTTCAAAAGGCTGGACCGAAAACTTTGCTTTTGCTGACTGGCAGGTTCTGCGTATCTTACGGGTTGCTCACAATTCGTCGCCGCGCAGCCTGTCGCGCGGCTATCGAAGCCCGGCGCGAGGATAGTGGCCGCGGCGACATGGGAGCGGCGACACGCCGCCAGCCTTTTGAAAAAAGGCTGAACCGAAAACTTTCGGTTCTTATTCCTCCGCAGGTGGTTCTGCGCTGGATTCCGGCTCCGAACCGTCCTCCACGACCACAGGCGATTCCTCACCGGCGTCGGAAACGCTCTCGTCAATCCCGGAGACTTCCTCCCCCGGGACCTCCTCCCCGGAGGGAACCGCTTCTCCGCTGGACAGGAAATCGCTGCCGTCGCCGGAAGCGCCGGTTACGGAGTAGATTCGCAGGTCGCCCTTCTCCGTCTCCTGCAGGGTGTAGGTCATGATCTTCTCCGCCGAGGGGCTGTACTTGTTGCCGCTGACATCCCCCTGCCACACCGGCCCGGGCGGGATGTACCCCACGGTAAGGATGATCTTGTCGTCCTCCTTCTGAATCTCCTGGACCTCCGGCGTATACGCCAGCACATGGGGCACCGCCGGGAAGATGTAGGACTTGCTCTCCTCGTCGTAGGCGATGAACAGCTCCGTATCCCCCACCGACTGGTGGGTGTACTTCACGTCGCCGAACAGGGCCTTGATCTGCACCTCAATGTCGCTCTGGGGGACGGTGATGAAGTTCATCTGGTCTGCCGGATACTTGGAGGTGTCCTCGTTCATGATCAGCCGCCAGACCCCGGCGGTGATGATGGTGGTGTCGATGAGCTTGTCCGGGCTCTCAAAGGTGGGCGGGTCCTGGAGGACCACCGGGGTGATCAGCCATTCGTAGGCGTCCTTTTCCTTGTCGCTGCTCCCGGACAGGCCGGAGATGGTCCGCCCCAGGAACCAGACCGTGGCGATCAGCCCGATGACCGCAAAGGCCAGGACGATCCCCCCGAAAATCAACATGCCCTTGGAGCTTTTGGGCTCCTGGACCTGAACGGCTTCTTGTTTCTGCTGGTTTTCTTCCAAAACAGGCTCCTTTCCCATCAGCGAATCTGTCCGTCGCCGGTGATCTGGTATTTATAGGAGGTCAGGGCGTCCAGCCCCATGGGCCCCCGGGCGTGGAGCTTCTGGGTGGAGATGCCGATCTCCGCGCCGAAGCCGAACTCGCCCCCGTCGGTGAACCGGGTGGAGGCGTTGACGTAAACCGCCGCCGCGTCCACTTCCTTCTGGAACTGCTCCGCCGCCGCCAGGGAGGAGGTGACAATGACCTCAGAGTGCCCCGTGCCGTAACGGTTGATGTGGACTATGGCCTCGGAAACGCCGGAGACCACCTTCACCGACATCTTGTAGTCCAGGTACTCCCGGCCGTAGTCCTCCTCGGTGGCCGCTTCGATGTCCGGCAGGATTGCCCTGGCCCTGGGACAGCCGTAGAGGATCACGTTGTAAGCGTCCAGGGCCTTTTTCAGCCGGGGAAGGGCCGTTTCCGCAATAGCCTCGTCCACCAGCAGCGACTCCGCCGCGTTGCACACCGAGATGCGGCTGGTCTTGGCGTTGACGGTGATGCGCTCCGCCATATCCAGGTCCGCGGTCTGCTCCACATAGACGTGGCAGTTGCCCACGCCGGTCTCGATGACCGGCACCGTGGCGTTTTCCACCACCGAGCGGATCAGCCCCGCGCCACCCCGGGGAATCAGCAGGTCCAGATAGCCGCTGAGCCGCATCATCTGGGCGGCGCTTTCCCGGGAGGTGTCCTCCACCAGCTGGATGCAGTCGGCGGGCAGGCCGTTTTCCTCCAGGGCCCGGCGCATTACCGCAGTCAGGGCCATGTTGGAGCGAATGGCCTCCTTGCCTCCCCGAAGGAGCACGGCGTTGCCGGACTTCAGGCAGAGGGTGGCCCCATCCACGGTGACGTTGGGCCGGCTCTCGAAGATAATGCCCACCATTCCCATGGGGACCCGGACCTTTTCAATGCGCAGGCCGTTGGGACGGATGGTGCCGCCCTCGATGACCCCCACGGGGTCGTCCAGCTGGATCAGCTTCCGGACGCCGTCGCAGATGCCCCGGATCCGGTCCTCCGTCAGGGTCAGCCGGTCCACAAAGCCCTCATTGAGGCCGTTTTCCCGGCCCGCGGCCACGTCCTGGGCGTTGGCGTCCAGAATGGCCGCCCGCTCCGCCCACAGGGCCGCCGCAATGGCTTCCAGGCAGCGGTTCTTCTCCGCCGCGCCGGTCTTTCCGATGATGCGGGAGGCTTCCTTGCCCCGCCGCCCAAGTTCTTTCATATCAATCATATCTGCGCTCCTTTTCTGCCGCAAATCCATGGTCGTCAGCCAATCCACGTCCCCACCGGCCTGCCGTCAAAGAGGTCGTAGAGCAGCTCCGGCGCGGAGCCGTTCATGATCACTGTGGGAAACCCGGCGTCCAGGCCGATCTGGGCCGCCGTCAGCTTGGTGATCATGCCGCCGGTGCCCAGGGTGGAGCCCCGGTCCCCAGCCAGGGCCCGGACCTTGTCGGTAATGGCCGGAATCCGGGGGATCAGCTTCGCATCGGGATTGGTCCGGGGATTGCCGTCGAACACCCCGTCGATGTCGCTGAGGATCACCAGCAGGTCCGCCCCGGCCAGGGAGCCTACAATGGCGGAAAGGGTGTCGTTGTCGCCAAACTCGATTTCTTCTACGGAAACGGTGTCGTTTTCATTGATGACCGGGATGACCCCGAAGTTCAGCAGGTTCCGGAAGGTGTTGACCACGTTTTCCTTCCGGGCGGGGCTGTCGATGATGTCCCGGGTCAGCAGCACCTGGGCCACCACGTGATTGTACTCGGAAAAATATTTGTCGTAGCAGTACATCAGCTCGCACTGGCCGATGGCGGCGCAGGCCTGCTTGGCCGGAGTGTCCGAGGGCCGGGACCGGAGCCCCATTTTTCCTGCTCCCACGCCGATGGCGCCGGAGGAGACCAGGATGATCTCCTTCCCGGAATTTTTCAGGTCCGCCAGGACCTTGACCAGCCGCTCCACCCGCTGGATGTTCATCAGCCCGGTCTTGTGGGCCAGGGTGGAGGTGCCCACCTTGACCACGATCCGCTGTGCTTCGGATACGTTTTCAATCATGTCGTTCGCTTCCTTGTCATCAGATTTGTTCCGTTTGGTTCCGGGCGTCCCGTTCCAGGAGCACCCGGGCGTTGATGGCCGTTCCCGCAAAAAGATACGGCGCCGTGAACAGCAGCGGCACCACCAGCAGCCCCAGCAGATACCAGGGCAGGTAGGAAAGATACAGCTTCGCGGCGTCCCAGCGGTTCCCCTTCATGATCCGGACGGACTCCCGGATCATGGCGTGGAGCCCCATGTCCGCCCGGGAGACGAACAGGTATTCCGCCAGAAAATACCGCTGGACCCAGCAGAACCACAGCAGCGCCATGATCACGGTCACAACGGCCTCCAGCAGGATCAGCCCCAGCACCGCCAGCAAGGCGAAGCTGCCGCCGTAGCCTGCCGCCGCCTCGATCCCAAAGGCGAGAACCGCCGACGGCAGCCCGAACAGCGCTCCCCACAGAAGGACCCGCACCCCCAGCATCACCCGCAGCGCCAAAGACCGCGCCAGGTCCCGGATGCTGTAAAAGTAGGTGAACAGGGTCAGCAGCGACGGCCGCTCGCCGCCTACCTGGTGAAAGTACCACTTGGTCATGCCGAACATCAGCGGCGTGGTCAGCACGAAGCTCACCAGGGCGAAGGTCAGCGTCACCAGGGCCATGGACCAGGTCACGCGGAGCTGTCCCCGGAAAAGGTCCACCACCAGCGCCGGCTCCACCGTCCCGTTCATGGACAGCAGGTAGTAAAACAGCTGCTCCAGCAGCAGAAACACGGCGTTGACGGCGAATAGAAACAGCAGAATCCCAATGGCCCGGCCCCAATGGTGCTTGAGGCTCTCCCGGGCGTTTTTCTTGATAATCGGTCGGATGTTCATCGCAGCGTTCCTCCCTTGGCCCCGTCAGTACACCACGGTGTCCGGGGTGGTCCCCTTTTCGCCCTTTTCCTGGTCGGGGACGTCCATCATCACGAACTCCTTGGGATAGTCCTGGAAGAACTTGTCGTCGTCCTCCTGGTCCCAGTCGATGTCCCCCACGCTGGGCTCCCGCTCAAAGGGGATGGGCGAAAAGACCTCAAAGACCCCGTCCCGCTGCCACAGCTGGGCGTTGATCAGGGCGGTAAACCCGGTGCCGCAGGGGGTCATCCACAGCATGGGGTCCCGCTTGGGATAGGCAAAAACCGACAGCAGGTTGAGGATCACCCCGCCGTGGAGCACCGCCGCCGCCGTGGTGATCTTGTGCTGCATCATGTCGTCCAGAATCTCCTGGAACCCCTCGGCCACCCGCTGGGCGAAGTCGGTGATGGATTCGGCCCCCTCCGGCGCGGCGGACATGCCGCTCTGGTTCCAGCGGAGGAACATCTCGGTCCCCGCCAGGTCCTTGGCCAGTTGGCCCTCAAAGACGCCGAAGTCGTACTCCCGGAGCTTGTCCACCCGCTGGAGCAGCCGGTTTGGGTAGAGGATTTCCGCCGTCTCCACGCACCGGGTCATGGGGGAGGAATAGATCTTCTGCACGTCGGGGTACTCATACTCCTCCTGCATCTTTTCCAGTTCCTGGACCCCCTCGGGGCAGAGGGGCAGGTCCGTCCGTCCCACGAACCGGCCTTCCAGGTTTCCCTTGGTCATGCCGTGACGGATGAGATAGAGCTTGTATGTAACCAATGAAACGTCTTCCTTTCATTGCAAAGATTGCGGGTTGCTTTTGCGGTTATTTTTTGCCGTTGGCAAAAGCCTTTGAGGTTATTATACCGTATTTTACCGGTAAAAAACAACCCTTTCCAAAATTTAATAAACCATTCATAGGGATTTCGACAAAAATTTTAAAAAATCTGCAAAATCCCTTTACAAGAAGTAGGGTTTGTTATATAATTTACTATGCGTTGACTTGCTTTTTACGGCGGATTCTGCGCTTTTTTAAAGTGCGCCGCTGATTTCTTCATAAACATTGGGGGACGCCGACCATGAACGCTGACTTTCCGAGAATTCTCACGCTCCTGCGAAAGGAGCGCGGCATCAGCCAGAAAGAAGCCGCCGGACAACTGAATATCTCCCAGGCCCTCCTGTCCCATTACGAAAAGGGCATCCGGGAGTGCGGTCTGGATTTCGTGGTCCGTGCCGCGGATTTCTACCACGTATCCTGCGACTTTCTCCTGGGCCGCTCCCCGGAGCGCACCGGCGCAACCCTTTCGGTGGAGGACCTCCCGGAGCCGGAAGCCGCCGGAAAGGGCAACCGGATGCGGGGCAGCATCCTCCCCACCTTAAATAAAAAGCTCATCTCCAATTCCCTGAACATCCTCTTTGACCTTCTCCAGCGCCTGGACTGCCGGGAGCTTACCGCGGCGGTGTCCAACTTCCTCATGCTGGCGGTCTACCGGATGTTCCGGGTGGTCTACTCGGTGAACCACAAAAACGAACAGAGCTTCTTCCACGTCCCCAAGCACCTGTCCACCTCCAAGGCCATCGCCGCCATGGTGGAGGAGGAGGCCGCCGCCATGACCCTGGCCGAGGGCCTGGACGGCAAAAAATCCATCCCCGCGGAAAAACGGGAGCAGTTGGTCGTCACTTCGGAAAGCCTGGCTCAGGAATATCCCCAGCATGCCTCCTCTCTGCTGAACCTCATCCGCAACAGTGAGCACGCCATGCACCAGGACGAATGATTCCGATCTGTATTCCACTCTCCGGATTTTCCGGAGAGTAATTTTTTTGCCGGATTTTTCCGGCGGATTCCCCTGATTTTACGCCCCCAAACGGACATACTACATACGCCGGCATCCCGCCGGCCAATCCTGTCAAGGACAAAGGAGTGTCAATCATGAGGACCAGAATCAAGCTCTTGTGCGCCGGACTCGCCGCAGCCATGCTTTTCACCGGCTGTAAAGCGGTCAACGACGGCGTATCGGATATTGGAAGCGGCGTTTCCGACCTGGGGAGCAATTTAAGCTCCGGCATGTCCGACGTCGAATCCGACCTGAGCTCCGGTATGTCGGACGCCAGCTCCGATATGAGCTCCGGCACCCGCCGGGACGAATCCGACCTTTCTTCGGACGTCTCCCGGGAGGACCCCAGCTCCATCCCCGAATCCAGCCATCCCGTTTCCGAAAGTGCGCCGGCCTCCGGCGCGCTCTCGGAGCCTGCTTCCGAGACCGCCGTCTCCGTCCCGGCCTACGACCTGGAAAGCCTGGACAACACCAAGCAGGGCTGGGGTCAGGGCGTCCAGCTGGACGAGAAGAACCGCCCCCTGGGCTCTTTGCAGTTCCAGGAAAAATACGGCAAATACGACGCCTACTTCATCGCCGAGGACACCCCCACCATCTACCTGACCTTTGACAACGGCTACGAAAACGGCTACACCACTCCCATCCTGGACACCCTGAAGGAAAAAGGCGTTCCGGCGGTGTTTTTCTGCACCCTGAGCTACATCAAAGGCCAGCCGGAGCTGATCCAGCGGATGATCGACGAGGGCCACGCCGTGGGCAACCACAGCGACAAGCATCCCTGTTTCCCTGAAATCCCCATGGAGCGCCGGGAGCAGGAAATCCTCAACGTCCATCAGTATATGCTGGACAACCACAATTATACCATGACCCTTTTCCGGGCCCCCGCCGGGGAGTTCTCCGAGCAGACCCTGGCCCAGACCCAGCAGCTGGGCTACAAGACCCTTTTCTGGAGCTACGCCTACAAGGACTGGGACCCCAACAACCAGATGGGCCCTGACAAAGCCCTCCCCAAGATCACCAAGGCCCTCCACCCCGGCGCCATCTACCTGCTCCACGCCGTCTCCCCGGACAACGCCGCCATTCTGGGCGACTTCATCGATAACGCCCGGGCGGCCGGATACACCTTCGCCCTGTTCCAGTGAGCCTTCCTTGTTCATCCCGCTCAAATGTATGAACGAGATTTGTCCATTGTCACGAATTCTTCACGATTTCGACAAAAACTCTTGATTTTTCCCAAGAACTCGTCTATAATAGTCTTTGTCAACAAAAAGAAACGGAGAAATCCATAAATTCCGCCGCTTCTTCCTGCTGATTTTATCCATTTTGATAGTATCGTCCTCGCAATAGTGAGGGCGATATTTTTTGTCACCGTCCCTGTCGGGAGCGAATCTGCCGGATGTCCTTCCCCACGAACCGCAGGCAGTCCAGCAGCGAAAACAGCCGGGACACCACCCGGTGGGAGTACTTCTGTTCCAGCTCCTGGGCGGTGAGGTTGGTGCTGATGATGGTGGGCTTCCGGCGGTTGCACCGGGTGTTGATGAGGTTGTACACCGTGGCCAGGTTAAAGGGCGACGGGAACTCCGCTCCCAGATCGTCCAGGATCAGCAGGTCCACGTCCAGCAGTCCTTCCAGGGTATCCTGGTCCGGAGCCCGGCCGAAGTGCTCCTCCTCCACCGTACGGAGAAAGTCCTGGGCGGAGCCGTAGGCCACGGTGAACCCCTTGGCGATAACCCCCTGGGCAATGGCCAGGGAAAGGTGGGTCTTCCCCAGCCCCGTGTCGCCGATCATAAAGATTCCCCGGCTGTCCGGCCGGAAATTCTCCGCGTAGCTGCGGCAGAACTGGTAAATCTCCTCCATGATCTTCCGGGGCACCACGCCGGTGGCCGGGTCCCGCTCCGTGGAGTAGTACCCCAGCTGGAAGGAACCGAAATCGCACAGCTCCAGGTTGGACACCCGGTTCAGCTCCCGGAGCCGCTCCCGCCGGATCAGCTCGGTGAGGCAGGCGCAAGGCTTGCCGTTGACGTACCCCGTGTCCTTGCAGGCCGGACAGGTGTAATGCAGCTCCAGATAGTCCGCCGGATATCCCTTGCTGGCCAGAAGCTCCTTTTCCTGGGCCTGGAGGGCCAGATTGGCCCCTTTCAGCTGTTCCAGGCCCTGGGCCAGGTCGGTGCGCTTTTCTAAGATCATCTTGCTCAGCCGCACCGAGGTCAGCCCCAGTTCCTTCTGGATCGCCAGGACCTGGGGAATCTCCCGGGCGATGCGCTCGGTCCGCTCCGCCTGGCGGACCACCGCCGCCGTCCGCCGCCGTTCCAGCTCCCGCTGGCAGTTTTCCATGATCGTACTGTTCATCGTATCCTCCCTGGGTCAGCCGTCGATTTTGGGAATGTCAAAGCCCCGGCGGTCGAATTCGTCCAGATCGTAGGACGCCGTCCGCCGCTGTCCCCCTCCGGAGGGCGCCTTGGCCTGGGGCCTGGCGTCTTTCAGGGCGATCTCCTGGGGCGTCCGGATGCCCTTTTCGCTCCAGGACCGGAGGATGGTGTTGATGTAGGGAAAGCTCAGCTGGTTGATGGCGTTGAGGGTCCGCTCGTAGGCTTCCCCGATCATCTCGATGCCGTATCCCAGCTCGTCGTACCAGCTCTGGACATACCGGGCCTGCTGGGCGCTGAGGGCCCGGTCCTTGATGCCGAACCGCTGGCAGACCTCCCCTTCCCGGCTGTGGCGCAGGTTCTGCTGCCGGATGTATTCCTCCGCCCGGGCGTGAGTGTTGATCTCCTGGTCCGCCCAGCCGCCGCAGAGCTTCTGGATGTAGCCGAAGTTCCCCTTGCCGATGGAAACGCAGTATTGCAGCGCCATGACGATGACGTCCACCGGCAGCCCCAGGGTCTCATGGATGTAGATGAGGCCCCGCTGCTGGGTGGAGGTCAGCAGGCTGCCGAAGATGGACTCCGCCATGCTGAACAGGAACCGGACGTCCTGGTTCTTCTCCACCCGCTCCTGGATTTCCCCGGGGGTCAGGCTCTGGGCCGTGACCACCACCTCCGGCCGCTTCCGGGGCCGCTCCTCCTTGGCCGGCGGGGCGGATTCCTCGGTGAAGATTCCGCTCCGGACCCAGTAGCCCACCGCCTCCACCACGTCGCTTTCCGGTACGGAAAGGGCCGCGGCGATTTTGGCGGTATCCGCCTGGTTGCCCCGGAGGACCGCCAGGAGCACCTTGACGTACAGTCCGCTGGCCGTGGCCAGGTGCTTGTCCACCACCTCGGTCGGGACCGCAAGAAAGGAGGAATACCTCCCCATATTCAGGCGAATGTCCAAGATTCCGTCCTCCCGCTCAATACAGGTCGCTGATGTACACGGCCTGCAAGTCCTTTCCGTCGTCAAACCCGCACTTCTTGTAGAATTCCTTGCCCTGGCCGTCGCAGAGCAGCAACTTGCAGGGGATGTCCCAGTAATGGGCCACCATCCGCTTCACCAGCTCGCTGCCCACGTGCTGGCCCTGGTACTCCGGCCGGACCAGCAGGTAGTGGAAATAGGCCGTCATGGCGTGGTCGGTAATGGCGTTCATCAGCCCCACCAGCTTCTCGCCGTCCCAGGCGGAGTACACCGCATCGGAGTGCTGCATGGCGGCGGCCAGCTTCTCCGGGTACTGCCCGGACTCCCAATCCACGCTGAAAAACAGGTCCTGTAAGACCTTGGGAGAAAAGTTTTTGATGTCCTTGTATTCAATGGCCATAGAAGCGCCCCCATTTCAAAAATTATCGGTCAAATATCCAGGATTTCGCCAGCGCCAGTCCCTCCCGGATATAGAAGGACGGCGCCAGCGCCGCCGGAGTCTTCCCTCCGTAGCTGCTGACCTGGGAATATCCCTGACGCTTGGCCAGCATCTTCGCCCGGAAGGAGTGGAAGTCCGACGTGACGATCTTCACCCGCAGCTCCCCCACCGGCTTCCCGGCGTCGGCCTCGATGAGCTCCCTGGCAAAGGCCAGATTCTCGTGGGTATTGGTGGAACGGTCCTCGATGAGGATCCGCTCCGCCGGAACCCCGTGGTCCTCCAGCCACTTGGCCATGGCCGTTCCCTCGGGAATGGTCTCGTTCCAGCCCTGGCCGCCGGTGACGACGAAGGTTTCCCCTTGCTCACACTCCAGGGCCGCCTCCAGACGCCGCACCAGGGTCCGGCTGGGCTGGTCGCCCTTGAGTCCGGCCCCCAGGATGACGATGTAATCCGCCTTCCGGGTGTCCTTCCGGGCCGCTCCGGAGATCACCAGCCCCTCCAGCACGGCAAAAACCGCCAGAAACGCCAGGACCACCGGCACCGCGATTTTCCGGAACCGCACGACTCCCGCCAGGTTCCCGTACCGCCGGTCCAGCAGAGCCAGCGCAATGAAAACAACTCCCGCCGCCAGCAGCAGCGCGCTGAAGCTCACCGGCCCCATCAGCGCCGTGGATACGGCGTAATATCCCACCAGGAGCACTCCTACTCCCAGCAGGATTCCATCCAGCGCCCGCATTACCGCAGCACCACCGGGGAGGACCAGGCCTTCTTCCCGTCGGCGTCAATGACCTCCGCCCGGAGGAAGGTCTCATTCCCGCCGGGACGGTACTCCGCCTGGGTGATACCGAAGCCCTTGGCCACCCGCTGGCCGGAATAGACCAGATCGGAGTAGAACACCACCATCTGGGCCGGGGAGCAGCGGACCCGCAGGACCTCGCCGTCCCACTCCGTCTCCATCCGGGGACCCTGGGAGGCATAAAACCGCCCGGCCCGGAGGCTGTCCAGAACGGCCTCCTGCGTCAGCTCCTCCGCCTGGAGCCAGATGAAGCTCCGGCACGCCTCGCCGGTGTAAAAATGGCTGTCGTCCGAGGCCACCAGGGGCAGCACCGTCCCCAGAGCCGCCGCCGTATCCAGAATCACGCTGGAATCTCCCCGGCGGCCGTTCCAGGGCACGTCGGAAAGGGTGTTGTAAATTTCCGAGGCATCCACGCCCTTGAGCTTGCAGATTTCCCCGGGCTGGTTCAGGGACCAGGACGGGTGGGCCAGAATGGCGTATCCCCCGGCCTGCCGGATGCCGTCCAGGACCTCCTGGGCGGTGAGCTCGTCGGTCCGTTTCGGAACTACCAGCTGCTCCGGCCCGATGGCCACGATGTGATAAATGCCCGCAGCCGCCGTGTTTCCCACGTCGTATTCGCACCCGGGGAGCAGCAGCAGCCCCTGGTCCGTCCCGGCCCTGGAGGGCTTCCAGTGGTCGGTAATGGCCAGAAAGTCGTAGCCCTGATTGCGGTAAAGGTCCGCTACCTCCTCCGGGGTCTTTACGCCGTCGCTGACCGTAGAATGTGCGTGGAGATTTCCCCGGAACCAACGCCGGCCTTGCTTATCCAGATACATGATGTTTCCTCCTAAATCGTAGCAGTTTTGAAAATATCCGCCCTCCCGAACCAGCGCGCTCGGAAAAGCAGTGTGTCTGCGATCTATCCACATCTGCGAATCCCAATGGTCCCGAAAAACGATCAAAAGACAAATGCACAGCGCCCGGAAGCAGACGATGCGCCTGCTTTCTATTATACCAGCAATCCGCAAAAAACACAATGGGTTCCAGGATACAAGCAGGCCGCCCTGCCGGAAATGGCAAGACGGCCTTTGGAAAAATCAGGAAAGCGGAGACTCAGATTACGCCCTGGGCGATCATGGCGTCGGCGATCTTCTCGAAGCCCGCGATGTTGGCGCCCATAACCAGGTTGCCCTCGTGGCCGTACTTCTTGGCCGCGTCGTAGGCGTTGTGGAAGATGTTGATCATGATGCTTTTCAGCTTGGCGTCCACTTCCTCGAAGGTCCAGGAGTACCGCATGGAGTTCTGGCACATCTCCAGGCCGGAGGTGGCGACGCCGCCGGCGTTGGCCGCCTTGGCAGGAGCGAACAGCACGCCCGCCGCCTGGAACGCCTCGATGGCTTCAGGAGTAGATGGCATGTTGGCGCCCTCGGCCACCGCCATGACGCCGTTGGCGATCAGGGCCTTGGCAGACTCGCCGTCCAGCTCGTTCTGGGTGGCGCAGGGCAGCGCGATGTCGCAGGGAATGGTCCAGATGCCCTTGCAGCCGGGGGTGAAGGTAGCGCCTTCCACCCGCTTGGCGTACTCGGAGATGCGGCCCCGCTCCACCTCTTTGATCTGCTTGACCACATCCAGCTGGATGCCGTTGGAATCGTAGACGTATCCGGAGGAGTCGGACAGGGCGACCACTTTCGCGCCCAGGGTCTGGGCCTTCTGGGTGGCGTAAATGGCCACGTTGCCGGAGCCGGAAATGACCACGGTCTTACCCTTGACGGAGTCGTTCTTCATGCAGCTGAGCATTTCCTCGGTGAAGTACAGCAGGCCGTAGCCGGTGGCCTCAGTCCGGGCCAGAGAGCCGCCGTAGCTGAGTCCTTTGCCGGTGAGAACGCCGGTGAACTCGTTACGGATGCGCTTATACTGGCCGAACAGGTAGCCGATTTCCCGGCCGCCCACGCCGATGTCGCCGGCGGGAACGTCGGTATCCGCGCCGATGTGCTTGCACAGCTCGGTCATGAAAGCCTGGCAGAAGCGCATGACTTCCGCGTCGGATTTGCCCTTGGGGTCAAAGTCCGAGCCACCCTTGCCGCCGCCCATGGGCAGGCCGGTCAGGGAGTTCTTGAAGCACTGCTCGAAGCCCAGGAACTTGATCACGGACTGGTTGACGGAGGGATGAAGCCGCAGGCCGCCTTTATAGGGGCCGATTGCGGAGTTGAACTGGACCCGGAAGCCGCGGTTGACCTGGACGTTGCCCTGGTCGTCCACCCAGGAGACCCGGAACTGGATGAAGCGCTCCGGCTCCACGATGCGGTCGATGACGCCGGTCTCGATGAGTTCGGGTTTCTGTTCCACAACGGGCTGGAAGGATTCCAGAACTTCCTGCACCGCCTGGATGAATTCCGGCTCGCCGCTGTTTCTCTTTTTCACGGTTTCCAGAACATGAAGGAGATATTCGTTTGTCAGTGCCATAGGGGGTTCCTCCTACTTTTTTCAGAATACCTATATTATAGCACTAAAGCGGTGAATTGTGCAATAGTTTTGCAGCAAAAAATAAGATTCCTGCATATTTCACAAAAACCCCAGACGTTTTTTCCATTATCGCCGTTATTTCGATTTTTTCTGCAAGACGTTTCAAAAAATGTTTCACTCATTTGTAAATATCGTTTGAATTTTTAAGCAATCCCCGAAGCCAATGCCCGGCACGCTTTCCCATGGCGATCGCGCCAATCGCACCAACATTAGGCCGCCGCCTGCCTCCAAAGCCCATCGTGAGAACCTGAACGTCCGAAAGTGGCAGCTGGATGCCTACTGTCCCCCCACCAATTGCGGCGGCCGTGTTCACCGCGGGGTAGTATTGGGGCTCTCCGGAGCCTACGGCGCGACTTTAGGGGGTCTCGGGGGGCGGGAGCCTTTTTAATCAAGCATTTTTCATCACTTGTGATGGAAAATGCT
>CAKTCT010000017.1 GCA_934539585.1 uncultured Oscillospiraceae bacterium | reverse complement strand
TACGCCCGCTGCTTCGGCGACCGGGGCGTCACCACCCCGGAAATTGCCCGGAGCTTCATCTTCGACCTCTGCACCCATGCCAACGAGCTGCTTTCCGAGCTCAACGACCAGAGCGGTTCCGTTCCGCCGGAGCACCTGTTTGACCTGAACATCGGGACGTACAAGTCCATGGACGGCTTCCGGGAGTACTTTATCCGCCGGATGACCGACGTCCGCCGGGAATACTCCGAGCACCACCCGGTCAAGGGCCTGGGGGTCCGCATCCGGGAGTTCATTGAGGAAAACTACGGCAATGTGAATCTGGGGGTCAACGAGATCGGCGCCCATTTCCAGCTTTCCCCCTCCTACTGCTCCAAAATTTTCCGCCAGGAGACCAACCAAGGCATCCCCGAAGCCATCTGCGCCGTCCGCATCAACTATGCCTGCCGCCAGCTCACCGAGTCCCAAAAATCCTTGGAGCAGATCGCAGTGGACTGCGGGTTCACTTCCAGCACCGTCTTTATCCGCAGCTTCAAAAAGCTCTGCGGCGTGACCCCCGGAAGCTACCGGAAGCTCATGACAGACGCCAAGAAAAAGCAGTAGATTTGCGCCGAAATAAGCTGCATCTCCGTTGTCATACGATGTGACATCATGCCAACTACGTGGAATGCTATGTAAAAGAAGCTGCTGCCTGTAATTTACAGACAGCAGCTTCTTTTACTATTTCATTTTTAATGGATGCGGAGACGATCAGCGCTCCACCGGCTTTTTTACTGGAATTTTCGCATGGGCAATGCGGGCAAAGAAATCATCTCGGTACGGAGCATAGCACAACGGCATTTCCACGCCCGCTAATAGATAGGCATATATCCTCGTCAAAGAAGCCAGCGCCGTGCCATTGACATCGCCTTCTTTCAAGCCAAGGCACACCACAACGCCCTGAGAGGTAATGCTGCTGCCTTGGGGGCTCCAGGAGTAACCGCCGTCCGGCTGCTTGAAGCGCTTCAGGTTTTCAGCAGCGTTGTCAATGATTTCTGCGATGGAATCATCCAACTGCCGGGCCGTTTCCGCCGGAATCCCCTCTTTCCCGCCATACTGTGAAAGTACGACCTGGAAAAGGGAGAGCGGATTCCAAACTTCTGCGGTAGTACGGGGAATTATGCTTTTTATAATGGGAAGGGCCGAGACAAACATCCGGTCAATATTGGGATACGGATGAGCCTTAGAGAAAATATAGGCAGCTTTCATTGCGCCGTTTACAGAATTGTAGTCCAAAGCCTTGCCCCACATGCCAGTTTTCGGGTTCTGAATTTTTGTCAGGTATTCTGTAACAATGGCATCCAGCCCCAACTCCTTAAGCTGCGGTGAGGCAGACGATACAGCATGGCCTGCAGGATAAGGTGAATTCTCAAAATCCAAGGTATGCAGCCATTTTAGAAGCTTTTCTTCACTCTGAAATTCCTCGGGCAACGCACAGGACGCTTCTTCTGCATGAGAGGCAGCTCTTTCTGTGGGAGTGGGATAAAGCCATGTCTCATGAAACCGTTCCAATTGCTTTGTCGCCTGAAAAAGATTCCGATC
Organism: uncultured Oscillospiraceae bacterium; assembly: GCA_934539585.1. Lineage (GTDB taxonomy): Bacteria > Bacillota > Clostridia > Oscillospirales > Ruminococcaceae > Merdivicinus. The sequence continues at coordinate 52,989 of CAKTCT010000017.1, read as the reverse complement.
GCGTTTAGAAGGGCAGACCTGGCTGCCAAACTGCACATCGTAGAAATATCCGCTTTCTCTATCCTGACGGCTTTGCAGGAACGTAATCAGCCGATCACGGAAGCGAGAAGGGAGCTCCGCATCCCGGGAAACTGGCATTACCCCGGTATCCGTAAGAAAATCTATGGCAAAGGCTGTATCCTCAATATCCGCCGCAAAGCCTTCGTAATCTCTGGAGCTTACTGCATAGTAAAAGCCGCCGGTTTCTTCGTCGTAAAGGCTTGCCAGCCAGTCAAGCGTATCTTTCTCGAATTGTGCGTCCATTTTTTTGAGAGCTTCCGTCAAATGGTCATTCGAAATCGCCATATTGGGTTCCTCCTTTATGTTACCGCAGGTAATATGTTTCATCACATTTTTATCATACAGGAAAAGTGACGAAAAAAGTCTGCAATTTTTGCGGGTTTCTATGCAAAAATTGTCTTAAAATCCCGAAAAAATCAAAGGGCTCACCGTCAAAATTTACAGACAGCAAACCCTTTTGACTATTTTCCCGGCACGTCCCGGAGCCCCCTGCGGGTCTTCCGGAGAGGCTCCGGCACCTGTTCCGGTGCCAGGTTCTGGGGGACCGCCACGGTTCCGGCGGCCTGGGCGGTCTCATAGTACCAGCACTTGTACTCCAGCACGTCCAGGGTAGCCTGGAGCTCCGCCATCCGGGCCCGGAGCAGGTCTCGCTGCTTCCGGAAAAGCTCCAGCCGCTCCCCGATGGTGCCGTCACCATCCATGGCCAGCTGGATGTACCGGCGGATGTCCTTCAGGGGCATCCCCGCCCGTTTCAGGCACCCAATGATCCGGAGCCACTCCATGTCCCGGTCCTGAAAGATCCGGATGCCGCCGGGGGTCCGCTTCACAAAGGGCAGCAGCCCTTCCTTATCATAATACCGCAGAGTGGACGCCGGAATCCCGGCCCGCTGCGCCATTTCTCCCACTGTGTACGACGTAAGACCGCCTCCTTTTTTTCCTATTATAATGGAAAAGACGCGGCGGCGTCAAGTCTGCATCTTGACCATCGGGGATTCCCGGAGTATAATGGAACTATCTTCTTTGATCGGAGCCGTGATTTCCCATGCCGTCCGTAAGCGCAAAAACCAAAGGCATCCTGTACATTCTGGCCGCCGCCTTCGGCTTTTCCCTGATGTCCACCTTCGTCAAGCTGGCCGGGGACCTTCCCGCCTTCCAGAAAGCCTTTTTCCGGAACTTTATCGCCCTAATCTTCATGACCGTGGCCATGATCCGGAACCGAATCCCGCTGCGCCCGGAAAAGGGGAACATCCCGGCGCTGTTCGGCCGGTGCTTCTGCGGCACCCTGGGACTGCTCTGCAACTTTTACGCCATCGGGGAGCTGAATCTTTCCGACGCCAACATGCTCAACAAGCTCTCCCCCTTCTTCGCCATCGTCTTTTCCATCTTTCTGCTGAAGGAGACGCCCAGCTTCGTTCAGGTTCTGGGGGTGCTGGTGGCCTTTGCGGGGAGCGTGTGCATCATCAAGCCCAGCTTTGACAATCCGGCGGCCATCCCCGCCATTGCCGGAGCCTTAGGCGGCATGGGAGCCGGAGCCGCCTACACCTTCGTCCGGAAGCTGGGAGCCCGCAACGAAAACCCCACCCGGATCATCTTCTACTTTTCCGCCTTTTCCTGCCTGCTGTGCCTGCCCTTCCTGATTTTCAGCTACCAGCACATGAGCCCCTTGCAGCTTCTCTACCTGATTCTGGCGGGGACCTTTGCCTGCGTGGGCCAGCTGGGCATTACCAAAGCCTACCTCTGCGCCCCGGCCAAGGAGATTTCGGTCTACGACTACACCCAGGTGATTTTCGCGGCGATTCTGGGCTTCTTTATTTTCGGCGACGTGCCGGACTGGCTCAGCATCCTGGGGTACATCCTCATCTGCGGCGCGGGAGTTGCCATGTTCTTTTATAATAAGAGCCGACGCGGCCAGAAAACTCCGCAAGGTAAATAACCAAAGTTTTCGGTCCAGCCTTTTTCAAAAGGCTGGTAGGGTCCTTAGGGGCAACGCCCCTAAGTCGCGCTCCGCAGAGCGCGAAACCTCACTCGTTGCGCCTCGGGCGCAACCCAAACAGAAAGAAAGGCGGCCCGCAGGCCGCCCGCGGTTCCCGCGACCGCAATTTCTGCGAAATTGCGGCATGACGCAGTTCTTCATTTTCCAAAGCGAAAAACCGCGCCAGCGGCGGCATGCCGTCGCGGCCTACCACCTCGCGACAGGCTTCGATGGCCGCGCGACAGACTGCGCGGCGACGGGGGGAACTCCCGTAGGATTTTCAGCGTTGAAAAAGTCAAAGTAAACCCGCGCCGGCGAGTCGAAGCGTTTTACCGTTTCTTCTCGCTGGCGCGGTTATTGCTTGTGCGTTTTTGCAGGACTGCATCCTGCGGGGAACCCCTTGATAGGGTTCCCCACGGTTCAACGTCCCACCGGGACGTTGAACCTCCCTTCCTGATCTTTTTGTGGCATGGGGAGATTTCGCCCTCTGCGGAGGGCGAGGAGGGCTCCGCCCCTCCACCCCGCCAGCCTTTTGAAAAAGGCTGGACCGAAAACTTTTTTGTGCTGGCGGGCAGGTAGTGCAGGTTATGGGCTGTTATGATCGCCGCAGAATGGCCTCCGGCACCGCCACCACCTGGGAGCTCAGATACACCCCGGCGTCCAACGCTTTCTCCACCGTCTCCCCCCGAAGAAGGCTGACGGTAAAGGCGGCGGAAAAGCTATCCCCCGCCCCAACCGTGGAGGCCACCTTCACCCGCTCCGGGCCGTGGCGGAAGATTTCGCCGGTCCGGGCGTCGTAAGCCATGGCCCCGTCCTTATCCAGGGTGATGGCGATGATCTTGAGGTTGGGGTAAGCCGCCGCCAGCGCCTTGACCGCCGCTTCCGGCTCCCAGAGCAGCGCGCCCAGGCCCAGCCGCATGGTCTCGGCCAGCTCCTCCCGGCTGATTTTCACCACCGTGGCATGGGACAGGCAGAGCCGGACGCTTTCTTCATTATAAAAGGGCGTCCGGAGGTTCAGGTCGCAGAAAACCTCCCGGCAGTTCCCCGTCGCCAGGAGCTTCCGGAGCCCTTCGGCGTTTTCCCGGCTCCGCTGGGCCAGGGTGCCGAAGTAGAGCAAATCGAAATCCGTCTCCGTCGCCCCGGGCCCCACGAGGATGGCGTCATAGGCGGTATTCTCCACCAGGGTGTAGGTGGGGACCCCGCTTTCGTTGAGCGTCACCTGGCAGCTGCCGGTGGGGCGGCTGCTCCGGAGGATCAGGTCCGTCCGGACGCCGTACTCCCGAACATACTCCAAGGCCCGGTCCCCCAGAGGGTCCTGGCCCACGGCGGAAAGCAGGTGGGTCTCCACACCCGCCCCCGCCGTATACGCGGCGAAGTTAAAGGGCGCGCCGCCAATGCACTTTTTGTCCGGGTACAGGTCCCAGATGATCTCGCCAAACACCAGAATTTTCATGTCAGTCCTCCCAGATTCCTTTCAGCTCCGCAAGTTCCAGCCGGGAAATTCTCGCATTTTCCTCCCCGCTGATCGTCAGATACGGCAGATTGTAGTCACAGAAAAAGGGCTCCGTATACCCGATGCTGCCGTCGTCGGACAGAATCTGCACGCTGTACCGGTCCGCGATCAGGTCCAGGGAGACGGGACCGCTGCTCACGTTGAGAGGGCCCTTGCTGCTCCCCACCTCCAGCTGGTTCCGGCTGCCCCGAAGGGTGGTGCTCCGGCCGAACAGGGTCAGGGTGAAGTCCTGCCCCGGCTCCGCCAGGAGCCTTACCCGCACGGCCCCGGGCTTTACCGCCAGAGGCAGCCGGGAGTCGCCGGGACGAAGGTCCTCCCAGGTCCGGGACCCGGCGGAAAGGGTCTCCAATCCCGGCCAGAAGGCCGAGCAGAGCCGCAGGAACCGCCCCTTCCGCTTCAGGAACATCCGCACCGGCAGGCTCATCTGCTCCGTCACCCGGGAGGAGGGGATGCCGATGTGGTTCCAGGCCATCCGGACCACCTCCCCGCCGGGAAGGCCGGAAAAGGTCTGGGCGGCGTAGTCGCAGGTCCCGAACAGGTACTGGGCCGCCTCGGAATCCGGCACGAACTTCCCTCCGGAAAACTCCCCGATATAATAGTAGCCGTGGGCCCCGGAAAAGACCCATTTCTTCCCGCCCTCGCCGTCGGGAAGGCAGTACAGGTCCGGGCACTCGTTGTCGCAGGGCAGCAGGAGCTCCTGGAGCTTCCGCCAGTCCGTCAGATTCTCCGAGGTCAGCAGGAGATACCGTTCGCCGGTGAGGTACAGCGCCATGACGTAGCGCCCCAGCTCCGGGCAGTAGACCACCTTGGGGTCCCGGTTCTCCCGGGTGATGCCGGCCAGAATCGGGGCCTCCCGGTAGGGCCGGAAGGTCTTTCCCCCGTCCTCGGATACGGCCAGCCGCTGGGTGAATTCCTCCCCCGCCGCCGTGTAGAACAGGGCCATGGTCTCCGGGCCCAGACTCAGAAGGTTTTTCCGGTCCACAACGGCGCTGCCGGAGAAGCAGGTCCCGTGCTCATCGGGGAACAGGGCGATCTCCCGCTCCTCCCAATGGAGCAGGTCCCGGCTGACGGCGTGGCCCCAGTGCATGTTGCCCCAATCCGCGCCCCCGGGATTGTGCTGGTAAAACATGTGGTACACCCCGTCCAGCCAGCAAAGGCCGTTGGGGTCGTTGAGCCAGCCGTTTTTCGGCGTAAAGTGGACCAGGGGCCGCCAGGGCTCCCGGTAGAGGTCCTGGAAGGGCTCCTCGTCCGCCTGGACAAAGGAAAGCCCCATGGCCGGGTCTGCCGAAACCTCCAGCTCCCGGCCCAGGAACCGGGAAACATCCACGCAGGCGGAGAAATCCGGCTCCCGGTTGTCCAGGCGGAGGTCCAGGCCGTAGACCTCCCGGCCGCTATCCTTCATGGACAGCCGCTTCACCGCGCAATGTCTGTTGACGGGAAAAATTAAATACTTTTTCTCGATGCGAATATGCATAACGCCCCTCCTGAAAATTCTAAAAAGTTTTGAAAACGCCGAAAAACGTTGCAAAAAATTTTTGTTGGTGCTAAAATAAATATAACATTTTTCACACAAACCGTAAAGAGAAAAAATCAAAAAAACAGGAGAAAAAACGACATGATTTACCTTCCCAGCGCCAACAGCGAGTATAACCGGGAGCCTCCCGTGGAAACCCTTACCCTGTTCAGCGCCCAGAAGCTCGCCCTCCAGCAGGGCGGGACCACTGTCCTGAAAGCGGGCAGCGGGACCCGTCTCCTGGGGGTCCTCCGGGGCGAGGCCACGCTGCTTTTTGGAAAAACAGCCGTCCTCATCCGGCCCGACAGCACCGTCCTCATCCAGGGCTTCCTGGACGTCTCCTGCCAGGCGGCCCCGGGGACGGTCCTGGCCTCCGTGGCCTTCCATTATACCGGCGACCTGCCGCCCCTGACCTCCGCCCCCTTCCGGAAGCTCCGGAACACCGCCGAGGTCCGGGACCTGACCCAGAAGCTGGCCAACGCCGGCCGCTATCCCAGCGAAATCCCCGGCCGCCGGGAGGGGCTGCTCCTGGTCCTCCTGGACGCCGTCTGCCGCTGCACTCGGGCCGAGGGGGGCAACTACGAAATCTACGAGCGCTGCTGCGAATACGCCGAAAGCCGGGCCGGAGAAAATCCCAGCGCCCAGGAAGCCTCTGCCGCCCTGGGATACAGCCGGGACCACTTAAACCGCATCTGCCGGGAATGTGCCGGAAAGACCCTGAAGGAGGTCATCGCCGTGGAGCAGCTGAAGCTCCTGCGGCAGCTCCTCCACGACCGGAACCTCACCGGGACCCAGGCCGCCGGGCTCCTCCGTTTCGACTCCCCGGAGCTGCTGCGGAAGTTCGTCCGCTACCACACCGGCATGTCCTACAAGGAGTTCCGGGATGCCGCCAAGTTCTCCTGAGCCCCTTTCGGGAGGTTCTTTGCACAAATATTACAAGAAGGTGAACAAGTCGCAGAAAATTCATTTTTTCTCTTGAAATTTTGTTCTTATTGTGCTATGATTATGGTAAGATGGTCTGGAAGAAATTTTAAGAACATTTGGTCGAGTTTATGCAGTTTCTTCCGCCTTCACGGACTTTTTCAAGAGGAGGTGAGGATTCTGCAAGATGGGTCACGCGGTTAAAAAAGTATGGAATGTCGTCAGCAGTATTCTGGTGGCGCTGGTAGTGATTTTCGCGGCCCTGCTGGTGGGCGCACGGCTGTTTGGACTCCAGGTTTTCACCGTGCTCTCCGGCTCCATGGAGCCTGCCTACCACACCGGTTCCCTGATCTATGTGAAAAAGGTGGACCCCGCAACGATCAAAGAGGGACAAGCCATCACCTTTCTTCTGGCGGAGGACACCGTAGCCACCCACCGGGTCATTGAAGTCGTCCCCGACGAGGAGGACCCCACGGTGCTCCGGTTCCGCACCAAAGGCGACGCCAACGACTCCCCTGACGGCGGATTGGTCCATTATAAGAACGTCATCGGCGTGCCGGTGTTCACCATTCCCTACCTGGGATATGTGGCCAATTACATCCAGCAGCCCCCAGGCATGTACGTTGCCATCTCGGCGGGAGCCATTCTGCTTCTGCTGGTCTTTCTCCCCGATCTTTTCTCCGACGACAAGAAAAAGCCGTCCAAGCAGTCCCCGGACCCGGACAGCCCCCAAGGCTGATCCATAGAATTTGGCATTATTTTAAAGGAGGTTCCCCGATGAAAGCCAAAACCAAAGCACTGATCCTCTCCCTTTGCGCCATTCTGCTGGTCGTCACCTCTGTGTTTGGAACCATGGCGTACCTGACCTCTCAGGCGGACGTTTCCAACACCTTCTCCGTGGGTAAAGTCAATATCACCATGGACGAAACCGACGTAGACAACAGCACCTCCGGCGCCAGCCGCGACACGTCCAACGCCTACCTTCTGATGCCCGGCAGCACCTACCTGAAGGACCCCATCGTCCATGTGCGTGCGGACAGCGAAAGCTGCTACATTTTCGTGAAGGTGGAAAACGGCATTGCCGCTTTTGAGGCGGCCACTGTGGCAGACGGCTACACCAACATCGCAGGCCAGATTTCGGCCAATGGCTGGACTTCCCTGAACGGCGTTGCCAATGTGTACTACCAAGAATACACCAAAGGCCAGGAAGCCACGGACCTGACGGTCTTCACCGAATTAAAGATCGCCGACAACGCCAATGATACCTCCGGCTGGGACCAGATCGACAGCAAAACCATCAACGTCACCGCCTATGCTGTTCAGCACGCGAGCTTTGACACCGCCGAAGAAGCCTGGGCCGAGACCTTCGGCAAAGGCAACTGACCCTTCCGTTTTCACCGGAGGGCCCCGGAAAAGACCCTCCGCGGAAATAATTCCTGCGGAACGCCCTTCCGCATAACGCAAAGAAAGGAAGAAATCACAGTATGGAACGCAAAGAACCCCGCCGCATCAGCGGCAAGCTCCTGGTGGCGCTCCTGGCCGTCGTTCTGGCCATCGGATGCGCAGTCGGCGGCACCGTGGCATGGCTCGTGACCTCCACCGCCACCGTCACCAACACCTTCACCTATGGCAACATCAACATTAAGCTCGATGAAAGCACCGGCAGCGACTACAAAATCATTCCCGGTGTGAACATTAAAAAGGACCCCTACGTCGAAGTGACCAAAGGCTCCGAGCCTTGCTGGCTCTTTGTCGAAGTGGAGCAGACCGGCGAATTCCTCAACGCCGTGACCTTCACCGTTGACAACACCGTCTGGACCCCTCTGACTGGCCATGCGGGCGTCTACTACCGCGAAGTCGGGACCGATGCCGATAATGCCCAGACTTTCTACATCCTGACCGACAACACCATCACCGTCAGCGACACCCTGACCAAAGCGCAAATCGACGCTCTCACCGGCGACAACAAGACCCCTCTCCTGAAATTCACCGCCTATGCTGTCCAGAAAGCGGGCATCGATACTGTGGAAAAGGCTTGGGAAAAGGCCAACTAACATTTTGAAAGGAAGTTTCCCGTCATGAAAAAGAAAATCACTGCTCTGTGCCTGTGCATCGCCATGGTCGCCATCGCCATCGTCGGCGCGTCTCTGGCCTACTTCACCGACACCAAGACCGCTAACAACACCTTCACCATGGGCAACGTTAAAATCGCCCTGGACGAAGCCGACATCAACGGCGGTGAAAGCCGCGTCACCTCCAACAGCTACACCGTTATGCCCGGCGCGGAGTGCCCCAAGGACCCCATCGTCCATAACACCGGCGACAACTCCGCCTACATCCGGGGCAAAGTCACCGTTGCCGACTGGACTGCGGAGCTTGCCAAGTACTTCCCCGACTACCAGGGCGAGCTGAAAGACTCCCTGACCCTCCTGGTGAAATCCCTGAACACCGGCTGGACCGTTGAGAGCGCCTCTGCCGATGCCAATGGCAACGTCACCTTCGTTCTGAAGTATGCCGACGTTCTGGCCAAGGGTGCCAGCACTCCCGCTATGTTCAACACCGTGACCATCCCCACCGCCATCGAAAACGGCGATGATTTCGGCGCCATCACCGTCGTTGCCGAAGCCATCCAGTCCGACAGCTTCTCCTCTTGGGACAAAGCTTTCGAGGCTTACGACGCCCAGCAGTAAAATTCCCGGCCTGCGCCCCGCGGCGCGGGCCATAGGAGAGTACCCGGCCCCCGGATATTCTCCTATGGCCGGAAAGGCCGCATTTTGCCATCCTTTTCCCATTGGTATAAACATCCTTGAGAGGAGCACGGACTATGAAACGAAAATTGTTGATCCTGGCGGCGGCAGCCATCTGCCTGTCCATCGCCGCAACGGGAACCGCAGCCTTCTTCACCGCCGAGACCACGGCCCATAACACCATCACCACCGGCACCATCCGCATCGCCATCGACGAAAAGCAGAACGTCAGCGGCGAGGAGCTGGACTACTCCGACCCCGCCGACGCCGTCATGCCCGGCCGGAGCCTTTCCAAGATCGTCCGGGTGCAGAACACCGGCACCGGCGAATCCTGGGTCCGGGCCAGCGTCACCGTAGAGATCACCGCCGCCGACGGCCAGACGAAACTCCCCACCGAGTTCACCGTAGGCGACCGGACCGTCTCCATGGTGCAGCTGCTTTTCAACGAAGCCGCCCAGGGCGATTGGCAGTGGGTCCAGGGTCCGGACGGGTTCTACTATTATAAAGTTCCCGCCGACGCCGAGGGCCGCACCGCCCCCCTGTTCACCAACGTGCGCTTCGCCCCGGAAACGGGCAACGAATACCAGAACTGCTCCGTGCGCATCCTCATCAACAGCGACGCCGTCCAGTCCCGGAACAACACCCCGGAAAGCGGCAGCGTCCTGGATGTCGGCGGCTGGCCCGCCCACGAGGACCCCGCCTCCCCGCTGGCAGCCATCCAGGCTGTCAACGAGCCGGAGCTCCCATAATTTCCGGAAGGAGAATCGCAGATGAAGAAAAGATTTTTAGCGCTGCTCCTCTGCTGTGCTATGGTGTTCGGCATGATGCCGGGTTCTCTCGCCCAGGCTGTCGCCGCCGAATCCGACGCTCCGGCGATCTGCTATAACGGCAGCGCCGCGGACAGCGTGGACCTTCCCCAAAACGAAAAAATCCTGCTGACGGTCTCCGGCTCCGCCGCCGACTATCAGTGGCAGATCGAGAGCTTTGGCGGTCAGTGGGCCAACATCGCCGGGTCCACCGGCTCCGCCCTGCGGCTGAGCTATGCCATGGTGGCCAACCTCCTGGACGGCGGCGAAGTCAGCCTCCGCTGCCGTGTCACCGGCGAGGACGGCGTCGCCTACACCGACCCCGTCACCGTGACCGTCACCGCCCCCGTGGCTTCTGCCCCCGCCCGGGTCCCCTCTCTGGGGGAAATCCTCGGGGACACCTTCGCCGAGGGCTCCCAGGCCGCTGACGACCAGCTCCCCGCAGCCGATCCTGCGGTTGACCCCGCTGCGAACCCTGTCGAGGGGGACGACTCCTCCTCCGGGGATGAAAGCGAGATCACCGAGCCCTGGACCATCATCATCAACTATATTTTTGAGAACGGCACCGAAGCCGCCGCCTCCTGGACGGCCTCTGTCGCCCGGAACATCAACTACTCCACCACCGTGACCAGCCCCACCGTCGTGGGCTATGAGCCGAACAAGGAAACCGTGGATGTCCTTGTCACCCCCGGCGAACCGCCCGAGACCACCTACACCGTAACCTACTACCCCGCCGAAGTAACCTTCACCGTCAACCATTGGCTGCAAAACGTCAATGACAACGGCTACACACTGGATACCGACGCAACCGTGGAAGCCAAGGGCCTCACCGGCCGTCCCGTCGGCGAAAGTCTCGCCAACAGCTACGACGGCTTCTACTCCTTGCTCTATGACACCTCCACCGCCATCGCCGCCGACGGCAGCACCGTTGTGGACGTCTACTACGACCGCCTTTACTACCTCATCAGCTTCGACCTGGACGGCGGCTACGGCGTAGAGCCCATCTACGCCCGCTACGGCGCGGACATCGAGGTGGGCGAGCCCCAGCGGGCCGGCTACACCTTCACCGGCTGGGACCAGGAGATCCCCGCCACTGTCCCCGCGGCCAACCAGACCTTCAAAGCCCTGTGGACCCCCGCCGACACCGCCAAAGTCACCATCGTTTTCTGGGGCCAGGACGCTGACGACACCGATGGGAGCAAGTATAGCTATCTGGATTCTTCCGAAGTCTATGTGAAACCCGGCAAAGAACTCACCTATTCAGAAACCAGAACTTTAATTTGCGCCCTTGATAAGCACACCCATACCGATAGCTGCTATACGTGCGGTCAGTCGAGTCATACCCATAATGTGGAGTGTTATACTGGAGTTGGGCGTGCTGGTTCCCCTTGGTTTGCACCATCCGACGCAGTAAATGGTCAGATTTATTCTGGAGCTCGTAAATATATTTATATTAACGGTACTTGGTATAGATACTCCGGCAGCCTTTCCGATGGGGACATTGCCACCCCGACATGCGGCAAAACCGAAGGTGTTCATACCCACACCGACGCCTGCCTGGGCTGCGGAAAAGTCGAGCACACCCACAATTCCGACTGCTATCTCGGCAACGCCGGTCTGGACAAAAACCTCTGGAAATTCAAAAGCTCCGACACAGTAACCGTCGCCGCCGATGGCACCACCATCCTCAACGTCTACTACGACCGCACGGTGTTTACGCTGACGTTTAAAGATAGAAACAGCACTGTAAAAACCATCGAGGCCAAATGGGGAACGGATATTCACTCCAGCTTTCCAATTAAACAAGGGGAAAGTACTATTCTTTGGAGTGTTCCTAAGAATTGCCAAACTTTCAAATCCGGAACCTATCTCGCAAGCATAAACACTATGCCAAGTGAAAATATCACTTTCACTGTAAATGACATCGTTTCAGCTGCCACAATTTATTATTATGTGGAAACTCTACCTGGTCAAAGCGGGACTTATCCAAAGAACGGTAAAAACTTTGATCTATATAAAGAAGTCAAATATACAAGAAACGGATATTTGACCTATGCGGAAGAATTTCATGACATCAATGGATTTACTCAGTGGTGGTCTGATCCAAAATTTAGCAGTTTTGATAAAAACGGAAAAACATCTACCATTAATAAAGAGAACTACCTTTGCTACACCCGCAACAACTACACCCTCCGTTTCTACAACTACACTGACAAACTCGATAAGGAAGAAACCGTCCCCTACCAAGACAAGATCAACAACCACACCTTCGTACCGGACTACCCCGCCGGCCTGGAGGAAGGCGCCTACACCTTCGAAGGCTGGTACACCGACCAGTTCTTCCACAACAAGGTCACGGACGCGACCACCATGCCCGCCGGCGACACGATGATCTTCGCCCACTGGGTCCCCAACACCCACACCGTCCGCACCTTCCTGACCTCCGCCATGGCCGATGATGAGCTCCTGAATACCTGGGCAAAGGTCCCCCACGGCTCCGTCATTGACGCGCCGGAAGCTCCCGAACGGGAGGGCGGTTACAAATTCGTCGGCTGGTTCTACCTGGACAACGGCCAGGAGAAGGCCTTCGACTTCTCCATGCCCATCAACCGCGACCTGGACCTCTACGCCCTGTGGAGCTCCAACGTGCTGAAACCGTACACCATCCATTACCAGCTGGAAGACGGCACCACCATCGCCCCGGACACCACCGGCTCCGGCCTGGCCGGGTCCTCAAAAACCTTTGACGCCAAAACCGGGACCCAGCTGAATGCAGGCTATCAGGAAGGCTACTTCCCCAAGACCTCCAGCCACTCCCTGGTCCTGAAGATGGACGACGAAGGAACAAATGAATTCACCTTCTACTACGTCAAACTGCCCGAAGTTGATTACACCGTCCGCTATCTGGACAAAGCCACCGGCGAACCGGTCGTCGTAAACGGCCAGCCCATTCCGGATAAGCACGCCACGACCAGCAACGCCGTCGTCACCGAAGAATACATGCGCATTACCGGCTACCGCCCCGATGCCTACCAGAAATCCCTGATCCTCAGCGCCGACGAAACGAAAAATATCCTGATTTTCTGGTACACCAAGGACGACGTTCACGCTCCTGTCCACATCGTCCACTGGATTCAGAATATTGAGGGGGAAAACTACACCCAGTACGTGGCCCACACCGATTTAGACGCTGAGATCGGCTCTACCCGGAAGGAAGACCCTCTGAGCATTCCCGGCTTCGCCTATAACGGAGAGAGCAGCATCTCCACCGGCATCGTTACCGCCAAGGGGTTGGAGCTGAACCTCTATTACGACCGCATCCTGTACCCCTACGAGTTCCGTTTTCTGGAGCAGGGCACCAATAAGGAGCTGAAACCGCCCATTGGCGACTTCGCCCGCTACCAGGCCCGCGTGACCCAGACCGCCCCGGAAATCCCCGGCTACACCCTGGTCAGCGCAAAAAGCCAGACCATCCAGATCGCCATTGAGGCCCCCGCCAACCTGGCCAACAAGAACGTCCGGATTTTCTACTACACCGAGCAGACCGTGGATATCGAGTACAAGGTAGTGGGTCCGACAGGGTGCGGCACTCTGGACAACTACAAGGAATCCCTCAAGGTCATCACCGGCGAAGCGAAAGGGTCTACGCCTACGGCTGCGCCCGGCTTCAAGTTCGTCGGCTGGTACACGACCGAAGACTGTATATTCCGTGTAGATGATGTCATTCCGAATTCCGTGGATCCGACGACCAACAAGTTGACTCCGCAGAAACGGCCAAATAGTGGGCATTATGCAGCTACCTATTACGCCAAGTTCGAGTACGACGTCACCGACCTGACCATCACCAAGCAAGGCTGGAACGAAATCGACGAGAACCAGACCTTCCTCTTTGACGTCACCGGCCCCAACGGCTACTCCACCCGGGTGGCCATCGTCGGGAAGGGTTCCGTCACCATCTCCGGCCTGAAGGTAGGCACCTACACCGTCACCGAGGTCGGCAGCTGGAGCTGGCGGTATCTTGGCCCCTACGGCACCGTCATCACCCTGGACCCCACCACGGAAAACAAAGTAACCATCCGGAATACCCGCCAGACGAGCAAGTGGCTCAGCGGCGACACGTTCCTCGACAACCTCTTTAAGCACTGAGAAAGGAGACGGCATTTATGAATCAATCCAAAAAGCGCCTGAACCGCGCAGTGCTCCTGGCGGTTCTCATCGCGCTGGCACTGGGCGCTGTCATTGGCACCACCGTCGCCTTTCTGATCGACAAGCCCGACGCCGTGACCAACAGTTTCACCTACGCCCACGTTTCCTGCCAGGTGACGGAATCCTTTGACGGCACCACGAAAAAGGACGTCAAAATCCAGAACACCAGCGACATCGACGTCTACATCCGGGCGACCTACGTGGTCAACTGGCTGGATGAAAACGGCAACGTCGCCGCTTCGGTCCCGGAGGGCTACTCCTACACCCTGACCGAAAACCCCAACGGCGCGTGGACCAAGACCGGCGACTATTTCTACTACCTGACCCCCGTGGCCCCCAACGCCTCCACCGATGGCAGCCTGCTCAACTGCACCGTCACCTGCCCGGAGGACCCGGTCTACACCCTTTCCGTAAAAATCATCGCCACCGCCATCCAGAGCGAACCGGCATCGGCAGTGACAGAAGCCTGGGGCGTCTCGCCCTCGGGCAATTAAGGGGGGCGGTAACATGAAAAAAGCAGCGAAATTCGCCTTGTCCCTGGTGCTGGCCGTTATCACCCTCCTGGGGATTCCCTCCACCGTCCTGGCCGCCGATGCCTCCATCAATTTCCTCGGGGAAAAGGGCTTCGAGTTCCAGCCCGGCAGCAAGTACACCGCCACGGACCTCTTTGATAACTTCAAAAACGTCCTCCCCGGCGACACCGTCCGCCAGACCATCACCTTCACCAACTCCGCCCGGGACTGCGACGTGGCAAACCTCTACATGCGGGCCGTGACCCACAACGAGGAGACCAATCCCCTCAGCGAAAAGGCCGCGGAGACCGAAACCGTGGCCACCATGTCCGAGTTTCTCTCCAAGCTCTCCATGAAGGTCTGGAACGGCGGGGAGCTGATTTATGAAGCCTCCCCCGACCAGCTGGACGGCCTGAAAAATAACGTCTACCTGGGCTCCTTCCGCACCGGCGAGAAAACGACCCTAACCGTGGAACTCACCGTCCCCGCTGACCTGGGCAACGAGTACATGAACCGGGTCGGCGAGGTGGACTGGATTTTCCACGCCGAGACCTACAACGAAAGCCAGATTTCCGTCCGGAAGGTCTGGGCCGACGGCAACCAGAACCACCTGAACGACAGCGTCACCGTCAACCTTCTCCGGGGCGGGCGGCCTGTCCGGACCCGGGTCCTCAACGCCGCCAATGGCTGGGCCTGCACCTTTGAATACCTCCGGGAGGGCTATGAGTGGACCGTAGAGGAAGCGGACGTTCCCGCCGGGTACACCGCCTCCTACCGCACCGTGGGCAACACCACGGTGATCACCAACACCCCCGTCTCCCAGCCCGGCGAACAAACCGAGGTCAGCGTGGAGAAGGTCTGGGTCAACAACGGCCACACCCAGCCCCGCAGCGTCACCGTCCAGCTCTGCAAAAACGGCGAGCCCTACGACACCGTGACCCTCAGCAAGGAAAACCAGTGGCAGTACGCCTGGGCCGGCCTCAGCAAGGACTCCAGCTGGAGCGTCCAGGAGGTCAACGTCCCCAAGGGATACCGCCCGGCTTACGCCGTCAACGGCACCCACACCACCATCACCAACACCTACGGCACCGCCGTTCCCGGCGTCTCCGGCCTGACGGTCCATAAGGTCTGGAAGGACAACGGCTCCAACCGCCCGAACAGCGTCACCGTGGAACTGCTTCAGGACGGCAAGACCTACGCCGCCGAGACCCTGAGTGAAGCCAACAACTGGTCCTACACCTGGGATCAGCTGGACGACTCCCACAGCTGGGCCATCGTGGAAACCGACCTGCCGGAAGGCTACGCCGTCCGCTATGACGTGGACGGCTCCAACGTCACCATCACCAACATCCGCCAGGGCGCCCCCGTCACCCTGACTGTCCGGAAGGTCTGGAGCAACGACAAGGTCAAATCCCGGCCCGCCTCCGCCACCGTGGTCCTCTACGACGGCGAAAAAGCCGTGGAGACCGTCCGCCTGGACGCCTCCAACAATTGGAGCTGCACCTGGACGGACCTGGCGGCCAGCGGCAACTGGCAGATCACCGAGATCAACATTCCCAAAGGCTACACCCCCTCCTACCAGGTGAAGGACGGCGTCGTCACCGTCACCAACACCGCCACCCTGATCCAGACCGGCCAGCTCAACTGGCCCATCGCGGTTCTGGGCGGCCTGGGCCTGGTCATGATCTCTCTCGGCGGGATCATGATCTTCAGGAAAAAGAAGAACCGCCGTGTCTAAAAAAGCAACGGGCGTGATTTTCATCGTCCTGGGAGCAGCGCTGATCGTTTCCGCGCTGCTCCTGCTTTTCTACAACCGAAACGACGACGCCCGCGCCGGGCAGGAGGCCGAGACTCTGCTGGCAGGCGTGGAGGCCGTTTTGGAATCCGCCCCGGAGACCCCTCCGTCCCAGGAGGACGTCTCCGCTCCGGAGCTGCTGGTAGCGGAGGTCAACGGCTATGAGTGCGCCGGGATCATCGAGTTCCCGACCCTGGAGATCAGGCTGCCGGTCCTGGCGGAGTGGGACGATTCCCGGCTGAAAACGGCTCCCTGCCGTCAGTTCGGGGCCCCGGAAACCGACGATTTCGTCATTGCAGGCCACAATTACACCAACCATTTCGGCAAGCTGAGCAATCTGACCGCCGGGGACCCCGTTCTTTTCACCGAAATGGACGGCACCGTAAACGCCTACGCCGTCGCGGAGGCCCGCACCCTCCTGCCCACGGAGGTGGAGGCCGTACAGAACAGCGGCTACGACCTGGTCCTATACACCTGCACCCTCAGCGGCAAAGAGCGCACCGCCGTTTTCTGCAACCGCGAAAAGTAATGACCCCCAGGCCAAGACTGTCCGTCTCCCCGGTACCACGTCAGGCCGCCTGCCCACAAAGCCCCCCTGTACCTACGCCAAGCCGACGCGTATCTCCGAAGTCTCATACAGGAATCGAAGCGGACAAAAGTGCTGCACGGTTGCCTACTGTCTGAGCACCGATAGCGGCGGCGGGAAGTGTCGTGTGCGGATATGGTTATCCAGCGCCTGCCGCCATTGGGGTTTTTAGGGGCGCAGCCCCTAAACGGACTTTTCTGCTTACTCTTTTCCTCCGGGGAAAAGAGTAAGTGCGCTATGTAGGACAAAACAAATCTGTACAACGTAAGTAGCCGCATAGGCTAGTAGGACCTGCCAAATTCGATTTGAAATCGGCAGCACTACCGGCCTATGCGGCTACGTTCGCTTTGGATTATCGATAGGTGGTTCATAGCACCCATTCTTTTCCCGCGTGGGAAAAAAATGGGGAGAAAAGGACGCTCGGGTGGCTCCCGCCCCCCGAGACCCCCTGAAGTCGCGCCTGGGGCTTTGGAGAGCCCCAACACTACCTCGCGGTAGACACGGCCGCCGCAATTGGTGAGGGGACAGTAGGCATCCAGCTGCCACTTTCGAACGTTTCGTTCCTCACGATGGGCTTTGGGGGCAGGCGGCGGCCTGATGTGGTGCCAATCGGCGTACACTGCCAGGCGTTTTCCGGTTTCCGAAGGAAAAGGCCAGAGCTTTATTGCGGAGCAATAATGCGGGCGGCCTGACGTGGCACTTGTTGATCTCTGCCGCTCCGCGGCAGGGCGCGAAAGATTTGAATTTCCTTCACGAAAAATTCACCCTCTCCGCCCAAATCCGTGGTATACTGGATTCAGATTTCGGAAAGGGGATATTTCCTTGAACTGGCTCCAAAAATTTATGCTGGGCCGCTACGGCGTGGACCAGATGAACGTCGCCGTGCTCATCCTCTCCATGGCCTGCACCCTGACCGCCTCCTTCACCCGCTGGCTCCCCGTCTCCCTCCTGGGAACGCTGCTGCTGATCTGGGCCGTCTTTCGGATGTTCTCCCGGAACACCTCCGCCCGGGCCAAGGAAAACCAGAAATTCCTGGTTTTTTGGAACAAGATCAAGGCCCTCTGGTACAGGATAAAGGGGTGGTTCGCCGGGAAAAAGCGCCGCTTCCAGGACCGGAAGACCCACCGCTACTTCACCTGCCCCCACTGCCAAAAGACCCTCCGTCTCCCCAAAGGAAAGGGCAAAATCGAAATTTCCTGCCCCATCTGCGGGACCAAATTCGTCCGCAAAACCTAAAAACGCAGCCGCGCCCGAAAAAAGGACGCGGCTGCGTTTTATTATTCCAGCTTGGAGATGTCCTTGCCGAAGTACTTCTCCGACAGCTCCGCCAGAGTTCCGTCGGCATCCATCTGCGCCAGCGCGTCATTGACCGCTGTCAGCAGCGACGCCGAATCCTCGCCCTTCCGGACCGGGATGGCGACCTGCTCCACCTCTGCGGTGTACGCGGCGATTTTGATGTTGGCGTCGGGGTGGACCTTCATGTAATCGTCAAAGACCCCCTCGGCGTTGAGTGTGGCGTCGATCCGCCCGGCCAGAAGCAGCTCGATGGTCTGGTTCAGATCGTCCACGCCGGTTACGGCAGCCCCGTAAGCCTCGGCCTGGGCGGCGTAGGTGCTGGAAATGGTGTTGGCCGTCTGCTTGCCCTTCAGGTCCTCCGGAGCGTGGATTTCGTCATAGTCGCCCCGGACGATGATCGCCGTCCGATTGTAGGCGTAAGGCGTGGAAAAGTCGTACTTCTCCTGCCGATCCGGCGTGATGCCCACGCCGTTGACCATCAGGTCGTAGCGCCCGTCGTCCAGGCCCGCCAGGAGCCCGTCCCACTCGCCTTCCACGAAATTCACCGTGACCCCCAGCTTCTCGGCGATCTTCCGGGAGACCTCCACGTCGTAGCCCACCAGCTGGTCGTTTTCATCGTGATAGGTCCAGGGAGCCCAGGTGCCCTCCATGGCCACGGTGATGCTCCCCTTGCTCTGGATCCGGGCCAGATGATCGCCCTCCGCGCTCCCCTTGGAGCCGCAGCCGGTCAGACTGGTCAGAGCCATCCCCGCCGCCAGAATCCACGCCAAAAGTCCTTTGTGTTTCATAATCGTATCTCCTTTGCATGCCCGATTTACCGGGCGGTATAGCCTTGAATGTTGTTGAGGAAGGCCCGGGTCCGCTCCTCCCTGGGGTGGAGGAAGAACTCCCCGGAAGCCCCGGACTCCACCACGACCCCGTCCTCCATGAAAATCACCTTGTTGGAGACGGTCCGGGCGAAGCCCATTTCGTGAGTGACCACCAGCATGGTCATCCCCTCCGCAGCCAGGTCCCGCATGACGGAAAGGACCTCCCCGGTCAGCTCCGGGTCCAGGGCCGAGGTAGGCTCGTCGAAGAAGATGATCTCCGGCTTGGCTGCAATGGCCCGGGCGATGGCCACCCGCTGCTGCTGCCCCCCGGAAAGCTGGGAAGGATAGTACCCGCAGCGGTCGGAAAGCCCCACCTTTTCCAGGGCCTTCCGGCCGATCTCCTCCGCCTGGGCCCTGGGCATTTTCCGCCCCACGATGAGCCCTTCCGTAACGTTCTGCAAGGCGTTTTTGTTGGCGAACAGATTGTAGCTCTGAAAAACGAAGGCCGTCTTTTTCCGCAGCCGGGCGATCTCCTTCTTGGGAACCCGGGCCATGTCCAGCTGCTGGCCGTCGAAAACCATGGTCCCGGAGTCGGCCCGCTCCAGATAGTTGAGGCACCGCAGCAAGGTAGTTTTCCCCGAGCCGCTGGGCCCGATAATGGCGATCACGTCCCCCTGGTCCACCGAAAGGCTGACCCCCCGGAGCACCGGCACACCGCCGAAGGACTTCCTGACGTCCTGAATTTCCAGCATGGTCACGCCCCCTTTTTGCCGTAAGCGCCCAGCTTCTTTTCGCCGACGCTTTGGAGCTTGGTCAGCACCGTGGAGAAGATCAGGTAGATCAGCCCCACCTCCAGATAGAGCAGCAGCGGCTCATAGGTCCTGGCCACGATGCGCTGGGTGACCATGAACATCTCCGTCACCGTGATGTTGGCCGCCAGAGAGGTGTCCTTGACCATGGAGATCAGGGAGTTGGACAGCGGCGGGAAGGCCGTGCGCATGGCCTGGGGCAGAACGATGCGGAAAATCGTCTGCAAATAGGAAAGCCCCGCGCAGAGCCCGGCCTCCAGCTGCCCCCGGGGCACCGATTCCAGCGACGCCCGGACCGTTTCAGAGCAGTAAGCCCCTTCGTTCAGGGAAAAAACGATGACCGCCGCCGGGAAGGGGTTCAGCACGATGCCCACCCGGGTCAGGCCGAAAAAGACCACGAACAGCTGCACCAGCAGCGGCGTCCCCCGGAAGATCCAGATGTAAAACCGCGCCAGCTGCTTCAGCACCGGAACATTTGCAAACTGCACCAGCGCCGTGACAACGGCAATGACCAGGGCCAGGGAAAAGGAGATGACCGTCAACGGAATGGTCATCGTCAGCCCCGGAAACAAAATTTTCGGAAAGGAGTCGAGAAACAGCTCCCATAAACGTCCGCTGAACATGAGGTTCCCTCTTTCTGTAAGAATCATCCACTTAACCAGTATACTACGCTGCCGGAAAATTGGCAAGTGGCCATTTGCCGGATTTTCCCGCCGGAAGTCCCGCCCGGCTTTACATCCCGGCCAAAAAAGTGTATCATAGAAGTACACGAAATCACCGAATACGGAGGACGAAATGTCAAAACACAACTGGTCCCACTGGAAGCCCCAGCTTCAGGAAGTCTGGAAGCTGAGCCTCCCCGCCATCCTCACCCAGATCACCACCATCGCCATGCAGTATATCGACTCCGCCATGGTCGGCGCCCTGGGGGCCAACGCCTCCGCGGCCATCGGCTTAGTCTCCTCCAGCACCTGGCTCCTGAACGGCGTCACCTACGCGGTGACGGCGGGCTTTTCCGTCCAGGTGGCCCACCACATCGGCGGCAACGAGGACCAAAAGGCCCGGGACGTCATGCGCCACGGCCTGGCCGCGGCCTTTCTGGTGTCCGGACTCCTCTGCCTGATCGGCCTGCTGATCCACGGCCCGCTGCCCCGGTGGCTGGGCGGCGGCGAGGAGATCAACGCAGACGCCTCGGCCTACTTCCTGGTTTTCGCCCTGATGCTGCCCTTTTCCCAGCTGAACTCCCTGACCTCGGCCTTTTTACAGTGCAGCGGCGACATGGTGACGCCCAGCATCCTGAGCTCCGTCATGTGCGTCCTGGACATGATCTTCAACGCCCTGTTCATCCCCCGGTACGGCGTCCTGGGAGCCGGTATCGGCACCGCCCTGGCCTGCGCCGTAATCAGCCTGGTCATGACCTGGCGGTGCTGCATCTCCAACAAGCGGCTCCGTCTGCTCCGCAAGGAAAAGCCGGTCTTTGACGGCGACATCCTCCGCAGCGCCTGGAAGATCGGCGCCCCCGTGGCAGTCCAGGAGCTGGCCATGTGCGGAGCCATGGTGGCCTCCACCATGCTCATCGCGCCTCTGGGAGCCGTCTCCATCGCCGCCAACTCCTTTGCCGTAACGGCGGAGAGCCTTTGCTACATGCCCGGCTACGGCATCGGCTCGGCGGCTACCACCCTGGTGGGCCGCAGTCTGGGCGGCGGAAAGGTTCAGCAAGGCAAGGACTTCGGCCGGATCTGCACCGTCATGGGCGGCCTGCTCATGGGGGTCACAGGGGCCCTGATGATGATCTTCTGCCCCTTCGTCTTCCGCGTCCTCACCCCGGACCCGGCGGTCCGGGAGCTGGCAGTCCGGGTCCTGCGCATCGAGCTGCTGGCGGAGCCCCTGTTCGGCGTTTCCATCGTGGCGGCGGGAGCCCTCCGGGGGGCCGGCGACACCTTTGTCCCCAGTCTCATGAACCTGGGCAGCATCTGGATCGTCCGGCTGGGCCTGGCGGTGCTCCTGGTGAAGCCCCTGGGCCTCACCGGCATGTGGATCGCCATGGGCGTGGAGCTCTGCGTCCGGGGCCTGCTGATGCTCTACCGCCTCCGGACCACCAAGCACTACGCCCGGTTTGAAAAGTCCCCGGAGACCGCCTGACTCCCCTTCCGGAGCCGGTAGCTCTGGGGGGAGACCTTCTGTATCTTCTTAAAGCACCGGTCAAAGGACCGGGTGGAGTTGTACCCCACGGCAAAGGCCACCTCCGTCACCGAAAGCCCTCCTTGCCGGAGGAGCTCGCAGGCCCGCCGGACCCGCAGGGCGTTGATGTAGTCGCAGAAGCTGACCTTCAGCCGCTGGCCGAACAGATGGGAGATGTAATACTTGCTGATGTATAGGCTGTCCGACAGGGTCTGCAAGGAGATTTCCCGGGAGTAGTTCTCCGTGCAGTACTGAATGACGGCCTTCAGGGTATCCGTGTCGCACTTCACCGCCGGAGCCAGCTCCATCCTGGGGAGCAGGCGGCTGCACAGGATCAGCAGATAGGCCCGGACCAGGGGCTCCTGGTAGGGGTCCCGGGGCTCCCCCTCCAGCCGGAGCAGCTCCCGGAGGCACTCCCGGACCCTGGGGTCCTCCCCCGCACCGGGGAGCACCGGCGAGACCGGCACCTGCCCCCCAAAGACCTCCCCGAACTCCGGCACCAGCTCCGGGGAAAAAATCAGCAGGTCCCCGGTAGGGGGCTCCCCATCGTGGTAGTAATGGATCTGGTTGGGAAAAGCGATGAAAACGTCCCCCTTCCGGCAGGCCCCGGAGCGGTTGTCGGCAAAGGCCACGGTGTCCCCGCCCTCCACCCGGATCAGCTCGATGTGGGTGTGGAGGTGGGGCGTCGGCGTCAGCTCGGTAAAAATCCGCGTATCGATGGGGGTCTCCTTATTTTCAAAGTGGAAATACACGACAGTCCCTCCTTTGCAAGACAGCAAGAATTGTCCGAAAATTCCGAGGATATTACTTGAATTATACCGCATTTCGGGTTAAAATGCAAGTAACGGCCAGCAACGAATGGCCCTTTTGCGCAAGCAATTCGCCGGGGACTTCCGGCGGTTTCCGATTTTCGGGACAGAAAGGAACGATTTTATGGAAAAGACTAAAATCGCCGTCATTGGCTACGGCGGACAGGGCAAGTGGCACTGCGGACAGCTTCTGAAAAGCGATGTGGCAGAGCTTGCCGGCGTTTACGACATCGACCCCGTGAAGCAGCAGCAGATCCGGGAGGCGGGCATCCGGTGTTACGATTCCTTTGAGGAGGTCCTGGCCGACGAAAGCGTCCAGGCCGTCACCGTCGTCACCCCCAACGACTGCCACAAGGAGCTGGTCATCCGCTCCCTGGAAGCGGGCAAAAACGTCATCTGTGAAAAGCCCGTGGAAATGTCCGTGGCAGCCTTTGACGAAATGGCCGACGCCGCCAAAAAGAGCGGCAAGCTCTTTACCGTCCACCAGAACCGCCGCTGGGACGTGGACTTCCTGGCCATGAAAAAAATCGCCCACAGCGGCGAGATCGGCGACCTCCTGAACATCGAGTCCCGGGTCCACGGCTCCCGGGGCATCCCCAGCGACTGGCGCTGCCACAAGCAGTACGGCGGCGGCATGATGCTGGACTGGGGCGTCCACATGATCGACCAGCTCCTCCAGATCACCGGCAGCGAGAACAAGATCGTCCGCATCTGGTGCGAAACCACCCACTACACCAACGACGAGGTAGACGACGGCTTCAACCTGCGGATTTTCTTCGCCAACGGCGCCAAAGCCTGCATCGAGCTGGGCACCTATAACTTCCTCCCCCTCCCCCGGTTCTACATGCAGTGCAAAAACGGCACCGCCGAAATCGTGGACTGGCGGGAAAACGCCAAGATCGCCAAGCTGAAGGCCTGGAACGAGAAGGACGTCCTCCCCGAGCAGATGGCCTCCGGCGTCACCAAGACCATGGCCGCCCGGGACGACATCACCCTGGACGTCTACGAAGCGGACCGCCCGGTCTCCGACGTCCATGAGTTCTACCGCAACTTCTGCAAGGCCATTCGCGGCGAAGCAGAGCCCCTGATCAAGCTGCCGGAGGTCCGCCGGGTCCTCCAGGTCATGGAGGCCGCCTTCGCCTCCGCCGACGCCCACCAGAGCGTGGAAACCAACATCTGACCCTTCCAAAGCCGCCCCGTCCGGAGCCTGTCCGGGCGGGGCGTTGTCATTTTCCCAAATCCGTGGTACAATGAAGAAAAGCGCCTGGGACCACCCTGCGACGCCACGGAGAGGATACGATGTTCGTTTTCCGAAAAAAGCCCGACCCCCTGAAAACATTTTCCTGCTACCAATATCGGAAAGAGCCCTGGACCTCCTGGAACCGCCGGGTCTTCCGGCAGACCACCGCCCTCCTCTGCGGAGCCTCTGCCCTGACCCTTTCCTTCCTTTTGCAGGAGCTGCCCGCCTATTGGCTGGTGGCCATCTGCCAGGCCTGGTACAGTGGACTTCCGCAGCTTTTCCCCGGAATCCTCTGGCGGACCTGGCTGCCGGCGCTCTATCCCAAGGACCGCTGCCGCCGCGGCCTGTCCGTTCTGGTAAACGTCATTTGGTGGACGGGCTGCGCCGTCATCGCCTTTTACCTGCTGTACAACCTGGCGGGCATTCTTCTCATGTTCGTATTTTTTAACTAAAAATCCTTGCTCCACCCCATTCCAGAAAACAAGAAAAGACCCCGTAAACACTCAGTTTACGGGGTTCATGGTTGCGGAGGCAAGACTTGAACTTGCGACCTTCGGGTTATGAGCCCGACGAGCTACCAACTGCTCCACTCCGCGATATTCGCGCTATCTTCTTGACAGCTTTTATATTATAGCACAGTAGGAAGCAGTTGTCAAGGCTTTTTTCAAAAAAGTTTTCCATCCCGGATCCAGATGCGGCTTTCCCCGTCCAGCTCCCGGAGAAGCGCTGCCATAACCGGCTCCGGGACACTGACGCAGCCTGCCGTAGGCCCTCCTGTGGAGCAGTGCAGGAACACCGCGGACCCCCTCCCCGGGACCCGCTCCGGGTTGCAGCAGATGTTGGCGGCGTAGCGGTAAGCCGCCTGCTCCTCTATGAGATGCTCGGCGGAATTCCAGGGCTTTTTGGGTGCGGTCCAGGTCACGAATTGGTTATAGAAAGGGGACGTAGGGTCATCCACCCAGTAGTCCGCCGGAGCCAGTTTTTTGTAGGGCAGCCGTGCGCCGGGGTTCTCCGCCGTGCCAAAGGCCAGGTCCAGGGAAAATACCCCTGCCGGGGTGCAGCCGTCCCCCTCCCGCTTGGAGGACGTCACGCCGTTCCGTCCCAGAAACCCCTGGACGCAAAGCCGCTGCCGCCGCTCCCCCTCCTCCCGGACAAGGAGCCGGACCCTGGCACGGAATCCGCCCCACGGTTCCACGATCAGGAGCTTTTCAGCTTCCGGAAAGCTCATGAAAATCCCTCCAGCAAATGAATCGGAACTCACGCCTGCGCCTCCCCGGAGCCGTCCTTCCGGCAGGAAGCCCGGTACTGGGTGGGGGAAAGTCCCACAGTGGACTTGAACACCCGGTTGAAATGGTTGACGTTGTTGAAGCCGCAGGCGTAGCAGATGTCCAGCACCCGGTCCCCGCTGTCCCGGAGCAGGGTCATGGCCTTCTGAATCCGCCGTTCGTGGAGGTATTCCACAAAGGTCCGGTTGGTCAGCATCTTGAACAGATAGCTGAAATAAGACTGGCTGAGCAAGGCGTGGCGGGCCGCCTCCTCGATGGTGATGGGCTGATCGAAGTTCTCGTTGATGAACCGTAGCGTCTCGGACATGGCGTCCCGGTGGTGGTTGAACAGCTGCATCTCCGTGGAGGACTGGATGCTCTTGCGGAAGACCCGGCCCGTGACCACCAGGAGCTTCAGAAGGTCCGCCTTGATGGCCATGAGGTAGCCGTCCTCCCGGCTGCCGAACTCCTCCAGCATCTCCTCGATAAGGGCCTCCACCTTGATCTGGGAGGTGCCGGTAAGGTTCAGGCGGGGCCGGACGTTGCACTCCGTCACCAGAAAGGGCTCGATGTAGGAAAAATCGAACAGGCCGCTGTCCTCGTTAATGCCGCCGCTGAAAACGAACTCCGGCTGGAACTCGATCTCCACGATCTCAAAGTCGTTGTTCCCGCAAGGGATCAGCTGGTGGGGCACATAGGGCGGAATGACGAAAATGTCCCCCCGGACCAGCTCGTAATGGCTGTTGTTGATCCGGTGGAGGAGCTTCCCCCGGGAAACGTAGTTGATCTGAATCACGCTGTGACGGTGCAGAGGGGACAGGTTGCCGCTGAGGCTGTACCGCCCCGCAAAAAACGGGAGCCGGTTATCCTGCCCGTCGCCCAGGGGGTAGAGGGGGATGTCCTCGTACTCCTTCCGGTCCAGTTCTTCGATGCGCATAAAACCGCCTCCTTCTGTCACCAGTATACCCGTTCCGCCCCGCCCTTGTCAAGCGGGGAATTCGTCCAACACCCACAGCTCCGGACCAATGGAGAACCAGAGCTTCCCGTCGGCCCCAACAGCGGCGGAGCCCGCCTTTCCCGGGACCTTGCAGCCAGCCGCCAGGCTTCCGTCTGGCCGGTAGAACCGGACCTCCTCCGGCAAAAACACCGCCATCGTCCCCTTCCACGGAACCATGGCGCAGGGAGCCGCGTCCATGGGATGGGCCGGGTCACAGGGCCCAAGCTGAGCGGCGGCCCGTTCCTCCAGAGTCTCCCCGTCCAGGATCAGCAGGCGGCAGACCCCGGCGGCGGTATCCGCGGCGGACACCCAGACCAGACCGTCCATGGCGGCGACGCAGCGGAAGAAAATCCCCGCCGGATAGGTCCTCCGGAGCAGAATCCCGCCGTCCCCGCCGATCATCAGCACGGAAAAAGCCTCGGTTTTGGCCGGGAGCCCGCTGGCCTCGCCGCTGGTCACGGCGTAGAGGGCGGTCTCCGACGCGGCGATCCCTTCCACCGCCTGGCCGGGGACCAGCTGGAACCAGGACCGCACCTCCTGGGTGTCCGGGTCGATGCGGGAAAGCCCGCCGCCGTAGGTCCCATAGCTGGCGTACCAGCCGGTCCAGACGCTGCCGTCGGGCCCCAGGACGCTTTTGCCGTGGGGCCGGACCATCTCCGGCGCAACGGAACGGAGGGTCCTGGGGTTCCGGTTGCCGTACTGGTCCCAGGGCTGCCGGGGGTCGTAGACGATGTGGTCCCCGCCCACATAGGCCGTGAGCCACAGCTTCTCCCTGGCCCAGACCATGCCGTAGACCTCGCCCCCGGCGGTGGCCACACAGGAGGTATTGGTCAGTTCCCCGGTCTCCGGGCAGTAGCGGAAAATGGTCTGGCCGAATTCGCTGGAACCCCAGACCGCCCCGTCCGGCCCGGCGCAGATGGTCATGATTCGCCCAGCGGGAGCCTCCGCGGGGATGCGGAAGGTCTCGATCCGGCCGTCCTGCTCCAGGAAAACGTCCTGGCCCTTGATCCCGGCCCGGCGGCCGTCCTTCAGGGTGGTCAGGAAGTTCCCGGCCTCCCCGGGGAGGACCCCCAAAGGCTTTTCCGACTGGCGGAATTCCAGATACTCCCGGGCCCCGGGATTTTTCACGCCATCCAGGCCGCCGTCCTCGGGAAGGGTCTCCGTGACCTCATAGGTAACAGGGTCGAAAATCCGGTACCGGCCATCCAGCCGGGTGCAGACAAAGGTCTCCCCGGCGGCCAGCAGCTCCTCGCCGTCCCCGCCCAGCTGGCGGAGCTCCCCGCTTTCCGGGTCATAGCGCCAGAATCCGCCGGTATGGAATCCGGCGTAGATAAGCAGGCTGCCGTCCGCCCCAGCAAAGACCCGGCGGCAGTAGCAGTTTTCCGGGTCCTGGCTGACCTTCCCGCAGCTGCGGAGGGTCCGGGCGGCGGGGTCGTACTCCACCAGGACGCAGCCGGGGTAAGTGCCGCCGTAAACCTTGCCGTTTTTAGCCCGGACGAAGTTCCAGATATACTGCTCCCCTTCCAGCCGGAGGGATTCCTCGAACCGCCGGGCTTTCAGGTCGAAGCGGTGGACGAAGCCCTTTTCGGCGCAGGTGCCCACCAGCAGCGCCCCCTCCTCCTTGAGAAAGCAGACGGCCCAGCCGCCGTTATCGGCGGGGAGGGGGTAGCTTTCGCAGGTCCGGGCATCGGGATCGACCAGGAGCAGCGCCCCCAATCCCCCGGCGGCGTAGTTGACCAAAGCCAGCTTCTCCCGCCCGTCCAGGGGGTCGGCGTCCAGGTATCCCGCCCCCAGGGTACAGAAATTGCGGCTGGGGGAGACGGGGGTTCTCGGGGTTTTCATCGAAATTCCTCCTTACGGAAAATGGACCAACAGCCCGCTTGCCGGACAAGCGGGCTGGGGGATGGTTTTTGCGTATCGGGGGTCACGCTTTGGGGCGCTAGCGCGGGGATGCGCTTCGGATAGTTCGATGCCGCAGTTATGCCGGAATTTCTTTGAAATTCCGGCCGCAGGGACATCCGCGGGCGGCCTGCGGGCCGCCTTTCCTTCTTTTTGGGTTGCGCCCGAGGCGCAACGGGGTTGGAGTTTCGCCCTCTGCGGAGGGCGAGGAAGGGGCTTTGCCCCTTCCATCCCCACCATCCTTTTAGAAAAAGGATGGACCCAAAACTTTCTTTGCCCACGCTGCGGAAACTATCGTTACGCCCGGGCAGCTTCGGAAATCTTCGTAATCGCGGCGATGATCTCCTCCACGTCCTGGTCCGTCGTGAACTCATCGATACTGAACCGGATCGCGGTATTGAGGATTTCCTCCGCCGTAGGGCACATGCCCTCATAATAGGTGACGTTATGGCCGTTCAGCGGGCAGCTGAAGGGGCAGTTGGTGCCCTGGTAGCCCCGGCGGTTGACAAACAGGTCGTAATTGTACACGCAGCTGGGAATATATCCCCGCTGGTTGCAGATGCCCTCGGCGGCCAAGGCCTCGGAGAAGTCGTTGCGGCTGATGCCCGCCTCTTTCTCGTCCACCCGGAACATATAGAACCAATAGGTGCTGGTGCTGTCGGCCTGGACCTTGGGAGGATAGATTCCGGGGAGCTTGCCGATGGCGGCGCTGATCCGGTCGCCCACCTCGGTGCGGCGGCGGCAGACGCTTTCCAGACGCTCCACCTGGGCCCGGCCCACGGCGCCGGTCAGCTCGTTCATCCGGTAGTTGGGGGCGATAAAGGGCACATCCCGGGAGGTATCGTGGCTGGCCAGCCGCTGGTAGTTCTTATCGGCGAACCGGAGGGCGGCCTCGTACATCTCCTGGGTCTTGGTGAGGATCAAACCGCCGTCGCCTGCGGAAATCTGCTTGAAGTCGTTGAGGCTGAAGCAGCCCACGTCGCCGATGGTGCCCAGCAGCTGGCCCTTATAGGTAGCCATATAGCTCTGGGCACAGTCCTCGATGACCTTCAGGTTGTGGCGGCGGGCGATGTCCATGATGGCGTCCATATCGGTGGGGCCGCCGGTCAGGTGGACGGCGATAATGGCCTTGGTCTTATCGGTGATCTTTTCCTCCACGGATTTGGGGTCCAGGGTGTAGCTGTGGGGGTCCAGGTCGGCGAAAACCGGGATGGCGTTCTGGTAGACGATGCCGATGATGGTGCCCATATCGGTGACAGGAGAGGTAATGACCTCATCCCCGGCGGTGACGCCGCAGATGCCCAGGGCCACGTGGATGGCGGCGGTGCCGGAGGAGGTTGCCGTACAGTAGGGCGCGCCGTAAAGCTCCGCAAACCGGGCGGTGAGCTGCTTCACCTGGTTGCCGTACCAGTAAAAGAGGGTGTTCTGGTCGATGGCCTCCTTCAGGTATTTCAGGTCTTCTTCGCCGAAGCGGGGGCCGGTGCCCATGGGAGTGGTCTTGGCCTTGGGGCCGCCGTAGAGAGCCAGTTTGCTTTTATCCATGATGATTCGTCCTTTCTTGCGGTCGGTGGGGTTCTATCTTCATTGTAATCAAAAACCCGGCGGTTTTCTCCTACGATACTGGTATGGAGTTGACGAATTCTATCAAAATTCACGAAAAAGAAAGGCCCGCAGGATACTTCCTTCCTGCGGGTTCTGAAAAAAGAGGGGGTGTTTATTTCAAAAAGAAGCGCGCCGCGTTCTCCCGGAGGATCATCGCCTTGGCTTCTTCTGAAATCGTACTGTGGTCCAGAGCGGTCATAGTGCTCTGGAGGCAGTTGAGGGGATAGCCTGAGCCGTAGAGGACCTTTTCCGCCGGGATCACAGCGGTGACGTCCTCAAAGGGGTGGACGGCGGACTTAAACCAGGAGGTTTCCAGGTACAGGTTCTCCTTCTCCCGGAAGGTTTCCGCCATGCCGGTGGCCTCGTAAGCCTGGATGCCGGTGTACAGAATCTTCACGCCGGGCATCCGGTCCGGAAGGGCCGTCAGTTCTTCCGTGGTCAGCGTGCGGGGCTTTACCAGGTAGTTCAGGCGCTCGTCCTCCAGCCGGAGGGAGACCACCAGCGGCAGCCTGTGCTTCAACAGCACTGCGTACAGCCGGTCCATGCAGGGATCGTCCAGCCGGTAGCCGTGGTAGCCCGGATAAAGCCGCACGCCCCGGATGCCGAAGCGCTCCACAGCCTCGTCAACGGACAGGGCCGCCGCCGGAAGGGCGGGATTGACCCCCAGAATGTGGAGACAGCCGGTGCCCTTCAAAGCCTCCGCCAGAAGCTCCTCGGCCTCCATGGGGTCGTTATAGAAAACGCTGCGGAGGGTGGAAACGGCTCCCGCGCCGATCCCCGCCTGGTCCCAGACCCGGCGGAGCCCCTCCATGCCGCCGTGGTAAAACCGGCGGAAGGGCCACTCTCCAAGAAGGCCGTTGCAGTCGAAAGACTTGTTCATTTTACCGCCTCCCCGTCAAATCCAAACAGCCGGACCGCGTTTTTCCAGGCGATCTTCTCCCGGTCCTCCGGAGTCAGGTCCGCTTCGATGAGCTGGCCGTAGCTGCACTGGAAGGCCAGGTCCGGCATGTCGCTGCCGAACAGGAGCCGGTCCGCCCCCACCAGCCTTACGGCGTATTCCAGATCGTCGGCGTGGGAGATGGAGCCAGAAAAGTCCAGCCAGACGTTTTTGCAGTCCTTGACCATCCGCATCTCCCGAAGGCAGTCGGCCCCCAGGTGGGCCATGAGGATTTTCGCGTCGGGGTGGCGGCGGGCCAGATTGGCCACGTTTTCCCCCAGGGATTCGCAGGGGAGCTGATCCACGGCCTTATAAAAGGCGTGGACCAACATAGGGATGCCGTAGGAAACGCACTGCTCCGCAATGGGGTCCACCAGGGGGTCGTCGCAGAAGGTGGCCACCCAGAGCTTGACGCCGCACATACCCTGATCCTCCACCCGGCGGCGGAGCTCGGTCAGCGCGTCGGGGTGCCGGGGATTCAGGTAGCAGTACCCCTCCACCAGGCCGGGGTGCTCCTTCATGAAGCCGTAGGTCTGGTCGTTTAAGTACCGGATCTCCTCCGGATCGGGCTGATACCCTCCCAGGCTGGAAACCAGGACCTTGTCGATGCCGAAGGAATCGCACATGTCCAGGATTCCCTGCCTGCACTGGGCCTCGATCCCCTTCCAGAGGTGGGTGTGAACGTCAATGAGCATAAAGGTCCTCCCTTATTCAGCGCCTGGGATCACGGGAAGATGGGACGGAACTGCTTGGCGACCACCAGCCGCCGGAGAGCGGTCATATACGCGGCCATCCGGCAGGAGACGGATTTCTGTTCCGCCAGGTTCCAGACGTCGTCAAAGGCGCGGGTGATGATTTTGGCAAGATTTTCGTTGACCTCGGATTCCTCCCAGGTCAGGGACTGGATGTTCTGGACCCACTCGAAGTAGGAGACGATGACGCCGCCTGCGTTGGCCAGCACGTCGGGGACCACCAGGATGCCCCGCTGGGCCAGGATGGCGTCGGCCTCCACCGTGGTGGGGCCGTTGGCGGCCTCCACAATGACCCTGGCCCGGATATCCCCGGCCACGTCGGCCGTGACCTGATTTTCCAGGGCGGCGGGGATGAGGATGTCGGCATCGGCAGTCAGCACCTCCCGGTTGGTGACGTGGGAGACGCCGTCGGCGTTGTAGTCCGCCAGCATCCTGCCGGGATTCTTGGCCAGGAAGTCCAGAATGGCGGGGATGTTCAGGCCGCCGGCGCAGGAAAGCCCGCCGGACACGTCGCTGACCGCCACAATGGAGCAGCCCTTTTCCGCCAGGAGCTTGGCGGCCACAGAGCCCACGTTGCCGAAGCCCTGGACGGCGATGCGGACGTCTTCGGGCTTCCTGCCCAGACGGTCCAGGGTCTTCATAGTGACCAGCATGACGCCCCGGCCGGTGGCCTCGTGGCGGCCCAGGGAGCCGCCGATGTCCACGGGCTTGCCGGTGACGACGCCGTGGACGGTGTAGCCCTGGAACATGCTGTACGTATCCATAATAAGGCCCATGGTCTCGGCGTTGGTGTTGACGTCGGGAGCGGGGATGTCCTTTTCCGGCCCGATAATGGGCAGGATCATGGCGGTGTACCGCCGGGTCAGGCGCTGGAGCTCCTTTTTGCTCAGCTCCTTGGGGTCCACCCGGACCGCGCCCTTGGCCCCGCCGTAGGGGATGTTCACCACGGCGCACTTGATGGTCATCCAGGCGGCCAGGGCCTTGACCTCGTCCTCGTCCACGTCGGGGTGGAACCGGACGCCGCCCTTACAGGGCCCCCGGAGGCTGGAATGCTGCACCCGGTAGCCGTCAAAGACCCGGATGGTGCCATCGTCCATCTCCACGGGGATGGAAACCTTCAGCTCCCGCTCGGGGTATTCCAGGGTGATGATTTCGTTTTCGGTGTAGCCTGCCGCGTCCGCCGCCTGGCGAAGGACCGCCAGCATATTTTCATAGGGATTGTAGTTTGCTTTGCTCATGGGAAACGCCTCGCTTTCCAAGTTGTTCAAGGTTTTCGTTCTTTTGAACTTGACCTCATTATACCTGGAAATCATTGGCGTTTCTCATACAAAACCGCGCAATTCTTGACGTTTTATAGGACAGGTTCCCAGTTTCAGAGAATCCGGAGATTCCCCGGCAGAACCCGTCAAATCACGCCCCGGGAGCGATGCGGCTGGCCGAAACGATGCGGCCGTACCAGTTGGCGTAGGTGACAAGCCCTTCTTTTCCGTTGAAGGAACGCCTGGGCTCCTCCAGCTCCTCCAGACGGGAGATCCGTCCGGTCAGATAATCCTCGATCTCGTCCATGGAGGTGCGAATCCGGACCATCAGGGAGCCGTAGCGCATATCCAAAATGTCCCAGCCGATGATCTTGTTCATATCGGCCCAGACCACCCGGTGGCAGCTTCTCAGCGCCTCCACCCGGGAAAGCAGCTCCGGCAGTTCCTCTTTCGCAAGTGCATAGAGCGCCGCCGTATTGCCGGTCTCGTAGGCTTCCGTGATTCGAAGGCCCATCTGCGCCTTCAAAGAGAGGACGTTTGCCACTTCCGCATAAAAGCGGAACATCGCATTGTACTCCCCATTGCGCTCTGATGCCGCCCGGAACAGGGGGACGAGCTCTTTATAATGGTCGTCCAACGGCAGACCCTTGATGTGGTAATCGAACATACCGGTCATCAGATCCTGCCACATCAGATACTTCGAAGCGTTGACCTG
The DNA here is from genome assembly GCA_934539585.1 of uncultured Oscillospiraceae bacterium. GTDB lineage: Bacteria > Bacillota > Clostridia > Oscillospirales > Ruminococcaceae > Merdivicinus. The sequence continues at coordinate 19,788 of CAKTCT010000017.1, read as the reverse complement.
TTCCAGGTTGTCCTTCTCGCAGCCGGGAACTTCGTCCAGCAGCCGCAGCGCATAGAAGTCGTCGTACTTCGCCCCGCAGCAGAACTCGAAGCGCCGTTTGAACTTCTCCTCATCGAACTCATCGATGTAGCCGTGCTCCGCAAAGAGGGAAAGCCCCAACATATTTGCGTACATATTGGCCTCGGTTCCGTTGTCGCCCCAGATGGTGGCGAAGATCTTCCGGATGCCCAGCTTTTTGCAGGCGGCCATGGCCGGATGGGTGGTGCGGAAGGTCATGCCCCAGTTGGCTCCGTATCCTACCCACGTCCAGATGCCGCCGGCAAAGACCGGCTCCCCGAAGACCCGGTGCATCTCGATGAACCGTTCGTAGAATTCCTCATCAAAGTGATAGTAGTCCCAATAGACCGTCTGCACGTCGTCGGGGACCAGCTCCGCTGCATCCGTCGGGAACCGGCTCAAGTCTGCACTGTAATAATCGCCGCCGCCGAACTGGCGGAGGAACATATCGCTCCACATCATGGGCTCCAGCCCCAGCTTCCGGACGATCTCCATGACCCGTTCCAGATGCTCTTTCATGATCTGTTCACCGGGGACCAGGCCGTGCTCCTTGAGATACCGTCCGGTACCCAGGTGCCAGGCTTCGTCCATGCCGATGTGGATGCGCTTGGTCCGGAAGGGCTTCGACGCCGCCCGGATCAGGTGCTCCACGAATTCGTAGGTCTTGTCCCCGCCTACAAAGAGGGTCTCGTAGTCCTCCTTGATGTCGTGGAAAACCGGCCATTTCAGCACGTCGATCAGGTGGGACAGGGTCTGGATGCAGGGGATCATCTCAATGCCCAGCTGATAGGCGTAGTCGTCGCACTCCCGGAGTTCCTCCTCGGTGTAGCGGGAGCGCATATAGCCGAAATAAGGCTCCTCGGGGACGTCGTAGCTGTCCTCGCAGTACATCATCAGGATGTTGAGCCCCATCACCGCCATCCGCCGGAGGATGCTCTTGATGGACTCCACCCGAAGGACGGCGTTGCCCTGGGACACGTCGAACATCGCGCCGTTGTCGTCAAACTGGGGCGTTTCCCGGAGGGCGACGCGGTCCTTCCCGGCGGCCAGCTCCTCCAGAAGCAGACCGAAGCCACGGAAGAAGTGGATGCGCTTAGCGTAAGCGATGCGGGCTTCCCCGTTTTCCAGCCGGACCTCCACGCCGTCGCCGGAGCAGGCGGTCAGGGGCAGGCCCTCCCCTTCCTTCAGCTGGAAGCCGTAGACGGGAGCCAGCTCGGACAGGCCGGGGAGCAGGTCCTTGTCCAGCCGTGAGATGTCAAAGGTAATCATGCAAATCCTCCTTAGTCGATGAATTTACTCTATTTTACCACATTATATCACACTTTGAAAGTGGCAAAATCGACTTTTTTTGCGAAAACTTGCCGGATTTTCCAAAACTTATGATTCCGACCCTTCCCCGCCCCGGGTCTCCCCCCGGTACTCCCCGGGAGAACGGCCGGTGTACTTTTTGAACACCCGGGCGAAGTAGAAGTAGTCCCCGTAGCCGCAGCGCTCCCCCACCTCCCGGATCTGGCAGTCGCTTTCCCGGAGGAGCTGGATGGCGTGGCCCATCCGCACCCGGGTCAGGTAGGCGGTGAAGCCCTCCTGCTCCGATTTTTTGAACATCTGGCTGACGTAATTCTGGTTGAACCCGAAAATCTCCGAGATTTTCCCCACGCCCAGCTCCGGGTCGTCGTAGTGCTCGTTGACGTAGAGCAGGATTTTCCGCATAACGGCGCTGCGGGAGTCGCTTTCCGACAGCGCCGCCGCCGACTGGCAGAGGACCCGGGCCACCTCCGCCGCCAGGGCCCCGGCGTCGGGGAACCGCCCGGTCAGGCTGGCATAGTCGTCCAGCAGCGGCAGAACCTCTCCCTGGGGCAGCAGGGCCGCGGTGTTATAGAAGCGGAAGGCGTCCCGGATGGTGAAATCCCCGTCCCGGAAGGCTTCGGCAGCCTTTTGGATCCCGGCCAGGTCCCGGGAGGAAAATGCGCTGCGCAGGGCCCGGAGCAGCTCCGGAAGCTCCGGGCTTTCCATCCGGCCCTGGAACTTATGGAAGCCGGGATGTCCGAAGAAGTAGCCGTAAGCCGCCACCCGGGCCTCCAGAGCCGCCCTCTCCAGTTCCTCCCCGGAGGAAAACGGCCCGCTGATCCCGCTGCGCACCGTGCCGGAGCAGCCGGAAAAGAACCGGGCCGCGTCCTCGGCTCCATCGGCTCCGGCCAGAAGGAAGCACCTTCCCCCCGCGGCGGGAAGGGCCCACCAGCGGGTCCGGGAGTCCCCCTGGATTGGAGGGACCGGCTCGTCGCCCAGCAGCTCCAGGACCCATTTGGGGGTCTCCGGAGAAAGCCCCAGGTCCGCCAGTTCCCGGTCCACCCGCTGGGGGCTGTCCCCGGGGCGGAAGGCCGCCGAGGAGACCGCCTGTGCCGCCGGAGCCTGAGCGTCCAGCTGGCGGCGGATGTTCCCCAGCAGGGTCTTGATTTCCTCCTCGTCGAAGGGCTTGACGCAGAAGCCCAGAACGCCGTATTCAATGGCCCGCTTGGCGTACTCGAACTCGCTGTACCCGCTGATGACCACGAACCGGACCTGGGGGAACTCCGTCCGGGCCTGCTGGATCAGGTCCAGGCCGCTGATCCCCGGCATCCGGATGTCGGTGAACACCAGCTCCGGCTGGAGCTCCCGGATTTTTTCCAGTCCCTCCCTGCCGCTGCACGCCTGGCCGCAGACGGTGAAGCCGCAGGCTTCCCAGGGAATCCGCCGCCGCAGACTGGCCAGGACCAGCCGTTCGTCGTCAATCAAAAGCACCCGATACATCCCGCGCCTCCTTTACGATAGGGAAAAGCCCGCCGCTTCCCGGAACCAGGGAAGGTCCAGCTCCACCCGGGTGCCCTTCCCTTCCTCGCTTTGAATCTGAACCCCGCAGCCGTCGCCGTAGAGCAGCCGCAGGCGGTTCACCACGTTTTCCAGGCCGATGGAATCGCTTTCCATCTTCCCGCTGTCGGAGATCACCGCCTGGAACCGCTCCAGCTGCTCCCGGGGCATCCCCACGCCGTTGTCCTCCACCCAGAGCTTCACCTGGCCGTCCTTCCCCAAAGCCCCGCCCAGGATCAGAACGCCGCCCTCTCCCCGGGGCTCCAGGCCGTGGGTAATGGCGTTTTCCACCAGGGGCTGGAGGATCATCTTGGGGATTTTCAGCTCCAGAATCTCCGGGTCCAGCCGGTACTCCACCCGGAACATCCCTTCAAAGCGCATCTGCTGGATACCCAGGTACGCCTGGGTGGTGGAAAGCTCCTCACGGACCGGGACCATATCCTGGCCCTTGACGCTGTACTTGAAGATTTTCCCCAGGTTCCCCACCATCTGGGCCGTCTGGGGTGCGTCCTCCAGACAGGCCATGCCCATGATGCTTTCCAGGGTGTTATAAAGGAAGTGGGGGTTGATCTGGCTCCGGAGGTGGAGCAGCTCCGACTGCTTCTTCTGCAGCTCCGACTCATAGAGGTTGGAGGTGGTCCGGACCAGCTGGTGGGTCAGGACGTTGATCTCCCCGATCATCCGGTTGAACTCGTCGGATATCTGGCAGACCTCCCGGTAGCCGTCCAGCTGCATCTCCTGTTTGAGATAGCGGACGGTCTGGCTCTGCATCTCCACGATGTAGCGGCTGAATTTCCGCAAAGGCGCGGTGATCTTGTGGTTCAGAATGGTCATCAGGGCCAGCATCAGCGCCAGGGTGCAGAACAGCAGAATGACCACCGTCCGCCACATCCAGTTCAGAGACTCGGTGATGCGGCTCCGGGGGAGGATGCTGACCAGGTGGCAGCCGATGGCCTCGGCCATCTGGTAGTTGACGATGTACGCCTTGCCGTCCACGTTCATTTCCATCCGGGAGCCCACGGAAAGCTCCGGAATCCGGGCAAGGATTTCCTCCGCCGCGGCGTCGGCCTCCTGGTTGGAGGCCACCAGGGCATAGTCCGGGTCCAGGAGGTACAGCCCGGTGCCGTACTGGTCGGAAAAGTCCTGGATGCCCAGGGTGGAGTTGTCCACAATCACCGTCAGCCGGCCGATGTTGAACCGGGGCGTCAGGTTCCAGATGTCGTAGAGGGTGGTGGTGAACAGAAAGGACTCGCTTTTCTCCCCGTTATAGTGGAGGTGCTGGGAAAAGTCGTAGACCATGTACGGGGTATCCGGCAGATTTTCCAGAGCCGTCATGATCTCCGGCGTCCGGCCCTTGAGGCTGTACACCGCCCCGTTGTAGCCCTCCACCACCGCTTCCTTGATGGCCGGGAGGGTCCGGACGCAGTTTAAAACGATGCTGTCCAGGTTCCGGATGTTCTCGTACTGGCTCTGGGGGTCCTTTTCTAGGACGTACTTGGCCGTGGTGCGGTTGTAGGCCATGTTGGAGACCATGTTCTGCAAAAACTCCGAATTTTCCTGGATCACGTCCTGATACTGGGAGAAGACCTGGGCCGTGTAGGCGATGTTGCTCTCCATCAGGGAGGAGGAAATCACCCGGTAGGCCGTCATGAACACCGTGGAAAACAGCGCCACCAAAAGAAACCCCAGACTCCAGACGGAGACGGCGATGGGCAGGTTCCGGATGCGTTTCAGCGCTTTCATAGCAATCCCTCCGCAATGAGCTTCTTCTCCTATTATGCAGGAAAATCCGGAAAAAGGAAAGAGGTTTTTGAAAAACAGCAAAAAGCCGGACCCCTTTTCGGGCCGGCTCCTTGCCATATTGACCGGTTAACGACCGGATTCTTTGTAGAGCTTGTTCATCTCCTCGATGACCTTGTCGTAGCCCTGGGCCATGTAGCTGTCCACCATGGCCTGCCAGGCGGCATCCACATCGTCGGAGAGCATCAGATCGTTGCAGATCTTCTCAAAGTCGGCTCCGGCGGTGTCGTAGTCGGCGGAATCCTCCAGAATCAGGCCGTTGGTGTCAGGCCGGTTGGTGAAGGTGGCGCCTCTGGATTCCATGTCCGCCATGTACTCGTTGCGGAGCTTCTTCAGGCCGTCGCTGTAAGCGGGGCTGCTGGCGGAGCGGAAGGGGGTCCAGTTGGCCAGGGTCTGGAGCTGGGTGGCGGGGTATTTTTCCTTCAGAGCCATGGGGGTTCCGTCGGATTTGGTCAGCTCGATGACCTGGTAGTTGCCGTCGGCGTCCTTGGTGTAGGTCTCGCCCTCGATGCCCAGGCCAACCAGCTCATAGCCTTCGTCGCTGAGGAGGAAGTCCATGAGGGCCATGCAGCGCTCGGCCTTGGCGTCGTCCACGCTGCTGCTCAGGTAAGTCTCGGACCAGGAAGGAGTGATGGAGGGGTAGCGGACCTCTCCGGTGGTGGGGTTGGCGAACCAGGGGATAAAGGCGATGAGCTCGTCAATGGTCTTGTCGGGGTAGGTCTTGAGGATTTTGTCCTCCATGGCCTGGGTGCCGCCCAGAGAAGGACCGGCATGAGCGTAAGCGCCAGCCTGGCCGTTGGCGAACTTGTCGCGGCCTTCCTCGCCCTTGTAGATGATGTAGTCGGGGTCGATGATGCCGGCGTCATAGGCTTTCTTCAGAGTCTTCACACCGTCGCGGAAGGCTTCGGTCATGAAGGCGGGGATCAGGGAGCCGTCCTCGGCGAACTCCCAGCGGAAGCCGTTGACCGCGTCGGGGCACTCGCCGCTGAACAGGAAGGACATGTAAGCGAAGGTGTAGCCCGCCAGGCCGATGGTGTCGTTTTTGCCGTTGCCGTCGGGATCTTCGTTCTGGAACTTCAGCATCAGGTCGATGAACTCGTCAATGTTTTCCGGAACCTTGGTTACGCCCACGTTTTCCATCCAGTCCCGACGGATCATGATGCCGTTTTCCAGCATGGCGTCCTCGGGGACCACGATGTTGGGCCGGGGAATGGCGTAGAAGGTGGGGTTGGCGTCGTCGTGAGCCACTTCGTTGATGGAGCGGCCGGACTCGGTGTTCAGCTGCGCGGCCACGTTGGGATAGTTGGAAGCGTCCGGCAGCGCCCGGATCACGCCTTCATCCCGCCATTTCCGGAAGGTCTCGGTGTAGCCCGCCTCGTAAGCGGTCATGTCCGGCAGCTTGTTGGTGGCGGCCCAGAGCATGATCTTTTCCACATAGTCGCCCCAGGTGACGGCGTAGGGCTCGATCTCAATGTTCAGCTTGTCGTAGAGCGCGTCGCGGACAGCGTCCTCGCCGTCGGTGATGGCGTCGCCGATGTTCCAGACGGCGATGCTGATCTTCATGTGCTCCGCAAAGGGATCGGCTTCTTCCGTCTTGCTGGATTCCTCCGCCGCCGTGCTGCTGGCGGGAGTGCTGGCCGGCTCGGAAGAGGACTCCTTGCCGGAATCGTTTCCGCAGGCGACCAGGGACGCGCTCATCAGAGCGGCCAGGGCCAGAGAAAGCGCTTTCTTCTGCCAAGATCTCATGAAAAATACCTCCTTAAAATTTTGCGAACAGTTTATTTGCACCGGAATTTCCGGCGAAAAACGAGTGGATCAGCCTTTGACGCCGCCCAGCATGATGCCCTTGGTGAAGTACTTCTGAACGAAGGGGTACACCAGCAGGATGGGGACGGTGGCAATGGTGACGATGGCCATCTGGAGGGACTGGTCGTAGACCTTCCGCTCCTGACTGGCGATGGCCGCCGCCGCGCCAGTCATGGCATGGGTGGTGTCCATCAGAACGTTGCGGAGCAGAAGCTGCAAGGGCTGCTTGGACTTATCGATAATGTGGAGCATGGCAAACCAGTATTCGTTCCACCGGTCCACGGCGATAAACAGGGCCACCGTGGCGATAATGGGGGTGGACATGGGCAGGATGATCTTAAAGAGGATCACCATATCGTTGGCGCCGTCGATGCGGGCGGACTCCTCAATGCTGGCCGGAAGGTCCTCCACGTAGTTCTTGATGAGGATGACGTTGAACTGCCCTACCAGCACCGGCAGGATCATGCACCAGACGCTGTCGCCCAGCCCTACCTGCTGGACCACCAGGTATCCGGGGATCAGACCGCCGGAGAAGAACATGGTGAACAGCATCATGTTGAAGAAGAACTTGCCCCCGGGGAGGTCCTTTTTAGACAGAGGATACGCCGCCGCAACCGAGCAGATGACCCCCAGGAAGGTCCCCACCACGGTAACGAACACCGTGGTCTGGACGGAGCTCCAGAACAGCTTGTTGTCGAAAACGATCTTATACGCCGCCGTATCGAAAACCGACGGCCAGAGGTACAGGGTCTGGGAATGGATGCTTTCGTATGTACCGAAGGAGACGATGACCATGTAATAGAACGGGAACGCCGTGATCAAGGCCAGCAGTCCCATCAGGATCACAAGAAAAACGTCGAATCCGGTGTAATGGTTGAGCTTTTTCGTTTTTTTGGCCATGGAAACCGCTCCTTTCTCAATAGATTCCCTTGCCGGTGGTTTTCTTCACAAGGCCGTTGGCAAGGAGCAGCATGGCGAAGTTGATCACCGATTTGAACAGGCCGATGGCCGTGGTGTAGCCGAAGTTGGTGCCGTCGGAGAAGGCTTTGCGGTAGATCAGGGTGTCGATGATGTCGCTGACCTCCCGGACCGCCACGTTGGACAGGTTGAAGAGCTGGTCGAAGCCGGCGTTCATCATGCTGGCCACCTGCATCACCAGCATAATGGCGATGGTCCCCCGGATGCAGGGGAGGGTGATGTGCCAGGCCAGCTGCCCCCGCCCCGCGCCGTCGATGCGGGCTGCCTCATAAAGCTCGGGGTTGATGCCGGAGATGGTCGCCAGATAGATGATGGCGCTCCAGCCCATTTCCTTCCAGTCGGAGCTGATGAAGATCAGCGGCCGGAAGGAGGAGGGAGTGGTCAGCACGGTCTGCCGTCCCAGCCCCAGGAGGAGCAGCAGCTGGTTGATTACGCCGTCGTTGGAAAACAGGTTGAAGAACAATCCCGAAACGATGATCCAGGAAATGAAGTGGGGGAAGGTGTACACCGTCTGGACCACCCGTTTGTATTTGGTGGACCGGATCTCGTTGATGAGCAGCGAGAGGAAGATGGGCACCGGGAACTCAAACAGCAGCCGCCCGAAGCTGATGACGATGGTGTTCTTGAAGGCGGTGAAGAAGGACGGGTCCCGGAACAGCCGCATGAAGTTGTTGAAGCCGTGCATCTTGGCCCAGGGACTCCGCAGGATGCCTTTGGCGAAGCTGTAATCCTTGAAGGCCAGCACCACGCCGTACATGGGGTAGTAGCAGAAAACCAGCAGATACGCCACCAGCGGGATCAGCATGAGGTACAGGAGCTTGTGCTCCCAGATTCTTTGCCAGAGGGTCCTCTTGCCGGGGTTCTGCGCCTTTGCGCTTTCGTTTTTCACAGAAGTTGTCACGAGAGTTCTCCTTTCCCCTGTGGATTGCTGCCGCAGGGCCGGAGCCCTTTCGTAACGGTCAAGTATATTTTAACGCATTGTGAAGGAATTGGGTATAAACAATGATTATCCAAATATGGAAAATTCTTAGATTTCCCTTTTTTCAAAGATTTTTCCATAGGTTTCCGTCACATTACCGGAAAAATTTCCCAGCCGGATACAAAAAGGCCGGGGACCTCTCCCGAAGTCTCCGGCCTGCTGCCGATTTCTGAACAATCATGGGTCCCACTGACAGACCTTCAGGGCCACGCAGCCGTTTTCCTTGAGCTCCACGCCCTCCCCCTCCAGGAGAGCCGCCTGCTCCGCCCAGCCGGGAGCCGTCCGCCCCGCGTGGTTCACCACCCGGTGGCACGGGTAGTCGCCGTAGAACCCGGCCCGGCTCAGAATTTTCCCCACCAGCCGGGCGTTTTTCTCCCGGCCGATGAGCCGGGCGATCTGGCCGTAGGTGGCCACCCGCCCCTCCGGAATCTCCTCCACCACCGAAAGGACCTCGTAGATCAGCCGGTCGTCCATTGTTCCCCCTCCTGCTCCAGCCGGAGGAGCCGGGCCTTTTTGTCCAGTCCCCCGGCATAACCCCGGAGGCCGCCGTCAGACCCCACCACCCGGTGGCACGGCACGATAATGGAGATGGGATTGTGCCCCACGGCCCCGCCCACCGCCTGGAACGCCTCCATCCGCCCCAGCCGCCGGGCAATGTCACCGTAAGTCATGGTCTCCCCGTAAGGGATGGTCAGGAGCACCTCCCACACCGCCTGACGGAAGGGCGGGCCTTCCAGTTTCAGGGGCGGGATGAAGTCCGGCTCCTGGCCGGCGAAATATTGGTCCAGCCACGCCGCCGTCTGGCGAAAAATAGGCAGCTCCCGGTGCTCATAGGGTGCCGTCAGGGTGCTGCCGAAGTACTTCTGGCCATGGAACCACAGGCCGGTCAATCTCTCCCCGTCGCTGGCCAAGGTGATCCCGCCTAAGAGAGACAAATATTGGGCGGTATACTGCATTCCGATCCCTCCCCATCGTTTTTCTCCATTGTACCACAAAATTTTCGTCCCCGCAACGCGAAAAAGCGTTCCCGCCTCCTGAAGCCGTGCAGAAACGCTTTGGGGCTTATTCTTCCGGAGGGACCCAGTCCTGCAGCCGGCAGTTTTCGCTGCGCTGGAAGGCTCGGCGGAAGGAGTACTCGCTGCCGTAACCCACCGCCTGGGCGATCTCCGCCGGAGTCAGGGATTTTTCTTTCAGAAGCTCCTTGGCCTTTTCCAACCGCAGACCGGTAAGGTAGTCCACGAAGCTGACCCCCAGCGCCTCCTTGCAGAGCCGGGACACCGTGGGCACCGACAGGTTCCACCGACCGCCCAGCTCTTTCAGGGAAAGATTGGGGTCGCAGAAGTTTTCCCGGATGTACTGGGCCAGCTCCCGGCCGGTTTTGCCGTAGGCGGGGTCTTTGGCCTTTTGGTCCCCGGCGGTGAGGCCGTGGTAGGACTGGGCGATGCCCTCCACGCCGGGGCCCTTGCACTCACCGATCTGGAACTCCGCCAGCACGCCGTAGCGCTCCATGGCCAGCTGCTTGACCCCTTCAGCGGCTTCCAGATGCCGTTCCCGGGCCGGAAGCTCCTTCTGCCCCAGGATCACCACCGCCTGGGCCGCGCCGGAGCCAATCTCCTCCACCGAGGAAAGCTCCGGCAGGACCTCAAAAAGAACCGCCGCCCAATCGATCTGCTCCGGCGGGTCCTGTCGCTGGACGACGATCCAGACGGAGTAGTACTGCTCCTCGGTAAAGGGAATGCTCAACTCGTTGAAGTGCCGGGTCCACTCCCCCAGCTTCCGGTCGCCGGACAATGCCAGCATCAGGGCGTACTGCCTGGTGAGGTTGTAGTTTTCCCGGATGTTCTTCTGCAGTCCCTGTTTCTGGGCGTACAGCTCCGCGAAGGAGCTTTCGATGCGGTCGAACTCCGAATCCTCCGCCGGACGGTCCGGGGCGTCCCCCAGAAGGCGGTTGATGGTGTTCAGCAGCTTGTTCAAGGGTCGCAGATTGTGGAGGGACAGCAGATACGCCGTCGTCACCCCAAGGGCCAGGGCCAGCAGCAGCGTTCCGCAGAAGGCCAGGTTCACCACGCCGTACCGGTTGCGGACCTCCGACGGCGGGGCATAGACCATCCGGTAAGAAGCCGGTAATATCCCGGAGGCCACCGTCAGCTCGTAGCCCTCCGCCTCCCGGTAGGTCTGGAACAGGACATTCCCGTCCGCGTTGCGCATCTGAACGCTGCGGAGGGCGCCGTCTCCCAGCTTCCGGATGCTCCGGTTGAAGACGTTCCGGTCCAGCACGAGGATCAGACTGGCCGCCGGCGAGGACACGTTGACCAGGCTCCGGATAATGACCACGCTCTGCCCGTTTTCCAGATTGGGGCCCCATGTAAGATAGGCATCGGCGGCATTGTAGCCCGCCGCCGCGGCGAAGATTTCATCGGCGTCCAGACCCCGCCGGTTTTTCAGGTAGGACCGGTACTCCCCGGCGGAGAACCACCCCTTCTGGCAAAGGAGCTTCCCACGATCGGGGAGGTAGACGGCAATGTCCGTAATGGCTTCATCCACGGCCAGATAGCGGGAGAGCTCCTTCTGGCACTCGATGATCTCCAAAGCGGTGAAATCCTTCAAAAAAACGTCGGAGGAGGTAGACAGCTTCTGGACCCAGGTGATGCCGGAGATGTCCTTCATCAGGTCCTGAATCCGTTCCAGCTGGTTATCCAGTTCGATGGCGATGCGGTTGGCGTCGCTTTGGTACTCCCTTTGAATCTGCTGGGTCTGGTGCCGGGTCACGTTCCAGAGGTAGAGTCCGGCCACGGCAAGGCAGATCACCGCAAAGATAGCGGTATACAGCCGCATGTTGTGCCGGAAATACTTCCCGTATTTTCGCTGCTTCACGAGATTCACGCCCCATCCAAATAATTCGCTGCCTGAAACCAGGGGAAGCCGGGTATGCGGAAAGCCATTTTTTCCGTAATACCCGGCTGGTACGTCTTATTGTATCACATTTTCCCCTGGAATTCCACGGCCCAGGTTATTTCTCATTGGCCACAAAGCGGTCGTGGCGGGCCTGCTGGACCGCAAGGAGATCGTCCAGGCCAAGGTCCTTGAGCTCCTGGAGAATCTGGTCGAAGTTGTCCAGGGACTCGGTGCCCAGGGCGAGCTTCAGGCACATCTCGTCGGAGTAGGTCTGAAGTCCGGTGAGGACCTTGTTGATGGTCTCGGTTTCCTCATCCGTGGCCATGGCCAGGAAGTTGTCGATCATCAGAGGAGTCCATTCCTGATAGTCCATGGCTTTTTCCAGAGCGGCAATCTTCAGATCGGTCTTGCCGCCGTCTCTCTGCTGCTGCTCCCAGACTTCCCTGCTGGCGTCGCCGCTGGGGAGCTGCACCCGGGGCAGGATTTCGCCCCACAGGGGAGAGCCGGGGGTCCGTTTGGCCGCCGCTTTCTCCGCGTTGGTCATGTTGTCGATGAGGGAAACCCGGACGCCGTCCTTCCACTCGTAGTCCTTGCCTTCGATGCCGGCGCAGAGGAGCAGACCGTACTCATCGGAATAGATGGTGTCAAAGAACTTGATTGCGCCTTCCACATCCGTGCAGGCCTTGGTCAGGCAGTAGCGGGCCCAGACCAGTTCGGGAGTCTCGGCTTCCTTCCAGGGAGCAACGCCGGATACCGCGTCGGTAAGGGTGAAGACGGGCTCATAGTCCACGCCTTCCGCGCCATTGGTAACGTAGGATTCCAGGTATCCCGCGGAGTCATAGGCGTACCAGCAGCCCACCAGGTTGTCAGCCAGACGCTGGTTCTGCATATCCCAGGAACCAATGGTGGCGGGGTCGATGAGTCCCTCGTCGATGAGCCCTTTCAGATAGGTGAAGTAGCCCTTAACGCTGTCCTGGTACCAAGGGGAGACCACCTTGTCGTTGACGGTGTCCAGGGCGAACAGTCCGTTGCCCAGGCCGAAGAGCTGAGCCAGGCCGTTCTGGAAGGTCTGGGCGTCCACCAGGATGATCTCATCCTCCTGGCCGCTGCCGTTGACGTCCTGGGACCGGAAGGCCCGGATGTCATCGGTGAACTCCGCCAGAGTCGTGGGCATCTCCTTGCCGATCTTCTGGAGCCAGTCGTACCGGATCTGAAGGCCCAGACCCTGATAAACGTCCCGGCCGTCGCAGGTGCCGCCGCGGTGGAGGTTGGTCAGCCAGTAGATCTGATTGTCTGCAGTCTTGATCAGCGGATAGCCGGAGGGGAAGACCTCGCTGTACATCCGGTCGATGTTGCCGTTGCTGTACTGGGAGATCAGCGCGCCCAGCTCCTGGATGGTGCCGTTCTTGCCAAGGGTCAGTAGGGAGGCATCGTCGATGTTGGAGCAGTTGGCGATGTCGGGCAGATTGGAGGAGGCCATCCGGGTCTGGATGACCACAGTGTACTGGTCGCTGGGAACGGTTTCAATCTCCAGGTTCAGGCCATTTTTGGTCATCAGGTCTTCCAGGGTGTGCCAGACCTCATACTCGTCCCGCTCAGAGTACTTGATGTCGGGGTTTCCGGGGTCCGGCCCCAGGATTTTCAGGGTGTGGACCGTGGATTCCGTGGTGGAGGAGGCCGCAGAGGAGTCGGTTTTCCCGCCGGCGGAGGATTCCGCCGCGCCGTTTCCGCCGCAGGACGCCAAAATCCCGGCCAACAGGGCCATAGACAGGAGGGCTGCAACCGGCTTCAGGAGTTTTCTCATTGCATGTTCCTTCTTTCTTGATTTTTGCGTTTATTTTCAGGTCAGCCTTTCAGGGAGCCGACCATGACGCCTTTGATAAAGTACTTCTGGAAAAAGGGGTAGGTGAAAATGATGGGCAGCGTTGTGAAAATAATCATGGAGTACTTGAGCTGGGTGGCGGAGAACATCTTGGCCACCGCCTCCTCCATTTCCACGGAGGTAGTGGTCCGCAGGTCCACGGACAGCTGAACCAGGACTCGCTTCAGGTACATCTGCAAGGGCTGAAGACTGGTGCTTGGCAGATACACCTGGGCATTGAACCAGCTGTTCCACTGGCCCACGATGCTGTAAATGGCCACCACGGCCAGAATCGCCTTGGACAGGGGGAGGAAAATCTGGAACAGGATCCGCAGGTGCCCGGCGCCGTCCATCTTCGCCGACTCCCGCAGCTCCTCGGGGAGACTGCTGAAGAAGGTCCGGACCAAAATCAAATTCCAGATGCTGAAGGCGCTGGGGATAATGATGGCCCACCGGGTGTTGTAAATTCCCAACTGATTGATGAGCAGGAAGCTGGGGATCAGCCCGCCGCCGAAATACATGGGGATCAGCAGGTAGGTCACAAAGAATTTCCGCCCGTGAAGGCCGCTGACCGTCAAGGGGTAAGCTCCCAACACCGAGGTGATAATGACCAGGCAGGTCACGGAAACGGTATACAGCAGCGTGTTGCCATAGGAGACCCACATCTCCTGGTTCTGGAACAGCAGCGCATAGGATTTCAGCTGGAATCCCTTGGGGTACAGGAACACCGACATGGAGTTCACCGCCGCCGGGGCGCTGACCGACATGATGAAGACGTAATACATGGGATACAGGGTGATCACGCAGATCACGGTGCAGAACAGGATGCAGAGGACATCGAAGACCCGGGAGCCGTCCCGGATGCGGTTGCGTTTGGACAAAGCGGCGGATGACATTTGGATACGCTCCTTTCAAGACAGGTTCCGGCGATCACCACATGGAGTAGTCGGCAACCTTGCGGGAAACCGTGTTGGCCAGGAAGATCAAGGCGAAATTCAGAACCGAGGTAAACAGCGACACCGCCGTACCAAAGCTGAACCGTCCGCCCAGGAGGCTGTCCCGGTAAACGTAGGTGCCGATGACATCCGCCGTTTCGTAGGTGGCGGGGTTATAGAGCAGAAGAATCAGCTCGGTATTGGACCCCAGTACGCCGCCGATGGCAAAAATCAGCAGCAGCATGACCGTGGGCTTGATGGCGGGAAGGGTGATGTTCCACATCTGCTGCCCCCGGTTGGCGCCGTCCAGCCGGGCGGCCTCATAGAGGTTCATATCAATGGAGGACATGGCGGACAGGTACAAAATGCTGTCCCAGCCGAAGCTTTTCCAGATATTGGTGATGGTGTAGATCACCGGGAAGGCTTTGGGGTCCATGCTGTATGCCTTTCCGGCCAGGCCCAGGGACTTCCGGATCACGTTGATGATGCCGTTGGTATCGATAAAGGACAGCACCATGCCGGCCACAATGACCGTGGAGATGAAATAAGGCAGATAGCTGGCGGTCTGGACGATCTTTTTGAACCGTTTCGCCTTGACCTCATTGAGGATCAGCGCGAAAATAATGGGGGCGCAGAACCCGAACAGCAGATTCAGCCCGCTGAGGACCAAGGTGTTCCGGATCAGCCTTGGAAAGGTCCGGGAGCCGATAAAATCCGCAAAGTGCCGGAAGCCCACCCACTTGGCCCCCGCACCCAGGATGGCCGCGCCGGGCACGTAATCCTGAAAGGCAATGAGGACGCCGTACAGAGGGATATAACAGAAGATGAAGATCAGCACAAAGGTGGGAAGCATGATCAGCATCAGCTGGATCTGCTCTGCAGCGCGAATTCCGGAGCGCTTTTTCCGTGGAACGGAAGATTTGACGTTCATGGCGATTCCTTCTTTCTTGGGATCACTGACGGCGCACCGTCTACGCTCACTATACTCCAGGCCAAGACGAAAATCAACAAACAAAATTCTCAGCATATGTGATAAAATTGTTTGTTGACCCCTAAAAACTCCTGTGCTATATTAAAGATACATACGACACCCGCGAAATCTGCGGGACGGAATGGAGGATTTCTATGGAAAGCAAAGAAGAAAACCGCCTGGTCAGGCTGGGCGTCATCGGCGTAGGCGGACGGGCCCTAGGCCTCATCGACAGCCTGGCCCAGATGCCGGGGGTGGAAGTCTCCGCCCTCTGCGACATCATCGAGGACCGAATGCAGGACGGCATCAAGATCATCCGGCAGTATGCGGACTACCCCGTCCGCTGCTACGTGGACTACAACGACCTTTTAAAAGAAAAGGACCTGGAGGCCGTGGTCATTGCCACCTCCTGGAATGAGCACGTAAAAATCGCCATCGCCGCCATGCGTGCCGGGAAGTACGCAGGCTTTGAAGTAGGCGGCGCATCCTCCATCCGCCAGTGCTGGGACCTGGTCCGGGCCTATGAGGAGACCGGCGTTCCCTGCATGATGCTGGAAAACTGCTGCTACGGCCAGGAGGAACTGGCGGTGCTCAATATGATCCGGAAGGGACTTTTCGGCGAAGTCATCCACTGCGAAGGCGGCTATGAGCACGACCTCCGGGGCGTGGCCGAGCGGATCCATCTGTGCTACCAGCGGTCCTACCACCACATGTGCCGCAATGCCGACCTGTACCCTACCCACGAAATCGGACCCATCTCCAAATACCTGAACATCAACCGGGGCAACCGGTTCCTGACCCTGACCTCCACGGCCTCCAAAAGCCGGGGCCTGGACATCCGGGCCGCCAACGCCTATGGCGAGCACAGCCCCATCTGGCGCCGCCACGCCCTGGGGGACATTGTCACCACGGTGATCAAGTGTGCCAACGGCGAGACCGTCACCATCTCCCACGACACCTCCCTCCCCCGGCCATACAGCCGCGGCAACGCCGTTCACGGCACCAAAGGCATCTGGATGGAACTGAACCATTCCATGTATTTCCAGCCGGAAAACTTCACCACCGAAGCCGCCGCTGATGAATCCACCGAGATTGTGGAGCACAAATGGGAAAACGCCGATAAATACATCGAGAAGTACCAGCACCCCATCTGGGACCGGTTCCTCCACGACGGCGTTACCGGCGGCCACGGCGGCATGGACTGGCTGGTCCTCAGCGCCTTTGTGTACAGCGTCCGGCACCGCATCGGCCTTCCCATCGACGTTTACGACTCCGCCACCTGGCTGGCCATTACCTGCCTCAGCGAGGAGTCCATTGCCAAAGGCAGTATGCCGGTTTCCGTCCCGGACTTCACCGACGGCGCATGGATTCACCGGGACCCCATGCCCCAAAGCCCGTATTCCCTGGACGACTGACAGTCGGCGACGATTCAAGTAGTCCGTAAGATAGGTTCCGCAGCGTTGGCCGAACCAAGTTTTCGGTTCAGCCTTTTTCCAAAAGGCTGGCAGATTCCAAAGGCAGCGCCTTTGGTCGCCCGACCCAGAGGGCGAAACCTCTAATGATACAGTAAGATCAGGAAGGCCGGGGAACCCTATCAAGGGGTTTCCCCCAGGACGCAGTCCTGCCCATCCCTCTCACTAACAAGAACCGCGCCAGCGAGGAGCGTCATTCGCATCCTCACCGGCGCGGTTTCTGCATTTCCAGAACTTCCCAAAAACAAAAAATCCGCCAGCCCAAACCAGCGGATTCCCTATTCAAATCGCTTTACTTTTTACTTTCCCGCGCCATGGCGGCAATGTCCCCCACGCCGTTCAGAACGATGCTGGGACGGTAGGCGTAGGTTTTCAGCGTGTCCCAGGTGGAGACGCCGGAAAGCACCAGGACCGTGGACATGCCGCTTTCCATGCCGGAGATCACGTCCGTGTCCATGCGGTCCCCCACCATCACCGCCTCGGCGGAGTGGCAGTTGAGCATCCGCAGACCGGTGCGCATCATCAGCGGATTCGGCTTCCCGCAGAAATACGCCTGGGTCCCCGTGGCCATCTCGATGGGCGCGACCAGCGCCCGGCAGGCCGGCGCGATGCCGTTTTCAATGGGGCCGGAAACGTCGGAGTTGGCCCCGATCAGCTTCGCCCCTGCCAGAACCAGGTTGGTGGCCTTGGTCAGCGTGTCCAGGGAGTAGGACCGCCCCTCGCCCACCACGACATAATCCGGATTCACGTCGTTCATGGTGATCCCGGCGTCATAAAGCGCGTTCAGAAGCCCCGCTTCCCCGATGGCAAACACCGAACAGCCCGGAGCCTGCTCCTTCAAAAAGGCGGCAGTGGCCAGGGCGCTGGTGTAAAAGTGCTCCTCCGGCACATCCAGCCCCATGCGGGCCAGCTTCTGGTTCAGCTCCCGGGGCGTATACCCGCTGTTGTTGGTCAGGAACAGGTATTCCTTATTCTCGTCGTGGAGCCACTGGATAAACTCCGCCACCCCCGGCAGGATCCGGTTCCCGTGATAGATCACGCCGTCCATGTCGCAGATGAAGCCCTTTTTCGCATTGAAATCAATTTTTCCCGCCGGAACGCTCATTGCCATCCTTCTTCCTAATTTGATAAAACCATTATACCACTCCCCGATAAAATTTTCCATCCGCAAAATACAAATTTTACACGGCTATGCGTCCTCTTGATTTTCCTCCCGATTCCGCCCGGAGGTTTCACTCAGCCTTTACACAGGCACGGTATCGGGCTTTTCCCGGCGTCCGTATAATCAGAAGTAACGAATAAGAAAGGTTGGAAGAATCAATGAAACGATTTTTCGGACTTATCACTTCGCTGATCCTTGATTTCACCGCGTTACGCTCAACGGCCAGCACTTGGAGGACGTTTTCTTCCTTCCCGGCAACTGCGAAGCGACCCATACAGTCCGCGCTAAGAGCCTACCAAGGACCCAGACGACCCCCAAACTCCCGCCCAGGACCTCGCGAGACGCCCAACAACAGGTAAAAAGCCTCGCAGAACCATGCGAGGCTTTTCCTATCTATTGTCTCAAGCAGGATAACAACTAAAAATCCGGAAGCTTCTCAAGGACCGACGATATCCGTTCCATCGAATCAATTGCTTCCTCCACTATATCAATCCGTTCTAAAACATTATTACGAAGCTGATTCTTTAAGTTGTTAATATTGGACTGGGTATAATCAGACTGAAAAAATTTACTTATTGCACCACGAAATTCATATACAGCCTTAGCATAATCCTGAACCCCATAAGCTGTTTTGTCATATTCAGAAAAATCCAGTGTCATGAGTACGCCCCAATCGTCTATAATCGACTCTGCCGTTTGGGGAAGATTTACCAGATTTTCAATAATCCGATCGATCGTCGTATTGGCTTTTCTAAAATCACCGGTATTATCCTCAACCATTCTAATAAGCTCATAGTATTTCGCTTCTTCTTCCAGCGATAAAATCCCATCTATGTATTGTACCGCAGCACTATACGGATCCATTTCAAGTGCATCCGCAATGCTGCGATAAGTTCCATATCGATCGATAAGTCCGAAGGTAATTTCCGTCTCATCAAACACTCTATCCGTGCGCAGCTGTTTAAGAAAAGTCTCGATCAAATGATCCTCGCTGAAAATTTCCAATTCCGGAGCAGTTGTTGGGTCTATTTCCAGCGCTTCTGCAAGGTTTCGGATTCTCGCACACTGCTCGACTTTTTCCAGAGTCACTTCTGCCGAAGCAGTCGCTTCTTCCGCCTGCAACTGACTTAGAAAAACATCGGTCAATTGGCTGCGGCCATAATCAATGAGCTCCTTTTCCGTTTCCGAAATTTTATCGGAAGCCTCTTGAAATTTTTCTTCCGTAATAAGAGCCTCTACTTCGCCGCACACCATGCGTGCATTTTCCTCAAATATATGCCTTGCCTGATAGTATCTGTAAAGAAAATATCCCGCAGCTCCAATTATGATTAGGACAAGAACACTAATAGCCGCCACCCATTTTATTTTGCCTTTCTGCATCATAAAGCCCTCCAAAACCTCTTTTCTTCTTCACGAATTTCTTTTAATGAACACAAAAACGATATAGTATTCTTGTTTGTATTTTTTATGTATTCATTTTGTATTTTCATTATATCCGATATATTTTTCTTTGTCAATATGCTGCACATATTTAATAATCCGTCCCAACTATGGCATTTCTCCCAACTAAGCCCTATCAAAAAAGACCAGCAGAGCCCACACCCTACCGGTCTTCCCATATACTCCCCAAATTCTCATTTCCATAACAAAAAATCCGCCGACAACCGTCAGCGGATTTCAGTGGCTCCCCCTGTTGGACTCGAACCAACGACATTTCGGTTAACAGCCGAACGCTCTACCGACTGAGCTAAGGAGGAATATGCCAAAAAGCCCGTAAAAACGAGCTTTTTGGATTTGTACCGGCACCGCTCTATCTTCCCAGGCCGTCTCCAGCCAAGTATTTTCGACACTGGTGAGCTTAACTTCTGTGTTCGGGATGGGAACAGGTGGAACCTCACCGCCATTAGCACCGGTTTTGAGGACAGGATCCTCAAAATTGAACAAAGAATCAAGAGAAAATGAACCCATGACCTTTATGGTCAAGCCCTCGACCGATTAGTACTCGCAAGCTGCACGCCTCACGGCGCTT
>CAKTCT010000016.1 GCA_934539585.1 uncultured Oscillospiraceae bacterium | reverse complement strand
GGGGAACCCCTTGATAGGGTTCCCCTTCGCCAAAACGTCCCACCGGGACGTTTTGGCTGCCCTTCCTGATCTTTTGGTATCATTGGGGGATTTCGCCCTCTGGGTCGGGCGACCAAAGGCGCTGCCTTTGGAAACTGCCAGCCTTTTGAAAAAGGCTGGACCCAAAACTTGATTTTTGCGTGTTGACAACTCCCGAAAAACCTGTTAAAATGAAAATATACACCCCGCCCTTGCTCATGAAAAGGAGGCCACGCGATGAAAAGCTCATTCCTTCTCTCGATCATTCAGCTTCTCCCCCTGGTGCTTCTGGCAGCCGTCGTCGGAGCCGCGGCCCTGGTCATCGTTCTCCTGGTCCTGGCAGTGAAAAAGTCCCGGAACCAGAAGAACAACCCTTGACATTTCCGCCGGGACTTGCTATAATGAGGCTGATATAAAAAATGCTGCGACAGGGAAAAGACCTGTTTCCGGACTTTCAGAGAGCCGTCGGTGGGTGCAAGGCGGTATCCGGACCAGGACGGCTGGCCCTTGAGCATCCGGCTGAACGCGGGCTCCTCCCGCCGGTAGGACCGGACGGGTCTCTCCACCGTTACCATGGAGACGCCGGTTTTCACCCGGTAAAAGCGGGCGCTTTGCGCCAACGAGAATGGTACCGCGGAACCTGAGCTTCCGTTTCTTGGACACAAGGAACGGGGGCTTTTTCATTTCCCGCAGCAGAAAGGAAGAATTGTATGAAAAGCTATGACTTTCAGGCAATCGAAAAGAAATGGCAGAAGTATTGGGACGATCATAAGACCTTCCACGCCGAAAACGACTACTCGAAGCCCAAATACTACGCCCTCATCGAGTTCCCCTACCCCTCCGGACAGGGCCTCCATGTAGGCCACCCCCGGCCCTACACCGCCCTGGACATCGTGGCCAGAAAGCGCCGGATGGAGGGCTACAACGTCCTGTTCCCCATGGGCTGGGACGCTTTCGGCCTGCCCACCGAAAACTTCGCCATCAAGAACCACGTCCACCCCGCCGCGGTCACGGCCAGGAACATCGCCCACTTCAAGGAACAGCTGAAATCCCTGGGTCTCTCCTTCGACTGGGACCGGGAGATCAACACCACCGACCCCGACTATTACAAATGGACCCAGTGGATTTTCCTGAAGCTGTTCAAAGCGGGCCTTGCCTATAAGAGCGAGATGAACGTCAACTGGTGCACCTCCTGCAAGTGCGTCCTGGCTAACGAGGAAGTCGTGGGCGGCGTCTGCGAGCGCTGCGGCGGCGAGGTCATCCACAAGGTCAAATCCCAGTGGATGCTGAAAATCACCGCCTACGCCCAGCGGCTCATCGACGACCTGGCCGACGTCAATTACAGCGACCGGGTCAAGTCCACCCAGATCAACTGGATCGGCCGCTCCACCGGCGCGGAGGTCAACTTCGAGACCGACGCCGGGGACACCCTGAAGGTCTACACCACCCGGCCCGACACCCTGTTCGGCGCCACCTACATGGTCATGTCTCCGGAGCACCCCTATATCGAAAAGTGGGCCTCCCGGCTGACCAACATGGACCAGATTCGGGCCTACCAGGCCGAGGCCGCCAAGAAGTCCGACTTCGAGCGCACCGAGGTCAACAAGGACAAAACCGGCGTCCGCCTGGAGGGCGTCATGGCCATCAACCCCGTCAACGGCCGGCAGATTCCCATCTTCATCTCCGATTACGTCCTGGTGAGCTACGGCACCGGCGCCATCATGGCCGTCCCCGCCCACGACACCCGGGATTATGAGTTCGCCAAAGCCTTCGGCCTGCCCATGGTCGAGGTGGTCAAGGGCGGCGACATCGAAAAGGAAGCCTTCACCGACTGCGAGACCGGCGTTATGGTCAACTCCGGGTTCCTGGACGGCCTCACCGTGGACCAGGCCAAGGAAAAGATCAAGGAGTGGCTCCAGGAGACCGGCAAGGGCGTTCCCAAGGTCAATTATAAGCTCCGTGACTGGGTCTTTGCCCGGCAGCGCTACTGGGGCGAACCCATCCCGATTGTCCACTGCGACAAATGCGGCTACGTGGCCGTCCCCGAGGAGGAGCTGCCTTTAAAGCTCCCCGACGTGGAAAACTACGAGACCACCGACGACGGCCAGTCCCCCCTGGCCAAGATCGACAGCTTTGTCAACACCACCTGCCCCCACTGCGGCGGCCCCGCCAAGCGGGAGACCGACACCATGCCCCAGTGGGCAGGCTCCTCCTGGTACTTCCTCCGCTACTGCGACCCCCACAACAAGGAGCAGCTGGCCTCCCCCGAAGCCCTGAAATACTGGCTCCCCGTAGACTGGTACAACGGCGGCATGGAGCACACCACCCTGCACCTGCTCTACTCCCGGTTCTGGCACAAGTTCCTCTACGATGAGGGCGTGGTGCCCTGCAAGGAGCCTTACGCCAAGCGGACCAGCCACGGCATGGTCCTGGGCGAAAACGGCGAGAAGATGAGCAAATCCCGGGGCAACGTCATCAATCCCGACGACATCGTCCGGGACTACGGCGCGGACACCCTGCGGCTTTACGAGATGTTCATGGGCGACTTTGAAAAGGCCGCTCCCTGGAGCATGAGCTCCGTCCGGGGCTGCAAGCGGTTCCTGGAGCGGATCTGGAACCTCCAGGACCTGGTGGTGGACGGCGACAGCTACCGCAAGGAGCTGGAGACCCCCTTCCATCAGACCATCAAGAAGGTCTCCGAGGACATCGAGAACCTGAAGTACAACACCGCCATCGCCGCCATGATGAGCCTCCTGAACGTCATCGCCGACACCGGCTCCATCACCCGGAAGGAGTACCGGGACCTGCTGGTCCTCTTAAACCCCTTCGCCCCCCACATGACCGAGGAGCTTTTTGAGATCATGGGCTTCGGCGGCCCCATCACCTCCCAGAAATGGCTGACCTGGGACGAGGCCAAGTGCAAGGAGGCCACCGTGGAGATCGTGGCCCAGGTCAACGGCAAGATCCGCGCCAAGCTCACCGTAGACGCCGACATCCAGAGCGCCGACGCCATCGCCCTGGCCAAGGCCGACCCCAAGGTCGCGGCGGAGATCGCAGGCAAGACCGTGGTCAAGGAGCTCTACGTCAAGGGCAAGCTGGTCAATCTGGTAGTGAAATAATGACATCCCTCCGGAGGGCCCCGGGAGTTTTCCCGGCCCTCCGGAAAACTTTTTGACAGATTTGGAAAAACTCACGAAAATCCCTTGACATTCCGGGGTGGAGTGCTATATAATAGGAGATACAAATGCTGGTTTGCCTTGCGGCTTTGCAGACTTCCGTGGCTTCACGGAAAGAGGTCGTTTGTAAGGAAGCGGCAGAACAGCCTTTAGACCTCTGCCGCTCGGCAAAGGGAGGGAATAGAATGTCGGAAATCAGAGTCAAAGACAACGAGTCTCTGGACAATGCGCTGAAACGCTTCAAACGCTCTTGCGCCAAGTCTGGCGTCCTCGCTGAGGTGCGCAAAAGAGAGCATTACGAGAAGCCTTCTGTCAGACGCAAAAAGAAATCTGAGGCTGCTCGGAAACGTAAATTTAAATAATTACGTGTTACAGCGTTTTGACGGCCCGGCCATCCGGACCTAGTATCGTTGTAGATAAAAGCGGGCGTTTTTCGCTCGCTTTTTCGTTTTCTCAAGGAGGAACTATGCCGCTGTTTCGGCCCCGCTATCTGGCCCGGCACGTCACCGACCTGCCGGTGTCGTTTTTCATGAAAAAGGGCGTCCGCGCCATCATCCTGGACGTGGACAACACCCTGACCACCCACGGCAACCCGGTCCCGGCCCAGGGCGTCCCGGAGTGGATCGCCGCTATGAAGGCCGCGGGGCTCCGGCTGGCCATCCTTTCCAACAACTACCGCAGCCGGGTGGAGCCCTTCGCCCGGCTCCTGGGCCTGGAATTCGTCTCCTTTGCGGGAAAACCCCTGCCCTTCGGGGCCGTCCGGGCCTGCAAGCGCTGGGGACTCCGCCGGAAGGAAACGGTTCTTATCGGCGATCAGATTTTCACCGATATGATCTGCGGCAACCTGGCCGGGATTCCCACGGTGCTGGTGGAGCCCTACCAGCTGGAGACCACCCGGTCCTTCAAGCTCCGCAGACGGCTGGAACGACCCCTGATCCGGCGGTATAAGAAAAAGGAGGGGCGGCAGTGAGCGCACGCTTCGGCCCGGCAGGCCGCCCGGACAGCTTCACGGCCATGGGCTTCAAAAAGACCCCGGAGATTCCCGCCTACCTGGAAACCTTCGGCCTGAACGCCTTCGAGTACCAGTGCGGCCGGGGCGTCCGGTACGTGGAAGCGGACCTTCTGGCCCTGAAAGCGGCGGCGGAAAGGGCGGACATCGCCCTCAGCGTCCACGCCCCCTACTACATCTCCCTGTCCTCCACCGAGGAGGAAAAGCGCCGGAACTCCGTGGGCTATATCGCCGACACCGCCAGGGCCGCCCGGATCATGGGCGGGGACCGCATCGTGGTCCACACCGGCTCCTGCGGGAAAATCTCCAGGGAGGAGGCCCTCTCCCTGGCCGGGGACACCCTGAGCCTGGCCCTGGCGGAGCTGGACCGCCTGGGGCTCTCCGACATTACGGTCTGCCCGGAGACCATGGGCAAGGTGAACCAGCTGGGGACCCTTTCCGAGGTCCTGGCCCTCTGCGCCGCCGACGAGCGGCTCCTGCCCTGTGTGGATTTCGGCCACCTCAACGCCCGGACCTTCGGCAGCATCCGGAGCCAGGCGGACTACGCGGCCCTCCTGGACCAAATGGAAAACGTTCTGGGCCGGAACCGGGCCAGCCGGTTCCACGCCCACTTTTCCAAGATCGCGTACACCTTAAAGGGCGGGGAGAAGGCCCACCTGACCTTCGCCGACACCCTCTACGGCCCGGACTTTGAGCCCCTGATGGAGGAGATCGCCCGGCGGGACTGGTCGCCCCGATTCATCTGCGAGTCCGCCGGGACCCAGGCCGAGGACGCCCGTTCCATGGCGGAGCACTACCGGGACGCCCGGACAAGAAAGGAATGATACCATGAAGAAAAAAGTTCTGGTCATCC
The DNA here is from genome assembly GCA_934539585.1 of uncultured Oscillospiraceae bacterium. Lineage (GTDB taxonomy): Bacteria > Bacillota > Clostridia > Oscillospirales > Ruminococcaceae > Merdivicinus. Next base: position 53,244 of record CAKTCT010000016.1, on the reverse strand, counting down.
ACGGCCCCAACATCAACCTGGTGGGGGAGCGGGAGCCCGGCATCTACGGCAAGGAGAGCTTCGAAAGCATCAACGCCGAGATCAGGGCCCACGCCGAGGCCCTGGGCTTCGACTGCGAAATCTACCAGTCCAACTGCGAGGGGGAGATCATCGACAAGCTCCAGGCCGTCCGCCATGAGGTGGACGGGGTGGTGGCCAACATGGGAGCCTACACCCACTACTCCATCGCCATCCGGGACGCCATCGCCGGCATCCGGATTCCCTGCATTGAGGTCCACCTGTCCAACATCCACAGCCGGGAGGAGTTCCGCCACACGTCGGTCATCGCCCCGATCTGCGCCGGACAGATCTGCGGCTTCGGAAAATATAGCTACATCCTGGCCCTGGACGGCCTTTCCCGCCTGATCTGACGGCTTTTCCGGCAAAGTCCGGGGAAATCGCAGAAAATTTACAAAATGCCCTTGCAAATAGGGCGGAGATACGGTAAAATATAAAGGAATGGAAATGCGCCCAGGGGAACCGTCGGCGCGGTTTCCCCCGCAGACTGCTGAAGCTGCGGCGCAAATCTTGCGGAATAGCAAAATGGAGGTTTCTACATGATTACAGCAGGCGATTTTCGAAACGGCCTTACCTTCGATATGGACGGCGAGGTTATGCAGGTCATTGAGTTCCAGCACGTGAAGCCCGGCAAGGGCGCGGCTTTTGTCCGCACCAAGCTGCGCAACGTGATCTCCGGCGCCGTCACCGAGACCACGTTCAACCCCACCGCCAAATTCCCGGAAGCGTACATCGAGCGCCGGGATATGGAGTATCTTTACAACGACGAGAACCTTTACTACTTCATGGACACCGAGACCTACGAGCAGCAGGCCATTGACAGCGCCCACCTGGGCGACGGCTTCCGCTTCGTCAAGGAGAACACCCCGGTGAAGGTCCTGTCCTACAAGGGCGTCGTCTTCGGCGTGGAGCCCCCCAACTTCGTGGAGCTCCAGGTCACCAAGACCGACCCCGGCTTCAAGGGCAACACCGCCACCAACGCCACCAAGCCCGCTACCCTGGAGACCGGCGCCGAGATCAAAGTGCCGCTGTTCATCGACGAGGGCGAGATGATCCGGGTGGACACCCGCACCGGCGAGTACATGGAGCGCGCGTAAGCCGCTTCGGTATCCCAAATCTGCGTTTTTTCTAAGGAGGTATTTTCATGGAACTGATGGAAAAAGTCGCGTACCTGAAGGGCCTGATGAACGGCCTGGAGCTGGAAGCCGATAAGAAAGAGACCAAGGTCTTCAACGCCATTGTGGACGTTCTGGACGAGCTGGCCTCCACCCTCACCGACGTCGTGGAGGAGACCGACGAAATGTCCGAGCTCATCGACGTCCTGGATCAGGACCTGGGCGACGTGGAAGAAGTCGTTTTCGGCGACGACGAGGATGACGACGAGTGCTGCTGCGGCGACGAGGAGGAGACCTACGAGATCACCTGTCCCACCTGCGGCAACACCATTTATATCGACGAGTCCATGCTGGACGAGGGCGAGATGAAGTGCCCCAACTGCGGCCAGGAGCTGGAGTTCGACCTGGACATCGACGAGGACGAAGACGACGATCACGACCATGACCACGGCTGCGGCTGTGGCTGTGGCTGCGACGAATAAACCAATCACCAACAACTTGTTTCGGGGCGGAGTGAAAGTCTCCACCGGCGGTGAAAGTCCGCGAACACGCCACGGCGTGCCGAACCGGTGAAATTCCGGTACCGACGGTTATAGTCCGGATGAAAGAAACACACATCTTTCTGCGGAAGATTTCCGCAGGATCTCGCGTGTTGCGCCCGCAGAGCTTCTGCGGGCGTTTTTGCTGCTCCGACCGCCGCGGGACCCCCGCAGAAAGGAAAAGTATCATGAAACCCACCACCTCTGCCACCCGGAACCCCTCCGGGAAAAACACCATCCGCACCCTGGTCATGACGGCGCTGCTGGCGGCCCTGGCCACCGTCCTGATGTTCCTGAGCTTCAGCGTCCCCTTCGTCCCCAGCTTCATCAAGCTGGACCTTTCCGAGCTCCCGGCGCTGATCGCGGCCTTCAGCATGGGCCCCCTCAGCGGCGTGGCGGTCTGCCTGGTGAAGAACCTGGTGAACCTGCCCTTTACGTACAGCATGGGCGTCGGGGAGCTCTGCAACTTCCTCCTGGGAGTCTGCTTCGTCCTCCCGGCGGGGCTCATTTACAAAAAGCAGAAGAACCGCAAGGGCGCCCTCATCGGCGCGCTGGCCGGGGACCTGATCATGGGCGTAGTCAGCGTGTTCATCAACTACTTCCTGGTCTACCCCTTTTATGCTAAGCTGCTGATGCCCATGGACGTGATTCTGGGAATGTACCAGGCCATCGCCCCGGGGATCAGAACCCTGTGGCAGGCCCTGTGGTGCTTCAACGCCCCCTTCACCTTCGTCAAGGGCCTCCTCAGCGTGGGGATCACCTTCCTCATCTACAAGCGGATTTCCCCCATCATCAAGGGCAGATGACCCTTCCGGAACGGCTTGCCGCAGACGCGGCGGGCCGTTTTTTGATCCGCCCTTTACCTCAAACAAAAGAACCATCCCAACTGTGTAAAGTTCTGGTAAAATCTTTCCTCCGGCTCCCTGGAGCGGTATACAAAGCCAGATGGGTATGCTATAATGAGAATCAGCGATATGACGAGATTCGATAAAAACCGAGAATACGGAGGAACAGTATGAGTATCTTCAACTTCATCAGTTTGGGTGGAGGTTTGGCACTCTTTCTCTTCGGCATGAACATCCTGTCCGGCGGAATGGAAAAGATTTCCGGCGGCAAGGTGGAAAAGGCCCTGGAAAAGCTGACCAGCAACGTCTTTACCGGAATGCTCCTGGGCGCAGGCGTCACCGCCGTGATCCAGAGCTCCTCCGTCACCACGGTCATCGTCGTAGGCATGGTCAACGCCGGCATCCTGAAGCTCCAGTCGGCGGTAGGCGTCATCATGGGTGCCAACATCGGCACCACCGTCACCGGCCAGATCCTCCGCCTGGGCGATCTGGAGGGCACCGGCGGCAAACTCCTCCAGTGGATCAAGCCCAGCACCATCGCGCCCCTGGCGGCACTGGCGGGTATCATTTTGCTGATGTCCGCCAAAAAGCCTTCTCGGAAAATCATCGGCGAGATTCTTCTGGGCTTCGGCGTGCTGTTCCAGGGAATGTTCTCCATGGAAGCGGCCATGACCCCCTTGCAGGAATCCCCGGCCTTCGCCCAGCTCTTCTCCGCCTTCCGGAACCCCTTCCTGGGCGTCCTGGTGGGTACCGCAGTGACGGCAATCATCCAGAGCTCCTCGGCCTCGGTAGGTATCCTTCAGGCCCTGTCCTCCACGGGAGCCATCACCTTTTCAGCGGCCTTTCCCATTATCATGGGCCAGAACATCGGGGCCTGTGTGACCTCCCTCCTGTCCAGCATCGGCGCCAACCGGGACGCCAAACGGACCGCCATGGTCCACCTGTACTTCAACATCATCGGCACTGCCCTGTTCCTGGCCGGGGTCTACGGCATCAACGCGGCTATCGGCTTCTCCTTCTGGGACAGCCCCATTAACAAGGGCGGTATTGCCAACTTCCACACCTTCTTCAATATCATCACCACGGCGATCCTGATGCCCTTCTATAAGGGCCTGGCCCGGCTGGCCGAGTGGACGGTCCGGGATCATGTGCCGACAATCAAGGAGGCTTCTCAGCCCGATGGCCAGGCCGGCGCGGACCCCCTGGACCAGCGGTTCCTGTCCACCCCCTCCATCGCCATCAGCCAGAGCCGCTCGGTCCTGGAAGAAATGGCCCGGGACGCCCTGTTCAACTTCCAGCGGTCCTACGCCCTGTTCCGGGAGTATGACCGGAAATCCGTGGAAACCATCCAGGCCACGGAAAACCAGATCGACCACATGGAGGACCGGCTCAACAGCTACCTGAGCCGCGTCAGCGAGTGCGAGCTCACCGACCAGGAGAGCAAGGAAGCCACCCTCCTCATGCGCCTGACCGTGGAGTTCGAACGCATCGGCGACTACGCCATCAACCTGGTGGAGCGGGCCGAAGCCCTTTACGACAAACACGTCCGCTTCAGCGCCAAGGCCATCCAGGAGCTGGACATCATCTGCGCCGCAGTTGAGCAGATCGTCGCCATGGCCTACGAAGCCGTGAAAAACGACGACCTGGCTCTGGCCACCCAGATCGAGCCCCTGGAGGAGACCATCGACGCCATGCAGGACACCCTGAAATACCGCCACATCAAGCGCCTCAAGAGCGGCCAGTGTACCATCGACGCCGGCCTGGTCTTCCTGGAAGTCCTGACCAACATCGAACGCATCTCCGACCACTGCTCCAACATCGCCGTCTACGTCATCGGCCGGCAGAAAAGCGGCACCATTGTCAACCGCCACGAGTATATCAAGAAGGTCCATCAGGGCAACACCGAGGAATACAGCCGCCTGATGAAGAGCTACATGACCCAGTACATGGCCGCCCTCCCCGCAGAGGATTGACCGCAAAAGCAAAGCGCCGCAGAGTTCAGAGCTCTGCGGCGCTTTTCAGTTCCGTCCAGGGCGGCAGAGCCTGAAAGCTCCGCACCTCCCCGTGGAAAGGAAAGGTCAGCCGGAAGGAAAAGAGCATGGGTGCGGCCTTTTCGTCCCGGGACCCGTACTTGTGGTCCCCCACCAGAGGGAACCCCCGGCTGGCGAACTGCACCCGGATCTGGTGGCTCCGCCCCGTGTGGAGCCGGACCCGCACCAGGGAGACCTCCCCGGCCGTCAGCCGCCGGAACTCCAGCCGGGCCTCCTTCACCCCGCCCCGGAGCCGCTTCACCACGAACACCTTGTTTTTGCCGGAGTCCTTCCACAGCAAATCCGTCCAGTCCCCTTCCTCCGGCGGGACCCCGTGGACCAGCGCCAGGTACTCCTTGACCATCTCCCCCTCCTGGACCGCCCGGGAGAGGGCGGCGGCCGCTTTCCGGTTCCGGGCAAAGACCATGACGCCGCCTACGTTCCGGTCCAGCCGGTGGATGGGGAAGAAGTCCCCGCCCAGCGCCTCCGTCAGCGCTGCCGGGACCTCCTTTTCCGAATCCAGTCCCACGGGCTTGACGCAGACCGCCGCGTCCCGGTCCTCATAAAGAATCTCCATGGCATCCTCCTGAAAAGAAGAAGCACCCGAAGGAACTCCGGGTGCTCTGCTTGTGAAACCTCGTTCTCAGAAGCGGACGATCTCGCCCATCACGGTGCCCTTGCAGCCGGCGGCGTTGGACTCGTCGGTGTCGATGTGCATGGCCCGGGCGAACTTGTCGCTGACGCGGCAGACCACGTCGCCGAAGATCAGGCTGCGGTCCTCGGTGTTGACCCGGACCCAGACCACGTCTTTGTCCTTGACTTCCAGCTCGGCGGCGTCGGCGGGAGTCAGATGGATGTGGCGCTTGGCGATGATGACGCCCTCGGAGAGCTCCACTTCACCCTTGGGTCCCACCAGCTTGCAGCCCGCGGAACCGGCAATGTCGCCGGACTCCCGCACGGGAGCGGTAACGCCGATGGTCCGGGCGTCGGTGGCGCTGAGCTCCACCTGACATGCATTGCGCTCCGGCCCCAGGATGGAGGCTTTCATCTCGCCCTTGGGTCCCACGACGACGACCTTCTCCTCGCAGGCGAACTGGCCGGGCTGGGAGAGGTTTTTCTTGTTGGTCAGGGTAGCGCCTTCGCCAAAGAGAACCGCCAGCGCCTCTTTGGTGACGTGGACGTGACGGGCAGAGGTTTCAACAATAAACGATTTGGACATGGAACATTCCTCCTGCAAAATTCGATTACCTTCATTATAGCGCGTTTCCCGGACAAGGTCAAGGCGCGGGAAAAAAGGTTTGGGATTTTCCTGAATTTTTTCGATTTCCGACACCAAATCGTCACATTTTTCTGGTAAAATAACAATAACAAACAAATTTCCCGGAAAGGTTGAGGAAGATGAAGATCGTAAAAAAGGCGGCAGCCCTTCTGACCGCCGGTTTTCTGCTGGTTTCCTGCGGAAAAGGCGCGGTTACTTCGGTGAAGCGGGTGGAGGAGCAGGCCGTCGCCGCCTCCCGCCCCGTGGCAGAGTCTCCCAGCGTCCCCAGCGGGGAGACCGCCCAGGAGACCTACGGCTTCGTGCTCACCGTGGGAGAAGGCTCCGTCACCGTGGACCTGGCCAGCGCCCAGGGAGCGGAGTCCGTCACAAACGCCGGGGAGCTTGCCGCCACCGGCGTGGAAAAGACCATTTCCGTAGACGACAACTGCCCCATCCTGGACGCCGACGGCAAGGCCGTCACCCTGTCGTCCATCTCCAAGGGAACCGCCCTCCGGATCACGGAGTCCCCGTCGGTGCTCCTGTCCATCCAGATCATCCCCGCCCCGGAGGAACCGGCCCCGAAGCCGGAAACCTCCTCCGAACCCGCCGGAGAGTAAGGAGGTCCCCATGAGCCGAAAGCTGCTGTTTACCCTGAACCCCCACGCCGGAAAAAGCGCGGTCCGGGACTGCTTCCTGGACCTGGTGGACGGCTTTGTCCGGGACGGCTTCGACGTTTCCGTCTACACCTCCCAAAAGCCCCACGAGCTGCCGGACTACATCGCCGCCCGCGCCGGAAATTACGACATGCTGGTGGCCTGCGGCGGAGACGGCACCCTCAACGAAGCCGTCAACGGCCTGATGCGCTGTCCGGAGCCGCCGGATTTCTGCTATATCCCGGCGGGGACCGTCAACGACTTCGCCTCCTCCCTGGGCATCCCCAAGGACATGGTCAGGGCCGGGCGGCTGGCGGCGGAGGGCGTGCCCTTCCACTGCGACATCGGCCAGTTCGGAGAGCGGTATTTCGCCTATGTGGCCGCCTTCGGGGCTTTCACCGACGTTTCCTACCAGACGCCCCAGCAGTCCAAGCAGGTCTTCGGGAAGCTGGCCTACATCGCCGAGGGCATCAAGCGCCTCCCCGACCTGAGCCCCTACCGCCTTCGGGTCCGCTGGGGGGACCAGGAGCTTTCCGGCGACTTCCTCTACGGCATGGTGTCCAACTCCACCTCGGTGGCGGGGATGAAATTCGCCGAGGAGCACATCTATCTGAATGACGGCCTTTTCGAAGTGGTCCTGGTCCGCTACCCCCGGAACCTCCTGGAGCGCCAGGCCATCCTCAACGGCCTGCTGAAGCGGGAAACGGTGCCGGAGCTTCTCTACTTCTTCCGCACCCCCACCCTGGAGTTCCTGGCGGAGACCCCCATCCCCTGGACCCTGGACGGCGAGTTCGGCGGCAGCGTGGAGCAGGTGGAAATCCAGAACCGCCGCAGCGCCCTCCGCATCCAGGTCAGCGGCGACGCCGCCCTTCCCATCCGATGACCCCAGCGGCCCCAGACAATATTCGTCCGGGACCGCTGGTTTTTTTATGCCGTTTCCGAAGGCGGTTCCGGAGACTCCGGCGGTTCCGCCTTGGGGACGCTGCCGGAAAGGAAGATGGCCGCCTTGGCGCAGGCCGGGCCGATCATCTCATACAGCACCCCTGAGGACAGGATGATGGTGGACAGCAGCACCCCGCTTTCCGCCGGGAGAATCCGCTGGCCCAGCACCGCCAGACCGATGGACACCCCCGCCTGGGGGATCAGCGCCAGGCCCATGTACCGTCGGATGGGCAGGCTGGCCTTGCCGATCACAGCTCCCAGCCAGGCCCCGGCGTATTTCCCCAGGATACGCACCAGGAAATAGACGATGCCGATGAGCCCGGCGGCTTTCAGGGCGGTCAGGTCCATCCGCATCCCCGAAAGGACGAAAAACAGGAGCTGAATGGGCGGGGTAAAGCCGTTGACCTGCTTGAAGACCTTTTTGTTTCCGCTGACGTTGATGTACACTGCCCCCATGACCATGCAGGCCAGCAGGGGAGAGATGTCCAGGGCAGAGCACATCCCGGTGATGGCCAGAAGCATCCCCGCCACCAGAACCAGCCGGTGCTGGCTGGAACGGTTTTCGCCCACCAGCCAATGGAGGAGGCACCCGGCCAGAGCTCCCACCACCAGGGCCAGGAGATTGTAAAGAATGGGCAGCACCACGGTCTGGACCCGGATCGCGCCGCCGCTTTCCATCCCCTGGGCCACCGCGGCGCAGACGCTGAAGGCCAGCAGCGCCACGGCGTCGTCCAGAGCCACGATCTGCAAAAGCACGTCCACGAACTCCCCCTTGGCCTTGTACTGCCGGATGGTCATAATGGTGGAAGCCGGGGCCGTTGCCGACCCAATGGCCCCCAGCAGCAGGGAAAAGGGGATGGACAGCCGGAACACAAAGGCCATGACCAGGAAGATGACGACCGCCGCCGTCAAAGCCTCAAATACCGTGAGGATCAGCACCTTCCGCCCGTTCTGCCGCAGCCGGGAGAGCCGGAAATACTTCCCCACGCCGAAAGCGATGAAGGCCAGAGCCACGTCGGTGACGAAATCCATCCCCTGGACCACGTTCTGGGGAATCAGGTCCAGGAGATAGGGCCCGATGAGAACGCCGGCCAGAATGTACCCGGTAACGTTGGGCAGCCGGACCAGCTTGGTCAGCCGGGTCATTAAGAATCCGGCGAACAGCATCACCGCCAGAGAAAGGACCACCTGGGCGGAGCTGCCGGGAAGTGCGTCGATGTGGAACAAGGGAAAGCCTCCTTTGGAAAAATTGCAGTAAAGTTTATGTAAAATTCTTGTAAAGTACCACTTGATTATAGCCGCCCCTTGTGATAAAATCAAATAATAGTTTCTTGGGCATCCATAACTTTTGCGTATCCCACCGGAGAAAGGGGCGGTTTTATGGTAGACAGCAAGGTCCGGACGCTGCTGGCCGTGGTCCAGGCCGGGAGCTTCACCAAAGCGGCGGAGGAGCTCCACCTGACCCAGCCCGCGGTGAGCCGCCAGATGCGCCAGCTGGAAGAAGAATTCGGCATCAGAATCTTCAATATGGAAAAGCGGACCCTGGTCCCCACCGCCGAGGGCGCGGTGCTGATCAAGTACGCCCGGCGGATCATGGCGGTGTACAATAAGGCCCGCCAGGCCATCGAGGACAGCAGCAAGCAGCTCCGCCACCTGACCGTGGGCATCACCCAGACCGTGGCCGAGCACCGGATGCCCCAGGCCGTGGCCCTCTACTGCCTGGAACACCCGGAGACCCACATAAGCATAATGACGGACACCATAAAAAATCTTTATACCGCCCTGGAGCTTTACGAAGCCGACCTGGCGGTGGTGGACGGCCCCCTCCCGGCGTCGGGTCTCAACTCCGTGCTGCTGGATACCGACTACCTCTGCCTCATCGTCTCACCGGAGCACCGGTTTGCCAGGCGGTCCGGGGTGATGCTCCAGGAGGTGAAGGACGAAAAGCTCATCCTCCGCTCCTCCGAGGCCGGGACCCGGAGCCAGTTCGACGGCTACCTCCTGAACCACTCGGAGAGCATCCGGAACTTCAACGTCATGATGGAGCTGGATAACCTGGCCACCATCAAAGAGCTGGTCTCCCGGAACCTGGGAGTTTCCATCGTCTCCCGCAGCGCCTGCCGGGAGGACGAGAAAGCCGGCCGCCTGGCGGTGGTGCCCATCGAAAACGCCCGAATGACCCGGGAGATCAGCCTGGTCTACCATCGGGACTTCGGCCACCCCCAGGTCCTGGAGGACCTGCGCCGAATCTATAATAGCCTGGTATAGACGCCGCAAGCGAAAAAACCAAGTTTTCGGTCCAGCCTTTTCCAAAAGGCTGGTGGGGTTCTTAAGGGCAAAGCCCCTAAGTCGCCCTCCGCAGAGGGCGAAACACCCCCAAATGATCCCAAAAGATCAGGAAGGGCAGCAAAAACGTCCCGGTGGGACGTTTTTGCGAAGGGGAACCCTATCAAGGGGTTCCCCGCAGGACGCAGTCCTGCAAAACCCGCCCACAAACAAAACCCGCGCCAGTGAGAAGAAACGCAGAAACGCTTCAACTCGCTGGCGCGGCTTTTCGCTTTGGATTCAGTAGGGGTGGGTCATGCCGCAATTTCTTTGAAATTGCGGCCGCGGGGACATCCGCGGGCGGCCTGCGGGCCGCCTTTCCTTCTTTTTGGGTCGCGCCCGAGGCGCGGCGGGACAAGAGTTTCGCTTTCTGCGGAAAGCGAGGAGGGCTCTGCCCTCCACCCGCCAGCCTTTTGAAAAAGGCTGGACCGAAAACTTGATTTTGCGGACTGTTTCGGAATTTTTGAATAAACATGAATTTTTTTGCAAAAGCCCCTTGACGAATCCCGTTGAAACTCGTATAATAAATTCATAATTTCATATTGCCAGCAGAAGTCCGCAGGAAATTAGGCGTCAGCCTTTCCCAAGGGGTAACACTCTCAGGTTTCGTTTTCGATGATGACTGCGGATGGATGGCATATCTGGAGAAGCCTGCCGGTTTCATACTTGCGCAGGTGCCGAAGGTGCAAGGCTTACGCCTAATCTCTCAGGCAAAAGGACGGATAGGAAGCAAACGCGGGAACCAGCGGTTTTCCGCGCATATTCGGAATTTTACCGGGAACGGCGTGAACTGCGCCGCCCCCGGTTTTTTGTATTTTTATTCGGAAGGATCTGAGATCATGGAAGCCTTTTTCGACAAAGTGGCCCAGATAAACGACGTGATCAACGGCTTTATCTGGACTAAAACCGGTGTCTGGCTGCTGATTGCGGCGGGCATCCTCACCACCGTTGTGACCTGCTTTTTCCAAGTGACCCATATCGGCCTGTGGATGAAGCACACCATCGGCAGTCTGTTCCATAAGGACGTCATCGGCCATCATAGGGACAAATCGGCCATTTCACCCTTCCAGGCCCTGTGTACCGCCCTGGCGGCCACCATCGGCACTGGCAATATCGCCGGCGTGGCGGCGGCCATCGTCATCGGCGGACCCGGCGCGGTGTTCTGGATGTGGGTCGCCGCCTTCTTCGGCATGATGACCAACTTTTCCGAGAACGTCCTGGGCATCTATTACCGCCAGCGCAACGCCGACGGCGAGTGGTCCGGCGGCGCCATGTACTACCTCCGGGACGGCCTGGGCAGCAAAAAGGGCTGCAAGGGCCTGGGCAAGGTCCTCTCCGTTCTCTTTGCCATCTTCGCCATTCTGGCCTCCTTCGGCATCGGCAATATGGGCCAGGTCAATAAGATCGTGGCCAATATCGAGTCCGCCTTCTCCATCCCCGCCCTGGCCAACGTCACCCTCTTCGGCGGCGTGACCCTCTACTCCCTGATTATCGGCCTGTTCCTCATGGCCCTGGTGGCGGTGATTGTCCTGGGCGGCCTCCAGCGCATCGCCGCCGTGGCGGAGAAGATCGTGCCCTTCATGGTGGTCCTCTTCGTGGCAGGCAGCCTGGTGATTATCGGCGTCAACTACGCCTACATCCTCCCGGCCTTCAAGGCCATTTTCGTCACCGCCTTCAAGCCCATCGCGGCCATGGGCGGCGGCATCGGCTACATCATCAGCACCGTCATGACCCAGGGCTTCAAACGGGGCGTTTTCTCCAACGAAGCGGGCCTGGGCTCCTCGGTCATGGTCCACTCCAACTCCAACGTCAAGGAGCCGGTGAAGCAGGGCATGTGGGGCATCTTTGAGGTCTTCGCGGACACCTTCGTGGTCTGCACCATGACCGCCCTGGTGGTCCTGACCTCCGGCGTCTACGACCTGAACACCGGCAAGATCGCCCTGGAGGGCGTCACCGACGCCACCCTGGTGGGCGCGGCCTTCAACTCGGTGTTCAGCGTTGCGGGCATCGGCCAGAAATTCATCGCCATCTGCATGTTCCTCTTTGCCTTCACCACGGTGCTGGGCTGGTCCCACTACGGCAGCAAGGCCGTGGAGTACCTGAGCGGCAAGACCGGCCTGAAAATCTACCGGGTCATCTTCGTCCTCATGGTAATCTCCGGCGCGGTCATGACCTCCTCCCTGGCCTGGGACATCTCGGACACCTTCAACGGCCTGATGATGCTCCCCAACCTGGTGGGCGTGGTGGTCCTCTCCGGACTGGTCCATAAGATCACCAAAAACTACGTGGACCGCGTGGTCCATCATAAGGACGTCAAGCCCATCCTCTCCGTCCACCCGGACATTCAGGAAGCCCACGAAACCGAAATGTAGTCATGACCGTCGGTTAAGCCGGCGGCTTGATTAAGCCCTAGAAGGGCTTTTTACCGGCTAGCATCTAAAGATGCACTGAACGATTTTTCACTTGCATCAAATGCTCCGCCGCCCGTAAACGGGCATTAGTCGTTTTTATCGAGTGCATACGAATTTGCTGGGGTGTTATTCCCGGCTCGCTTCGCTCGATGCTTGAAGCTAAAGCTTTTTTACGGGGTACCTCCACCGGCATAGCCGGTGGTTTCCGAAGCCAACAGAACCCGCCCCCGACGCCCCAGGCGCCGGAGGCGGGTTTCTCAACGCCCTCTCTGCTCCAGGATCATGTGCTCCAGCTCCTTGGCGGCGACGCTGAGGGGCTGGCCTTTTCGTTTGACCAGAACAATGTCCCGCTCCGGGATCGTATCCTTCAGATAGATGACCCGGACGTTGTCGTTTTTGTGCAAAAACTCCTCCGGAATGAACCCCACCCCCAGATCGGCCTCCACCATGGGCAGGATCTGGTCCGCCGTAAAGGCTTCGATGTCCGGCTGATAGGACAGCCCGTGGGCCGCGAACAGGGAAGAGTAAAACTGGAAGGACTTGGTGTCCTCCCCCAGGGAGATCAGGGGGAATCGCAGCAGATCAGCCAGCAGCACCTCCTTGCCGATGAGCTCGGAAAAGTACGGCGAGCATACCGGCACTTCCCGGACCGGCCGCACCGGCGTTTCGGTCAGGGAGGCGGAGTGGACCGACGGTGTTGTCACCACGGCGATGTCCGCCGTACCCTCCCGCAGGGCGGCCACGGCCTGGGGCGTGGTGTGGTTGCTGATCCGGATGTGGATGCCCGGATACCGCAGCCGGTATTTTTTCAGCACCGGCAGCAGCAGACAGCGCAGGGCCACCTCGCTGGCCGCCACGCAGATCATCCCGGACTGTAAGTTCCGGCTCTCGGTGAGCTCCGCCTCCCCGGCCTCGATCTGCTCAAAGGCGATGCGGACGTGGTTGAACAGCCGCTCTCCCTCCGGCGTCAGCTTCATTCCCCGATTGCTCCGGGAAAACAGGGCGCACCCCAGCTCCGTTTCCAGACTTTTGATGGTCCGGGTCAGGTTCGGCTGGTTGTTCAGCAGCAGCTTCGCCGCCTGGGTGACGTTCCCGTACTTGGCAACGTAGTAAAATACCCGGTAATAGTCGTAACTGATGTACATTTTTATACCTCTCTGCCATATCGCTCCTGCATGGTAACTATATAAAGCATACATTTTACATATGCCGACACAAGAATTATAATAAAACCGCTGGGAAAAGTCAAGCAAACCGCCGCATATTATCGGGGGAGTGGTCGTATGGAGTACACCGCAGCGGACACCGATTCGCTGCTGCGCGAAGGAGATCGGTGCCGGAAACAGCTGGACCTTCTGAAGAAACAGGGCCTCTCCCTGGACCTTTCCCGGGAGAAGCCCTCCCCGGAGCAGCTGGCCCTCTCCCTTCCCATCCTGGACGTCCTGGACCACCGCAGCATCCTGGACAGCGAAAACGGCCAGGACTGCCGCAGCTACGGCAGCCTGGACGGCATCCCCGAGGCCCGGCGGCTCTTAGGGCACATGATGGGCACCCACTCCGCCCGGACCATTATCAGCGGCAACAGCAGCCTTTCCTTTATTTACCAGCTGATCAGCCACGGCATGACCGACGGCATCTGCGGCGGAAAGCCCTGGCAGGAGGTCCGGGACCGGAAATTTCTCTGCCCCGTCCCCGGCTGCGACCGCCACTTCGCCATTACGGAGCACTTCGGCTTTGAGCTGATCCCCATCCCCATGGGTCCCGACGGCCCGGACATGGACGCCGTGGAGCACTGGGTCCGGGACCCCAGCGTCAAGGGCATCTGGTGTATGCCCAAGTACCAGAACCCCACCGGAGCCGTTTACAGCAGCGCCGTGGTCCGCCGGTTCGCCCGGCTGCGGCCCGCCGCCGAGGACTTCCGGATCTTCTGGGACAACGCCTACTGCGTCCACTGCTTCGACGGCCGCTGCGCCGAAATCCCGGACATCCTGACGGAGTGCGAGAGGGCAGGCAGCGCCGACCTGGTCTACGCCTTCTGCTCCACCAGCCGCATCACCTTCCCCGGCGCGGGGATTTCCGCCGTGGCGGCCAGCCCGGCCAACCTCATCGACATCCGCTCCTTCCTGCGGTTCGCCGTCATGGGGCCGGACAAGCTGAACCAGCTGCGCCACGCCCGGTTTTTCAAAGGCAGCGCCGGCCTGGCGGCCCACATGAAAAAGCACGCCGCCATTGTAAAGCCCAGATTCGACGCGGCGGCCCAGACCCTTTCCGCAGAGCTGGAGGGCGCCGGCATCGCCGACTGGACCAGCCCCAAGGGCGGCTATTCCCTTTCCTTCAACACCCTGCCCGGCTGCGCCCGGAGCGTTATCAAAATGTGCCGGGAATCCGGCGTGACCCTTGCGCCCCCCGGCGCCGCCTACCCCTACGGCCGCGATCCAGAGGACCGGAACATCGTGGTGGCTCCCGCCTCCGTCTCGGAGGAGGAGGTCCGCCAGGCAATCCAGGTCCTGTGCCTCAGCACCAAGCTGGTCAGTATCGAAAAAATCCTGAAAGAGAGGGCGTAAAAATGGAACTGCTGTTTGAAATCGGTATGGGCGTGTTTTTTGACGCTGCGGCGTTTTTTCTGACGCTGCGGCTGGCCAGAGGCGAGGAGGGAAACCTTGGCCGCTGCCGCCTTCTTGCGGCGATTTTCGCCGTGGGATTCCTCTGTGGGATTCTGGCGGCGTGCTTCGCCGGAGCTAGCCTCGTGGTGCCGCTGCTGTTCACCCTGGGATTCATGCTTTCCTATACGGCTTTTGTCTTCACCTTCCCGGAAAAGAGGGGACGACATGCGAGCCATTAAGCCCTTTCAGGGCCAGATGTCCGACAGCTTCCGGGCCGCGGTGTTCATTATCCTGTCCGGCGGCTTCCAGGACGCCTACACCTATATCTGCCGGGGCGGGGTCTTCGCCAACGCCCAGACGGGAAACGTGGTGCTGATGAGTACGGCCCTTTTCCAGCGGGAGTGGGCGGCAGTCCTCAAGTATCTCGTCCCGGTCCTCTCCTTCCTGGTGGGCACCGCCGTGGCGGAGGTCGTCCACATCCGGCTCAAGACCTATGAGAAGCTCCATTGGCGGCAGATCATCCTCCTCTGCGAGATCATCCTGCTGTTCGGGGTGGGCTTCCTCCCGCCTGCCGTGGAGCCCCTGGCCAACGCCCTGGTCTCCTTTGTCTGCGCCATGCAGGTCCAGACCTTCCATAAAGTCCGGGGCCACGCCTACGCCAGCACCATGTGCATCGGCAACCTCCGCTCCGGGATGGAAGCCCTCTGCGCCTACTTCCGGGTCAGGGACAAGGTGATCCTCCAGAAGGCCCTGACCTACTTCGGCGTCATCCTGGTCTTCGGCGTCGGCGCGGGAGCAGGCAGCGTCCTGACCCTGGCCCTGGGCTGCAAGGCCGTCTGGGTCTGCTGTATATTGTTGTCGGTCAGTTTCGGCATGATGTTCGTGCCGGAAAGAAAATAGAAAATGAGGTGTTAGAATGAGCAAGAAAAAGCGGGGGATTTTCCTCGCTGTGTGGATCACCTTGCTGCTGCTGACCCTGGCGGGCGTCTTCCTTGTGGGAGGCGGCAGCGGCGAGAAGGAGTCCATCCAGACCACCATGCGGGACGCCGTCCTCCATGGGGAGAATAAGATCCGCCTGTTCGGCCTGAAAGAGGTCAATCCGGCCCTGGTCTCGGCCGTGACGGTAACGGGCCTGCTCCTTGCCGCGGCGGCCCTGATCCGGATATTCGTCATTCCCCGGTTCCGAATCATCCCCGGGAAATTCCAGCTGGTTCTGGAGGAGCTGGTGGACTTCTTCGACAACCTGGCCAAGAGCAACAGCCCCCACCGCAACGGCTTCCTGGGCGCTTACGTCTTTGCTGCCGGAACTTATATCTTCATGGGGACCCTCTTTGAGCTGTTCGGCCTCCAGGCAGTGAATACCAACGGCGTGTCCATGTCCCTTCCGGCGCCTCTTTCCGATATCAACGCCGCCATCGCCCTAGGCTGCCTTTCCTACCTGGTCATCATGTCCGGCGGCATCGCAGGCAACGGCGTCAAGGGCATCGGCCTGACCCTGAAGGACTTCTCTCTGCCCATTTCCATGAGCTTCCGGCTTTTCGGCGCGCTGCTCAGCGGTCTGCTGGTAACGGAGCTGGTCTACTATTCCATCAGCCTGAGCTTTGTCCTGCCGGTGGCCGTGGGCGTCATGTTCACCCTGCTCCATGCCCTGATCCAGACCTACGTCCTCACCATGCTCACCGCCCTTTTCTACGGCGAAGTCACAGAGCCCGCCAAAAAGAAACCGAAAAAGTCCCCCAAGCAGTCCAACCGGGCCTGACTCCCGTCAGGGAGTCTGGCTTCAGGCAGCCTGACCCTTTCCTGCGGGGTTCCTAGACTCCGTCAGGAGGGCCCTGGAACAACCCGATTTGCACCGAACCTGTCCGGCGCCTGCCGGTAACTGGGCCGACTAATATTCCATCGGCCTGCCCCTTGCCCTACCGGCAGCAGAGTCAGTTTCATGATCCCATCATTCAGAGCCTGGCGGTCAGGAACCCCATTCCTTTACTCCATGCCCTGTTCCAAAACGATGAGTCGGCATGACCGGCAATCCCTTCCCGGTGGGTCAACTGACCCCGCCGGGGAGAACCCGGACATGACCCCAATGCCACCCAAACCGCACCCAATGCAAACCCAAATAGAACCCAAAAACGGAGGTAATTATCATGAAAAAGATCAACAAAAGAATCATCGCCCTGGGAGTCCTTGCACTGCTGTTCTGCACCTTCTGCGGCCTGACGGTTTTCGCCGCTTCGTCCAAGGATGACGCCGCCGCCCCCGTCGCCGTGTCGGTCCAGGCCGAGGAGACCGCCCAGGAGGAAGGCTCCACCACCGGGAGCAAGGCCGCTGCCGCCGCCGTCTGCGTAGGCGTCGCCGCCGCTGCCGCCGCCTTGAGCATGGGCATCGCTATCGGCAAGTCCTCCGAGGGCATTTCCCGCCAGCCCGAAGCCGCGGGCAGCATCCGGACCAGCCTGATGCTGGGCCTGGTGTTCATCGAAACCGTCGTCATTTACGCCCTGATTATCGCCATTCTGATCATCTTTGTCCTGTAAGGAGGCAGCGCCATGGGAGTCCCACTGAATATCGATTGGCAGCAGATTCTCCTGCATCTTTTCAACTTCCTGATCCTAGCGGGAGGGCTGTATCTGCTGCTTTATAAACCCGTCAAGGCGTTTATGGAAAAACGCAAGGCGTATTACGCCGACATGGACGCTGCCGCCAACGCCAAAAAGGCGGAGGCCGAGGAGACTCAGCGTCAGTATGCTCAGCACCTGGAAACCGCCGAGGCCGAGGCCGCTGAGCTGAAGCGCAAGGCCCTGGAATCCGCGGAGCAGGCTGCGGCGGAACAGCTGGCCGAAGCCAAAAAGGAGCGCCAGGCCATCCTGGCCCGGGCCCAGCGGGAGGCGGAAAGCGAAAAGGAAAAGGTCCTCTCCGAGGCCAACGCGGAGATCGAATCCATGGTCTCCGCCGCCATTGACAAAATGCTGGTCTCCGCCGGGGCGGACCCGCTCAACGATTTCTTAGACAAGGCGGAAAAGGAGGACTGACCGATGACGGATCGCGAGATCAGGCAGAATGAGGTCGAAGCCCGCCTGTACAGCAGCAAAGAACCCACCGGGGAGCAAAAGGAACGGCTCCGCCGCTACCTGGAAAAGACCCGGCAGAAGCCCTTCCGGGTGGTGTGGAAGGAGGACCGCCATGTCCGGGACGGCTTCCGCATCGAGCTGGGCACCGACCCCCGCAGCGGCGCCGCCTGCGAGGTCTTCGACTGGAGCCTGGAAGGCAAGGGCCGCCAGCTCAAGGATAAGATCACCGAGGCCATCCATTCCCACGGCGACGTGATGCCCCTGATCCGGGAGACCATCAACAGCTTCGAGCCGGTCCCGTCGGTGGAGGAGGCCGGTACGGTCCTCACCGTAGGCGACGGCATCGCCACGGTCAGCGGCCTCAGCGGCGCGGAGTACGGCGAGATTCTCCTCTTTGAATGTGGGATCAAGGGCATGATTCTGGACCTGCGGGAAACGGAGATCGGCTGCGTCATCTTCGGCGATGAAAGCGAGATCGTCGAGGGCAGCGCCGTCCGCCGGACCAAAAAGACCGCCGGCATCCCCGTAGGCGAGGGCTTCCTGGGCCGGGTGGTGGACGCCCTGGGCGACCCCGTGGACGGCGCAGGCGAGATCAGCGCCGAGGGCTATTATCCCATGGAAAATCCCGCCCCCGGCATCATTGAGCGGCAGCCCGTCAACAAGCCCATGGAGACCGGCCTTCTGGCCATCGACTCCATGTTCCCCATCGGCCGGGGCCAGCGGGAGCTGATCATCGGCGACCGCCAGACCGGCAAGACCGCCATCGCCCTGGACACCATCCTGAACCAGAAGGGCAAGGACACCGTCTGCATCTATGTGGCCATCGGCCAGAAGGCGTCCTCGGTGGCCCAGCTAGTGGAGAATCTCCGCCGCCAGGGGGCCCTGGAGTACACCATCGTGGTCAACGCCACGGCCAGCGACTCGGCTACTTTGCAGTATATCGCCCCTTACGCCGGGTGCGCTTTAGGCGAGTACTTCATGCACCGGGGCCGGGACGTGCTCATCGTCTATGACGACCTTTCCAAGCACGCCATCGCCTACCGGACCCTGAGCCTTCTGCTGGAGCGCTCTCCCGGGCGGGAAGCCTATCCGGGCGACGTTTTCTACCTCCACTCCCGGCTGCTGGAGCGGTCGGCCCACCTGTCCGACGCCCTGGGCGGCGGCAGCATGACGGCCCTTCCCATCGTAGAGACCCAGGCGGGGGACGTTTCCGCCTACATTCCCACCAACATCATCTCCATCACCGACGGCCAGATCTTTCTGGAAAGCGACCTGTTCCACGCAGGACAGCGCCCGGCGGTCAACGTGGGCCTTTCCGTTTCCCGTGTAGGCGGCGCGGCCCAGACCAAGGCCATGAAGACCGCGGCGGGGGCCATCCGTCTGGATCTGGCCCAGTATCGGGAAATGGAAGTTTTCATGCAGTTTTCCAGCGATTTGGACGAGACCACCAAGCGGCAGCTCCGCTACGGCCAGGGCTTGATGCGGCTGCTGCGCCAGAATCAGTACCATCCATACAAGCAGCACGAGCAGGTGCTCCTGCTGACGGCGGCGCTGGGGCATGTCTTTGCCGGAGTCGAGGCCGGACGAGTTCCGGAGGTGAGCCGGGGGCTGCTGGATGCCGCCCATAGTGAGATCCCAGACCTCTGCGACCGCATTGACCGCACCGGTCAGACCTCCGATGACGACCGGAAGGCGCTGCTGGAATTTGCCAAGGGCTTTGTCGCCAGGACCGAAAGCTGAGGCGACGGGTATGGCAAGCACAAAAGAACTGAAAAGCCACATCAAAAGCGTCCGGGATACCCAGAAGATCACCAACGCCATGTATCTCATCGCCTCCACAAAAATGCGGAAGGCCAAGGCGGAATTGGATAAGACCCGGCCTTATTTTGAGGCCATTAAGGGCGAGATCAAGCGGATCTTCCGCACGGTTCAGGATGTGGACAGCCGGTATTTTTATCCCGGTGAGGATGAACCCGCCCTGAACGGCACCTATGCCTGCCTGGTGATCACCGCGGACAAGGGCCTGGCCGGAATGTACAACCAGAACGTTCTCCGGGAAGCGGAAAAGATGCTTTCTCAGCATCCGGACACCAAGCTGTTCGTCGTTGGCGAATATGGGCGGCAGTACTTTGCCCGCCACGGCATCCGGGTGTCCCGGAGTTTTTTGTACACGGCTCAGAATCCCACCATGCAGCGGGCCCGGGAGATCAGCGAGATCCTTCTGGAGCTGTTCAACAAGGGCAAGGTGCAGAAAATCTTCGTCATTTACACCGATATGAAAAACGGCATGTCCGAGGAGGCCCGGGCGGAGCGGCTGCTGCCTTTCCACCGGAAAACCTTCGCATCCAACCCCACGGAGAAGGAGGTCAAGACCCCCTTTGAGTTCACCCCGTCGGTGGGGGAGGTGCTGGACAACATCATCCCCAGCTACGTTTCCGGCTACATTTACAGCGCCCTGGTGGACAGCTTCTGCAGCGAGCAGAACGCCCGGATGTCGGCCATGAACTCCGCCGGGCAGAACGCCGATAAGATTTTGTCCACCCTGTCGGTGGAGTACAACCGGCTCCGCCAGGCGGCCATTACCCAGGAGATCACCGAGATCTCCTCCGGCGCCAAGGCGCAGAAGCGAAAGATTCAGAAAAAACATGAGGAGGAGGCGTGGACGCTGTGAATACGCAAAACGGAAAGATCACGGCCATATCCGGGCCGGTTATCGACTGCGAGTTTCCCGCAGGCCATCTGCCTAGGATCAAGGAAGCCCTCCGCGTTACCGTCAAGGGCGAAACGCGGGTCATGGAGGTCGCGCAGCACATCGGCGGCGACCGGGTGCGCTGCGTCCTGCTGGGGGCCAGCGAAAACCTGTCCCGGGGCATGGTTGTAGAGGCTGACGGCAAGGGCATCCGGGTCCCTGTGGGAGATCCCACGCTGGGGCGGATGTTCAACGTCCTGGGCCAGCCCATTGACGGCCAGGAGCCGCTGCCGGAAACTACCGAGACCTGGGAAATCCACCGGAAGGCTCCCGGCTTTGCCGATCAGCAGCCTGCCGCAGAGGTCCTGGAAACCGGCATCAAGGTCATCGACCTGCTGGAGCCCTATCCCAAGGGCGGCAAGATCGGCCTGTTCGGCGGCGCAGGCGTGGGCAAGACCGTGCTGATTCAGGAGCTGATCCACAACGTGGCCATGGAGCACGGCGGCTATTCCGTCTTTACCGGCGTCGGCGAGCGGAGCCGGGAGGGCAACGACCTCTGGAACGAAATGCGGGAAAGCGGCGTTTCCGACAAAACGGCCCTGGTCTTCGGCCAGATGAACGAATCCCCCGGCGTCCGGATGCGGGTGGCCCTGTCCGGTCTGACCATGGCGGAGTATTTCCGCGACGTGCAGCATAAGGACGTGCTGCTCTTTATCGACAACATCTTCCGCTTTGTCCAGGCGGGCAGCGAGGTGTCTACCCTTCTGGGGCGGATGCCCTCCGCGGTGGGGTACCAGCCCACGCTGGCCGAGGAAATGGGCGCGCTCCAGGAGCGGATCACCTCCACCCGGAGCGGGTCCGTTACGTCGGTGCAGGCGGTCTATGTCCCGGCCGACGACCTGACCGACCCGGCCCCGGCCACCACCTTCACCCACCTGGACGCCACCACGGTTCTGAGCCGGAAAATCGCCGAGCAGGGCATTTATCCGGCAGTGGACCCCCTGGCCTCCACCTCCCGGATTCTGGAGGCCAGCGTGGTGGGGCAGGAGCACTACGACACCGCCCGGCAGGTCCAGGAGGTCCTCCAGAAGTACAACGAGCTCCAGGACATCATCGCCATTCTGGGCATGGACGAGCTCAGCGAGGAGGACAAGCAGACCGTCAGCCGAGCCCGGAAAATCCAGCGGTTCCTCTCCCAGCCCACCCATGTGGCGGAGAAGTTCACCGGCATCCCCGGGGTCTACGTTCCTTTAAGCGAGACCATCCGGGGCTTCCGGAAGATTCTGGACGGCGCCATGGACGAGTACCCGGAGGCGGCCTTCTATAATGTCGGCACCATCGACGACGTTAAGCGCCGCACCGACCAGCTGAAAGCCGAGGGACAGCTATGAGAAGCTTCAAGGTCCACATCCTGGCGGCCTCCCACACCTTCTACGACGGGGAGTGCGAGTCGCTGATCGTCCCCACCCCCGAGGGTCAGTACGGCATCCAGGCGGGGCACAGCAACGCCATCAGCGCCGTAATCCCCGGGAAAATGCTCTACCGCATCCCCGGGGAGGAGACGAAGATCGCCGCCGTTTCCTCGGGAATGGTCAAGGTGGAGAACAACGAGGTCCTGGTCCTGGTGGACAGCGCCGAGCGCCCCGAGGACATCGACGCCCTGAAGGCCCGGCAGGCTGCCGACGCCGCCAAGGAGGCCATGCTCCAGAAGCAGAGCATCCGGGAGTACCACATGGCCCAGATGACCCTGGCCAGAGCCATCGCTCGGCTGCGGGTGAAAAGCAGCAGCGGGCAGTAACACGTCCGGAAAATCCGCAGCGGGACCCGTGGGTCCTGCCGCGGATTTTTTGCGGTTTTTCCGGGGGAGAAAACGAAAGTCCGGGTTAACAAACCTTCGTTTTTGCTCCGAAAAGTGTGCGCGGCAGGCAGAATTCCGGCGGATTCCGCAGGTTCTGACAAATCACCGGAATTGAAAAAAATTTGGCGGAACTGTATAGTTTCTGCATTTTTTTCCATTTGTTCGGACGGAAATCCCGGCTGGGGCGGACAATTTGCCCTCCGGTGTTTCTGAAAAGCGGGCAGGCGTCAGATCCTTCCGAACAAAAAACGTCCTTCTGTCGGAAACAGAACATAAAATTTGTTCTTGCCCACCCTTTAAAATATACAAGACAGCGGAAGCCTGTCCGGCGGCTTTCGGCAAAATCGTAAATTATTCAAAAAAAGAGCAAAAAACTCTTGAATCTGACCGTGTATCTATGCTATAATATAACGGTAAAATTTACGGGTGCAAAAATGGCAATTCTGCCGGTTTTGCAAGATGCACCTTTCGATTCTGAAACTTGCATGAATCCGGAATTTTGCAGCGTGACTATGTTTCGGACCGCCGTCCGTTTTCATAGGAAATGTTAAGGAGGTAAAAACATGAAAAAGACATTCGCTCTGCTTCTGGCCGTGCTGATGGGCGCTTCTGTTCTCGCAAGCTGCGGCAACAATGGCGGAAGCAGCACCCCGTCCTCTTCTACTCCCAGCAGCAGCGACGCGTCTCAGAGCACTGATGCCGCTCCGGCCAGCTATACCTACAATACGTATAGCACTGCTCTGGGCAACAACTGGAACCCCCATACCTGGGAAACCAACGCTGATGACGCCATTCAGTCCTACCTGTCCACCCCTCTCGCCACCATGTCCATTCTGGACTCCGAAAACGGTGTTTACCAGTGGATCTACGAGGCCGCGACTTCCGTTGAGGACGTCACCGCCGACCATCAGGACGACCTGACCAAATACAACGTCAATCTCCCCGAGGGCAAGACTGCTTCTGACGTCACCGAGGGCTATGTTTACGAGCTGAAGCTCAACCCCGATATGAAGTGGGAAGACGGCACCCCCATCAATGCGGATACCTACATCTACTCCATGAAGCAGCTCCTGAACCCCGATATGCTCAACTACCGCGCCAACCTCTATTATGACGGCGAGTCTGCGGTTGCGGGCGGCAACAAGTACTACTACTCCAAGACCAAGAGCGTTATGACCAACGTTTCCGCCGACTTTGCCACCCCCGATGAGGCTCTGGCTGCCGGTGCGGCGCTCTACGTCGACGTCTATGGCTTCTACAATGCGCAGGGCTACACCGACGCTGACGGCAACGAGGTTCCCCAGTATGTCGCCATCACCGATGAGACCGTCTTCGACAGCGCTGCCAAGGATGATCCCTTCTCCGGCAAGGAGCTGTGGGACAACTACAAGGACTACTTTGCTGCGGATTATGCGGAGTACCTGTTCTACGACAAGACCAACGAGAACTACGACGAGAACATGGACTACGATGCCACCGTCGGCTGCTACAAAGTCGATGACTACACCATCCGTTACGTCTGTGAAGCTTATCTGGCCAAGGATTACTTCCTGACCTCCTGCACCGGCAACTGGCTGGTCTATGAAGACCTGTACGAAGCCGGCAAGGAAACCACCGGCGACCTGGTCTCCACCGACTACTGCACCACCAAAGAGAACACCATGTCCTACGGCGCTTACAAGATCGAGTCTCTCCAGGACGGCAAGCAGATCGTTTTCGTCCAGAACGAGAACTGGTTCGGCTATGAGAAGCAGGACAACGGCGCTCTGATTTCCTACACCAACTTCGACGTGGACGGCGCTCCCGTTCAGCAGTACCAGGCCACCAAGATCGTCATCGACGTGATGGAAGACGCCGCTGCCAAGCAGGCTTTCCTGAAGGGCGAGCTTTCCGACTGGACTCCTACCGCCGACGACCTGCTGACCTACTCCACCTCTGACCGTCTGTACAAGGTTCCCGAGACCTACACCATGTCCTTCTTCTTCAACACCGGCAAGGACGCTCTGAAGACCATGGATGCTTCCAAGGGCAACAAGAATTCTGTGGTCCTTTCCAACGAGAAGTTCCGGAAAGCCTGGTCTCTGGCTGTTGACCGTGACAAATACGTCGCTGCCACCGCCGGTTATGTCCCCGCTTACTCTCTGATGAACAACCTGTACTTCTACGACGTCTACAAGGATCCTACCTCCTCCTACCGTGGATCCGAGGAGGCTATGCAGGCCATCTGCAACCTCTACGGTGTTGAGTACGGCTCCGGCACTCCTTACGCCACCCTGAAGGACGCTTACGAGTCCATCAACGGCTACAACCTGACCCAGGCTCAGGAGCTGATGAAAGAGGCTTGCGACGAGCTGGTCGCTTCCGGCGATTACAAGGCTGGCGATCCCATCAACATCCGTATCGGCTGGGCCAAGGGCGCCATTGATTCCGCCGCCAACAACCAGGTCAAGCTGATGAACGAGTACCTGAACGCTGCCATCGAAGGCTCCGGATTCGGCACCATCACTCTGGAAGCCATCGGCAACATCAACAACCGTTACGACGACGTCGCCAACGGCGAATACGCTGTGGGCTACGGCGCTTGGGGCGGCGCTGCCTTCTATCCCTTCCGTAACTTCCAGGTCTACTGCGATCCCGACCAGTACTCCATCAACGAGGCTGGCTGCTGGAATCCCAAGACCGAGAACCTGACCCTGAAGGTCAACGGCGAGGACGTCACCATGACCTGGCAGGCCTGGTCCCAGTCCATGGTCGGCACCGGCCAGTTCGCTGCCGCCGACAACAAGACCAAGCTGGAGATCACTGCCCAGATGGAAGAGCTGTATCTGGCCAAGTACTACCGGATCCCGCTTTGCTCCATGACCACCTGCTCCATGCTGGCTTACAAGTGCGACTACTACACCGAGAACTACAATCTCATGTATGATTTCGGCGGAATTCGTCTGATGAAGTTCAACTACACCGACGATGAGTGGGCGGACTTTGTCTCCTCTCAGAACGGCACTCTGAGCTACGAATAAGCCGACGCGCTGTTTTACAGCTGAATCATGGTAAACCGCTGCGCAGGGGGGAATTCAGGTTCCCTCCTGCAAAGTGGCATTATGGACTTTACAGAGGGGCGGCCTTCCGCCTCAACGTTGCATCCGGCGGTTGCCGAGACTTTCTTGTATCAACAGAATTTCTTGGCAGGCCGCGTTAAGGAGCGACGCCCTCGTTGCTCCGGGACAATCTCCTAGAACACCGAGGGCGTCGCTTTCTTTTCATAGGAAGCGTCCATTCGTTTTGATGAGATTCGGGAAAATCGAAAATAATAGGAGTGATGGCAGAATGACCAAATACGTACTCAAGCGTATCCTGCTGATGATCTTCACGATGTTCGTGATCATGACCATCTGCTTCATGCTGATCCGGGTACTGCCCCGTGAATTGCCCACGGAAAAGACCCTCCGCCAGCTGATCGAATCCCGCTGGGACGCTCTGGGCTACAACAAGCCCTTGCTGGTCCAGTACTGGATTTATTTGAAGAACATTTTCACCAAGTGGGACTTCGGGACCTCCTGGTATATCTCCCCCCGGCGCCCTGCCTGGGAGGTGCTGACCAGCCGTCTGCTCCCCACCATTCTGGTGAACCTCTACTCCCTGGTTTTGGCGGTTCCCCTGGGCATCCTCACCGGCATCTATGCAGCAATTAAGAAAAACAAGTGGCAGGACCACGTGATCAGTACGCTGGTCATTCTTTTTGTGTCCATTCCTTCGTATATTTACGCCTTCCTTATGCAGTATTTCTTCTATTTCAAGTTGGGCTGGTTCCCCCAGACGGTGTATTCTCTGGCGGATGCCGGCGGGTCCTGGCTGACCGGAAAAATGTTTGTCAGTATGGTTCTGCCTATGTTCTCCCTGGCATTTGGCGAGATTGCCGGCCTTTGCCGGTTTACCCGGGCCGAGCTGACCGAGACGCTGACTTCGGATTATATGCTGCTGGCTCGGACCAAGGGCCTGACCCGGAGCCAGGCGACCGTGCGCCACGCCCTGAAAAACGCCATGGTGCCCATCCTGCCCATGATCATCGGCAGCTTCATCGGCATCCTGGGCGGCTCCATGATCATCGAGCAGATTTTCTCCATCCCCGGCGTCGGACGGCTGTACATTCAGTCCATCAGCCTGTTCGACTACGACGTCTTTATGACGGATACCATTTTCTATACCTTTGTCGGCCTTCTGGGCGGTATCGTCACGGATATCAGCTACGGCTTTATCGATCCCAGAATCAGAATGGGGGAGAAATAAGATGGAGAAAAACATGCAGATCCCCAAGGAAAAATTTGAGTTCGTCAATACCGGCGACCGCATCAGCGACGTGAAATTCGAGGATAAGCCCATCGGCTACTTCCGGGACGCCTGGAACCGCTTCTGCAAGAACAAGGCTTCGGTGGTGGCGGCCATCATCATCATCTGCGTCGTGCTGTATGCTTTTGCGGTACCGCTGTTTTCCAATATGTCCCCCACCTTCATGGACACCTACTATTCCAAAAAGGCTCCCCGCATGACGGTGCTGCGCTCCATTGGCCTGATGGACGGCGGCATGAAGCGGGACCTCACCGAGCGCGGCATGATTAAGGAAGCCGCCATCGGCATGGCCGCTGAGGACCATGGCGGCACCGGCAAAGTCACCCTGGAAGAGGGCATGGACAGCTACTACCAGCCCGTCATGAAGATCGGCAAGGAGACCGTCACCCTGGACGCCGCCAAGAAGGAGAAAAAGCTCTTCAGCGGCAGCAAGGTGGACGTGTATCTGGACGTGGGCTTCATCTACCGCAGCCTGAAAGCCTCGGAGTACGAGGACATTCTGGCGTGGCAGGAGGAGACCGGGCTCCAGGTCTTCTACCCCCTCATCGAGGACAACGAGTATAACCCCGATTCCTCCGACGCCAACAACTGGTACAAGGCCACCAGCAAAGGCGATCCTGTCCGGGTCCTGTCCAACGGTCAGGCCAAGAAGATCGCCTACGAGGAAGGCATGACCCTGGAGGACAACTACAAACGGGACGAAAACGGCAATCCCGTCTACTACCAGCACACCGGCGGCGGCGGATTCGACAACGCCCAGTACCGGGTCCGGGTCCTCTACTATAACTATTACCGCTATCAGAATGGCTTCGAGCCCAACTACCTGCTGGGCACCGACAGCCAGGGCTACGACATGGCCCAGCGTCTGGCCGGCGGCATCAAGCTGAGCCTGCTGGTGGCGGTGTGCGTCTCCGTCATCAACTTCATCATCGGCGCGCTGTACGGCGCGGTGGAAGGCTACTACGGCGGAGTTCTGGACATCGTTCTGGAGCGTATTTCCGACATTCTGAACGGCGTGCCCTTCATCGTTGTGGCCACCCTGTTCCAGATTCACCTGTCGGCGAAGGTGGGCGCGGTGCCGTGTCTGCTCTTTGCCTTCGTCCTTACCGGCTGGCTGGGAACGGCCTACCGGGTCCGCACCCAGTTCTACCGCTTCAAGAACCAGGAGTACGTCATGGCCGCCCGGACTCTGGGCGCAAAGGACTCCCGGATCATCTGGAAGCACATTTTCCCCAACACTCTGGGCACCATCATCACCTCCTGCGCCCTGGTTATCCCCAGCGTGGTCTTCTCCGAGAGTATGCTGAGCTACCTGGGCATCGTCAAGCTGGGCTCCGCCGACACCACCTCTCTGGGCACCCTGCTTTCGGACGCTGCCGCTATCTGGACCAACTATCCCCATCTGATGATCGTACCAGCTGTGGTCATCTCCCTTCTGATGATCAGCTTCAACCTGTTCGGCAACGGCCTGCGGGATGCATTCAACCCGTCCCTGCGCGGTGTGGAGGAGTGAGCCCATGGAAAACATTCTTGAAGTCAAAAAGCTGAAAATCTCTTTCCGCACCAACGGCGGCGCCGTCAAGGCGGTGCGGGACATCTCCTTTAACCTGGAAAAGGGCAAGACCCTGGCCATCGTGGGCGAGTCCGGCTCGGGCAAGTCCGTGACCTCCAAGGCCATCCTGGGGATCCTAGCCGGAAACTCCATTGTGGAGGGCGGCGAGATTCTCTACGACGGCAAGGACCTGCTGAAAATCTCCGAGGACGAGATGTACAAGATCCGCGGCGACAAAATCGCCATGATCTTCCAGGACCCCCTGTCCTCCCTGAACCCCATCGTCAAGATCGGCCGGCAGATCACCGAGGCCATGCTCTTAAAGAACAAGGCCAACCGCCGCCAGGGCCGTATCGATTTCAATACCCAGCTGAAACGCCTCAACGAGGGCATGAACGCCGCCACCGACGGCAAAATGACCGACAAGATCAACGAAATGACCGGCCTTTTCGACCGGTTCTGCATCGAGTCCAACAAGCTGGAAAACGCCTACAACCACGACGCCGGCGTGGCTCAGGAGTTGGTGGCCTCCATGGAGGATTTCCTATTTAAGGCCAGCAAGCACCAGAAGCTGGACGTCCGGGCCAACGTTTCTGAGTTCGCCAGCCGCCTGAAACAGGTGAAGAACGACTATCTGGTCCACGGCTTCGAGTCCCGGCTGGCCCAGGCGGTGGAAAGCCTCAATCACACCCGGAACGACAAGCCCCAGGGCGACGCCATCCTGGCCGGGACCACCGAAAAGGCGCTGCGGGACACCGAAGCCCTCCTTCGGCAGATCGTGGACTGCCCCAAGCCCAACTTCTTCCGCATCGGCTACTACGTTATCAAGCACCCCGGCGCGGACCTGGCCGGGACCCCCGCCAAGGAACGGGATGAAATGACCCTGAAGTTCCTGGACGAGGACTTCATGAAGGAATTCCTGGACCTGACCCAGAAGGCCCTGGCCCACTCCCGGGAGAACTCCCTGGAAAAGAAACGGGCCCTGATCCCCGTGCTGGAGGAGGCGGAGACCTTCTACAAGGGCGAGTTCACCAAGAAGATCGCCCTGGAAAAATGCAAGGCCCTGTCCGCCCAGGTGAAGGACGCCATCGACCTGCTGGACATCAACAAGGACAGCGTGGCCTACACCTTCGGCAGCAGCCTGGAAGGCGCCATCAACCGCTATTACAGCGCCTGCAGGACCAATCCCAAGGAGGAGGCCCGGTACGCCCGGCAGAGCGCCAAGCGTGCCAAGCTCATCGCCAGGGGCAAGCGGGTGGACTGGAAGGTCGTGCCCAAGCTGGTCTATGACGAAACGGAGCTCCGGGGCAACATCGCCCTGGTCATCACCCGGCTGCTGGAGCGGTACCGCGCCCAGCTGGAGGCTCCCACTCCGGACTACGCCCAGGAAGCCGTGGCCATGGTGGACTTCTTCAAGGACCGCGCCTCTGCGGTGGTCACCATCGTCACCAAGGGCATGGCCAAGGAACGCGCCATCAAGCTCATGGAAGAAGTGGGCATCCACGAACCCCGGACCCGCTTCAACCAGTATCCCTTTGAATTCTCCGGTGGTATGCGTCAGCGCATCGTCATCGCCATCGCGCTGTCCGCTAACCCGGACATCCTCATCTGCGACGAGCCCACCACTGCTCTGGACGTGACCATTCAGGCCCAGATTCTGGAGCTCATCAACAAGCTGAAAGAGGAGCGGCACCTGTCGGTCATCTTCATCACCCATGACCTGGGCGTTGTGGCCAACATGGCCGATGACATCGCCGTGATGTACGCCGGAAAAATCGTGGAGTACGGCACCGCCGACGACATCTTCTACGATCCCCGGCACCCCTACACCTGGGCCCTGCTCAGCTCCATGCCCGACCTGGACACCAAGGAGAAGCTGGACGCCATCCCCGGCACGCCGCCCAACATGATCTATCCCCCCGAGGGCGACGCCTTCGCGGCCCGGAACAAGTACGCCATGAAAATCGATTTCGAGCAGCAGCCGCCGATGTTTGAGGTGTCTCCCACCCACCGGGCGGCCACCTGGCTCCTGCATCCCGACGCTCCCAAGGTGGAGATGCCCAGGATCATCGTGGACCGCATCCAGCGCATGAAAGAAAAGAACGGAGGTGCTCACCATGGCGAATAATGAAAGAGAGACCCTGCTGCGGGTGGAGCATCTTTGCCAGTACTTCGGCCCCAACAAGGCCGTGGACGATGTGAGCTTCGACATCAAGAAGGGCGAGGTTTTCGGCCTGGTGGGCGAGTCCGGCTGCGGCAAGACCACCACCGGACGCTCCATCATCAAAATCTACAACATCACCTCCGGCAGCATCTACTTCAAGGGCCAGCGAATCTGCGCGGGCCTCAAGTCCTACCGGGACGAGATTGCCCGGCTGAAGGGGGAAATCCGCCGGGTCCGGAAGGAGAACCCCGCAGACAGCGCGGCCCAGGTCCAGAAGCTCCAGGCGGACATCGCCGCCCAGAAGGCGGAAATGAAGAAGGCGGCCTACGACCACAAGCACTGCGACGCCGAGTACGCCGCCAAGCTGGTGGAGCAGGTCAAGGCCGAGTACGCCCCCAGGCTGGAAGCGGCCCAGGGCAAGCCGGAGTACGACGAGCTCCAGAAAAAGTACAAGGACGCCCTTCGGGTGGCCAAAAAGACCAAGCTCATCACCAAAATCCAGATGATCTTCCAGGACCCCATCGCCTCCCTGAACCCCCGTATGACCGTCAAGGAGATCATCTCCGAGGGCATGGTCATCAACGGCATCAAGGACAAGGAGTACATTGACGAGAAGGTCTATGAGATTCTGGAAATGGTGGGTCTGGTCCGGGAGCACGCCGGACGGTATCCCCATGAGTTCTCCGGCGGCCAGCGCCAGCGTATCGGCATTGCCCGTGCTGTGATTATGCGGCCGGACCTGCTCATCGCCGACGAGCCCATTTCCGCCCTGGACGTGTCCATTCAGGCCCAGGTCATCAACCTTCTGAACGACCTTCGGGAGAAGCTGGGGCTGACCATCATGTTCATCGCCCACGACCTTTCCGTGGTCAAGTACTTCTCCGACCGCATCGGGGTCATGTACTTCGGTAAAATGGTGGAGCTGGCCGACGCCGACGAGCTCTTTGCCCATCCCATGCACCCGTACACCCGGTCGCTGCTGTCCGCCATCCCGCTGCCGGACCCCCATGCGGAGAAATCCCGGGTCCGGATCAGCTACAATCCTCTGGAAGCCCACGATTACTCCGCCCAGCAGCCCACTCTCCGGGAAATCCGCCCCGGGCACTTTGTCAGCTGCAACGACGCGGAATTTGAAGCCTATCAGAAGGAGCTGGCATGAAGGAAAAGTGGAAGGGCTTTCTCATCGCCCTGGCGGTAGGAGCGGTGTTCGTCCTGGGCGCGGTGTTTCTCAACCGCGATACGGGCAAGGAGCCTCTCCGGATCGCCTGCGACGCCTTTACCCTGGCGGCGGTGCTGCTGCTGGGCTTTGCTGGACTGGTCTGGTCCCGGAACGAGGGGACCTTTGACATGGTTTCCTACGGCGTGACCCGGTCCTTCAAGTACCGCTACCGGAAAATGGACAAGGCGTACAAGGAAAGCTTCTACGACTACCGCAAGCGCAAGCACGAGGAGCGGAAGCCTGCCACCGGCTGCCTTTGGGCCGGATTGGTGTATCTGGCTGTGGCGCTGGTGCTGATGCTCATTTTCTATGTGTGCTGAATCGTCAATGAAATTGCCCCGCAAGGAATTGTCTCCTTGCGGGGCGTTTTGCGTTTTATTGGAAGGTTTTCGGGTGTCAGGGTTCCCGGGCGGCTGCCGGATTTGATTCGCTGAGGGGATGATTTTTCAGAAATTGCCGGTAGAACACGCAGCCCACGGCGCTGGTCAGGACTTCTGTGACGGGAAATGTCAGCCAGAACCAATTGAGCCCGAACCGGGAAAAAAGGTACCCGAGAGGGACAAACAGCACGACGGTCCGGATCAGGGTCAGGGCGGAGCTTTTCGGGCTGGAGCCTACCGCCTGGAAGAACACCGGGAAAATCAGGGACGTGACCATGGGCAGGAAGCTGACGCCCACGAAGCGGAAGCCGATCCTGCCGATTTCGATGACCTGGGTATCTTTCGTAAAGACCCGCAGCATCTGGGTCGGGATCAGGAGGAAGCACAGGGTTCCCACCGCCATCAGCACCATCCCGAACAGGACCGAAACGGAAAGGGTCTTCTTACAGCGCGGAATGTTCTGCGCGGCGTAGTTGTAGCTGATGATGGGGACGATGCAGGTCTGCATGGCGCCCAGGGGGATGAAGAAAAAGGTCTGCCATTTGTAGTAAAGCCCCAACGCCGTCACCGCCTGGTCGCAGAAGGCGGCCAGGATCAGGTTGAGGCCCAGGATGTAGAAGGTGTACGCCGACTGCATCAGGATGTTTGGAATCCCAAGGCGGAAAATCTTTGCAATATGGCGCGGATAGAGCCGCAGCCCGGGCGATTTGCGGAAGCCCTTTTTCATGACCACCAGGGCCGCCACGATCTGTCCGGCAACGGTGGCAATGGCCGCGCCGGCAATGCCCATTTCGGGGAGCCCGAACAGGCCGAAAATCAGCAGCGGGTCCAGGATGATGTTTGTGACCGCGCCGATGATCTGGGCGAACATGGGCGTTTTCATGTCGCCGTTGGATTGCAGGACCTTGGTCCAGATGCTTTCCAGAAAGAGGCCGAAGCTGAATACGCAGACGATCCGGCCATAGGTGATCACGTCGTCAATGACCTCCTGGGAACCGGTGGACATTCTGGCGTAAAAGGGCATGATCCGATAGCAGATTAGGGCAAACAGAAACCAAAGGGCGATGGCCAGGGGCGTGCCGATGCCGGCGTATTCGTCGGCTTCTTTCCGGTTTCCGATGCCCAGCTTCGCCGCCATGACGGTGTTGATCCCCACGCCAGTCCCCACAGCGAAGGCGATCATCAGGAGCTGCATGGGGTAAATAATGGACAGCGCCGTCAGGCCGGAGCCCGAATACCGCCCCACGAAAAGGCTGTCCACGATGTTGTAAAGGGCCTGGATCAGCTGCGCCAGCATCACCGGCGGCGCAAGCCTGATCAGGATTTTACCGACGCTTTCGGTTCGGAATAAATCGGTCTGTTCCATGTTCTGTATCCGTTTCCTCCAATGCTGTGTTCAGAACGGTGTCAAATTCAAAAAGCAGGCTTGTCAGCGTCTGGAGCTTTTCTTTCCCGAAAAGCTCCAATGCGCGGTCCTTCACCTTGTCCAGGGATTGCAGGAAATCCGCCGCGTAGGTCTCGCCTGTTTCCGATAGAATGAACGCTTTTTCCCGGCCCTTGCTGTGTTCCGGGGCCGGTATCAGTACCCCGCGCTCCCGCATGGAGGAAATGACGTTGTGAATGGTCTGCTTCGGCAGGATGTAGCTGTCGCAGACCTGTTTCTGCGTGCAGCAGCCGTACTCCCGGATGGTGTAAAGCACCAGCATTTCGTGGTAGCTCACGCTGTGGCTGGCTGCCCATGCGGAGTAAACGCCTCTGCACTGAACGATGCCCTTGTTCAGGCGGTTGATCATCGTAAAGGCTTCTTGGTTCATGGCATCCTCCCAGTCCCAAATGGGACTATGATAGTATAAACCAACCGGGCGGTTTTGTCAATGGGATTTCCGGAAAAACTGCGGATTCTTTCGAAATGCCGCTGCGGCGAGGGGAGGGAGGGGAATGAATCAATTTCGACGGATTCTCCGACGAAAGCAGGCGGATTTTTGAAAGAATTGCTCATATTTAAAATTGAATGTGGAAAAGCGGGATGCTATCATAGGATACGCAGGAGCGATTCTGGAAAATCGGAGGAGAAACTATGCGAGCGCGGAAAAAGATCAGAGAAAACCTGTTGTTTTACATCCTTCCCATCCCGGGGATCATCGTGCTGATCCTGTTCAGCTACCTTCCCATGGCGGGGTTATATATCGTATTTGAAAAGTACACCTATCAGGGCGGCCTGTTCGGAAGCGAGTTTGTGGGGCTGAAGAACTTTGAGTTCTTTTTCCGGAACATCGACAACGCTTTGCGAGCCACCAGAAACACCCTGGTGATCAACGTCTTTGGCATCGCGCTGGAGCTGGTGGCCAACGTGGGTCTGGCCATTGCCTTTAACGAGATCCGGAACAAAAAGTTCCGGAAGGCGACGCAGACCGTCATGATCTTCCCCCATTTCGTTTCCTGGGTGGTGGTCGGCATGGTGTTCAACGTGTTTCTGAACGAAACCAACGGCATCGTGAACCGCATGCTGGAGACCATGGGAATGAACCCGGTGCAGTGGTACTCCAACCCGTGGATCTGGTGGCCCATCCTGATCCTGTCCGGCGTGTGGAAGGGGATGGGGTACGGCTCCCTGGTGTATTTCTGCGCCCTGACCGGGTTTGACCAGAGCTTATATGAGGCCGCCGACATCGACGGCGCCACCTGGCGGCAGAAAATCTCCAAAATCACGCTGCCGCTGCTGAAGCCCACCATTATCATCATGTTCCTTCTCAGCGTCGGAGGCGTGCTGGGCGGCGGCGTGGACCGGATCATGGGCATGACCCAGCTGAATCCCTTCCTCTTTGAGACCACCGATACCATCGCCACCTTTGTATACCGCACGGCCATCGTAAGCGGCAGCTTTGAATCGGGAAGCGCCATCACGCTGTATCAGTCGCTGTTCGGGTTCTTCATGGTCATGATCTGCAACGGCATCGTGAAGAAGATCGACCCGGAATATTCGCTTTTCTGATTCCCGTCGGGGAGATGAAGCGGCACGCGCCCCCGCGCTTATGCGGGAGGCAGAAAGGCATGAGGATTGTATGAAGAAAAAAGGTTTGAATCGAGAAAGCTACGTGTCCTGTGTTCTGGTGGGGATCGCCGCGTTTTTGTGCATCCTGCCCTTCTGGATCATACTGGTGAACTCCTTCGGCAGCGAGCAGGACATCGGGCTCCACGGGTTTTCCGTTCTCCCCAGGACCTTTACCCTGGAAAACTACAAGTACATGGTGGACAACAAGGGCTCCATGCTGCTGCGCGCCTTCGGCGTGACGACCATCGTGCTGGTCCTGGGGACGCTGTACACCCTGACCAACGTGGTCTGCTTCGCCTATGCCATTGCCCAGAACAAAAAGGTGTTCCCCCTGGCGAATATCCTTTCCTTTTTCGCGTGGTTCACCACGGTGTTCAGTGGGGGCGTCATTCCGTGGTACATACTGACCACCCAGTACTATGGGCTGAAAAACAACCTCTGGGCCCTGTTTATTCCCAGCGGGCTCAACGTGTTCCACGTGTTTATCATGAAAAGCAACTTCAAGTCCATGCCCAAGGAGCTGACGGAATCGGCGAAAATCGACGGGGCGTCCAATCTGCGGATTTTCCTCGCCATTGCGCTGCCGCTGTCCAAGGTGGGGCTGGTGACGGTGGCCCTGTTTACCACCCTGGGGTACTGGAACGACTTCTATCTGTCCCTGTACCTGATCACCAAAACGGAGCTGTACCCGGTGCAGAAGCTGCTTTACGGTATGATGAGCAACATTAATCAGCTGCTGTCCGGAAGTATAAGTACGGATGTTTTGGACCATGTCACCCTGCCCATGAACACGGCCCGGATGGTCATGACGATGCTGACGACCCTGCCGGTGATGTTCGTCTTTCCCCTGGTGCAGAAGTATTTTGTAAAGGGCATCACCATCGGAGCAGTGAAGGGGTAAAAAGCGTTATCCGGTTGACTTGCCAAGGGTCAACTTGATATAATGAAATTTGAAGGAGGACGTATTCGGATGAAAAAACTATTGGCTTTCCTGTTGGCCGCAGGCATGACCCTGGGGCTTCTGACAGGCTGCGGCGGAAAAGGAACCGAAAGCGAAACGGGCAGCTCGGAGGCCAGTCAGCAGACAAGTACAGCGGAATCCCAGGAACCCAGCCAGGAGGCCCAGGAAAAGGTGTCCCTGCGCCTGGTGCTGTACGGAGATATGACCCCCCGGCGGGAGGAATTCTTCAAAAACGAATTCCATGACGCGATCCTGAACGACCTGAATATCGACCTGACCATGGAAATCCTTCCTTGGGGAAGCGACAATGTTGTGCAGAACATGCTGGCGTCCGGCGAAGCCTTTGCGCTGAATCACATTCTGGGAACCAGTGGCTTTGAAAGCAAAGGCTACCTGGCCGAAATCCCCGAAGACCTGATTCAGAAGTATATGCCGGAATATCTGGAAATGCGGGGCAAAAACGGCTTTGAGTGCGTTAAGTCCGACGGAAAAATCATGCTGATCCCCTTCGGCTGTAAGGCTTACGGCGGACAGTATCAGTTCTATACCGCCCGCAAGGACATTCTGGACAAGGTGGGCTACAAGGCAGAGGATGTCACGACCACCGATAAGCTCCTGGAAGTGTTTGAGGCGGTACATCAGGCTTACCCGGATATGCGGGTGACGATGAACCCGGTATCGTATAAAACGGTTGGTTATCCACTCACAGGTATTTGTGCAACCACGCTGGATTATAAAGCCTTTGTTTATCTCGATGAGTGTGAAGAAGGAGACCGCCTTTACAGCTACTATGAATCCGATTTGTTTAAAGTGAATTGCGAATGGAATCGTAATTTGATGAAAAAGGGATATCTCATTGGCGATGCTCTGACAGATCCGGCCAAGAGTTCGGCAGACTGGGCAGCAGGCAATGCATTTTCAAAAGCAGGAGCGCCGGCGGAGATTGTAGAGACCGGATTTATTTCCAAAATCCCCGGTGCAGAAATCACCCGTATCCGGATCGGCGATACCCCTTACGTTATCACAAGAGATTATGACTGGGGCATTGCCATTTCCGCCAGCGATGCGGAACATATCGACCGCTGGCTGCAACTGTTCAACTGGATGTACAAGGACCAGGAGACCTATGATTTCTGCGTCTGCGGCGTGGAAGGCAAGGATTATGAGCGGGATGCGGACGGACAGATCAACCGGCTGGTAACGGACGCATTTATGGAAGACTGGTTCATGATGGCCGACTGCTATCAGACCTTCCCCAAGCAGATCAGCGAAGAAAACATCAAGATGTATAAGGAATCCGATGACGCTGCAATCCTGTCCAAGTCTGCCGGATTTTCGTTCGATTCTTCTGTGATATCTGCTGAACTGTCCCTTGTATTAGCAGCTAGGGACGAGTATATTAAGCCGCTTCAGGAGGGTCTGGTGGATTATGAGGAAAACTACCCCAACGCCATCCAGAAGATGAAGGAAGCTGGCCTGGATACCGTTGTGGCGGAGTACCAGAAGCAGTTCTCCGAATGGTACGCGAACAAATAAAAAGGACCGGGTGACGGTCCGGCTTGAGGGAACAGGATGAATTTGGCTCACATGAAATCACATGCAGAATCGCTGGCCTTTCGGCTTCTGAAATGGCTGACCGTGATCATATTGATCATTGTGGCGATCCTTGGCGCAATATGGTTTTTCTGTCTGCAATTCCGCACGGAGTCGGAACGGCAGCAGATTCTGCATGCGTCCCTCACCCATGTGGACACGATTTTTTCCCAATATCTGAACAGCGCGGAGATGCTGGCCACGGAAATCTACAACTCCCCCAAAGGCAAGCGGTGTCGTCTTGAGGCCACAGAGCTGATGGACAACATGGAGCTTTTGCAGGATATGAGCACCTCCGTGAGCAACAACGCCTTCATCCATTCCATCTACATTCTGGACAAGAACGATGAAGTGGCGCTGCATATGTCTGGCGGCAAGCGTTTCACCGACGAGATCGGCGAGGCGCTTGCCGATCAGCTGTCTTCTCAGACCGGTAGGAAAAAGCCGATTTTCTGGGTGGTCAAGGGGAGGTTCCAGGGGGAAGAACGCATCCCGCTGCTGTCGGTGTATACCAGAGAGGCGGGGAACGGCGCGCCCTTCTATTCCGGGGCCGTGGTGGTAAACATCGACCTGCAGTGGGTGGCGGAGGAGCTTTTTGCCCAGACCGGGGAGCTGATGGAGCAGTTCATCCTGGACGGGGACGGGAAAGTCATCCTCCACAGCGACGGCGCTTCCTACGGACAGGATTTCCTGGAGCGGCCGGAGGTCCGGAAGCTGCTGGAGGAAAAAGGCAATCAGCCGTTCCTGCGGCGGGGGAACGCCTTTTCGGAAATCAGCGTCCTGCAAAGCAGCAGCGGGCCCTTTTATATCTTCGCCCAGTCGGATTCGCTGGAATACCTGGAAAACATCGGGGACATTCTGCTGATCCTGATCGTTACGACCCTGACCCTGATTCTGGGGATTCTGGTGTTTGTGTATATCGGGAACAAGAACGTTCTGCGGCCGCTGAACCGGATCGTGGACGAGATCAGGTCCTCGGACCTCCTGGCGGACGGCGGGGCATACGAGGGCAACGAGCTGGCCTATCTGAACCACTATCACCAGAGCGTGACCAAGTATATCAAGGAGCTGAAAAAAGAGGAGGAAAAGAACCAGTTGGTGAAGAACCTTCTTCTTGGGAATCCGGTGCAGCCGGTTCTGCTGGAGGAAGGGGTGGTGCGCAGGGACGCGCCCTACGAGCTGGTGCTGGTCTACCTGCCTGAGGACGAGGAAGGGGCGGGCAGCAATCTGCTGCGGCATGATGTGCAGAACCGGGAGATCAGCCGGGAATTGGCTGCACGGCTGGGAGCCATCGGAACCTGCACCGGTTACGTGGCTAGCATGCGGCGGCTGCTGTTCCTGCTGGCGGAGGAGCAGCCGGAACCGGCTCCGCAGAGCCTGCCCCTTGGGATACAGGCGTGTGTGGAGGGGTATTTTGCGCCCAAAGGCCAGCCGTACATCCTCCTGGCGGAACGGGCGGAGACCGGGAAGCAGGAATGTGTGGATTTATACAAAAGCGTAAATTCCAGGCTGAAGACCCGGCTGTTTTTGAACTCCAGGTCCGTCTCCCACGCCGCGGAGCGGGAAGGAAAAGCGGCGCTGGAACGGCAGATAAAGCAGGACCTTACCAAGGGGGATAAGGCGGCCTACATGAAGTCTGTGAATCAGTGGATGGACGGCATGCAGAACGCGAAATGGGAGGATTTCACCGAATCCATGGAGCAGCTGCTGGAGGACCTGACGAAAAAGAAGGTCACGCAGACCAGGCTGACCGGGGAAAAGCAGCGGCAGCAGATCAAAGAGAAGGCGGCGGCGCTGGAAAACCGCCAGGAGCTCCTGAAATGGTTCGAGATCATTTACGACGAGACGGTTTACGGCATCCATGAGGCGACCACCGTGAATATCAGCCGGATCGTGGAAAAAGCGGTGGACCATATCAACCTCTATTACGGCGACCAGGACCTGAATCTGAACACCCTGGCGCGGAAGCTGAACGTCAGCAGCTCCTACTTCGGGAAATCCTTCAAGGATTACACCGGGTGTACCATGGCCGAGTACCTGACCAAGGTGCGCATGGAGAAGGCAAGGGCCATGCTTCTTTCCGAGGAAAAGACCGATGTTGCGCAGATCGCGCAGCGGGCCGGGTACAGCAGCAGCGCCTATTTCATTACGGTGTTCAAAAAATACTTCGGGGTACCCCCGTCCAAATTCCGCGAATATTACATTTTGCAGAACCAACAGGAAGAAACAGAATGTTGAATGTATCCTTTGCGGCTGGGAAGAACGAGAGCAGGTGCGCTGCGGATGAAACCGCGTTAAAAAAGAGAGGACGGTCGTAGAACCGTCCTCTCTTTCTGTCTGTATGAGCGCCGGGCGTTACTCCGTGTAGTACTGCGCCTGGGCGTTCCACAGCTGGCAGTACTTGCCGCCGGTATCGGCAACGAGCTGGGCGTGGGAGCCTTGCTGGATCACGCGGCCCTCGTGGAATACGGCGATCTCGTCGCAGAACTTGCAGGAGGACAGGCGGTGGGAGATGTAAATCGCGGTCTTGTCCCCGGCAATCTCATCGAATTTGCTGTAAATCTCCGCTTCCGCAATGGGGTCCAGAGCGGCGGTGGGCTCGTCTAAGATGATGAATGGGGCGTCCTTGTAGAGGGCGCGGGCAATGGCGATTTTCTGCGCCTCGCCGCCGGAGATTTCTACGCCGTCCTGGCCCAGCGACTTGTAAAGCATGGTGTCCAGCCCCTTTTCCATGGCGGAAAGCCGGTCGCCGAACCCGGCGTCCAGTAGCGCCTTTTCAGCCCGCCGGCGGTCGTACCGGACGCTCCCTGCGACGTTGGCCCCCAGGGGCTGGCAGATGAGCTGGAAGTCCTGGAACACCACGGAGAAGATGTTCATGTAGTCGTCATAGCGGTACTTGCGGATGTCGATGCCGTTGAGGAGAATCTGCCCCTCCTGGGGGTCGTACAAACGGCACAGCAGCTTGATGAAGGTCGTTTTGCCGCTTCCGTTTTCGCCCACAATGGCCAGCCGCTGGCCGACCTTGAACTTCATGCTGACATGGCGCAGCGCCCAGATGCCGGAGCCGGGATAGCGGAAGGATACGTCCTTGAACTCCACCTCGTACTTGCGGTCCGACCGCTTTTCGGTGGTCAGGCTGCCCTGGTACATGGAGTTGGGGATGTCCAGGAAGGCGTAGATGTTTCTCAGAAACTGGGTGTTGGTCCGCATGTCGTTTACGGTGTTCAGGAGCTTGGCGGCGTTGCCGGAAAGCGTCGTGACCGCGCTGACATACTGGGTGACGCTGCCGATGCCGAAGGCTCCGCCCAGGGCCTTCAGGCAGACGAACACGTAGACCACGCCGGACAAAAGGGCGGGAATGGCCGCGGACAATCCGTTGCTGACGCCCACCGTCGTTTTCTGCAATTTGTCAAAATGGGAGCCCACGCCGAAGACAATGACCGATTTGGTGTAATGCTCCGCAAGGTCGATCTGCCGGTAGATG
The DNA here is from genome assembly GCA_934539585.1 of uncultured Oscillospiraceae bacterium. Lineage (GTDB taxonomy): Bacteria > Bacillota > Clostridia > Oscillospirales > Ruminococcaceae > Merdivicinus. Next base: position 12,102 of record CAKTCT010000016.1, on the reverse strand, counting down.
CGGCGGTCCATGTCCTGCTCCTTGTTTCCGGATGCGATAAAGCCGAAGTGGCCGAAGGCGCGGTTGCCGAACCGGGACTCCTCGGCCAGCTTGCCCCAGATGGAGTTGGCCCGGTTGGCCAGTACCGGCCCCAGAAAGGTGACACCCAGGATCAGCAGCAGGATGCCGACAAGGAACAGCGGGTGGTTCAGCACCGTCAGGGCTCCGGCAGAGCCCGGGACCTTTAACGTGAACAGGCTCACCGTCAGCGCAAGGGCCCCCAGGATGCCTGCAATGCCCTGGACCCCATTGGAAATATAGACCGTAAAGCGGGCAAATCCCCAGCCGGCCCAGTTCTCGCTTTGCTCGATTTGGGTGAACAGGTCCCGGGTCGCCTGCTTGTCGCAGTCGGCGTAGTCCATGGTCAGGAATTTTTCCGTAAAGAGGGCGTGGTACCGCTCGCCAAAGAGCTCGCCGCTCACGTTCCGCCAATGCTCCAGGGCCGCCTTGACCAGCTCCAGCGCGGCGGAGACGGCAACAACCAGAACCGCCCATTTTGCCAGGACCTCCGGCCGTCGGAGGGAGGCCAGCTCGTTGATCAGCTGCGCGGAAAGCCAGATGGCGGCATAAGGGGAAAGGGCCTCCGCCATGGAGTAGAGGATGAAGGGAAGGAAGCAGCCGGGAGCGGCCCGGTGCATGTCCTTCATCGCCCGCCAATGGATGGCAAAGGTCTCCCGGACGCCGGCTTGGTCAGTTTTCTTCATCGGTTTCTCCTCCTTCCCGGTAATAGCGGCTCTGGACCTCAAAGAGTTTGGCGTAAGCGCCGTGCCTGGCCAGAAGCTCCTCGTGGGTCCCTTCTTCGGCGATGCCGCCGTCGGCGACAAAGATGATCCGGTCGCAGAAGCGGGTGGACGCCAGGCGGTGGGAGATGAACACCGAGGTCTTTCCGGCGGTCATTTCGCTGTACCTTTGGTAAATGTCGTTTTCGGCGATGGGGTCCAGGGCGGCGGTGGGTTCGTCCAACAGAAGGATGGGGCCGTCCTTGTAAAGGGCCCGGGCCAGCATGAGCCGCTGGGTCTGGCCGCCGGACAGCATGACGCCGTCCAGATAGACCTCCCGGCCGATGTGGGTCCGGACGCCCTGGGGGAATTTCGCAACGGCCGCCGTCAGACCGGCTTTGTCCAGGCAGTCGGCCACCTTTTTCATGTCGATGCCGTCGGCGGTCTGGGCGACACATTCCGCGATGGTGGTGTCCAGAATGGAAAAGCCCTGGAACACGGCGGAAAACAGCGCGTAGTACTGCCTGCGGTCAAAGGCGCGGATGTCCATGCCGTTGAGGAGCACCCGCCCCTCGCTGGGGTCGTAGAACCCGCACAAGAGCATGACCATGGTGGTCTTGCCCGCGCCGTTCAAGCCCACCACCGCCAGCTTTTCGCCGGGATGAATGGTCAGATTGACGTTTTCCAGGACGTTCTTCTCTGTGCCGGGATAGCGGAAGGAGACGTTTTCCAGGGTCAGCTCGTACCGGTCCGCGGCAGGCGGCGGGGTTCCTTCTTCAAAGCGGAAGGGCTCCGGAATATTGAGGTATTCCTGTACCTTGGACAGGGCAAGGCTTTCTTTGTGGAGCTGGCTGAATTGGGACAGAATCCCCGTCACCCACGCCGTAAAGCCGCTTACCGCGGTAAAGTACAGCAGAAATTCCGACGCGGGCAGGTCCCGGCGGAGGGTCTGCCCGATGAGATAGGCATAGGCGATCCCGTTGCGGAGAAGGGTCAGGACCACGTCCGCCACATTTCCCCAGATGTACACCTTTTCTCTCCGGACGATGAAGGCGGAGAGCATCCGCATGGATTTGTCCCGCAGCTCCCGGAACCAGGCGGCAAGGCCGAAAATGCGGATGTCTTTGGCGATCTGCAGCTGCCGGGGCTTTAACAGAAAGTAGCGGACTTCCTTGTCATAGGTCTCTTTTTCCTCCCGGTGGCGGTATTCCCATTCGTTGATGTATTTGGAAATGAAGAACCCGGAAACGGACGTCACCACCACCAGCAGGATCAGAAACACGTTCAGCCGGGAGAGCAGAAAGAGGTACACGGCGAACCCGAGAATGTTGGTCAGCAGCTCCGTCAGCGTCCGCCAGATATGCTCCGCCGCGTCCACGTTGCCTGCGGTTGCCTGTTTCGCCTGCTCCGCCAGCTTCAGGATTTTGGGGTCGTGGACGTTGGGATAGGAGGTCTCGCTGGTCTTCCGGGTGATCCTGCGGATGATGGCAACGCGGACGACGATCTCTGCGGGCATGCGGACTTCCGTGCAGTAGGTCCCCGCCCCTTGCAGCAGGAACAGGACCACCGCAAAGATGCCGATGGCGGCCAGCAGTTCGCCGATGGAGGCCCGCTGCTCCACCTTGGCCAGGATTTCCGGCGTGACGTAGATCTGGGCCAGGTTCAAGGCGACTTGGATGACGGCGGCGGCGACGCACAGGACCAGCACGCTTTTGTAGGTGCTCCAGGCGGTCCGCAACATGAAGCAGACATTCTGCCCGATGCCGTATTTTGGTTTTTCCTTGTGTTTCATTGGTCTCACCCCGTGGTCTATTCTATCACAAAAAATCGTCCCTGGGGGATTTCGGGGACGAATCGCTGTTTCTGGGGGACGAATTGCAGCTTCACACCTGGGGGAGCAGGATTTCGGTGGTAAAGGCCCCGTCCTCGCTGTTGCGGCTCAGGTATCCCTCCAGCCGCTCCACGATGGCGTCGATGCGGATAAGGCCGAAGCCGTGGCCCTCGCCCTTGGTGCTGCGGAACCGGCTGCCCACCTTCTGCAGCTTCCTGCCGGCGGTGAAGTTGGTGAAGGAAATATAGAGCTGGGTGTTCTTCATGTCCATGTACACTCGGATCATCCGCTGCTCCGGCGGGAGCTTCATGCTGGCCTCGATGGCGTTGTCAAAGAGGTTGCCCAGGATGCAGCACAGGTCGATCTCCGAGGATTTCAGCTTCACGGGGATGTGGGCGTCTGCCGTGACCCGGATGCCCTTGGCCCTGGCAAGGGAAATTTTGGAATTGAGAATGGCGTCGGTCATGGGATTGCCGGTTTTGATGACGGTGTCAACGGTGGTCAGGTCCTGGTCCAGCAGGTCCAGGTACTTCCGGATGGCGTCCAGGTCGCCGTCGGCGGCGTAGGCTTTCATGGTCTGGATGTGGTTGCGGTAATCGTGGCGCCAGCCGCGGATCTGGCGGTACATATTGTCCACTTCCCGATAGTGGGTCTCGATGAGCTCCTGCTGGTAGGAAGCGATCTGCTTGTCCAGTTTCTTCGAAAAAAGTCCCATCCGCTTCACCTCATGTTGATGATCGCACGGTTGATGCCGTCATAGGCTCCCCGGGGGAGGGGAATGGCCGTTCCGTCGGTGAGCCGGATCTCGGTCCGGGTCACGCGGCCGATCTGGGTCAGATTGATGATCACCGAGCGCCCCGCGCGGTAAAAACGCTCGTCCAGCTGCTTTTCCAGGTCGCCCAGGGTCATTTTCACGGTCACATCGGACAGGGCGTGAAGGGTCACGTAGTTGCCGAAGACCTCCGCGTACCGGATCTGGTAGATGGGCACCCGTACCATTTCGCCGCCGCTTTCCAGGTTCAGGACCGTTTCGTTTCTGGCGAGCTTCTCCGCCGCGCGGTCCAGGACCGACCAGAGCTTTTCTTCCTTCACGGGCTTCATCAGATAGTGCAGGGCCGCCACCTCGTAGCCCTCGGCGATGTAGTCGGAGTACCCCGTGATGAAAACGATCTGAACGGTATCGTTGCTCTTGCGGATCTGCTTTGCCATGGTGACGCCGTCCATTGCGCCCATTTCGATGTCCAGGAGCAGGATATCGTAGCCGCCTTCCTCCGCACCGCGGAACAGGAAGGTCTCGGCGGAGGGAAAGGCGTCGATATGCACCGCGTGCCCCCTGGAGGCGGCCCAGCGGGCGGCCATGCCGGAAACGTAGGCTCTGTCCTCGTCGGAATCGTCGCAGATGGCGATTTTGTAGGTCATGTTCTCACCGTCCTGTCCGTTCTGTATGGGTCTGCGCCTATTCTATTATAGCGGAAATTCCGGAAAAATGCTACCGGGTGCGCAAAAATCCCCGGCCCGCCCTTGGGCTCCGCAGGAGCGGATTTGCGGGGAAGTAGAATGATTACCATCAATGTATAAAAGTTACCGTTGAATGGTGAAAATATTTTGGCTATAATTACAAATGTAGACGCGAGATCAAATTCAACTTGGAGCGATGAATCATGCAACTTCTGAAAAACACCTGGAAGCATCGGGCGCTGCTGCTGATGGCGCTGCCTGCCATCATCCTGTTTCTGATGTTTTCCTACGCGCCGATGTTCGGCCTGGTCCTGGCGTTTAAGCGGTTCGACTACCAGCTGGTGTTCAAAAGTCCGTGGTGCGGCTTTGATAATTTCCGCTACATCTTCCTTGTAGGCGACACCTTCTGGCGCATCACCCGGAACACCGTGGGATACTACCTCCTGTTCACCGTTGTGGGCACCGTAGGGAACATCGCCCTGGCCATCGGCATCAACGAGTTCGCCGTAAAGCGCGCGGGGAAGCTCTTTCAGAGCTGCATGATCCTGCCCACCTTCATTTCCTACATCGCCGTTTCCTTCATCGTGTACGCCTGCCTGAAGGGCCAGACCGGGCTGATCAACCGGCTCATCATCGCCCTTGGCGGGAAATCCCACAACTTTTACCTGGAAGCCGAAAAATGGCCGGCGATCCTGCTGCTGGTCAACACCTGGAAAAACATCGGCTACGGTTCGGTGCTCTACCTCTCGGTGCTCACGGGAATCGACCCGGCCCTCTATGAAGCCGCCGCCCTGGACGGCGCCAACGCCCGGCAGAAAATGTGGTACGTCACGCTGCCCATGCTGGTCCCCATGGCCGTCATCATGACCCTCCTGGGGCTCGGCAATATCATGCACTCGGACACCGGCCTGTTCTACCAGGTGACGAAAAACACCGGCGCGCTCTACAAGACCACCCAGGTGCTGGACAGCTACGTGCTCAACTCCATTATGAGCGGGACGGATTATTCCTCCACCGCCGCCACCACGTTTTACCAATCCGTCATTGGTACGGTCATGGTGATCGGAACCAACTGCATCGTCCGCAAGGTCGCTCCCGAAAATGCGTTGTTCTGATTCCGACGTCGATGAGAAAGGGTGTTCTGATCATGAAAAAGCTCGGTATCGGCCAGTGGGTCCTGGGGATTCTGCTGGGACTGTACGCCGTACTCTGCCTGCTGCCGGTGCTGCTGGTCATCGTGGTGTCCTTCAGCAGCGACAGCAGCATTACCAACAAGGGGTTCAGCTTCTTCCCCACGGAGTGGTCCCTGAAAGCCTGGAAATACGTGGGCAGCTACGGAAAGCAGCTGATCGTTTCGTACGGCGTGACGATTTTCGTCACAGTGGCGGGCACGCTGTTCGGACTTGCTGTGATGTCCATGTTCGCCTACGTCCTCAGCCGCAAGTGCTTTGCGCTGCGGAAGTACCTTTCGGTCTTCATGCTGTTCACCATGCTGTTTTCCGGCGGCCAGCTCAGCTCCTATATCATCAACACGTCCATCTATCACCTGAAGGACACCTTCGCCGCCCTGATCCTGCCCGGGATTTCCACCATGTACATCATCATCCTGCGCACCTACATCCAGACCAACGTGCCGGATTCCCTCATCGAGTCCGCCACCATTGACGGGGCCAGCGAGTTCCGCACCTTTGCCCAGATCGTGCTGCCGGTCATGACCCCGGCCCTAGCGTCGGTGGGCTTCATGCTGGCGGTGGGCTACTGGAACGACTGGAACCAGGCCTTCCTCTACATCGATTCCGCTTCCAAAACGCCCCTCCAGCTGCTGCTGATCCGGGTGGAAAAGAACATCGACTTCCTGCTCCAGAACGCCAGCCAGATGTCGGCGGAGGCTTACGCGGCGGCGTCCAAGAACATCCCCCAGACCACCGGGCGGATGGCCATCCTGCTCACCGCCCTGGGGCCCATTATGATCGCCTATCCCTTTTTCCAGAAGTATTTCATTCAGGGGCTCACCATGGGCTCAGTCAAAGGCTGATTTTTGGCGCACAAAACCTGCGTCAGATTCGGATAAAACAAATTTTAGGAGGACCTCAACATGAAAAAGGCAAGAATTGTCTCCATGCTCCTTGCGGCGTCCCTGTGCGCCGGCGTCCTTGCCGGCTGCGGCGGAAACGCCGGAACGCCGTCTTCGTCCGGCGCCGCGTCGAAACCGGCCGCTTCTTCCGGCTCCGACGACATCGTAAAGCTCACCTGGGTGAAATCCGGCGCCGCGCAGAAGGACGAGCAGGCCGTGATGGACGCCATCAACGACTACACCCGGGAAAAGCTCGGCGTGGAGATCGCCAATGTCTATATTGAAACCGACTATGCGTCCAAGCTCTCCCTGGAATTTGCCACCGGCACCAGCGCCGACATCGCCTGGCTGCCCTCCTGGTTCGGCCAGGAATCCCTGATCAACCAGAACGCCGTGCTGGACATCACGGACATGCTGGACAGCTACCCGGAGCTCCGGGACTGCATGCCGGAAAAGGTGTGGAAGGCCAGCGAGTTCAGCGGCCGCCGGTATCTGGTCCCCAACCTGAAGGAAATCTTCTACGGCTACTCGATCACGACGCCCAAGGAGTTCGCCGACCAGGTCAAGGAGCTCAACGGCTTCGATTTTGCCGCCGTGGAGTTCGATAAGACCGCCAGCGAGGCCGACAACTACCGGAAACTGGAAAAATACATGGAGGGCCTCAAGGAAATCGGCGTGGAATACCCGGTGGGCAACCTGATGGTCTACGGCCCCATGGGCCTTGCGCCGACCCACTACGAGCAGCTGCCCAGTACGGAACTGTTCGGTATTGACACCCAGACCAATCAGGTGTTTTGCTATTTTGACACCGACGAATATGAAGACTACTGCCGCTTGATGTACGATTGGAACCAGAAGGGCTATATTTCGGAAGAAGCGTCTGTTGCCGAATGGAACACAACTGCTGACGGCTATGCGGTTGACGGCCTGGTCGGCCTGTACCACTGGTCCACCACCCCGGATAACGAGAAAAACTGCTCCACCCGCCTGAACCGGGAAATGATTGTGAAGGAGATCACCGATAACTTTGTCGCGCCCTCCTCCGTGCTGGGCTCCTGCTGGGCCATCTCCGCGAAAACGGAAAAGGCCGACGCCTGCCTCCGGTTCCTCCAGCTGCTGAGCACCGATCAGACCCTGGCGGACCTCTACTGCTACGGCGTCGAGGGACGGAACTACACCCGGATTTCCGACGAGGTCGTGGAGCCCATCGCCGACTCCGGCTGGAGCAACGACGTCTGGTGCTCGGTGAACGTCCTGACCCCCTCCATCAAGAACAGCGAATCCGCCGATAAAAAGGACCAGTACAGAACCATGAACGACGCGGCTGTGGAAGGAAAGACCCTGGGCTTCTCTCCGGACACCTCCGCCATCAGCACGGAACTGGCCGCGCTGCAAAACGTCAAGGACCAGTACCGTGGACTGCTGGAAATGGGCTTCTATGACGTGGATACCTACCTGCCGGAATTCCGCCAGGCCCTCAAGGACGCCGGCGTGGAAACGGTCATCGCCGAGCTCCAGAAGCAGTACGACGAATGGCTGAAAACCAAGTGAGCAGGAAGCTCCCCGATTGCACATGCTTCTCTGACCAAAAGGGTGTCACTGCAAAGTGATGCCCCTTTTGGCGTTGACGGGAAGATGTTGTAATTTGATTCATCCTATGCAATAATAGAAGCGGGAGCGTGAAAACGATGCTGACCGTATATGTAGTTGACGATGATTTCAACGTGTGCCAATGCTTTGAGGAGCTCATCGATTGGCCGTCTCTGGGCTGCGATCCGCCCATCATCTGCCGCAACGGGGAGGTCGCCCTGGCGAAAATGGAGGCGCGGCCCCCGGACCTGGTGATCAGCGACCTGAAAATGCCGGTCATGGACGGCGTGACCCTCTGCCGGGAGATCCGCAAGCGCAACAGCGATGTGGAGATCGTCTTTCTAAGCGCTTACGAGGATTTTTCCACGGCGCAGCTGGCCCTGAAATACGGCGTGCGGGATTATATCCTGAAGCCCCTGACCCGGGACACCTTCTGCGCCATCTCCGAGCTGGTGCGGTCCTTGGCTCTGGCCCGGCAGAGCCACAGCCGCATCCAGTCCCTGACCCAGCCGGAAACCGTGGCCCAAATTCGCGCCGCCCTCCAGCGCCGGGATGGGGACGCCATTGAACGTCTGCTGGAGCCCCTCCGGGAGCACGCCGACGACGACCCGGTGCAGACCGCCAATCTGTGCATCTTCCTGCTGCAGATTCTCCACGGCGTGCCCCGCGAGACGGACTTTTCCTCTTACCGCACCCAGCAGATGGAGCTGATGGCGCTGCCCACCTGCGTCCAGCGGGTGGAGTACGTCTGCGCCTGCTACGCGGAGGCGGTGGCGGCTCCGGCGGCGCTGTCCGACATTGTGGAGCGCATCCGGCGGCTGGTGCTGGTCCACTATAACGAGCCGGACTTCAACATTTCCATTCTGGCCCAGGAGATGCACTTTTCCCCGGCGTATCTGGGGCGGCTGTTCGCGGAGCAGACCGGCGGCAGCCTGCTGGACTACATCCTGGAGCAGCGGATGAAGCGGGCCTGTGACCTGCTGAGCCGCACCCTGATGCCCATTGTGGAGGTGGCCGCCCAGTGCGGCTACGCCAATGGGAACTATTTCACCAAGGCGTTCCGCACGCGGATGGGTTGCTCCCCCTCCGAGTACCGCCGGGAGAACTATCACGAATAAGGAAAGGCGGGGCCGCAAATGGCAAAGAAGCGGTATCGGATGGGCGTGCTGACCAAGACGTTTCTCATGTTCGGGGCAGGCGTGTGCGGGGCGGTGGTGGTACTTTCCGCGACGCTGTTCTTCTACATGCGGGATACCACCGACCTGGCGGTGCAGGAGCTGATCAACTCCACCACCAGCAGCAACGCCCGGCAGCTCAATTCCCTCATCGACCGGATCCGCGTGGCCGCGGAGACCCTGGGCAGCAATGAGACGGGATATGTGCTCCCCAACGACAACATTCCCGCCATCAAGCAGATGATCCTCTTTGGCGAGCCCGGCCAGGGCAACCGCGACCTGTATCCGCTGATGACGGATTTTTCGGTGAACAGGACCACCTTCAACAACAGCTTCAACTCCTGCTTTGGCCGGGAAACGGGCCGCTACACCAATAAGCTCTACATCCTGCCGGAGTACACCATCTCCCGGTATTGCAGCAAGTTCCAGCAGCTCACTGACAATGGCTGCGGATTTTTCAGCGCCGTTTCGGTGCAGCAGAGCGAATGGTTCCAGGAAACGGTGCGCCGCGACGGCTCGGAATACTGGTTCACGCTGCCGGACACCCCGAACACCCTTTATATGACCCAGCTCAGCGTCTGCAATATCCTCGGAGGGAATATGGAGCTCCAGCGGAAGCATCTGGGCGTGCTGGCCCTGAGCTTCGACGTGTCGTGGATTTCCAGCCGCATCCAGACCGGCGCTCTGACCCAGGGCAGCCGCGTTCTCATTGCGGACATGGACGGAAACAGCCTTTTCGTCAGCTCCGGCGGCGAATACCTCCCAAGGGAGCAGGTGCTGGCCCTCCCCGAAGACGAGGTCGTCCCCCTGACCGCCTTCGGCGAGGAGTGCCGGGTGCAGAAGGAGGTCCTCAACAATCAGCTGATGATGCTGACGGTCATCCCCCTTTCCGAGCTCCGGGCCCGCACCAACGACGTGCTGCGGGTCATCGTGATCGCGGCCGCCGCGGTCCTGGCCGTCACCCAGATCGCCGCCTTTTTCCTGGCGCGCCGCGTCGTCACGCCCATCCGCCGCCTGAGCAGCCATATGTCCAACAGCGGGATGAAGCAGATCGACTGCTCCCGGGTGGGCAACGACGAGGTGGGTACGCTTTACCACGCCTTTAACCATCTGATGCAGCGGCTCCGGGAGTCCACCCGCCGGGCCATCGACGCCTCCGAGCGACAGAAGCGGGCGGAGCTCCATGCCCTCCAGGCCCAGATCAACCCGCATTTTGTGTACAACACCCTGAATTCGGTGTCCTGCCTTGCGCTGCTCCGCGGCCAGGACGACATCGCCGAGGTGCTGAACAGCCTGACCCAGCTGATGCGCTACAACATCAAGGAGCCGGACAAGTGCGTCACCGTGGCGGAGGAAGTGCGGATACTCCACGCTTACGAGCGCATCCAGCGCTGCTGCTACCGGGACACCGTGGCCTTTGAGTACGACGTTTCCCCTGAAGCGGAGCCGATATGCATCCCCAAGGTGATCATCCAGCCGCTGATGGAGAACGCGGTGATCCACGGCGCGGATTTCCGCAGCGGCGACGCGCTGATCCGCCTCAGCGTCCGTGTCGCCGGGGAGCACCTGGTGATTACGGTTTGGGATAACGGCGTCGGCGCCGATGTGGACGCCATCAACGGCCTGCTCAACTCTCCGGAGAGCGTCACCCGGGAGAAAAGCATCGGGCTGCGCAACGTCTACACCCGCCTGCACATGATCTACGGCTCCCGGGGGGTCCTGGAATTCCGCCAGGATTCCGGCGGGCACACCGAGGCTTGCATTACGGTGCCCATTGTCCGCTGAGTAAGAATTTGAACAGGGAAGGACTTGAAAATCATGGTCAAACTGCATCCGATGTACACCGAACTCAAAGAGCGCCAGGAGCGGCTGCTGACGCGGAAAAACGAAAAGAGCGATTTCTACAACGGCATCTACGACCGCTGGGTCCATCCGGTGCTGACCCGGGAGTCGGTCCCGCTGGAGTGGCGCTATGACCTGAACCCCGAAACGAACCCCTTTTTCCAGGAGCGCCTGGGGGTCAACGCAGTGTTCAACGCCGGGGCCGTGGAGCTGAACGGGAAGTACTATCTGGTGGCCCGCATCGAGGGGAACGACCGCAAGAGCTTTTTCGGCGTGGCCGAGAGCGGCAGCGGCGTGGACGGCTTCCGCTTCTGGGAAAAGCCGGTGGAGCTGCCGGATACCTGCCCGGAGGAAACCAATGTCTACGACATGCGGCTGACCAAGCATGAGGACGGCTGGATATACGGCATTTTCTGCTCGGAAAGCAAGGACCCCCGGAGCGCGGACCTGTCCGCCGCCGTGGCCGCGGCGGGAATCGTAAGGACCAAGGACCTGAAGCATTGGGAGCGGCTGCCGAACCTAAAAACGCTGCGCAGCCCCCAGCAGCGGAACGTGGACCTGCTCCCGGAGTTCGTCCAGGGGAAATACGCCTTCTTTACCCGGCCCATGGACGATTTTATCGAGACCGGTTCCGGCGGCGGCATCGGGTTCGGCCTTTGCGGGGACATCACCCATCCGGTGGTCGATGAGGAGATCATCACCTCCCCCCGGCGCTACCACACCATCACCGAGGCAAAAAACGGCGAGGGCGCGACCCCCATCAAAACGGAAAAGGGCTGGCTGCACATCGCCCACGGCGTGCGGAATACGGCGGCGGGGCTGCGGTATGTGATCTACGTCTTCGTAACGGATTTAAACGAGCCCTGGAAGGTCATTGCCGAGCCCGGCGGCTTCCTCATCGCCCCCAGGGGCTGGGAGCGGGTGGGCGACGTCAGCAACGTGGTCTTTACCAACGGCGCCATCGCCCGGGAGAATGGGGACGTGTACCTTTACTACGCCGCCAGCGACACCCGGCTCCACGTGGCCACGACCACTGTGGAAAGGCTGCTGGATTACGCCTTCCATACGCCGGAGGACCCTCTGCGCAGCCGGGACTGCGTGACCCAGCGCTGCCAGCTGATCGACCGGAACCGGGCGTATCTGAAATAAAAGCGACCATGCGCCAGGCGCAAAAAATCACGGGGCTCTCTGATGAAATCAGGGGGCCCCCGTGGTTGTGATGGGGTGCGGTTCGGGTAACGATAGGGTTATGGAAGGGGGCGTCCATCTTGGGACGGTTTGTTACTTTTTCTTGGCATCCTGCATGAGCTTCCGGTAGCTGCCTGGGGTGGTGCCGCAGAGCTTTTTGAAGTTGCGGATAAAGACGGTGCTGGA
>CAKTCT010000015.1 GCA_934539585.1 uncultured Oscillospiraceae bacterium | reverse complement strand
GTCGAAGCGTTTGTACGTTTCTTCTCGCTGGCGCGGGTTTTGTTTGTGCGTTTTTTGCAGGACTGCGTCCTGCGGGGCCCCCCTTGATAGGGTTCCCCTCGGCCCGACAGCCCACCGGGCTGTCGGGCCTTCCCTTCCTGATCTTTTGGGTATCATTGGGGGATTTCGCCCTCTGCGGAGGGCGAGGAAGGGGCTTTGCCCCTTCCATCCCTACCAGCCTTTTGAAAAAGGCTGGATCGAAAACTTGATTTTTCCCACGCTGCGGAAAATTTCCTACGGGCTGCTTCAATCGCTGCCCGCCGTCAATCTAGGCGGAGCCAGAGGAAAGAACGGACTTGGGAGAAGTCGGCGCGGACTTCCTGGTCGGAGCAGGAGAACTCCACCGGGGCGCTCTGGTAGAGAACCGTGGGCTTCCGGCCCTGGATGGCTTCCGGCAGGCGGAAAACGTGGGCGGACCCGGCGGTCTCCTCCCGGAACAGCAGCAGGTGGTTGGACTTTCCATCGGCGTTCCGGCAGTAGTAGCCGCTGAAACGCATCCCGTTGGGGCAGTCGCCGATGGGGATCACCCGGGAGGCGAACAACTCCGCTGCGTACTGCTTGTAAACCGAGGTGATCCGGGACAGGAGGGCGGCGTCCTCTTTGCCCAGGTGGGAAAGCTCCATCCAGACCAGGGGGTTGGCGGGAATGACCACGGCGAACAGGTAATCGCTGGAGTAAAGGTTCGGGGCAAAGGGCAGATCGCCGTAGCGCTCCGGGTTCCGCCGGGGGTTCACAAGCTCCATCTGGAGCCGCCGGGCCGGGATCACCGCAGACAGGCTCCACAGGTTCTTGAAGGTGTTGTGGGGGTAGTAGTTGGAGAAGTCCGTGTAGCGGTTCTCCACGAACAGGGTGCCGTACTGGGTCTGGTAAAGGTAGCCGAAGCGGTCCTCGGCGGTAACGTCCAGGTTAAAGCGGATGTCGCCGCCGCTGCGCCGGGTCAGCTCCTTCAGCATGTGGATGAACCGGACCTCGCTGCGCTTGCTGAGGATTTTCACGCCGTCCAGCTTGAAGTACCGGACGCCGTAGCGCTGGTACAGGCCCCAGATGGTCTCGATGTCCTTTTCCACGTTGGCGAACTCCTGGGAGGAGTCGGGGCCGAACCACAGGCCCACCTCCAGGCCGTATTCCCTGGCTTTTTCCACGATGGGCTCCAGGCCGTTGGGGAAGCGGTCGGGGTTCACCTTCCAGAAATCGGGGTCGTTGGCGTAGTAGCCCTGCCAGACGCCGCCGGATTTCCGCAGGGAGTTGGCGGTGATGCCGCTTTCCCAGCCGTCGTCGATCTGGAGGATGTCCACGCCTAGGTCCTTGGCGCAGCGGAGCTCGTCCATGAGGAAGGATTCGCAGACGGCCATGTCCTGGCTGCGGTCGCCCCAGGTGTTGGACATGATGAACAGGGACTTCCGGGGGTCGCCGCAGGAGAAGGCGCAGCTGTAACGCCAGAATTCCTCCCAGATGTCCGCGGTCCGGCCCACGCCAACGGCGGAGGCATAGGAGGGGACGCGGCCGCCGGGCATGGCGGCGTAGCGGTTCCCCTGGATCACCAGGTCGTAATCGGGGCGGTTCAGGGCCGAGCTGGGGGTGGGGCTGTGCTTCACCAGCAGGAGGGAATCCCCGTGGGGGTAGTCGTTGATGCAGAACAGGTTGCCTTCCCGCTGGAAGGAGCCGTTTTTGTAGGGGATGGAGGTCTGCCGCTCCAGGAGGAAGTCGTTGCGGTCGGTCTTGTCAAAGAAGTTCAGGAACTCTACTTCCAGGTGGCGGCTGCTCAGGGGGATGCAGTCCAGGGTGTCCGCGCCGCAGAAAACGTCGCCCTGGGCGGACTGGACGTACTGGCTTTCGATGCCGGTGCAGCTCAGGGCCTCCTCCTGGGCGGCTTCGGTGCGGAGGTCGCCCTTTTTCTCCGCAAAAAGCTGGGTGAAAACAAAGGGAATCTCCGGGAAGACCAGGAACTCATACCAGGCCGTGCCGTTTTTGCCCTGGAGCTCCAGGACGGCCTTCAGGTGGGGGAGCATCCCCAGGACGTCGGTGCGTTCCTCGGTGGTCAGGCGGACCTTGGGGGACTCCCCGGCGTCCAGCACCGGGCAGCGCTGCCACAGGGGGGCATAGCCGGACCAGACAGTGCCGGTGCGGAGGTCCGTCACCTGCTCGGTGGCCAGGAAGCTCTTTTGGATGCGGATGGTTTTTTCGATGCGGCTGTTGCCGATAGAGAGACGCCCGGCGGCCTCGTCGAAGCGTGCCCAGCAGTTCAGCAGGTTCATTCAGCGGTTCCTCCATTGGTGGGAATTTTGGCCAGGTCTTCCAGGAAGCGTTTGGCTTCGTCTTCGGTGTTGACCCAGACGGTGTAGTAGGCGGCGTTGGTTTGCAGGGTTTGCTGCAGGCGGAGGACGGACCCGGGGTTGCCGTTATAAAGAACGGCCTTGCCCAGGGAGTTGATCTTCTGGTAGAGCCAGGTCCAGTCCTGCTCGGCGGCCTCGCCGGCTCCGGCCACCCACTGGACGGTGTGGAGCTTGTCCAGGGTGCAGAGGTCCTCCAGGTGGCGGACATTGCCGGGGCCGTCCAGGTGGTACTCGGCGTAGGTCAGCTCGGACATTTCGTGGCGGATGCAGGGGAGGGAGAACTCCCGGAACATCTCCCCGGAGATCATGCAGGCGAAGTCGCACTGGGGAACGCCGATGCTGCCCTGGACGTACATGCCGTGGCGGTTGATGCTGCCGTATTTGTCGAATTCAAAGACCTTGCGGACTTCCTTCATGACGTCGGTGAAAGCCTGGTTGATCTTTTCCAGGGCTTCCTGGACCTCCTCCGGCTCGTCGATGAGGTCGTCCAGGAGGTTGTTGACGCCGTAGAGTCCGGCCAGGCCGTCCAGACCGGCGCTGAGGGTGGGGGCGGCGATGACCAGGCGGTCCCCCAGGGTCTTGCGGAGGATTTCGTAGAATTCCACCGTCCGGGTCCACCATTTGCCGTTGGGGTCAAAGGCGATCCTGGCGTCTTTCAGGCTGGTCAGGGGGCGCACCGGTCAGGAGGTGGTGCCGTCGGGGGCCAGCTTCAGGTCCGCGCCCAGGTAGGCCGCGAAGTCGTCGGAGCCGAAGGACAGGGCGTAATAGGGGATGGCGTCGGCCAGGAACCGATGGCTTTCATACCAGCGGGCCAGCTTGTCGGCCACCTGCTGGAATTTTTCGCCGCCGTCAAAGGCCTCCAGGTAGGCCGGGGGCTCCTGGGGCTCCACGCCGGGCCTGGGAATGGTCATGCGGACGATGGGGCCGTCGTTGCGGCGCTCCCAGTAGCTTTGCCAGCGGCGCTGTTTTTCTTCGTGGGTCTGATGAACGAGCATAAAGCTGCCTCCTTGGGAGAAATGATGGATAGACCAATACCCCTACCGGGAAAATCCCGGCAGGGGCGCGACGGGAGGGCCTCAATGGAGAGGCCGCTTCACCCGGATGGTTTGAATTTCAAAGGGCCTGCAGGAAACGGGGATACGGCCGCCGGCGCAGGAAATGGCCGCGCCGGCGGCTTCGGTGACGTCGGAAAGGCAGGCGCTTTCCGCGCCGGGGAGGGCGATGGTTCCGGCAGTCTCCTGGCCGAAGGTCTCGTAGAACCGGATGAGAAGGTCGCCGGAGCCGTCCTCGGCGGTTTTCACCGAGGAGAGGACCAGGTTTTCCCGGTCAATGGTCAGGAGGGAAATCTGCCCGCCGGGGACCCGGCAGCCTTCCGCCAGCCGGGCGGGGGTGTTGAACTCCTGGGCCTGGCGGACCACACCGGCGGACTTCCAGCTGCCTGCGTAGGGAATCAGCAGGAAATCGTAGGTGTGCTGGCCATGCTGGGAGGTCTCCGCCGTGGGAGGGACCCAGGCCATGGGGCCGGGGTAGTAGGCGCGGATCAGGGTGGAGGACAGGGTCCCGCCGGAGACTTCCACCCCGGCGACGCCCCGGTTCACCAGGGCAAGGCCCTTCTTCTGGTCCTCCAGGGCCACGAAGCGGTGGGCGGGCCACTCGCCTTTGGCCGTGCCCCGGGGCCGGTAGACCCGGCGGCGGACCACACCGAAGGGAATCTCATAAACGCCCTGGGCGGAGTCGATGAGGGTGGGGATGTTCAGGCGGATACGGGTGCCTTCGCCGAACCAGTCCAGCCAGAGCCGGAGGCCCAGGGCGGGCTCCCCGGCGGTGGCCTGAAGGTCCAGGGACCATTTCAGGCGGTTCTGGCCCTTGTTCCACTTCATGGCGGGGAACTGGCCGGAAAGGGTCATCCGCTGGCCCATGGCGTCGGTGGAGATCGTCGGGGGATCGATGGTCCCGGAGGAGGCGAAAACCTCGCCGCCGTTGGGGGTCTCGATCTGGAAGCCGCCGATGTCCTCCTGGGCCGTGAGGAAGTCGCCTGCGTTGCGGAAAATGGGGGTCCCGGCGGCCAGCTCCAGGGAAAGGCCGTTGCTGCGGCAGTCGAAGGAGAGGCGGAAGAACTCGTTTTCAATGACGCAGCCGTCCGTTGCCTCAGGGAGCCGGGGTTTGGCTTCGCCGCCCAGGGACAGGGCGGCGGCTCCGGCGGCGGGGAGGGTCACGCGGCAATAGCGGCGGCCGTCCCGCCAGGCGCTGGGGACTTCGGTTCCATCCTGGAAAATTCTCCGGGCGGCGTACCGTTCCGGGGCCGGAATCCAGGCGGTCCGCTGCCAGGGAAGGCCGTTGAAGCAGGCGAAGGCTTCGGGGTCCCCGGCCAGGAGACGGCGGCTGGCGCTCTGGAAGGTCTGGACGGCGGTATCCTCCACCCAGCGGAACTTGTCCATCAGGGCGTGGAAGGTGGCGTCGCTGTGGGAGCCGGAGAAGATGTCGTGGAAGTGGGCAAAGGCCATCTGCCACCAGGCTTCGTCCAGGGTCCTGGGGTCAAAGCCGGGAATGGCCAGGGAAGCCCACTTTTCCGCTTCCAGGAGCTGGGTCTCCACCACCCGGTTCCGCAGCCGCAGGGGGGTGCGGAGGGAGAAGGTGCCGGTAAATTCAGGGTTCAGGTCCCCGTTGACCACCGGGTAGTCGGCCTTATGGCTCCGCAGGTCCTCCACATACTGATGGTAGGAGGAGAGCATCCAGTTTTCGCCGGGGCGGTCCGCCCGCTGGCGGGTCAGGTCGGCGTAGTGGAGGCTCAGGACCTCCTCATTTTCGATGTAGTTGTTGACCATCCGGGGGAGGCCGCCGGAGAGCCGGTCCCCGTCCGCAAAGAGGTTGTCGGTGTCGATCCAGCTGCGGCACAGGCGGAAGGCGATATGCTTGCCGGGGGCGCTGGAGGCCAGGTCCTTGCCGATGACCAGCAGGCGGGTGCCGTCGATGCCCTCCGAAAGGAAGACGTCCTCGGTCTTGTCGCCGCCGAAGCGGTTGGCAAAGAGCTGCTGGAAGCCGAACTGGCGGTAGATCTGGGGAATCTGGGCGTTGCTGCCGAAGGTGTCCACCAGCCAGGCGGATTCCGGGACGACGCCGAAGTTTTCCCGTGCCCAGCGGAGGCCCAGCTGCTGGTTGCGGACGAAGCACTCGCCGTTGGGGAAGTTGGTCTCCAGGGAGGAGGCCATGGCCCCCATGACCTCGATGCGTCCGGACCGGACGTAGGCTTTGACCCGTTCAAAGAGGTCGGGGCGGCGGGCTTTCAGCTTTTTATAGTGGGCCATCTGCTCGATGGCGTAGGAAATTTCCGGGTGGCGGTCCAGGACGGCCAGCATCCGCTCCAGGAAAATCTCCAGAAGCTCCTCCAGCTCCTCCTCGGTGGTGGTGAAGCCCAGGTCGATGTGGCTCATGCCGATAACGTGGATGTTCTGCATAGGCACTCCTTGTTATTCGATGGCGGTGATCTTGCCGCCCCAGCGGAATTCTCCAGCGCAGATGCCCCGTTCCTTGGCCAGAAGGTCGGCCAGGAGCTGGATGGGGAGAATCTGCAGGAAGGGCGCGGTGAGTTCGTCGGTCTCCGGAAGGTCCAGCCGGAGGATGCCGGAGGCGGTCTCCGGCGCAAGGGGACGGGCGGCTGCATCGGTGATGAGCACGGCTTTGCCGCCCCGGGAGGAAACGTCCTCCGCCAGGCGGAGGCCCAGTTCCTGGGTCTTTCCGGCGGGGGCCAGGACCACGGAGAAGAAGCCTTTTTCCACCATTTCCATGGGGCCGTGGCGAAATTCCGCGCTGTCAAAATCCATGGCGGCGATCCGGGCAACTTCCCGGAAGAACAGGGCGCCGGCCCGGGCGGTGGTCAGGGCGGGGCCCCGGCCCATGACGCTGAGGCAGGAAACGCCGCTGCCGAAGGCTCCCAGCTGCCGGGAGACGGTCTCCGTGCCGGAGAGGAAGGCGGTCATCTGGGAAAGGACCTTCCGGAAGGAGGCGTAGGCCCGGTCCAGGTCCTCCCCGGTGACGGCGAAGGCCAGAAGGGTGGTGATGATCACCGAAGCCAGGTAGGTCCGGGTGGTGACGGATTTTTCCCCGGAGACGCGGAGGGGGAAGACGAATTTGCCCCGTTTCCCCAGGGTGCTGTCCGGGTCGTTGGTGATGGCGATCACGGGGACGTCGGGGGAGAGGGGTTCCAGGAGGCGGACGATCTCCGCGCTTTCGCCGGACTGGGAGATCAGGCAGAGAAGGGTGTCCGGGCGGATGCGGCCCGCTTCATAGTGAAGGAGCTCTCCGGCGGAGATCACCTGGCTGCGGACGCCGTGGGCGGCCAGGTGGACGTTGGCGGGGAAGCTGCAGAAGTGGGAGCTTCCCATGCCGCTCCAGATCAGCTCCTGAAACCGGAACTTTCCGGCAGACTCCAGGGTCTGCCGGAAAGCGGGGGAGGCGTAGAAATCCAGGGCCTGGGAAAGCTCCTGGGGCTGGGTGAGAATGTCGTCGAAGTAAGTATTCATGGATACCTCCGGAGCATCAGCCCTTGATGGAGCCGATCATAACGCCTTTGACAAAGTATTTCTGGACAAAGGGATAGACGCAGAGAATGGGCACGGTGGAGACAACGATGAGGGCGTATTTCAGCACGTCGCCCAGGTTGCCCATTTTGAGGATCAGCTCCGGGTCGCCCACGGTGCTGTAATCGATCTGGTTCATGATGAGGATCTCCCGCAGGACGATCTGCAGGGGCATCTTGGACCGGGTGTTCAGGTACATCATGGCGTTGAAGTAGGAGTTCCAGTGTCCCACGGCGGAGAACAGGGCCAGAACCGCGATGATGGCCTTGGACAGGGGGAGAAGAATCTCGAAGAAGTACCGGGTGTCGCTGCATCCGTCGATGCTGGCGGCCTCAAAGAGCTCGCCGGGGATGCTGGACTGGATGAAGGTCCGGGCGATGATCATGTTGTACACGGACAGAGCGCCGGGGACCACCATGACCCAGAAGGTGTCGATCATGTGGAGCTGGGTCAGCAGGATGTAGAAGGGGATCATGCCGCCGCCGAAGAACATGGTGAAGGTGAACAGCACCATGACGACGTTGCGGCCCTTCAGGTCGGAACGGGACAGGGGGTAGGCGGCGATCATGACCATGGCCACATTGATGAAGGTGCCCACCACGGTGTAAAGGATGGTGTTCAGGTAGGCGGGCCAGATGTCCGATTTGTTGAACACGGCCTTATAGCCCTCCAGGCTGAAGTCCACCGGCCAGAGAACCACCCGCCCGGCGGAAACGGCGTTGCCCGAGGAGAAGGACGCGGACAGGACGTAAATCAGGGGGTAGGCCACCAGCAGGAGGAGAAGCGCCAGGAATATGCCGGAAATGGTGTAGAACACCTTGTCGGATCTGCAATAACGGATTTTTTTATAGTGTCCTCCTTGGCTTACCAGAGGCTGGTGTTGCCCAGCTTTTTCGTGACCGTGTTCACCGTGATCAGCAGGATGAAGTTGATCACCGAGTTGAACAGGCCGATGGCGGTGGCGAAAGAGAAGTCGCCGCCGGCGATCTGCAGGCCGACCTTGTATACGTAGGTGGAAATGACCTCACTGCGGGAGATGTTCAGGCTGTTCTGCATGAGGTAGACCTTTTCGAAGCCCACGTTCATGATGCCGCCGGCGTTGAGGATCGGCATGATGGTCGCCGTGGGCAGAATGGAGGGCAGGTCGATCTTCAGGACACGCTGCCACCGGGTAGCGCCGTCGATCTCCGCCGCTTCGTGGAGCTCGGAGTCAACGCCGGCCAGGGCGGCGATGTAGACGATGCTTCCCCAGCCCACGCCCTGCCAGACGCCGGACCACACATACATGTGGGGGAAGGTCTTGGGGCTGGCCAAAAGGTCGGTGGTGACCATCTGGCCGGTAAAGAGGTGGGCCAGGGTGCCGAAAGCGCCGGTTCTGGGGTTAAAGAGCTGGACCAGCATACCGACGATGACCACCGTAGAGATGAAGTGGGGCATGTAGGAGACGGTCTGCACCAGCTTTTTGAATTTCTGTCCGGGGAAGGCGTTGATGAGCAGCGCCAGGAGTATGGGTAAAGGGAATCCGGCAATCAGGCCGTACAGCGCCAGAGACAGGGTGTTCCAGAGGATGTTCCAGAAGTTGTAGGCGCTGAAAAACCGTTTGAAGTTTGCAAGGCCGGTCCAGGGGCTGCCCCAGATTCCCTTGGTCATGTCGAATTTTTTAAAGGCGATCTGAATACCCGCCATGGGGATGTAGTTGAAGATGATCACATAGGCGATGGGGAGCAGCAGGAACAGGTAGAGCTGCCAACGTGCCAGATAATTCTTCTGAAAGGCCGCCCATTTTCCTTTGCCTGCCGCTTTGGTTTTTTGAATTGTTGCTTCCGCCATATATCTGGCCCTCCATTTTTAGAAAAAGACAGACAAGAGCGGCTTGCCTGCCTTTCTGAGAAATTCGGAAATGCGTTCCGGAATTACCGGAAAAGCCGGACTGCGTTATCGCAGACCATTTTGCGGGCGTCTTCTTTGGCGACGCCGTGGCGTTCCATCCAGGGGAGCGCCTCCCGGAGCAGGTAGGAATACATCCGGTCCCGCCCGTCGGGGTTGATGTCCTCCCAGAGGACTTTCATCTGGCCGTCCTTGGCAAGGAGAACGGCGTCCATGGTGGCGAACTGTTTGTCCGGATACCCTCTGCGGATCATTTCCTTGATCAGGTGCAGAAGGTCCGTAGGCTCGGTGTGGGCCCAGTTGCCGAAGTTGTTGTAGCTTATGAAGCTGCCTTTTTTCACCAGCGCTTCCAGAAGGTCCGTCTGTTCCGCCAAAGAGCGGCCCTCCCAGCCGAACCGGGCCTCCACATGGGAGAAGCAGACCCGGGACAGGTCCGCCCCGGCTTCTTCTAAGATAGCCTGGTGGTTCTGGCAGCCGGTGCAGGAGTGAACGAACAGGGGAAGCCCCGTGTCCCGCTGGAGGCGGCCTGCCGCCTCCAGGATGATCCGTTCGGATCCTTCGGGGACCGTGTGGGCAGAGGCGGTTTTGATGGCGCCGGGACGGATCCCGGTGTTTCCGATGCCATGCTCCACCTCGTTGGCCCAGATACCGTAAAAGCGATCGGCGGAGTAGGTCCGCTCCTCGTCGGTAAAGGACACATAGTGGCCGGTGCAGGGGATGATCCGGACGCCGGACCGCTCCGAAGCGGTCTTCAGAAAATCCACGTCCCGGTCCGGGGTGAGGTCCACGATGGTGGAAAGCCCCAGCGCCTTTGCCCGGAGCAGGTCCCGGACCTGAAAGTCCAGGGACTCCTGGCGGAAGCCCTCTACGGGCTTGACGTGCTCGTGGACGCTGATAACGCCCAGCTCCTCCGGGGAAATGGTCCCGGTCACGGTGGAAATCTGCGTCATAAAATCATCCCTTGCCTTCCGGAAAAATTATTTGCTTCTGTCGTAAGCGGCCTGGGTAACGGCAACGTAGTTTTCCAGACCCATATTGTTCAGCTCGGTGATGTAGTTGTCCCACTCGTCCAGAGAACGGGTGCCCATGATGAAAGCGGTGGTCATCTCTTTGAAGTGGTTCTGGATATCGGTGCTGGAAACGGAGATGGCTTCGGTTTCCTCGGTGGTGTAGGGCAGCTTGGAAATGAACTCGGTGGGGAAGTGAGGCGCGTAGGATTCCACGAAGTCCGGGTTGAAGTCGGGAATGGTGCTCCAGCGCTCGCCCTCGGCGGGGAGGTCGCTGATCTTCGCGTAGGCTTCCGTCAGAGAGAGGTCAAGGCCGCGGTATTTGGGGTTGCGGTCCTGCCAGTTCTTGTTCTGGAGGTTGCCCCAGAAGTTGACGTCGGTATAGTAGGAAACGGGATCTCCGCCGTAGCTCAGGTATTCCTTGCAGCCTTCGGCATCGATGAACCAGTCCACGCCTTCCTCGCCGAAGCGGGAGACCATGGAAGCCTTTTCACTGTAAAACCAGTCGCCCAGGGTGAAGGCTTTCTCCACGTCTTTGCAGTCCTTGGTGATGAACCAGACCTGGAAGGGCAGGTCGGCGCTGTACGCCACGTTGCACTGGCCTTCGGGGCCGGTGAGAGGAGGCAGGAGCTGCATTTCATCGTATTTCAGAGCGGTGCCCGCAGCAAAGGTGCCGTAGCTGCCGGAGGGAACGAAGCCGGCCACGCCGCCTTCCTTCTGGATCAGGGCTTTCAGCTGGGTCTGGTCCTGGGTGAAGGACAGGGGAGAGAGGAGGCCCTCGTCAGAGAGCTTGTGGAGGAATTCCAGGCCCTGCTTCCAGCCGTCGGTGGTGTAGGCGGGGAACACCTTGCCGTTTTCCACGACCCAGTAGTTCTTATAAGGATTGGTGTAGACGAAGGCGTTCATGACAAAGGCGATGACGTCCAGCGCCCAGCCGTCCTTGGCGCCGACCAGGCCGATCTCGTCGTTGATGCCGTTGCCGTTGGGGTCGCCGTTGACTTCCGCTTTCAGGACTTCGTAGAACTCATCGGTGGTGGAAGGAACGTCCAGGCCCAGAGTGGTCAGCCAGTCCTGGTTGTACCACATACGGAACGCACCGCAGTTCCAGTCCCAGGGCACATACTCGGTGAGGCAGTAGATGTTGCCGTCAGGAGACTTGGAGTTGGTGTACATGAACTCCCGGTCGGTGTCGTTGATCTGACTGAAGTACTTGGCCAGCTCGGGGTTGTCAAGGTACTCGTTGATGGGAACGAAAATGCCCTTGGAGCCGTACTCGGCCACTTCGCTTTCGCCCAGGTCCTCGGTGTCGATGATATCCGGCAGCGTGGTGTTGGAGGAGATCATCAGGGAGAGCTTGGATTTGAAACCGTCGGTGTCAGAGGGGAAGGTGAAGAACTCCAGGTTGACGTTGTTTTCTTCTTCCATCATCTGGGTGAAGTAGTTGGTTTCATAGTCCTCGACCAGGGGATCGATCTTGATGCCGATGGTGAGGGTGACAGGCTCGTTGCTGTCGCCTGCCGCGGTGGATGCGCTAGACGCGGGGGTGCTGCTGCCTGCCGCAGAGGAGCCGCCGTTGTCTCCGCAGCCGGAGAGCGCGCTCATCGCCATTACAGCTGTCAGGAACAGTGCCAGTGCTTTTTGCCCTTGTTCATGGATGAACCACCTTTCGTTATTTCGAGTCTGACCGGTGTTTCCGGGGAACTCTTGTGTTTTCACTATAACATGAAAGGGAACTTTTTTCATCATACAAAATTCAATCGTTCTGTCAAAACCGCATGAAACCCCCCTATCATTTTTGAAATTACTGGAAAGTGTCACAACCGCATTTTTCGCAAAAGTACTTTCATTTTTGGATAATACTGTCATTCTTCGTGGAAATCGGGGGTTTGCGTTGTAAACAGGCGGGGCCTATGCTATAATGTGGGTGATTCCAACCGGATTTATCGAATAAGTGAGGAAATGCCATGTACCGTGGGGACAATACCGTTTTCCATTTGTTTGTAAAGAGAATTTTGAAATACCTGGCGGTTTTGCTGGTCCTGATCCTGATGCTGATTCCGGTGTTCATCGTGTCTTACGGGAATATCCGTCAGAACATTTTAAAGGAATACACCGACAGCGTCAACAAAGGGGCCGGCGCCCTGGATTCCCAGGTGGATTCGGTGGTGAAGATCGCCGCCATCCTCAAAGAGGAAAAGAGCTACCGGAACCTGCTGAAGATCAGCGGGGAGCTGGACCCCAGCCAGTACCCCGATCTGATCGCGCTGCAAAAAAAGCTGACCACGTTCAGCGTGTCCCATGATTATATCAAGGACCTGTACCTCCTGTTCCGGAACAATACCGTTTACGTCTCCAACTTTATCTGCGACGACGACTACACCCGGGTGTACCCCCGCTTCCTGTACGAGCAGGATACGGGCCGGGAGACGTGGCGGGGCAGCTACTTCACCGGCAAGGAGGTCGTTTCCCTTCGCTCCGACGTCAACGTCTACTCCCACTATGCCACGCCCCAGCGGTATCAGGCGCTGGTGTGTACGGTGGACGTCTACCCCCACACCTTTGCGAACCAGCGCAGCGTGTTGGTGTGCAACTTCAATTTTGAGGAATTTGTGTCCGGCGTGGTCTCGCCGGATATCCTGGACAGCTGCGTTCTCTATTTAAAGGAAAACGGCGGGCAGACCGTCGCCTCCTACCACGCGGCGGGGGAGGACCTTTCTGCGGGAATTTCCTCCCAGGAGTATGAGATCATTTCCAGCAGTCCCTCGGAACTGGGGTATCAGCTGGTCCTGGGCGTGCCGAAAAGCTATCTGAACCGCCGGGCCGGCGCATCGTTTTTCATCATCCCGGTGTACTTTTTTATCGGCCTGGCCGCGATTTTCCTGCTGTCGCTGCTGTTTTCGGTGAAGGAGACCAACGCCATGGGGACGGTAATCCGCACGGCGACGGCCCTGTTCCCCTCCTCGGACCGCTCCGGCGATTCCCGGAACGAGTACGCCTAATATCAGCAGCGTCCTGAAAACCAGCGCGACGGAGCTGGAGGACATCAACCGGCTGCTGAAAACCTCCGCCCTGGAAAACCTCTTTTTGAACAGCTCGCCCATCAACAGCGACCGGAACTACATCCGGCTTTTCCAGTCGGCCTTTGACTTTTACTGCGTGGCGGTGATCCGGCTGACGGACCACCGGGACGAGGAGCTTCACCGGCTCTACTTCTATTTCCTGGCGGATTCCTGCAAGGGGATTTTGCAGGAGACGTTTTTCCAGGCCCACACCAGCGTGGACGAGCTTTCCTTGCTGATTCCCCTGGCCAAGGAGCACAACTGCGACCTTTCCGACGTCCGGGAGGAGCTGTTCCGGGTGCTGGACCTCTGCCGGGAGCACCTGGGCGACACGGCCGTGGTCCACATCGGCCTGAGCACCATTGTCTCGGGCCCCGACCATATCCGGGAGACCTACCTCCAGGCCCGGGACGCCATTCACATGTACGCCAACATCAACTCCAGCGGGCTGTTCGTCTACAACAACCCCCGGCAGATCACTTTGCGGAAGACCCTGGACGTTTCCCTTCTCACCAAGTGCTACGACGGGATTCTTTACGGCGACGAGCAGGTGGTGGAGAGCTTCTTCTCCCACATCGACCGGCTGATCCAGAAGGGGTACTACGACCGGCAGGAGCCTTTGCAGCTGCTTTTCTCCATCCGGCAGCCGATCTATAACGCTTACATCGAGATTTTCGCCAGCGGCCAGTCCGAAAACGAGGAAACGGGGCTGACGCCACCGGTCATCGAGCTCCAGCGGCCCCTGACCCAGAACATTGCCCAGCTGAAGGAGTTCGCCTTCCGGCTCTGCCGGCAGATCCAGGCCCAGAAGCGGCAGCGGCAGCGGCGGATGGAAGAGGACATCCTGAACTTTATCCGCACCGAGTGCTTTGACGTGAACTTCTCCGCCTTTACCGCGGCCAGCGCCTTCCACGTGTCGGAAAACTACATCCAGCAGCTGGTCCGGGAGTCCACGGGCAAGAGCCTCAAGAACTTTATCGAAAGCCTCCGGGTGGAGAAGGCCGAGGAGCTGCTTCGGACCACCCGGGATTCCAACGCAAAAATCGCCGCTGCCTGCGGCTTTGGCAGTGAGAACACCTTTTACCGGACCTTCGCGCGGAAGCACGGAGTCACCCCGTCCAAATGGTCCGGCGGCGAAAAATAATACCATGGCAAAGGAGAACACACATGAAAGAATTTATGCTGGGCGCAAACTACTGGGCCCACGGCGCGCCGGGAGTCCTGTGGTGGTGCGCCAACGAGCAGTCCAACCTTTCGGCTCCGCCCTACGACTGGAAGATGTTCGAGCGGGAGCTGGGGATGCTCACGGCAGACCGGGAGCCCAAGCCGGTCCTGCGGACCATGAAGAAGTTCGCCGAGGAATTGAAGGCTCTGAATCTGGACCTGCCCCAGATGCAGACCGACGCGGTGTGCGTTCTCTCCCGGGGACAGGACCACTGGGGCATCGCCTACATGACCTATCTCCTGGCCAAACAGGCCGGGCTGACCCTGGAATTCGCCTACTGCGGCCAGGAGGAGCTGCCGGAGAGCCCGGTGTACTTCCTGCCCTCCGCCAAGTACGAGGTCATGAACAAGCGGCCCTATGACGCGCTGAAACAGCGGGTCCGGGAGGGCGCGGCGCTGTACATTTCTCTGCGGGACGGCGCGTTTTCGGAGTTCGAGGAGCTTACCGGCCTGAAACCGGAAAATTCCCGCCGGGCGGGCAAATCCGGGGCGGTCTGCTGGAACGGGCAGGAGCTCCCCTACAAAAAGCCCTATCAGCTGATGGTAACGCCCACCCGGGCCCAGGTCCTGCTGGCCGAGGAGGACGGGAACCCGCTGTTCACCGTGGCTCCCTACGGGAAAGGCAGGGTGTATTTCCTGAACTTCCCGGTGGAGGAGATGCTGCTGACCACGGAGAAGGGCTTCGACGTGCCGTACTACCGGTTCTACGAGGAAGCCGCCGCCCAGGCACTGGCGAAGCGGCACATCCGGAGAGCGTCGCCCTATGTGGGGCTGACCCTTCATCCCGGCGAGGCCGTGGACTACGCCGTGCTGGTGAACTACACGGACCGTGAGCAGAAGCCGGAAGTGGCGGCAGATGAGGAGTATTACTCCGAGGTCAAAGCGCTGCGGGGCAGTGTGGAAAGCATCCCCGCCTATGAGACGGTGATTCTGGAACTGAAAAAGCGCTCCTAACGCCACGTCAAGCCGGCAATGGTTACTACGTCAGGCCGCCGCCTGCCCCGCAATATCGCTACGCGATAAAGCTCTGGCCTTTTCCTTCGCGGGCATCGCCCGCGATTTCCTGACGGAAACCGGAAAACGCCTGGATAAGTGCGCCTATCGTACTAGGTCAGGCCGACGCCTGCCCCCAAAATCTATCGTGAGGACGATACCGTCCGAAAGTGGTGTGCGTATGCCTACTGTCCGAGCACCAATTGCGGCGGCCGTGTCCACCGCGGGGTAGTATTGGGGCTCTCCGAAGCCCATCTCCGCGACTTAGGGTTTTTAGGGGCGGGAGCCCCTAAACGGACTTTTCTGCTTACTCTTTTCCTCCGGGGAAAAGAGTAAGTGCGCTATGTAGGACAAAACAAATCTGTACAAACGTAAGTAGCCGCATAGGCTGGTAGGAACTGCCAAATTCGATTCGGATTCGACAGTGCTACCGGCCTATGCGGCTACGTTCGCTTTGGATTATCGATAGGTGGTTCATCGCACCCATTCTTTTCCCGCGCGGGAAAAGAATGGGGAGAAAAGGGCGCTCGGTGGGCTCCCGCCCCCCGAGACCCCCTAAAGTCGCGCCTTGGGCTCCGGAGAGCCCCAATACTACCTCGCGGTGGACACGGCCGCCGCAATTGGTGCGTAAACAGTAGGCATCCAGCTACCACTTTCGGACGTTTCGTTCCTCACGACAGGCTTCGGGGGCAGGCGGCGTCCTGACGCTGTGCGATTGGCACACTCACGGCCTGACGTGGTGCCATTGGCGCAATGTCGCGAAGCAGCATTGCGTTAATCCGGCAGCTCAATCGTGGCGATGTGGGGACGGTGGTCGGCGGCGACGATGGCCGGGACGTCGGCGGAAAGAACCTTGGCTCCTTTGGTCAGGATGTAGTCGATTTTCATTTCCGGCTTGTCCGACGGCCAGGAAAGGCCGGGATGGGTCAGCTGCGCTCCGGCGTCCTCCATGGCGGAGAGAAGGGGCGCCAGAATGGGGTCGTTGGGCTCCATGTTGAAGTCGCCCATGACCACTGCCGGGCCGGTCTCCTTGGCCAGCAGGTCCAGCATCGTGGAAACGGCGTTGCGCTGCTCCGACTTGGCCAGGCCGAAATGAGAGATCAGCATCACAGGCCCGTTTGCGATCTCCGCACGGAGGATGCACCGGGTCTCGTAGTAGGCATCCTCATCCCTGACAGGCGGGTCCGGGATGAGAATCCGCTGGGCGGACAGCAGGGGCCGCCGGGAGAGGATGGCATTGCCGTAGGGGTACTCCCCCTCAAACCAGATGGCCGGGGCAAAGTAGCAGTGCCAGCCCAGCATGGCCGCCAGGGTCTCGGCCTGGGCGGTGTAGTCCCACTGGGGACCCAGGCCCCGGACCTCGTTGAGGCCCACCACGTCGGGATTCAGGGAGCGGATGACGCCGGCAATCTGGGTCAGGTCGATCTTGTGGCCCAGGCCGGTATTTCCCGCAAGCTGGCGGTTGTAGTCCAGACCGTGCTGGATGTTGTAGGTCATGACGCGAAATTCCATAGAAATCCCTCCTAGTTGTCTTGAAGCAGCTCGTCGTTGCGCAGTAGGGGCTTTGGCCCCCGGAAACCGCAGGCCCGGGCGCGGATGTCTTTGGTCATTTCCTCCCGGCGGAGGATGGGGTGAATCTCCTCCCGGAAGGCGGCGATGGGGGTGATTCTGGGGGTGCGGTTGTAGGGGCAGACCTCCTGGCAGACGTCGCAGCCCCAAAGGAGTCCGCCCTTTTTCACCAGGGTCTTCTCCTCCGGGGAAAGGTCCCCCTTTTTCTGGGTGATGGCCGAGAGACAGCGGGCGGGGTCCGGCCCCGTCTCCCCCAGACACCCGGCAGGACAGGCCCGGCGGCAGGCTCCGCAGCCGATGCACCGGCCGGGAGGGACTTCCGCGGTCTCCGCCGGGAAGTCGGTGACGATGGTCCCCAGAAAGAGCCAGGAGCCGTAGACCGGGTTCAGCAGCAGCCCGTTTTCCCCCAGGACCCCCAGCCCCGCCCGGCAGGCGGCGTCCACCTCCCGGATGGGGGAATTGTCCACGAACCACTGGAACTCCCCGGGAAACGCCTCCCGGAGCCGGGCGCAGGATCCCTCCAGCAGCTCCCCGGCCACCCTGTGGTAGTCGGGAACGATGGCGTAGCGGGAGAGGTTCCGCCCCGGGAACTCCCCTACATAATACGGAAAGCCGCAGGCCACCACCGTTTGGGCGTTCTGGGGGATCCGGGAGAGGGCCCGGCACTCCAGCAGGGGCAGGCAGCTTTCAAAGGGCACCGCCCCGGAAAGGGGGATGCCCGCCGCCTCCAGAAAGGGCCGGAGCCGGTTCATTTCCGGCGCTCCAGAAGGCACCACACCTTGAGAAGGGCCGCCTGGGTCTTGCCGTCCCGGATTTTTCCGGCCAGAACGTCCTCCACCAGCTGGGAGAGGGGGACGGCCTCGGCGGTGAGGAACTCCCCGTCATCCAGCTTCTGGTGGGAGTAGCAAAGCCCCTCCGCCAGATACATGTGGATGACCTCGTCCACGTAGGCCGGGGTGGGGAAGAAGGTCCCCAGGTCGGTCATGGTCCCGGCCACGGCCCCCACTTCCTCCAAGAGCTCCCGGCGGCCGCACTCCTCGGTGGTTTCGCCGGGGTCCAGCTTACCCGCCGGGATTTCCGTGAGAACGTCGTGGTAGGGGTAGCGGCACTGGCGGACCACCCAGACCTTGCCGTCCTCGGTCAGGGGCACCACGCAGACGCCGCCGGTTTTGTGGTGGACCACCTCCCGGGTGGACTCCCGGCCGTCGGGGAGCCGGATGCGGTCCCGGTGCATGTCGAAGATGCGGCCGTGAAAGAGGTCCTCCTCCGAGAGTGTGGTTTCCATCAGCGATTCTTTATCCATGGGATTCATCCTTTCCTTTTCCGCCCTTGCGGAAGATGACCAGCTTGCTGGCAACGTAGTTGAAAATCACCACAAAGACGTTGGAGGCCAGCTTGACCACCTTGTCGTTGAGCTTCAGCCTGTCGGCGAAAATCCACATGATCCCCACGTCCAGAACGCCGGACAGGAGCCGCGCGCCGAAGAAGGTGAGGATTTCCCATGCCAGCGCCCTGAATCCCCGGGCCTGGGAGCGGAAAACGAAGATCCGGTTGGTCACATAGGCGAAAATCACCGACAGCGCCCAGGCAATGGCCGTGGGAATGGTGGTGGTGGAAAACAGCGGGGCCAGCAGCAGGTAGCTGACGTAGTTCACCACCGTGGTCAGAACGCCGAAAAAGACGTAGGAGAGAAACTCCCGGTACTTCCGGCAGAGGGCTTTGAGCTTATCCATGAAGGCTCCTTTCTGCCGCCGGAAGGACCCGGCAGCGGGGAAGAATTTTGGGGAAGCCCTTGCGGATCAGGGCGAAAACGCCGTATCCCAGGGCCGCGCCCAGGGTGTTGAGCCAGACGTCGTCGATGTCCGTCCCCCGGGGGAGAAGCAGCTGGGCCGTTTCTATAAAAACGGAAAGGCCGCAGCCCAGAACCAGGACCTTCCAGAACCGCTCCATCCCCTTCCAAAGCAAGGGCGGCAGCAGCCCCAGGGGGACGAAGATCAGCACGTTCCCCAGAAGGTTGATGAGGAAGTAGGAAAGGTGGTCGCTGCGGAACATCTCCGCCGTCTGGCGGAAAACCAGAAAGGGGACCAGGTTCACCCGGCTGTTCAGGCGGAGGGTCCCCTCCCGGATGGCCGTAATCAGCTCCGGCAGCACCGTTTGGGACAGGAGCCCCAGGGTCCAGACCAGCAGGAGCAGGGCCAGACCTTCGTGGAGAGGGGTGGTCCTTGCCCCGCTGCGCCTCCGCCGGAGGGCGCACAGGAGCCGGACCCCTACGGCCATAGGCAGCCCGGCAAGCATACCCAGGGCCATGGCTTTCATATACTGAAGAACGGCGGACATTGGAAACCTCCTGAACAGGGAGCGGAAAAACGGCGTCACGGAGAAAGGATGGCTGCTTTATGCGGTATGAATTGCTGGAAATCGCCTACGACCGGCAGACGGCGGTGGAATACGCGAACTACTGGGCCTACCGGCGGAACCCCCGGTACTACGCCTTCGACGAGATCGGCGGCGACTGCACCAACTTCGTCTCCCAGTGCCTGTACGCGGGCAGCGGGGTGATGAACTTCACCCCCACCTACGGCTGGTACTACCGGGACATCAACGACCGGGCCCCGGCCTGGACCGGGGTGGCGTATCTGTATCAGTTCCTTACGGAGAACCGGGGCCCCGGGCCCTTCGGCCGGGAGGCGGCCTTGGCGGAGCTGGAGCCCGGCGACGTGGTCCAGATGGCCCTGGGCGGCAAGGAGACCTTCAGCCACACGGTGGTGGTGGTCCGGGCGGGAGCCGGGCCCGAGGACATCCTCATCGCCTCCCACGACAACAACGCCAACTGCCGCCAGCTGGCCACCTACGCCTACAACGACATCCGGGGCATCCGTATCGAAGGCGTCCGGCACATCGTCGGGTAAGGAGGGGTGAACTTGGAGGATTTTTTCCGGAATCCGCCGGACCACCAGGCCGTTGCCCGGAAGCTGGACGCCATGGTCCGGGAGAATCGGGCACTGCGGCTGTTCCGGGCGGGACGATCGGTGCTGGGCCGGGAGATTCCCGCCCTGGGGGTGGGGAATCTGAAAAACGCCGTGGTTTTCGTCGGGGCCACCCACGGCCAGGAGTGGCTGACCT
Source organism: uncultured Oscillospiraceae bacterium (assembly GCA_934539585.1). GTDB lineage: Bacteria > Bacillota > Clostridia > Oscillospirales > Ruminococcaceae > Merdivicinus. Next base: position 40,046 of record CAKTCT010000015.1, on the reverse strand, counting down.
GCTCTTTGCTCCTCCGCTTCCTGGAGGATTTCGGGGCGGCCTACGCCCGGGGCGGGGAGCTGGCCGAAATCTCCCTCCCCGGGGTCATGAAGGGGAAGGGGCTGGTGGTCGTGCCGTGTCTGAATCCCGACGGGGTGGAGATCGCCCTCCACGGGCCGGTCTCCGCCGGGAACTGCCGGGGGCTGATCGAGGCGGTCCGGCGGGAGCATCCCGGCCAGAAGTGGCAGGCCAACGCCCGGGGCGTGGACCTGAACCACAACTTCGACGCCGGATGGCAGGAGCTCCAGGCTATGGAGCGGGCCGCCGGGATCACCGGCCCGGCTCCCACCCGGTACGGCGGTCCCGCCCCGGCGTCGGAGCCGGAGACCCGGGCCATGGTCCACCTGACGGCGGCCTTCGACTTCCGGCGGCTCTATTCCTTCCACTCCCAGGGGGAGGAGATTTTCTGGGAATACGGCGGCGTCCCGGCGCCCCAGGGGGAGCTCATCGCCAGGACCCTGTCCGCCCTGTCGGGCTACCGGCTGGTGGAAAACGCCGGGCTGGCCTCCCACGGGGGCCTCAAGGACTGGTACATCCAGACCTTCCGGCGGCCGGGGTTCACCGTGGAGATCGGCAAGGGGGAAAATCCCCTGCCTATTGAGGACCTGGAGCCGGTGTACGCCCGGCTGCTGCCCATGCTGACGGCGGCGGCCTTTTTATGACCCGGCCAGGTCCCGGAGGGTGGTGGTCTCCAGCACCCCCAGGACGCCTTCGTCCACCGGGTCCCAGACCTCCGTTTCCAGAAAGGCCCGGAGAGAGCTTTCCGGTGCGGCGGGGTCCCGGTCGGTGATGGAAAGGTCCTTTTCCAGGGGCTCTAAGACCATCCGGGCGGTGATCTCCTCCGGAGGGCGGGTCAGCCGGTATCCCCCGGAGGCCCCCGCCGAGCCTGTGACCAGTCCCGCCCGCTTCAGGGCGGCGAAAAGGCTTTCCAGATAGCTGTACGAAAGGTCCTCCATCCGGGCGATCTCCCCCAGGGAAAGGGGGCCGGGCCCCGGGTGGCAGGCCAGGTCCAGCATGGCCCGGAGGCCGTAGCGGCCTTTGGTGGAAATCTTCATTCCGCCCCTCCTTCCAGGAAGGCCCGGTACCGGTCCCGGAGAAGGGACAGGCTCTGGGCGTCCAGCCGGCGGTAAATTTCGTCGGAAATGCGGAGCCAGAGGCTCCGGGTCTTGCAGCAGGCAGTCATCCGGCTCCGGCACCGGGCGGGATCGTCCAGGCAGGTCACAGGGGTGGCGTCGTCCTCCATGGCCCGGACGATGTCCCCGGCCGTGATGTCGGAAAGGTCCCGGGCGGGGTAAAAGCCCCCGCCTGCTCCCCGGAGGGCGGCCAGGAGCCCGGCTTTCCGCAGGCGGAAGAAAATCTGCTCCAGATAGCTGCCGGAAATGCCGGTGGCTTCGGATACCTGGCGGATATTGGCGGTCTCCCCGGGGGCGCAGGCCGCCAGCCAGACCATGGCTTCCAGGGCGTAGCGGCTTTTGGTGGATAGCTTCATAATGGTCCCTTTCTTCGGATGCAAGTGCTCACTTCCTTAGTATACCGCAAACGGAAAAAATTTTCAATGCCGGTCTTGACCCGGCAAGGGGGCTGTGCTATGATAGGGGCAGAAAAAACGAAAGGAAGCGCTCCCTATGAGCTATGTACCGACTCTGACAGAGGCGGAGGACATCCTTCGCCGGTATAATGAAGACCCCTTCCACATCCGCCACGGCAAGACCGTCTCCGGCGTGATGCGGTATTTTGCAAAGGAATACGACCCGGACCGGGAGGATTTCTGGGCGGCGGTGGGACTGCTCCACGACCTGGATTTCGAACGGTGGCCGGAGGAGCACTGCATCAAGGAACAGGCCCTGATGCAGGAGCTGGACCTGGACCCGGCGCTGATCCGCGCCTGCGCCAGCCACGGCTGGGGCATCACCGTGGACCTGAAGCCGGAGCACATCATGGAGAAAATCCTCTATGCCACCGACGAGCTCACCGGCCTGATCGGCGCGGCGGCCCAGATGCGGCCCTCCCGGAGCGTGGACGATATGGAGCTGAAATCCCTGAAAAAGAAGTACAAATCCAATGGCTTCGCGGCGGGCTGCTCCCGGGAGGTCATCGGCAAGGGCGCGGAGCTGCTGGGCTGGGACCTGGACACCCTCCTCACCCGGACCCTGGACGCCATGAAGTCCCTCCCCGAAGAACTGCGGCAGTTCTGACCCCCTATCCGCCGGATTCTGGCCCGGCGGATAAAAATTATCTGTAAACGATTACAGAAACCTCTTGCAATGCCGCCGGGTTTTTGCTATACTGAAAGCAAGGAGGCTATGGGCCTCAGATTTTGGAAAGGATCGGTGATACGGATGAAATTAGGATTTGTCAGCGCGATTTTGGGCGAGCTCTCCTTTGAGGAGATGATGGACTTCGCCTCGGAAAACGGCTTTGAGTGCGTGGAAGTCTGCTGCTGGCCCAAGGGCAAGGCGGAGCGCCGGTATGCCGGAGTGACCCACATCAACGTGGACGAGGTGGACGAGGCCAAGGCCGCGTATATCAAGGATTACTGCGCCAAGAAGGGCGTAGAGATCTCTGCTCTGGCGTACTACCCCAACACCATGGACCCGGACCTGGAAAAACGGGCGGTGTACATCAACCACATCAAAAAGCTCATCAAGGCGGCAAAGCTCCTGGGCGTGGCCACGGTGAACACCTTCGTTGGCCGGGACCCCCACAAGAACGTGGACGAGAACATTGAGATTTTCAAGGAAGTCTGGCCCCCCATCATCCGGTTCGCCGAGGAAAACGGCATCCGCATCGGCATCGAGAACTGCCCCATGCTGTTCTCCAACGACGAGTGGCCCGGCGGCCAGAACCTGATGACCACCCCGGCCATCTGGCGGCGGCTGTTTGAGATCATCCCCAGCAAGAACTTCGGCCTGAACTACGACCCCTCCCACTTTGTGTGGCAGCAGATGGACTACATCAAGCCCCTTTACGAGTTCAAGGACCGGATCTTCCACGTCCACTACAAGGACATCAAGATTTTCCCCGACAAGCTGAGAGAAGTGGGCATCATGGCCACGCCTTTGCAGTACATGTCCCCCAAGCTCCCCGGCCTGGGCGATGTGGATTGGGGCAAATACGTGTCCGCTCTGACGGACATCGGCTACGACGGCTACACCTGCATCGAGGTGGAGGACAAAGCCTTCGAGAAGAACCTGGACGACGTGAAGAAATCCATCCTTCTCAGCCGCAACTATATGCGCCAGTTCGTTCTGTAAGAAACGGAAAACTCCCGGCAGCAGAGATGCTTGCCGGGAGTTTTTGCGTGGCGGGATTTACAGCCCGCAGACCTCCTCCACCGTCAGCGGGACCAGCTGGCGGTCCCATTCGCTCAGAGAGATTCCCTCCCGGAAAAGGGTGGCCATCTCCCCCAGAATCCGGGCGCAGGGGGGCGGAGGGCTCTGCTGCCGGAAGGTCTCCTCTCCGAAGCGGCCCTCCTGCCGGGGATTCAGGGTGACGGTCTCCGCGCCGGTCTCCTCCAGGGCCTGGCGGAGGGCGTCGGCCTGGAATCCCCCGAAGTTCTGGGTGGCGTTGATGTGGAAGGGGAGCCCGTTCCGCTCCGTCTCCGGGCAGAATTCCTCCAGAGCCTGGGCGATGTCCCGGCCCGCCCGGTCTCGGGCCAAGACGCGGGGGTCGGTGAACTGCCAATAGAGACAGGGCAGCTGCTGACAGTAGGATTCGTACAGCGGGTGGGCCAGGAGATAGGGGTTCAGGACTACCCCTCGGACCAGCTGCCGGGGGTCCGGCAGCCGCTGACGGTTCTTTTGCAGGAACCGCCCCATCAGCCGGGGAGCGCAGCGGTAGAGCTCCAGGGCATCCTCCTTTAGCAGCCGGGCCACGGCAATGTCCGGTAGGGCCTTTTGGAGATCGGCTTCGATCCCGGCCAGCTGCTCCGGCTCCAAGCCGCTTTCCCAGTCGCCCATGCGGATGAACCCGGGAGCCAGGGTCAGCTCCTCAAAATCGGTGACATGCTCCTTCAGAAGGCGCTGAGTCTCCTCCAGTCCCTTCCGGGGACGGCCGTTTTCCCAGTCGCTGACCCCCGGGTACATCAAGAAGATGTCGCCGTGGTGGATTCCCTGGGCGGCGGCCCGGGAATCGGTGATTACCCGCCGGGCGGTGGTTTCCCCGTCCTTCACGCCGGAGCTGCCCAGGAACAGGACGGTTTTCACCTGGTGGCGGCGGAGAAACTCCCGGTACGCCTCCGGAAGGCGGAGCAGCTCGCACCAGGCCACGCCGATAGACTTCATGCTGGCATCATAGCTGTAGGTCAGGTAGCAGGAGAGCCCCCGGGAACCGGAATACTCCCCAATGCGCTCCAGCTCCCGGACGCTGTTGGCGCTGACCAGGTATTGGAGGGGGAGGACCGGAGCCTTCATGACCCGGGAAACATAGGCCGCCGGCATGACTCCTGAGGAAAGGAGCACGGTGTCGTAGACGCGGTCCTTTCCCAGGTATTCGTCGTAATACTCCACCGTTCGGGCTACGGACCGCTCCAGAAATTCCGGCGTGGCGTAGACCGGCCGGGGCCCCTGGCCATCCTTTTCCGGCAGGGTGAACCAGGAGTGGGATACGCCGCCGGTCAGAGCCTCCAAGGACTTTTCCACGGCGTATTCCGCGCTCATGCCGCCATCCAGGGCAAAGACGTCCACCCCTTGGCTCCGGCAGTGAGCAATGGTGTAGCAGTCCAGGTCGCCCCGGGCCAGGATCCGGAACAGGTCGGAGTGCCCTTCCGGGGCGCGCCAGCAGTAAAGCCCCGGGGAAAGCCCGGCGGTGTCCAGAATGGCTTCGCCTTCCTCCGGTGCTTTCCAGATGGTTTTCCGGCGGACCACGTCGTAAAGCGAGGCTCCCGCTGGGGCCGTCAGGAATTCTCCCTGGCGAAGGGCAGAGGGGCTGCACTTCCATAGAAATTCACGCATAGCGGTCTCCTTTGGCCGGAAAGGCAGGCGGAATAGGTTCCCGCCGCCCTTCCGGCAGCGAATATTCTAGCCCCGAGGAGCCAGATGAAAGGCGGGCTTGGAATTGTAAAGGTCCACGACCTGCTGGACGTCGCCCATCTTCCGAATGGCATCGATGTACTTGTCGAATTCGTCCATGCTACGCTCGCCCATGATGAATTTCAGCACTTCCTCGCTGGTGTAGGTCTCCACCGGGGTCATGATGCTGCTGATCAGGTCCTGCTCCTCCGGGGAGAAGTGTGGCGTCTGGGCCCGGTAGATGGGGGTGACGCGGCCGTCCTTCAGATAGTCGTCTACGAACTTCTGGGCATCCATTTCCCATTGGCCGTAGATCTGGGCCTGGGCGGAAGCCATGTCGGCCATGCGGAACAGGATGCTGTTGTACTGGCCGATGCCCAGATCGGTCAGGGTGCGGGTCCCGTTGGGATGAGAGGGGACCTTGACGTCGGGGAGGAATTCCTTCTGCCCGTCGGCGTTGACCTGATAGGTGTCCCCTTCGATGCCCCAGTTGAGAAGGGTGGAGATTTCATCGCTGATGGTGTAGTCGATGAGGGAGCAGACCAGCTCCGGATGCTTGGTGTTGGCTCCGGTGACGATGCCCCACCAGGGGTCGCCGTCAAAGGTCTGGGTGTAGGGCAGGTAGCGCTTGCCGTCCACCGACGGCGGCAGCATGGGCTGGATGTCCCAATCCTCGCCTACGCCGTTGGACCAGAAGTTGCTCTGGAAGAAATCGTGGTAGCCGTAGAAGAAGCCCCAGTTGCCCTTGCTCATCTTCTGGACCAGCCGTTCTTCCGAATCCGTGGCGATCTCCGGGTTCAACAGCCGTTCCTCCCAGAGGGTGCGGCAGTTTTCGATGGTTTTCCGATAAACGTCGGTGCAGTCCAGAGGGGTATAGAACCATTTTTGGGCCTCGATGTCGTAGCCGATGCCGTCGTAGTCGTTGCCGTAGAGGTCGATGATGCTGGCGAAAAGGTCTCCCAGCTCGCTGGACAGGACAATGGGGATGGAGGAATCGTCCGCCGCCTTCAGCTTTTTCCCGGCCTCGATGAATTCGTCCAGGGTCTGGGGAACGGCGATGCCGTATTTTTCCAGCAGGGGCTTGTTGTAGTACCACCCCAGCATGGCCCAGTCCTCGGTGAGGATGCCATCAATGGAGGTGGACAGCACATAGCGGTGGCCCTCCTCGTCTATGGGGAGGTTCAGGTAGTCATGCTTTTTGGTCAGCGCCTGGAAGTTGGGCATGTAGTCCTTGTACTGCTCATAGTCTAAGAAAATGCCGGAGGGGCCGTACTGGCTGGTGGTATCCACCGGGCCGCCGCAGACGGCAAAGTCCGGAACGTCGTTGGAGGAGTAGTAAAGGTCCAGCTTCTCGCTGTAATCCGCCCAGGTGGCTTCCTCCCAGTCGATGGTGATGTTTCCAATCCGCCGGAGGTATTCGTTGTAGACTAGGGTGTCGTTTTTCCGGTTGTTGTGGTTGCACCACAGGCCCTTCAGCGCCACCGGATCGCCGGTGTAAGGGAAGGTGATGGATGCGGGGTCGGCGCCGGAAGTCCCGGCGGGTGTCTTTTGGGGGCCCTGACATCCGGCCAGAGGGGCGGTCAATGCCAGTGCACAGCTCAGCGCCAGCAGCTTTTGGATGCGTTTCATACTGATCTCTCCTTTGTTCATTGGGATTAAACGAAGGTCAGCCCTTGACGGAGCCGACCAGCAGGCCCTTGGCAAAATGCTTTTGCAGGAAGGGGTAAATCATCATAATGGGGATCATGGTGATGATCACGGCGGCGCACTTGGCCGTCCGGGAGTTGACCGCGCTGGTGCCGGAGCGGATGACCATGCCCTTGACGCCGGTGCCGTCCAGGAGGACCAGCATCTTCCGCAGCAGCATGGCGATGGGGTACATCTCTTCATTTTTCAGGTACATGACGGCGGAGAAGTAGTCGTTCCAGTATCCCACCACGGAAAACAGGGACATGGTGGCCACAATGGGCCGGGAAAGGGGCAGGATGATGCGGAGCAGCACGGTGAAATGCCCCGCACCGTCGATAAAGGCGGCCTCCAGCAGGGAGCCGGGGAGTTCCTTGAAAAAGGTCTTGACCACAATGACGTTCCAGGCGGAGACGGCCCCCGGGAGGACCATAGCCCAGATGGTGTTGTACATCCCCAGGTTTTTGATCAGCAGATAGGTGGGGACCATTCCGCCGGAGAAGAACATGGTGATTACCAGCAGAACATTGATGAACCGCCGCCCCCCGAAGGTGGGGTGGATGAGGGTGTAGGCCAGCGTCATGGTGCAGAACAGCATGATCCCGGTGCCGGTCACGGCGTAGAGGATGGTGTTGGCGTAGTACCGCACCAGCCGGGGGTCGGCCAGAAGGGTCTGGTACGCCTGCCAGGTGAAGCCGCTGGGCAGCAGCCCGGCGTTGTGCTCCAGAAGACCCTCCGGCGTACTGACCGAGGTGGAAAAGGTGAGGACAATGGGCAGCAGGAAAATAAGGGTCAGGATCAGCATCAGAAGGACCAGCAGACACTGACCCGGCGAAACCCGCCGCCGGAAAGCTGCGCGTGTCATAAAACGCCTCCTCTTGGGGTCAAAAGACGGAAATGTCGCTGATCCGGTTGCTGATGCGGTCGGCGGCAAAGACGAACAGGAAGGAGATCACCGACAGGAAAAATCCCACTGCCGTGGAGTAGCTCAGCGCCCCGCCCCGCACGCCGGAACGATAGACGTAGGTGGAGATGACGTCGGCGGTTTCGTAGGTCAAGGGGCTGTACATCAGCATGATCTTCTGGAAATCCGCTCCGAACAGCTCCCCCACCTGGAGAATCAGCAAAATGGCGATGGTGGGCATCAGACAGGGAAGGGTGATGTACCGCATCTGCTGGAGCTTCGTGGCCCCGTCCAGATAGGCGGATTCGTACAGCTCCACCCCGATGCCGGCAATGGCGGCCAGGTAGATGATGGAGCCCACTCCCACTCCCTGCCAGATGTCGGAGACCACATAGAGGAACCGGAACCATTTCGGCTCGGCCATAAAGTGGATGCGCTCCCCGCCGAAAAAGGCGATAACGTCGTTGACCACCCCGTCGGAGAGGCTGGTGAAATCAATGAGAAACCCCACCACGATGACCACGGAGATGAAGTTGGGGAGGTAGGACACGGTCTGCACCGCCTTCTTGAACCACCGGGAGCGCAGCTCGTTGAGCAGCAGCGCAAACAACAGGGGGGCGGGGAAGGTGAACACCAGGGTGTATACGCCCAGGATCACCGTGTTCCGGAAGGTGCGGAAAAAGTAGGGGTCCCGGAACAGCCGGGCAAAGTGCTTGAAGCCTACCCAGGGGCTCCCCAGAAAGCCCAGGCCGGGGCTGTAATCCTGAAAGGCGATGATCAGGCCGTAAATGGGAAAATAGCTGAAGACGATGAGGGCGGTAAGCCCCGGAACGGCCAGAATCCACAGGGGCAGGTCCCGGCGGGCGGCTTTTTTCAGGCGGCGTCCCAGAGCCGGACGGTCCTGGGGCCTTGCCGGAATGGCGGCGGGTCTCATGAGGGTCTCTCCTTCCGTTGACCGGCGGTCCGGTCAGAAGCTGTCGTTTTCCGAATACGCGAAGGGAATGGGGCCGGTCTCCAGGTGCCGGATCAGGGCGGCGGTGTCGGCAAAGGTCCGGCCGTTGAGGGTCAGGGGGCGGAGGAGCCGGAGCATCAGCCCGTGAACCGGCGTCTCCACGGCCCGGGGCGGAAGATAGGGCCCGGGCGGCCCCGTCACTTCCCGGCGGACCCCTCCGCACAGAGCGGAGACCAGAGCGGGAAGGTCGCCCTCCGCGTCTCCCCGGCAGCCCAGCTCCCGGAGCTCCAGCACGCCGTCGGAGTCCGCCCCGGCGGCATAGGCCCGGGGACCGGCGGCGTCCTCGGTGAGGAACCACCGGCAGCCCTTTTGGGCCAGCCATCCTCCCCAGACCGTTTCCTGGAGGCGAAGCACCATGCCGTTTCGGCGGCCCCGGGCCGATTCCGCCTGGTAAAGTCCGGCGGCTGCGGCGTCCCAGTCCTCCGGGTCCAGGGGGCGAAGGCAGACCCCCGGCGGCGGGGAGACCGGCTCCGCCGTCCAGGCGGAGAAGCGGGAGGCCAGGGGCTCCCAGCCGAATTTCCGGTAGTAGTCCGGGATGGCCGTGCCCAGCAAGGCAATGGCGTCACCCTGCTCCGTCATCCGGGCAAGGGCCTCCCGGAGGAGACGCCCGGCCAGGCCTTTCCCCTGCTGGTCCTTCCGGGTGCAGACTGTGGCGATGCCGCCTGCCTTGACGGGGCAGCCGTCCAGCAGCACGGTCCGGGAGATTACCGTCAGGGTGCTCAAAAGGGTCCCGTCGGGTCGCCGGAGGGTCAGGATGCGGTTCTCTCCCCGATGGGGGTCCAGCTCCCAGCCCATCTGGAAGTAGCGGGCAAGGGCAGCGTCTCCGCCAAAGGCGGCGGCACAGAAATCGTACCAGCTTTTCGGGTCTTCCGGAGCATTTTGGCAGCTAAGCTTCAAGTTGTCCATGGCTCCATCTCCTTTCGGTTCCTCTGATTTCATTATACCGGCGGAAGCCCGAGGATACAATCACGAATATCGTGGATTTTATATCAAATATCCGCACATATTTGCTTAAAATTAGAGATGTCTCCAAAAAGAAAGAGACAGCCTTAGCTGTCTCCGTGAAAGGGTGTTGGAAATTCCCGGGGTAGGCGGATCGTGACCAGTGCGCCGCCGCGATTTTGCAGCCAAACGCCGGATTCCTTGCCGCAGAGCAGCCGGATGCGCTCCTCCACGTTTTTCATGCCGTATCCGGAGGTCGAGGCCGCGTCCCACTCCCCGGCCCGGACGGCTCCGGACAGACCGGGGAAGCCGTCCCCGTCATCGGACACCGTTAAAACAATGGTTTCGCCCTGAAAATGTCCGCCGATGCGGAGCACGCCCTGGGGCGGCCGCTTGTTGCCGATGCCGTGGAGAATGGCGTTTTCCACAAAGGGCTGAAGGATGAAGTTGACGACGCGGCAGTCCAGAAGGGCCGGGTCCACGTCGTACTCCACCCGGAGCATATCCTCGTGCATGATCTGCTGCAAGCCGATGTAGGCCCGGACGTTTTCCAGCTCATCCCCCAGCCGGATGCAGTCGCTGCCCTTGTTCAGGGTGGTGCGGTAGAACTGGGAAAGAAGCTGGGTGATCTCGCTGATGGCGGGGTTGTCGGTCTCGATGGCCTTCCAGTTGATGACGGAAAGGGTGTTGTAGAGAAAATGGGGGTTCAGCTGGGCCTGGAGCAGGTGGAGCCGGGCCTCCTTTTCGTGCTCCCGGACGGCGTCGTTTTCTAAGAGCAGGGTGCGGATGCGCCCCAGCATCTGGCCGATGCTGTTGCTCAGGTTGCCGATCTCATCGGTCTCCCGGGAGGAAAAGTCCACGTCCAGGCTGCCGTCCCGGACCTGTCGGACCCGTTGGTCCAGCCGCTCCAGCCGCCGCACGATGGACAGGGAAAGGAGCCAGCTCATCCCCGCCAGGAGCATGGTGCAGATGGCCATGAGCAGCACCGTCATGGCCAGGATTTCCCCGCTTTCGGCGGCCAGAAAGCCTCTGGGAACCCAGTAGAGCAGCACCATACCCAGCTCCGGACAGGGGCGGCGGAACAGGTCGAAAGCGCCCTCCTCCGCATTCAGCCGGTCCCCGGTTTCTCCGGCCGCGGCAGAGGGGTCCGGCTGCGGCGCTTCCCCGGAAAAATTCCGGGCGTAGATCAGGCTGCCGTCCTCCGCCGCGCAGACCATGCCGCTGGGAATGGCCGACAACGGCCCGGCCCGGCCGTAGAGGGTTTCGGGATTCAGCTCCAGCTCCACCACTCCCAGGAACTTGTTGGAATAGTTGCTGAAAAAGGGGCGGTAGACAAAGACCCGGCCTTCCGCATAGCGCCAGCCGGTGCTGCGCAGGCTCTGGGCCTGCCGGTACCAGGGCTCCTCCCGGACGGCGCTGTCGGGCTGGATGTACAGCCCCAGGGGGATGTCCCAGATGTGGGAATAGATCACGGTGCGAAGGACCTCCTGGCGGCTCAGGACGCTGTAATTGGTGATCATGGGGTCGATGTAGCGGTTGACAGTGTAGTGAAGGGGGTATTGGTTGACCGTGTCGCTGACCAGAAGGTCCCGGACCTGCCGGTCCAGGGAAAGATAGGTGACAAACTGGGCGTGACGCTCAGCCTGGCCCTGAATGAAAACCGCCGTCTGCTCCAGATGGGCGGAGACCATGTCCCGGGTCTGCTGCTCCCGGCGGCTGCGGGAGGTGCGGTAGGCATAGACCCCCAGAATGGTCAGCGGGACCAGGGAGAGCAGCAGATAGCTGGCAATGAGCTTATAGCGGAAGCGGAGATTTCCGGCGGTCCGGCGCAGACGGTTCATAAGTGACATCCCCCTTTTGCGAGATTATCCGACAGGCTGGCCAGTGACCCGAAGGTCGCTGATGTGGGCGTAGCTTCCCCAGGAGGAGCTGTTTTCCTCCACAGTGACGCGAAGGTACCGGGCGGTCACGTCCAGGGCGTACCGATCTCCCAGAGCGGTGGACAGGGCGGCGCTGTCCTTTTGGGCGATGGGGGTCCAGGTTGTACCGTCCAGGCTGGCCTCTACCGTGTAATGATAGTAGCGGGGGCCGATGATGCCGTAGTAGTTCTTGACCAGGACGCTGTCCAGCCGGTAGGGGGCCAGCAGGTCCACCATCAGGCTCTGGGGTGTTCCGCCGCCGTCCCAGAAGGTCTGGGGGTCATCATCTACGGCCAGAGAGGCGGTGTCCGCGCCGCCGGTGACGGTCACGGGTTTTCCCAGGGCGATGTTTTCCCGCTTCTGTCCGTAGGCCCGGAAGTCGCTGATATGGGCGTAGCTTCCCCAGGAGGAATCGTTCCCGGTAACGGTGGCCCGGAGGAACCGGGCCTGGACATTGACGGCATAAGAATCCCCCAGGGCGGTGGAAACGGCGCCGTCGGTTTTTTCGGCCACAGGGAACCAGCTCTGGCCGTCCAGGCTGCCCTCAATGGAATAGGTGTAGGCGCGCTGGCCCAGTATGCCGTAGTAGTTTTTCAGCACCACCCGCTGGAGATCGTATTCGTCCTCCAGATCGATGCAGGCCCATTGGGGTGTGGCTCCGCCGTCCCAGAAGCTGCCGGCGTCCAGGTCGTTGACGCAGGAGGCGGTATCCGTTCCGGCGGAGACCGTTACCGGCTTGCCCCGGGAGACACATTCCGCCGGTTCCAGGCCGTAGGCTTTGAAGTCCCGGATGTGGACGTAGTTCCCGGCGGAGCCGTAGGTTATCGTCACCCGGAGATACCGGGCGGCGAGGTCCACCTCATAGCGGTCTCCGGAGGGGACGGCGGGGGCGTCGTCGGTCTTTTCCGCTGCGGTGACCCAGTTTACGCCGTCGCAGCTGGCCTGGATGATGTAGTGATAGTAGCGGGCGCCGTCGTCGTAGTTCCGGAGGACCAGCCGGGTCAGGGGCGTTTCCTCCCCCAGGTCCAGCTGCCACCACTGGGAGGCGGAGCCGCCGTCCCAGTAGGTGGAAGGGTCGCCGTCCACGGCGTTTTCCGGGCCGTACCCCTCCTCGGAGTACCCGGCGGAGGCGGTCTTTCCCTGGCTGACCAGGGATTCGCTGGGGACGGCCGCCGTGTTGGGATCAAAGAGGGCGACGGTCCCGTCCTCCCTCTGGACGCCGATGCGGTAGAGGTAGGCGCTTCCCGGGACCACGCTGCGGTCGGTGAAGGTGCGGACCGACAGGGGCGCGGCGGTGAGCTGGGTCCATTCCCCGGGGCCTTCGGCGGGGGCGCGGAAAACCCGGTAGCCTTGGGCTCCGGCCACGGCGTTCCAGGTAAGGGTCACGGAGGCGTTGGTGATCCTTTGGATCACCGGGGAGCATCCCACCAGGCCGGCGATCTCCTCGTCGCTGAGGACCCGGTCGTAGGCGCGGAGCTCGTCAACGTCGCCGTCAAAGGCCGCCCACCAGTACCCCACGGTCATCAGGGGAAGGGGGATGGCCTGCTCCAGGGTCTCCTGATAGACCCCGTCCAGGTAAAGCCGGGTGGAGGAGCCGTCACAGGTCAGGGTGAGGTTTTGAAAGCATCCGGCGGGGAGGGTGGTCTGGAAGGAGTAATCCGCTGTGCCGTGGACGGTCAGCCGGGGTTTCCCCTGGACCACGCCGATGGCCCCGCGGTAGGACCACAGCAGCGGGCCGCCGTCGGAGCCCTCCTTCCGGTTCACCCACAGGGAGACCGTCCAGGGGCCCTGGATGTCGTCGCGGCAAATCACCGCTTCGCTGGCGCTGCCGGACAGCCGGAGTCCCCGGCCGTGCTTGCCGGAGTCCGTCCGGCTGGCGGGCGCTTTCAGGGCGGCGTTGTAGTTCATGCCGGAGGAGTCCGTTGTTACCGAACCGTCTTCCTCCTCAAAGGAAAGGGAAAGCTGCAAGCCTTCCATAGCCGACTGTACGGCGGCGCCGGACAAGGCGCGGCCATAGACCCGGACCTCATCCACAGCGGCATTGAGGCTTTGAGAGGCTCCTCCGATGGAGGAAAGGGGACAGGGAATCCCGGCGTTTACCGTGTCCGCCAGGGTGCCGTTCAGGTACAGGAGGGTCCTGTCAGGGGTGCCGGAAAGGGTCAGGAAGCACCACGGCCCCACGGGAATCCCGGCGGAAAATTCATGGACTGCGGAGGTGGTTTTATCCTCCAGGGCAATCCGGCGGGAATCGCCGTGGGCCAGGTACAGGCGGCCGTTGGGGGAGTCCAGGAGGATTTCATCCCCGGCGGCGGCAGAGCTGCGGCGGACCCACAGGGAGACCGTCCAGTCCCCGGAACGGTCGGGCTGATGAAGGAGGACCCGGTCGGAGCCGCCGTGGAAGACCAGGCCTCGGCCGTATTTCCCGGAATCCGTAAGGTCCGGGCCCAGGAGGACGGCGGTTTTTTGATAGCCGGAGGTGTCCGGGACCCGGTCCCCCGCCGATTCTTCAAAGCTCCAGGCGGCCAGAAGGTCCGCGCCGTGGCCCGGAGCGTACCCCAGGGCCTGGGCGTCCTCCCGGAATTCCGCGTAGGAATCCCGGCGGGGAGCCCCCCAAAGGGCCTCCGCAAAGACTGCCAGGGGCGGGAGGGTGAAGCGGTCCAGGCCGCCTTCATTATAGGCGGAGCCGTCGTCGTTCCAGCTGTGGAGCTTGGCCCCCAATAAGTGGGGGTCCTGGGCATCCAGGGCGCTGGTCCCGGCCAGGTTCAGCCAGTGAGGCTGCCACTGCTCATAGAGCGTCTGCAAATCGGGATACAGACTGGTGCCGGGGACGATGTAGGTTGCATTATAGTTGGAATTGATGACGGAAAAGCCCTGGGCGCTGCGTTCCGGGGCCTCCGGGCCCTGCCAGGCGTCGAAAACCATCGTGTTGTTCAGGGAAATGGAGGTGTAATCGGCAAAGCGTCCTGCCCACTCCCAGAAAACAGGGGTCTTGTGGTGGGTGTTCCGCACCAGGCCGCCCATGGAGTTGAGGAAGTAGTAGAACAGGTCCGCTTCCGTCTCCAATCCCAGGGACTGGGCCTTGGAGAGCATTTCCGGATACTGCTTCAGCAGGCTGTTGAGCCCGGGACCGTCGCCGTAGCCGGGGTATTCATCGCCGCCGATGTGGAAATACGGCCCATCGAACAGCGGCACCCACTCGTTGAGGATGGCCCGGGCCATGGTGAAGGATTCCTCCTTGCTCAGGTCCAGGGGGCGGAGGCCGGGGGTTGCGGGGTTCAGCACGGTGCCGGGAGTGTGGCCTGCCTGGGGATAGGCAGCGATGATGGCGCTGGCGTGGGAGGGCAGGTCAATCTCCGGGAGAATGGTGATGTGATAGCGGGCGGCAAGGTCCTGGAGACTGCGGATAAAGGCTTTGGTGTAGTGCTGCTCCGAGGTCAGCAGGGGATAGCTTTCACATTCCAGGCGGAAGCTGTCGTCGTCGTTGAAGTGGAGGTGGAAGACGTTATACTTGTAATCCGCCAGCTGCCGGACGTATTGAAGCAGATAGTCCTCGGAGACATATTTCCGGGCCACATCCAGCAGGTATCCCCGGAAGGCCGTCTCCGGGTAGTCCCGGATGACTCCCCGGGGGAGCCGGTCCCGCAGCGGCTCCTGCCGGAGCATTTGCAGAAGGGTGCGGGTGCCATAGAAGACTCCTGCCGGAGCTGTTCCCCGGATGGTGACGGCGTCGGCAATTTCCATCCGGTAGCCCTCCCCGCCCAGGTCCGTGTCGGTACACTGGAGGGTCAGGAACAGGTCCCCGGTCTGGGGAGCGGCCTCTTCCAGTACGGTGTGGGAAAGGCCGGTGGAGCCTGCCAACTCCTCAGCCAGCAAGGCGGCGGTATCCTGGAGGGCAGGCGCATCATAGACGATGCGCCCGGAGGCGTTCCAGAGAAAGTCGCCGGTGCCGCCGGTCCACTGCTGGACGTTGGGGATCACGTTGGGGGCGGCGTTGACCGTCGATTCGCCGTTGGCGGCCAGCACAGGGAAAATTGCGGGAAAGAGAAGGAGGACGCAGAGAATTTCCGCCAGAAGAAGGGAGAGCTTTTTCATAAGATGCCTTCCTTTCCGGATGATCATCGACCGTATACCTGAGCTTCTACATAGTGGTTGGAGTCGTTGACGGTGCTTCCGTTTGAATAGAACCGGACATACCGGGCCCGGATGTTTTTGCAGTAAATCTCCTGTCCGGCGGCGGTTTCCTCATATTCCGGATGGAACCCATAGCCTTGTCCGGCAGAGTTGTCGGCATCGTTGCTGAACAGGGTCGAAACGCCGGAGGAGAAGTTCGGGTCGTTGGAAAGCTGGAGGATCACGTCGTGGTAGGTCCGGGCATCGGCGTAATAGTGCCAGAGAAAGACGGTGTTGATCTCATGCTCCGCGCCCAGGTCCAGCTGGACCCATTGGAGCCCGCCTGCGGTGGTGTCCAGATAGGGCTCGGAGGCCGTGACGCCGTCAGTGAGCCGTTCCAGTCCCGCCGCGCCTGCAAAGGAGCAGGTGGGCGTGATGCCTGCGGAGAGCAGGGAGGACTGGTCGGCGCTGTACAGCCCGTAGACCTGGAACTCCCGGATGTGAACGCTGTCGTTGGCGGAGTTTTCTGTCAGCGTCACCCGGAAATACCGGGCGATCATAGGGGCGTTGTAGCTTTCGCCGTCGGCCCGGGCGGGGGTGTCATCGGTCTTTTGGGCTACGGTGGTCCAGGAAACGCCGTCCCGGCTGGCTTCGATGGTGTAATGGTAATACCGGGCGCCGTCGGCGAAGGTTTTGAGGTTGACCATGGTGACGTCGTAGTTGTCCTCCAGGTCCAGCTGCCAGGTCTGGGGAGCCGGGGCGCCGTCCCAGTAGGTGGAGTCGTCGCCGTCCACAGCCAGGGAGGCTCCGTGGCCTTCGGCGCTGCTCAGGGCGGAGGCGGTCTTATTCAGGGCGACATTGACCGGCGGCGAGGGAACGGCGTGGGGCGTGCCGTAGACCTTTACGTCGCAGAGGTGGGCTCCGGCGTTGGCGGAGTTGTGGAGAACATTGATCCGCAGATACCGGGCCGTGACGTTGAGGGTGTAGGTGTCCCCGGCTTCGGTGGCGGGGGAAAGGTCGGTCTTTTCGGCGGCCCGGGTCCAGTTCACGCCGTCTAGGCTGGTTTCGATGTTGTATTGGTAATATCGCGTGCCGTCATGGTAGGGGATCACCCGGACGGTCTGGATGTCGTAGACGTTTTGCAGGTATACCCGCCAGGAGGTGGGGCAGAAGGGAGCGGCCCAATAGGTGTCCAGGTTGTCATCGGTGGCCAGCTGCTCGGGATGGCCGAATTCGCAGTCGCCTTCAGCGTATTTGCCCCGGGCAACGTTGATAAGTCGGGCGGGGATCTCCGTATCCAGCCGCCCTTGGGTGTACCCGATGTGCCAGAGCTCGCCCCGGCCCTTGGGGTCCTTTCGGTTGGCGGAATACCACACCCGGAGGGTTTCACTGGCGTTGTCGTAAAGGAAAGTGGAGCGGTAAATCTGGGAGGAATCCCAGCTGCCTGCGGGGCCGCGCTCCAGAACGGCGTTGCGGCTGGTCTGCCAGCAGAGGCCATCGGAGGACTTGGCAAAGTACACGGCGGTGTCCATGACGCTTTCGTTGTAGGCTGCCGGGAACAGCATCCAGTACTCCTGCCGGGAGGGAATATACTGCACGTCGACGTGCCAGGGGGAGACCTCGGCGTCAAAATAGGGGAAGGAGGGGGCGGACCAGTGCATCCCGTCGGCAGAGGAGCGGTACTCCAGACGGGAGTTTTCTCCGGAATTGATGTACCACATTTCAAAAAGCTGCCGGTCGGCCCGGTAGCAGATGCTCTGCCCCAGAATGGAGTAGGCCTTGGGGCTGGTGAAGACCAGCTGGTCGGTCCAGGTTACGCCGTCGGCGGATTTCAGCACCCGGAGCTGGTCCTCGCCTAGGTCGGAGAGCTGGCAGTCGTCGGTGCGGATGTAGTACATCCAAAGCTCGTCGGTCAGGGGATTGTAGACAAGGTCTGTGTCGCAGTTGTGACCGTTGGCGGGGGCTTCGGCCAGAACGCCGGAGACACCATCGGGGATCACCCAGGTCAGCCCGTCGTTGGAGGCCAGAATGGAGGGGTTCTCCTTGGGCTCGCAGGTGAAGGGATAAGGGGTAGTGGACATCCAGTAGCGGTAGCCGTTCCAGGGCGCATCGAAACGGACCACGTCGGGGTGGACCTGCTGTCCGGGCTCGTCCGCCGCATCGGCATCGTAGACGGAGGGGGTGTTCAGGTAACCGGCTGCGTTGGGGAGCCGGGAAATCTTGGCCTGACCGGAGGAGACCACCACGGCTTTCTGGGAGCCGTCGTCTGTCAGGTTCAGGGTCAGCAGCTGGGCCTCGCTGTCATAGGACCAGTCGGCGGGATCGGCGGGTTGGCCGTTGACGGCGACCTGGTAGTCCTCCGCCGGGAGAAGGAGGTGGATTTTCAGGGTACAGCTCCGGGGCGGCTGGGAGTAGGTCCCGTGGGTCTCCCGGGAGTGAAGGGTGAAGGAGACGCTGTCGCCGGTGCGCTGGGCAGTGTACTGGGTGGTGGCGTAGTTCCCGTCCTCATAGCCGTGGACGCCATCGTCCTCAAAGAGGGTGAAGGTGCTGAGGGTCTCGGCGGGGTAGTAATCCAGGGTCAGCGGGGGATTTTCCAGCTGGGAGGTATACTGCATCGCCGGCCCGGTGGGGAGGATGGCTCCGGCTTTGACAAAGAGCGGGATGCAGTCCAGCGGGGCGCTGTATTCCAGACGCCGCCGTCCGGAGTAGGCGGTCTTTCCGTCCCAGTAGTCGATCCAGGTGCCGGAGGGGAGATAGACGTTTTTCACGGTGCTGTCCCGGATTACCGGGGCAGCCAGCAGGCTGGGACCGTAGAAGAATTCGTCCCAGAGGTCTTCCGTGCCGGATTCGCAGTTGGTCTCAAAGGCCAGGGTCCGCTGGATTGGGACGCCGGTCTGGTGGGCCTGGTACATCAGGCTGTAAGTATAGGGCAGCAGGGAGTACCGCAGCTCCAGGGCGTCACGGCAGACATCCATCACGGCGGCGTGAGCGCCGTAAATGGTGTGGTCCCCGCAGCCGTGGGCGGCGGCGTAGGGGTTGAACATTCCCGCCTGGAACCACCGGGCGAACAGGGCGTTATCGGAGACACCGTCCCAGCCGCCGATATCGAAGCCCACGTTGGAAAATCCGGACATGGTGAGGTTCAGCACACCCCGCAGGTGGGCCTGAAATCCGTTGACGCCGTCGTAATTGGTGTCGGAGTCCCCTGTCCAGGTCCAGCCGTACCGCTGGGAACCGGCGGTGCCGGGCCGGGTCATGCCGATGAGCCGGGAGTCTTTATAGTCTGCGGCCCGCTGGGTCATGGACATGAAATATTGCAGGCCGTAAAGATTGTGGAGCTCATAGGCGGAGCGGGCGGGGTTCTGGAAGGAGGGGAAAAACGCCTGGGTGGGATTTGGAACGTAGTCCAGCTCGCCGAAATCACTCATGCCGTTCCAGACACCGGCATCCAGAGGGCCTTTCCAGACCTGGTTGAAAATTTCATCACAGGCGGCGCTGTTAAAAAAGTCGAAGTCCGTCACCGGATTTTCAAAGCCGTTGGCGCAGTACTGCAAGGGGGTTCCCTCCGCATCGCAGAGCATTCCTTTGGGCGAAAGCTGGGCCAGAGCGTTCCAGAGGTCGGAGCCTGCGGCGCTGTAAGGCATTCCCAGTCCAGCGGTGATCTGGATGTGGTATTGGTCCTTGAGGCTCCCTACGGCGGCGGGGGTAAAGTAGGAGGCGTCCCAGTCGTCGTAATAGACGGCGTCCAAGGGAAGCTGGTTCTGCCGCATCTGAGAAGCCACGCCGGAAGCCCAGTTGAGGGTGGGGTCATTGCCCGCCCCGCCTTGGTGATAACCCAGGGCCCACTTGGGCAGCATGGCCGGGCGGCCGGTCAAAGCGGTGTACTGACCGGCGATGTCGGCGAAGGTGGGGCCTCCAAAGAGGTAGAAGTCCATTTCCCCGCCGCTGGCGGTGATTTGGATTTTCCCGGCGTCGGTGCCGCCTAAATTAAAGGTGGAGGGCTGCCAGTTGTGGAGGTAGACGCCGTATCCCAGGCTGCTCCAGTACATGGGGACGCTTTTGTACCCGGTTTCCGGGGTGGTGTGGTAGTCGGTGTCACTGTTCCAGACATCCATGACCTTCCCCCGCTTATCCAGGCCGCCCCGGCGGTCGCCGAAGCCGTAAAGGTGCTCGTTTGGGGCCAGGTCCCAAACGGCCTTGGACTGGGAAAAGTCGAAGGTGTAATTGGAGAGCAGAGCCTGTCCGTCGGCGTTATAGACGGTGAGGGTCAGGGGCTCCCGGCTGAAAACCAGCTTCAGCTTTCCGGTGTCTACGACATCGGGGTCCGGATCCAGGTCCGGAGCGCCTTCCCAGTCTTCGTCCGGCTTTACGATGGTGGCATCGCCGGAAAAATCCGCGGCAAATTGGCCGCCGGGGCCTACCCGCAGCCGTACCACCTCCTGGGACAGGAGGCGAATCTGCACTTGGTTGCCATTTTCCGAAAATGTTTGTTCGCCAGAACTGTCTGCAGCTGCGGCGGCCACGGGCCGGTTCCCGGAGAAAACGGTCGTGCACAGAGCCAATGCAAGAATCCACGTTAGACATTTTTTGAACATCGTGAGCATTCCTTTCCTTTCTTTTCTGCGGCGCAGGATGGGTTGACCGGCTTTCCACAAGGGACAGGGGGTCTCCGGAAACGAAAGAACCGCCGTCCCTCCACTCTCATCATACCACATTGGAAAGGAAAGAAAATGCTGAATTTCCACTTTTTAACGTTAACTTTCAACGATTTTTGTGTAAAACGCACAGTGCGACAATTTTCGACAGGGCCGTACCGCTCAGGGGGTCCGGCGAAACTGCCCGCTGTACTCCCCCGGCGTCATGCCGAAGTGGTTCTTGAACTGCATGATAAAGTAAGACGGCGTGGAATACCCCAGGGCCTCGCTGATGGCGGAGACCTTGGCTTCGGGCTGGGAGAGAAGCTCCCGGGCTTTTTCCAGCCGGTACTGGTTCAGGTATTTCAGCAGGTTGCACCCGGTTTCCCGGCGGAAGACGGTGTTCAGGTATCCGGGCGTTCGGCGGACGCAGGATGCCAGGTACTCCACGCCGATGTTTTTGGCGTAGTCCCGGCGGATGATGTCCAGAATCTGCCGGACCATCTGGCTGTAAGACGGGACCGGCGGTTCAGGGGGAGCGCTTTTTCCGAAGGCGTCCTCCAGGGCGGCGGAGAGCTCATCCAGGCTCCGGCAGCGGGCCAGCTGCTCCATGCGGAGGCTTTCTTCCTCGGCGGTCCGGCCCTCCATCAGAAGGTGGAGGAGCCGGAAAAAGACGCACTTCACATAGATGCTGGAAAGCTGCTCCCGGCAGGCGTAGTAGGCGGTGAGCCGGCTCAGGGCCTGGCGGAAATCCGGGGCGCTGCGGAGCTTTGCCTGCTCCTCCAGGGCACGGATGCAGCGTTGTTCTTCGTCCTTTTCCCCCGAGCGGCGCTCTGTGGGGGCGTCCAGGAACAGGGGGGCGCTTTCCGGGAGAAAAAAGGCGTTTTCCATCAGCCCCTCCAGCTGGGAAAGCTGGGCCGCCATGTCCCGAGGATGGGAAAACGGCGTGCCGAAGGCGGCGAAGAATCGGGCTACCTGCCGCTCCCGCCAAAAGCCGCTCAGGGTATCCCACACCCCGGGAAGGGGGGAGGCCCCGTCCTCCCAGGGGAAAAGGAGCAGCCCCTGGCGCTCGTTGAGAATCAGGAGGTCCCCGCCGGGAAAGGCCGTCTGGCAGAAAGCGTCCAGCTGGTCGCCGCTGCGGTCGAAGAAGCGGTCGGCGGTTTCCAGCAGCGCCATTCCCCGGGGCCGCGGGTCCGGCCAGGAGGGAAGGGGGGCTTCCGCCGGGGCGTACAGGGCCCGGAGAAGGGCGGACCGGCGCTTTCGCCGCTGCCACTGCTCCTGCTCCCTCCGGCGGGAGCGGCGCTGTTCGCAGAGAAGGGCGACTTCCTCCATTTCTGCCCGGAAGCGTTCCGGACACAGGGGCTTGAGAACATATTTGAGCACCCGGGCTTCCAGCGCTTTTTGGGCATACTCGAACTCGCCGTAGGCGCTGTAAATCACCGTGATGCTTTCCGGCATGGCGGTGCGGATCCATCGGGCCAGCTCCACGCCATTGCACAGCGGCATGACGATGTCGGTGAAAACCACGTCCACGGGATGCGACTGCAAAAACTCCTTGGCTGCGCTGCCGTCACAGGCCTCGGCGACGTGAAAGGGCAGCTGATATTTGCGGATCAGGCTTTTGACGCCCTCCCGTTCGATCCGCTCATCGTCTACAATCAGCATTTCGTAGGGTTCTGCCATGTCGATTCCTCCCGATATTTCGACAAAATTCATCGTTTTACACAGAATACATCAATTTAACATTATTATATCGTGCATGTTTTTGAATGTCAAGGAAGGAATCCGGGATTTTCTTGCCGGAAAAGAGAAAGCGGCGGGACATTTGTCCCGCCGGGAGAAAGCAAATAAAGTTTTACAGAACTGTATGGGGAACCCCTTGATAGGGTTCCCCATACCCCTCCTGATCTTATGAAGCATCAGGCTTTCGCTGGCTGCGGCCAGCGAGGAGGGGCGCTGCCCCTCCACCCTGCGATTTTTTGAAAAAATCGAGGAAAACTTTTCTTGTGCTTTTATTTCAGCGTCAGCTCCACCACCGTGTCCTTATCATCCGGCAGCGGGAAGTTATTGTGGCCCAGGGCGACGAAGGTCCGGCCGGGGAAGGATTTCACCGTCCATCCGGTAAAGGGCTGAATCTCCGAGCCGTCGGCTACCAGTCGGATGGCGGCTACCCGCTCCGGAGGCAGGTCCACGCAGACGGCGTTGATGCACTCCTCGTAAATGTGGGCGTAGAGCTTGTTGCCCTTCTGGGTGTAGCGGCCCCACTCGGGCTTGGGCAGCTCGGAAATGCCGCAGCCGTAGATGGAGTCGTGGTTCTTCTTCATCCAGACGCCCACCTCCTTGAGAATGGCCAGGGATTCGTCGGGAATCTGGCCTTTGGCGTTGGGGCCCACGTTCAGGAGCATATTGCCGTTTTTGCTGACGCACTCCACCAGGTTCCGGATGACCATTTTGGGGGTCTTGTAGTGGTGGTCCGTGGCGCAGTAGCCCCAGTTGTCGTTGAGGGTGATGCAGGACTCCCAAGGGATGGACTTGCCGTGGATGTCGGTGAGGCCCTGGGGCGGGATCATCTGCTCCGGAGAGGCGAAGTCGCCGGAATAGAAATGGGGCTCGTCGCTGGAGATGCTGCCGTAGCTTTCGCCGCCGACCTCCAGGCGGTTGTCGAGGACGATCCAGGGCTGGAGCTCCCGGATCATGGTCACCAGCTTGGTGGCCTCCCACTTTTCCCCGGTCATGGGACCGTAGGAGAAGTCGAACCACATGATGTCCAGCTTGCCGTAGTTGGTCAGCAGCTCCCGGACCTGGCCGTGGAAGTACTCGACGTACCGGCTGAAGTCCCGGCCCTCGTCGGGGTAGTCAGGGTTCTGGCGCATGGGGTGGTTCTGGTCGGAGAAGTGGGGGAAATCCGGGTGGTGCCAGTCGATGAGGGAGTAGTAAAGCCCCACCTTGATGCCCTCGGCCCGGAAGGCGTCCAGGAACTCCCGGACCAGGTCCCGGCCGCATTTGGTGTTGGTGGACTTGAAGTCGGTGAGCTTGGAATCAAACAGGCAGAAGCCGTCGTGGTGCTTGGAGGTGAGGACGGCGTATTTCATCCCGGCCTCCTTGGCGGCCCTGGCCCAGGCCTTGGGGTCGTAGTCCGTGGGGTTGAACTCGTCGAAAAAGGGCAGGTAGTCCTTTTCCGGGATCCGCTCCACGCTGCGGACCCACTCGCCCCGGGCGGGGATGGCGTACAGGCCCCAGTGGATGAACATGCCGAACCGGTCCTCCAGGAACCATTTGGTCCGCTGGGTCCGGGCTTCAATGATGTCGTTCATAAAAATCCTCCTTTGCGGGTTTTCTTATTTTCATTTTACTCCTTTTGCGGTATAATGGAATGGGAAAAATTAAGGTCCTTTTATCAAAAATTAGGAGGGTTCGCCGTGGATTACCTGGCGCAATTCCTGGACGACTGCGTGGTGACGGTCCTCACCGCGGATTACACCCACTGCTGGAAGGAATGGGAGGAGCGGGACTACATCCCGACGTATAATAAGTTCTATTTTATACAAAGCGGAGAGGGCGAGCTGATGGTGGACGGCGTGGCCTACCGCCCCCGGCCCGGGGAGATGTTCCTTATGCCCGCCGGGGTCCGGCAGAGCTTTTACACGGTCAGCGACGATTATTATACCAAGTACTGGTGCCACTTCACCGCCCTCAGCGGCGGGGTGCGGCTCTTTGACGCAGTGCGGACGCCTTTGTGCGTCCGGGTGTCGGACCCCGACGGCCTCCGGGAGCGGTTCTCCCGGGTCATCATGGGGCTGGACAGCCCCGACCCTCTGGACCGGCTCCGGGGGAAGGCGGCCATGCTGGACATTCTGGCGGCCTACCTTTCCGACGCCGGGGAGGCCGTGACCCTTTCGGAAAATCTCCCGGCGGACAAGCTGATGAAGCTCACCGGCTACATCTCCGCCCACCTGGGGGAGGAGATCACCCTGGAAGACCTGGCGGCCATCGTCCACCTGCACCCCAATTACTTCATCAGCTTTTTCCGGAAGTATTTCGGGGTCACGCCGTTAAAATACGTGGCGGCGGCCCGGCTGGACCGGGCCAAGCACCTGCTCCGCACCACGGACAAGGCTGTGGCCCAGGTGGCCGAGGAGACCGGATTCCACGACCTGTACCACTTTTCCCGGCAGTTCAAGGCAAGCACCGGCTACGCCCCCTCGGATTTCCGCCGCCTGCGGCAGGAAACGCCGGTCCGGGACAAGAACCGGCCGGGGGCGCTGCCGCTGCCGTGACTTCTTGCAAAATCCGTGCAGATGCGCTATAATAAAACCGTTTATTTTTCCAGAGAGGAGGGAGGGCCATGGCCCGGAAGATTTCTCCGGAAGCGGCGTTGGGCCTTTCCCTTTCCGGGGAGGAGGCCGGGGGGCTGCTCCGGCAGGCGGGGGAGCCTCTGGTTTCCTGGTTCCGGAAAAATGCCCGGGATCTGCCCTGGCGGCGGGAGCCCACGGCCTACCGGGTGTGGGTCTCCGAGGTGATGCTCCAGCAGACCCGGGTGGAGGCGGTGAAGCCCTACTACCGGCGGTTCCTGGACGCGCTGCCGGACCTGCCCGCCCTGGCCGCCGCCGGGGAGGACACCCTCCTGAAGCTCTGGGAGGGCCTGGGCTATTACAGCCGGGCCCGGAACCTGCAAAAGGCCGCCCGTCAGGCCGTGGAGCGGTACGGCGGGGAGCTTCCGGCCTCCTATCCGCTGCTGCTGGAGCTGGCGGGCTTCGGGGAGTACACCGCCGGAGCCGTGGCCTCCATCGCCTTCGGCATCCGGGTTCCGGCGGTGGACGGCAACGTGATCCGGGTGGTCTCCCGGCTCCTGGCGGCGGAGGGGGACTCGGCAGGTCCCGCCTTCCGCAAGGCCCTCCGGGAGCTTCTCCTGGAGACCATGCCGGAGACCGCCCCCGGGGAGTTCAACCAGGCGGTGATGGAGCTGGGGGCTACCCTCTGCGCCCCCAACGGGCCGCCCCGGTGTCCGGAATGTCCCTTGCGGGACCTCTGCCGGGGATACCGGAACGGGACCCCCTCCGCCTATCCGGTGAAGCCGCCCAAAAAGCCCCGGCGGGTGGAGGACCGGACGGTTTTCGTCATCTGCTCCCCCGGGGGCGCGGTGCTCCGGAAGCGGCCCCCGGGGCTCCTGGGGGGACTCTGGGAGTTCCCTGGGGCGGACGGGGCCCTTTCTCCGGAGGAGCAGGCTGCCTGGCTCCGGGAAAAGGGGATCGTCCCGGAGGAGCTTCGGCCCTTACCGGATGCCAAGCACATTTTCTCCCACGTGGAGTGGCATATGACCGGCGTGCTGGTCCTTTGCCGGGAGCCGGTTCTGGGTCCCGGGGAGGTTTTGGCCGGCCGGGAACAGCTGGATGAAACATATTCCCTGCCCAGCGCTTTTCGGGTCTACCGCCAGGCGCTGCTGGATCATTGGAAAGGATGAGACCATGGAAAAAGCCTTTTTGGACCAGGTCCGGGAGGACACCCGCCGGGCCTTTACCGAGCTGCTGGCTGCGGCTAGGCTGCGCCGGGGGAGCATCGTAGTGGTGGGGTGCAGCTCCAGCGAGATCGCCGGGCAGCGCATCGGCACCTGCTCCAGCGGGGACTGCGCCGGGGCGGTCTATGACGCTCTGGCACCCATTGCCGGGGAAAATGGCCTGTATCTGGCCTTTCAGTGCTGCGAGCACCTGAACCGGGCCCTGGTGGTGGAGGAAGCCTGCGCGGAGCGGTACGGCCTGGACATCGTCAACGCCGTCCCCTGGGCCCACGGCGGCGGAGCCATGGGGACCGAGGCGTACCGCCGGTTTGAACGCCCGGTAATGGTTGCCCACGTCCGGGCGTCGGCGGGAATGGACATCGGCGGCACCCTCATCGGGATGCACCTGAAGGAGGTGGCGGTGCCGGTGCGGGTCAGCGTGGACCATATCGGAAACGCCATCCTTCTTCTGGCCAGGACCCGGCCGCCCTTTGTGGGTGGAGAGCGGGCCCGTTATAATCCTGACCTGCTTTGAGAAAGGAGCATTGCTATGGAAGTGCTTTCCCGCTGCGGCATCGATTGCAGCAGCTGTAAGTATCAAGAAATTCTGGGCTGCAAGGGCTGCGTTGCCCTGGACCATCCCTTCTGGGGGGCCTGCGAGGTCAAGGATTGCTGCGAGGACCGGGGCTTTGAGACCTGCGGCCAGTGCCGGAAGTGTCCCTGCGACGCCCTGGCCGACATGGCCGACGATCCCAAGGAGGGAGACGGCGGCGCGCGGATCCTCCGGACCCGGGAGTGGGCGGAAGCCCTGGCGGCCGAGGAAGCCGCCAGGCCCTTTGACGGCGAGGAGGATTGGAGCCAGGATTTCGACGAGGACGAGGCGGAATACGGGGACGGCTGCGATTGCTGCCACGACCATGAGGACGGCTGTGACTGCGGCTGCCATCATGACCACGATCACGGCTGCGGATGCTGCCATTGACCGGGATATTTTGTGAAAACTCGGGCAAGCGCCGAATATTTACGTGGGAATATCGGTAAAATCCGGATAAAATTTGCGTTTTCACCGGAAAATATCAAAAATCCTCTTGTGCGGCGGCGGGGGCTGTGCTATAATAGCTTCACAGCCTCTACCGGCGTGGATTTTTTGCACCGCGAAAGCGGAGGAAGAAAGGACCGTCTTTATGAACGAAGAATTTAAAGAGATCGCGGCCCGCATCCGGGAACTGCGGGAAGCCTGCGGCTACTCCCAGGAGGAAATGGCGGCTTTCGTCAAGGCCGACCCTGCCACCTATGCCGGATACGAGGAAAGCGGCGAAAATGTCCCCATCAGCGTGATTTACGAGATCGCCAACCGCTGCGGCGTGGATTTTACCGAGATCATCACCGGCGTCCGGGCCAAGCTGGACACCTACCACATCGTCCGGAGAGGCGAGGGGCGCAGCATTTCCCGGTATCCCGGCTACCGCTTTGAGGACCTGGCTTTCCGCTATAACAAAAAGGTCATGCAGCCCCTGCTGGTGACGCTGGAGCCCTCCGACGAGCCGGCGGCCCTGGTGTCCCACGCCGGGCAGGAGTTCAACCTGGTCCTGGAAGGCTCCATCGCCGTCACCTTCGACGACAAGGAGCTGGTCCTTGTGGCCGGGGACTCCATCTACTTCAACCCTACGCATCCCCACGGTCAGAAATGTGTCGGAACGGTCAAAGCAAGGTTCCTCACGGTGATTGCGGAGTAAATCAGGCAAAGGAGAATCGATATGCTTTTGGACCGTTATCTCCCCCGGATGGAGTTTGACTCCTACGAGGATTTCAAGGAAAACTACAAGGTCAACGTCCCAGCGGACTTCAACTTCGGCTTCGACATCGTGGACGAATGGGCCGCCCAGGAGCCGGAAAAGAAGGCTCTGGTCTGGGTCAACGATCACGGCGAGGAGAAGACCTTCACCTTCACCGACATCAGGAAGCTCTCCAACCAGACCGCCAACTTCTTCAAGAGCTTAGGCATCAAAAAAGGCGACGTGGTCATGCTGATCCTCCGCCGCCGGTGGGAGTACTGGATTTGCGCCACGGCCCTCCACAAGCTGGGGGCCACCCTGATCCCCGGCACCCTCCAGCTGACCAAGAAGGACATCGTCTACCGGGCCAACGCCGCCCATATCAAGGCCATCGTCTGCGTCAACGACCAGTTCGTCATCGACCAGGTGGAGGCCGCCATGCCGGAGGCTCCCTGTCTGGAGAACCGCATCCTGGTGGTGGACAAGCGGGAGGGCTGGCTCTGCTTCGAGGAGGAGATTGCCAGGTTCTCCGACGAGTTTCCCCGGCCCACAGGGGAGGAGGCCACCAGGGTCAGCGACATCATGCTGGTCTACTTCACCTCCGGCACCACGGGGATGCCCAAAATGGTCCAGCATAACTTCTCCTATCCCCTGGGCCACATCGTCACCGCCAAATACTGGCAGCAGGTCCAGGAAAACAAGCTCCACATGAGCGTTTCCGACTCCGGCTGGGCCAAGTTCGGCTGGGGCAAGATTTACGGCCAGTGGATCTGCGGCGCGGCAATTTTCGCCTACGATATGGACAAGTTCGTGCCCCTGAAGCTTTTGCAGATGATCACCAAGTACCGGGTCACGACCTTCTGCGCGCCTCCCACCATGTTCCGGTTTATGCTCCAGGAGGACGTGACAAAGTTCGACCTCTCCTGCGTCAAGCACTGCTGCATCGCCGGAGAGCCCCTGAACCCTGAGGTATTCAAGCGGTGGTATGAGCTCACCGGCCTGAAGCTCTACGAAGGCTTCGGCCAGAGCGAATCCTCCGTCATGCTGGCCAACTTCCAGTGGTTCGAGCCCAAGCCCGGCTCCACCGGAAAGCCCTCGCCCCTTTACGATATCCAGCTCATCGACCGGGAGGGCAACCCCTGTCCCGACGGCGAGGAGGGCTCCATCGTGGTCATGGACGTGGCCCACAATCCGCCCACCGGCCTGTTTACCGGCTACTACCACGACGAGGACCTGACCCGGGCCAACCTGGGCGGGAAGTACTACGACACCGGCGATGTGGCCTGGCGGGATTCCAACGGCTACTACTGGTTCGTGGGCCGCAGCGACGACGTCATCAAGTGCTCCGGCTACCGCATCGGGCCCTTCGAGGTGGAAAGCGCTTTGCTGGAGCACCCCTCCGTGGTGGAATGTGCCATCACCGCCGCGCCGGACCCCATCCGGGGCCAGGTGGTCAAGGCTACCATCGTCCTGGCGGCGGGATACGTCCCCAGCGACGAGCTGAAAAAAGAGCTCCAGAACCACGTCAAGCGGGTGACGGCCCCTTATAAGTACCCCCGGATCATCGAGTTCGTGGACGAGCTCCCCAAGACCCTGGGCGGGAAGATCAAGCGGGCCCAGATCCGCAACGAGGACAAGGTCCGCCACGAAGCGGCGCAGAAATAACACCGTTCCCCACTCCTCTCCTGCATTGGCGGGAGGGGAGCGGGGTCTTTTTGGGAAGGAGGCGGCCCCTACGGACTACGACCAGATGCTCAACACCATCACCGACATGGGCGGCGTTCTGCTGGAAAACGGCGCGGAGATTTACCGGGTGGAAGAATCCATGCGGCGGCTCTGCCAGGCTTACGGTCTGGAGACCGGGGAGGTCTTTGCCATTTCCTCCAGCATTTTTTGCAGCTTTCAGGACGAGAACGGCCATAACTACTGCCGGATGCGGCGGATCACCTCCCGGACCATGGATCTGGACAAGGTGGAGCGGGCCAACGCCCTCTGCCGGGAGGTCTGCGCCGGGCCCATGGC
This sequence comes from uncultured Oscillospiraceae bacterium, assembly GCA_934539585.1. Taxonomy (GTDB): domain Bacteria; phylum Bacillota; class Clostridia; order Oscillospirales; family Ruminococcaceae; genus Merdivicinus. The sequence continues at coordinate 10,500 of CAKTCT010000015.1, read as the reverse complement.
TGCCGAGGAGGTAGAGCGGCGGCTCCGGGAGATCGAGGGCGGAAAGCGGTACAGCTTCCCGGCCCGGCTGGGGAGCAGCGTCCTGGTGGCGGCGGCCTTTACCCTGCTTTTCGGCGGCGGCTGGCTGGACGCGGTGCTGGCGGGGGTCTGCGGCGGCGCGATCCGGCTGGGGCTGTCCTTTATGGAAAAGCGGAAGTCCAACTTCTTTTTCACCAACCTGGCGGTGTCGGCCCTGGCGGCGGCCCTGGCCCTGACGGCCTTCCGCCTGGGGATGCCGGTCCACACGGACAAGGTCATTATCGGCGCGCTGATGCTGCTGGTGCCCGGGGTGGCCCTGACCAACTTCATGCGGGACCTGATGGCCGAGGATTTTATCTCCGGGATGCTCAAGCTCACCGAAGCCCTGTTGGTGGCGGCGGCCATTGCGTTGGGCACCGGTGTGGCCGTCTGGCTCCTGCGGATACCGGGATAGGAGGGGATGCGGATGGAGTTTCTTCGGGAATATGCGCTTCCCCTTCTGTATTCCTTCGGGGCCTGCGCGGGGTTTTGCATTCTCTTTAACCTCCGGGGGAAAAAGGTATTTTTCGCCGCTCTGGGAGGAGCTGTAAGTTGGCTGGTCTATCTCCTGACCCGGGGGCTGGGCAGCGAGACGGTGCAGTTTTTCCTGGCGGCCATGGCAGTGGCGGCTTACGCGGAGATCATGGCCCGGGTCCAGCGGGCCCCTGTGACCTGTTACCTGCTTCCGGCGCTGCTGCCCCTGGTGCCGGGAGGCGGCATCTATTACACCATGGAACACTGCCTGAACGGGGACACCCAGGCGTTTCTGGAGACCGGCCTCCATACCCTGGGCCTGGCGGGAGCCCTGGCTCTGGGAGTCGTGGTGGTGTCCACGGCGGCCCGGCTGGGACTGGGCCGGGTCCGGAAGGAACGGGAAGGAGGAAGGGAACCGTGATCTATACCATCCAGAACGGGGTCCTCACCCAAGGAGAAGGCCCCGGGGAGCAGGTGGGGCTGTTCGCCCTGAAGGAAATGGAGTGCGTCCTGGGGCCCCAGGTCTGTGCCGAAGCCATGGGCACCCGGTACACGAAGCTGGAGGTCCACCCCGGCGGGGGATGCCTGGTCCTCAACGTCCCGTCCACCTGGCAGCAGGAGCTGGTCCTCCACCGGGTGGTGATCTTCATCGGGAAGGAGCGGCTCTTTTTCTTCAGCGACGATGCCCCCCTGATCCGGGAAGCCGTGGCGGAGCGCCTGGCCGATGGGGGAAAGACCTGCTGGGAGCTCCTTCTCCGGGACTACCTGGACCGCCTGGCCGCCCGGGACAGCCTGTATCTGGACCGGCTGGAGCAGGATATCCTGGATTTGGAAAACGACCTGCTCACCGGAGGAAAAAGCGAGTATGTGGAGCCCATCGTCACCATCCGGCGGCGGCTCATGGTCCTGAAGCAGTATTATGAGCAGCTTTCGGACCTGGTAGACGCCATGCTGGACGAGGAAAGCGGCCTGCTCACCGGCCGCTCCCGGCGGAGCTTCCAGTCTCTGGGGGCCAAGCTGGACCGCATCTACCACACCATCCTGAACCTCCGGGACTATGTCACCCAGGTCCGGGAGTCCTATCAGGCCCAGGAGGACATCCGCCTGAACCGGGTGATGAAGTATTTCACCGTGATCAGCACCATCTTTCTCCCCCTGACCCTTATCGTGGGCTGGTACGGCATGAACGTCCGGATGCCGGAGTACCAGTGGAAGTGGGGATACCTGTGGGTGGTCCTCCTCTGTGTGGCGGCGGTGGCGGGATGCATCGCCTTTTTTCGGAAAAACAAATGGTTTTGACCGGGTTTTCTCCGGGGTTTTTCGGTAGAACTGACGATTCAACGCTTTTAAGCGCGAAACTATCAAAAAAGCCGCTTGACAAAAGTCTCCCGCGGGAGTACAATAAGACCAAACTTCGGAAAGGATGAAAGTCATGGCCGCGTTGCAGCAGACGAAACGATTTATGGGCTATTTTGGCTGGAGCTATTTTTATGGCGCCGGCTTAGTTCCCTATCAGCATCTTTCGTTGGCCACATCGTGTACGCTTTGATTTTCCGTCCATAGGAAAACCGGCCCGCGTCTTTGGAAACGAAGATGCGGGCCTTTTTGTCTGAAAAATTCGGGCTGCTGAAGCGGCAAAGCGCTGTGCCGGGGCGAGCAAGGCCGAAACCCATCTGAATCGAAAGGAAGTCATTCACATGATCATCGTTATCAAAAAAGGAACCGACGCAGAAGAAATCCGAAAACTCATTACCGGCATCGAGTCCGTGGGCAACATCCACGCCAGCACCATTGAAGGCGAGCACTCCAACGTCATCGGCCTGGTCGGCGACACCACCCGCCTGAACGAGGACGACATCGCCGCCAACGACATCGTGGAATCCGTCAAACGGGTCCAGGAGCCCTACAAGCTGGCCAACCGGAAGTTCCATCACGAGGACTCCGTGATCACCGTTCCCTCTGCCAACGGCGGCGTGCAGATCGGCGGCAGCCGGTTCCAGATCATCGCCGGTCCCTGCTCCGTGGAAAGCGAGGAGCAGATCGTGGATATCGCCAAGGCAGTCAAGGCCAGCGGCGCCAATCTTCTTCGGGGCGGAGCTTTCAAGCCCCGGACCTCTCCCTACGCCTTCCAGGGTCTCCACGACCAGGGGCTGCGGCTTCTTTTGGAGGCCAAAAAGGAGACCGGCCTGCCCATCGTCACCGAGATCATGTCCCCTGCCCATCTGCCCCTGTTCGAGGATGTAGACGTCATCCAGGTGGGAGCCCGGAACATGCAGAACTTCGAGCTTCTGAAGGAACTGGGCCGCTGCCGGAAGCCCATCCTCCTGAAACGGGGCCTGGCCAACACTTTGGAGGAGCTGCTGATGAGCGCCGAGTACATCATGGCCAACGGGAACCCCAATGTCATCCTCTGTGAACGGGGCATCCGGACCTTTGAGACCGCCACCCGGAACACCCTGGATATTTCCGCTGTGCCCATGCTGAAGGCGAAATCTCACCTGCCGGTAATCATCGACCCCTCCCACGCCTGCGGCATCGCCTGGATGGTGGAGCCTATGGCCAAGGCGGCGGCGGCAGTGGGAGCCGACGGCCTCATCATCGAGGTCCACAACAACCCCCAGAAGGCTCTCTGCGACGGCAAGCAGTCCATCACCCCCGACGCCTTCGACAAGCTGGTTAAGACCATCCGGCCCTTCGCGGAGCTCAACGGCCGGACCCTGTAAAACTTTTCCGAAAGGAGCGCCTCCCATGAAACAGCTTTCCGTGGCCCTGCCGGGAGACCGAAGCTACGTCATTACCTTTGAAAAGGGCCTTCTTCCCCGGTGCGGGGAGGCCGTCCGGGAGGTGTATCCCGGAGGCCAGGTCTGCGTCGTCACAGACTCCAACGTGGCCCCGCTGTATCTGGAGACCGTCACGGATTCCCTGAAGCAGGCGGGATTCGCCGTGAAAACCGTGGTCTTTCCCGCCGGGGAAAAGAGCAAGAATATGGAGACCCTGGTCTCCCTTTACGACGGGATGCTGGCGGAGCCCTCTCCCATGACCCGGAGCGGCCTTATCGTGGCCCTGGGCGGCGGCGTCACCGGGGATATGACCGGCTTCGCGGCGGCCACCCTGTTCCGGGGGATCCCCTTCGTCCAGATTCCCACCACCCTTCTGGCCCAGGTGGATTCCTCCGTGGGCGGAAAGGTGGCCGTGGACCTGAAACAGGGGAAGAATCTGGCCGGAGCCTTCTACCAGCCCCGGGCGGTGCTCATCGACCCATGCACCCTGAACACGCTGCCGGACCGGGTCTTCCGGGACGGCCTGGCCGAGGTGGTCAAGTACGGCGTCCTGGGGGATGAGAAGCTCTTTGCCCTCCTGGAAAGCTGCCCCAACCGCCAGGCTCTGATGGCTCATATGGAAGAAATCCTGTACACCTGCTGCGACGACAAGCGGGCCTTTGTGGAGCGGGATGAGCGGGATACCGGGGACCGGATGTTCCTGAATTTCGGCCACACCCTGGGCCATGTCTACGAAAAGCTGGGGAACTATGAGACCTACATGCACGGCGAGGCCGTCTCCTGCGGCATGGCCCGGATTCTGGAGATCGGCGAGGAGCAGGGCTTCACCCAGCCCGGCACCGCCCGGCGGGTCAAGGCCCTCCTTTCCCGGTTCGGACTGCCGGTGGAGCCGGCGGACGTCTCCCCCGCAGCGCTGAAAGAGGTCCTTTCCTACGACAAAAAGGGCGCGGGGAAGGACATCACCGTGGTCCTCTGCCGGCAGGTGGGGGAGAGCTTCCTCCACCGGATGCCCAAGGCCCAATTCGCCTGCTGGGCCTGCGGGGAATCGGAGGGGCTATGAATCAGATCGTCCTGCCGGGGAAGCTGGCCGGGAAGGTGGAGGTCCCCTCCTCCAAAAGCATGGCCCACCGGTACCTCCTCTGCGCCGCCCTGGCCAAGGGGGAGAGCCGGGTGGGGAACGTCAGCTTCTCCGCCGACATTGCAGCCACTTTAAACGGCGTGTCCGCCCTGGGAGGGGCCTTTTCCTCCGCGGGCCGGGAGGTCCGGGTGACGGGCGGGACTCCCCGGGGACCCATGGACATCGACTGCGGCGAGTCCGGCTCCACCCTGCGGTTCCTCATCCCCATCGCCCTGGCGGCGGGAGAGGGCCTGCCTGTGACCTTCCGGGGCCATGGGCGGCTCATGGAGCGGCCTCTGGACCCCTACTTTCAGATTTTCCGGGAAAAGGGCGTCGCCTGGCGGCAGGAGGGGGATTCCCTCACCGTGGAAGGACGGCTCCCCGGGGGGAGCTATTCCCTCAGCGGGAAGGTCAGCTCCCAGTTCGTCACCGGGCTGCTTCTGGCCCTGAGCCTGCTGCCGGAGCCGTCGGAGATCGTCATCACCGACGTTCTGGAGTCCAGAGCCTACGTGGACATGACCCTTTCCGCCATGGCGGCCTTCGGGGTCCGGGCGGAAAACCGGGATTACCGGCGGTTCTGCCTCCCCGGGGGCCAGACGTACCGTCCCCGGACCTGCCGGGTGGAGGGGGACTGGTCCCAGGCGGCGTTTTTCCTGGGCTCCAACTTCCTGGGGAGCCGGACGGAGGTCCTGGGTATGAATCCGGACTCCCTTCAGGGGGACCGGGCCGTGGTCTCCATTCTGGAGCGGATGAAATCCCCCGGGGACTGCACGGTGGACGCCGGGGAAATCCCGGACCTGATCCCGGCCCTGGCGGTCTGCGCCGCCGGACGGGAGGGCCGGACCCGGTTTGTCAACGCCGCCCGCCTGCGGCTCAAGGAAAGCGACCGGCTGGAGACCACGGCGGACCTGCTCCGGAGCCTGGGGGGCCGGGCGGACACCGGCCCGGACTTTTTGGAAGTGACCGGCCTGGGAGCTCTCCGGGGCGGCCAGGCGGACAGCCACAACGACCACCGAATCGCCATGGCGGCGGCGGTGGCGGCGGCTGTTTGCCGGGAGCCGGTGGAGGTTCTGGGTGCGGAGTGCGTGGCCAAGTCCTATCCGGACTTTTGGCGGGACTATCAGGCCCTGGGCGGCCGGGTCCGCGAGGAATAAGGAGGAAAAGGATGTTCCAGTATCAGATTTTCGGGGAATCCCACGGCCCGGCCATTGGCGTGGTCCTGGAAGGGCTTCCTTCCGGCGTTCCCCTGGACATGGACTTCATTTCCCGGGAGATGGACCGCCGCCGGGCCAGAGCCGGGGGGCTTTCCACCACCCGGCTGGAGGCCGACGCGCCGGAAATCCTCAGCGGCGTGTACCAGGGGAAGCTCACCGGCACCCCGCTGTCCGCTGTGATCCGGAACGGCAACACCCGGTCCCAGGACTATGAGGCCACCAGGAACCTGGCCCGACCCTCCCACGGGGACTACACCGGCTTTGTCCGGTACCACGGCTGCAGCGACCCACGGGGCGGCGGCCATTTTTCCGGGCGGCTGACGGCACCTTTGGTCTTTGCCGGGGCCGTGGCCAAGCTGATTTTAAAGGGACGGGGCATTGCCGTGGGGGCCCATATCGCCCGGATCGGCTCCGTTTCCGACCGGGCCTTTGACCCGGTGACGCTGTCGGAAAAAGACTTCGCCCCCCTTTGGGCGGAATCCTTCTCTGTTCTGGACCCGGACGCCGGGGAGCGGATGAAGGCGGAGATTCAGGCCGCCCGCTTAGACGGGGATTCCCTGGGGGGGATCATCGAGTGCGGCGTCACCGGCCTTCCCTGCGGCGTCGGGGAATCGGGGCTGGGGAGTTTAGAGAGCATCCTTTCCCGGCACCTGTTCGGGGTCCCGGCGGTAAAGGGCGTGGAGTTCGGGGAGGGCTTTGGCTTCGCCGGGCTCCGGGGCAGCCAGGCCAACGACCCCATGCGGGTGGAGGACGGCAGAGTCGTCACCGAGACCAACCGCAATGGCGGCATCCTGGGAGGCATCTCCAACGGGATGCCGGTGGTTTTTCGGGTGGTCATCAAGCCCACTCCCTCCATCGGGAAGCCCCAGCGCACCGTGGACCTTTCCGCCATGGAAAATGCCGAACTGGTCATTCAGGGCCGCCACGATCCGTGCATCCTGTCCCGGGCGTCGGTGGTGGTGGAAAGCGCCGCGGCCCTGGCCCTCTGCGAAGCGCTGATTTAGGAAGTTCCGCCGCCGGAGTTGCGCCCGGCGGCGGTTTTGTGCTACAATAATAAGGAAAGCAAAGAGAGGAATCGTGCCATGAAACGACTGGAAACCCCTCGCCTCATCCTCCGGGATTGGACCGAGGACGACGCCGAGGACCTGTATCGATACGCGGCGGACCCGGAGGTGGGTCCCGCCGCCGGTTGGAAGCCCCACGAAAATGTGGAGGAGAGCCGGAAGATTGCAGAGATGTTCATCCGGGAAGGGGACGTCTGGGCGCTGGAAGAAAAGGCGTCCGGCCGGGTCATCGGCTCTCTGGGGCTCCACAAGGACGAAAAGCGTCCGGGAGTGCCGGGAGTGAAGATGGTCGGCTACGTCCTGGCGAAGGATTCCTGGGAACAGGGGCGGATGACCGAAGCGGTGAAGGAAGTCATGCGGTACGCCTTTGAGGAAGAAGGACTCCGGATGCTGACGGTTTATCATTTTCCGTGGAACGACCGTTCCCGGCGGGTGATCGAAAAATGCGGCTTCCGGAAAGAAGGCACTTTACGGGAGTCGTTTGTGCGGTTTGACGGGACGCTGATGGATGAGGTCTGTTACTCCCTGACGGCGGAGGAATGGCAGGAGGGACGGAAATGTTAACTGCGGTTTACTGCGGGGTCCCCGGGTCCTATGCCGAGGAAGCGGCCCTTCTCTATTTCGGGGAGGCGGCGGAGCTGATCACCGCCGGTTCCTTCCAGAACGCCTTCGACCAGCTCCGGGACGGGGCGGCGGACCGGGCGGTGGTCCCCATCGAGAACAGCTCCACCGGGGCTATTGCGGCGGTGTACGACCTGCTGGGGCGGTACGGCTTTTCCATTGTGGGGGAACAGTACGTCCGGGTGCGCCATTGCCTGCTGGCCAAGCCGGGGACGGAGCTTTCCGACATCCGGGAGGTGGTCTCCCACGAGCAGGGGCTGTCTCAGTCCATGGAGTTCCTGGCCGGGCACCCGGAATGGATCTGCCGGCCGGTATACAACACCGCCGCCGCGGCCAAAATGGCGGCGGAGTGCCCGGACTCTCACCTGGCGGCCATTGCCAGCCGCCGGGCGGCCCAGATTTACGGCCTGGAGGTCCTGGCTGAGGGGGTCAACTTCAAGGCCAGGAACTTCACCCGCTTCGTCATCGTGGCCCGGGAGCCGGAAAATGCTCCGGACAGCGACAAGGTCTCCGTGGACTTCACCCTCCCCCATGTGGTGGGGAGCCTTTGCGGGGTGCTGGAGGTCCTGGGGCGCTACGGGATGAACCTGATGAAGATCGAATCCCGGCCCATTGCCGACCGGAACTGGGAGTACCTTTTCTTCGCGGACTTTCTCACCGGCGGGAACCGGGAGCTGGACGGGCTTTTCGAGGAGCTCCGGCGGCACACCCAGACGCTGCGGGTCCTGGGGCGGTACCGGCACCGGCCTTTTCTGGAGGAAGGGGAGTAAGGGTTCTGGAAGGCTTGCGGGGCGGACCGGTTCATAGGCTTTGCAGATAGGGAAAGGATTGGCCGCTGGGCCGTCCGTCTTTATAAGGAAACGAGGGACACAGAATGAACGGAAACATCGTCCTCATTGGGATGCCCGGCAGCGGGAAAACCTCGGTGGGGAAGCTGCTGGCGGAGGCGCTGGGCAGGACCTTTTTCGACCTGGACCAGGCCGTGGAGGAATCCGCCGGGAAATCCATCCCCGCCATTTTCGCTGAGGAGGGGGAGGGAGCCTTCCGGCAGAGGGAAACGGACTGCGCCCGGCAGGCTGCCGCCCGGGTCGGGCTGGTCATCGCCACCGGGGGCGGCATCGTCCTCCGGCAGGAGAACATGGAGGCGCTGTCCGCCACGGGGACGGTGATTTTTCTGGACCGGTCCGTGGAGGAAATCTGCGGCTCCGATCTGTCGGGGCGGCCTTTGATCGGCAAGGACCTGAACCGGGTCCAGGCCCTTTACGACCAGCGGATCGGCCTTTACCGCCGCTACGCCCGGATCACCGTGGGGAGCCACGATGCGCCGGAGCAGGTGGCCCGGGAAATTTTGTCCCTTTTGAAAGGAGAACGTCATGAGTGATCTTCGTCTCGCCGTCATCGGCGACCCCATTGCCCACACCCTGTCGCCGCTGATCCAGGAGAAGATGATGGAGCGGCTGGGGGTCCCCGGGAGCTACCGGGCCTGCCACGTCAAGGCGGCGCAAATGGAGGATTTCGTCCGGCTGGCCCGGAAGGAGCTGGACGGCTTCAACATCACCATCCCCCACAAGGGGCGGATTCTGCCCTACCTGGACGGCATCGACTCCTACGCCGGGGAGTGCGGGGCGGTGAACACCGTCCGGGTGTCCGGCGGGAAGCTCTACGGCTTCAACACCGACGGAAACGGCATCGTGGCGGCGCTGCGGCTGCTGGACGTGTCCTTTCAGGGGGCCAGGGTCAGCCTGCTGGGGGCCGGAGGAGCGGCCCAGTCCATCTGCAAAAAGGCGTTGGAACAGGGGGCAAGGTCAGTGACGGTGTTCTGCCGCCATCCGGAGCGGGCGGAGAAGCTCCGTGGGGACTTCCGGGTGCAGATTCTGCCGTTTTCCCAGCTTTCGGCGGAGAACTGCGGCATGGTCAGCGACGTGATCCTCAATGCCACCCCTCTGGGCATGAGCGGCGTGGCCGAGGACTTCACCGATTTTTCCTTCCTGGACGGGACCCGGGCGGCGGTGTGCGACATTGTCTACAAGCCGGCGGAGACGTCGCTGCTCCGGAACTGCCGGGAGCGGGGGCTCCGGTGCTCCAACGGGCTGAACATGCTGATCTACCAGGCTATCTGCGCCTTTGAGATTTTCTCCGGCCGGACCTTCGACCGGGACGACATGGGGGCCTATCTGGCGGCGGAGGTCCGCAGGGCCCTGGGACAGGAGGAGACGAAATGACGGCCTTTCTCTGTCCCCTTTGCGGGGAGCCCCTGGAGCCCCGGGAAAACGGTCTGGGCTGCGGCAGGGGCCACACCTTCGACAAGGCCCGGAGCGGTTATGTGAATCTGCTGCCGGTAAGCGGCAAGCATGCGAAAATCCCCGGGGACAACAAGCTCATGGTCAACGCCCGCCGGGACTTTCTGGAAAAGGGGTACTACGCGCCCTTCGCCCAGGCGGTGGCTGCTGCTGCGGTCCGGCATCTGGCGGGAAGGGAGAAGCCGGTGCTTCTGGATGCGGGCTGCGGCGAAGGGTACTATACCGCTGCTTTGGCGGAGGCGCTGGCTCCTCAGAATTCGGAAATTCTGGCGGTGGACATCTCCAAGTTCGCGGCGGACAAGTGCGCCAAGCGGTGCAAGGACGTTCGGTGCGCCGTGGCCAGCGTCTACCACCTGCCGGTGGGGACGGAGAGCTGCGACGGCGTGGTCAGCCTCTTTGCGCCCTACTGCGGGGAGGAGTACCGGCGGGTGCTGAAGCCCGGCGGGGTGTTCCTCATGGGGATTCCCGGGCGGTTCCATTTGTGGGAGCTGAAGGAGGCCCTTTACGATCAGCCTTACGAAAACGAGGTCAGGGACTACGCCCTGGAGGGCTTTGCCTTTCTGGAGAGCATCCCGGTGGAGGGGCGGATTTTCCTCCCGTGCAATGAGGACATCCGGAACCTGTTTTCCATGACGCCCTACTATTATAAAAGCGGCGTGGATACCGACGAAAAGCTCCGGGCGCTGGAGCGGCTGGAGACCCGGATGGAGTTTCAGGTGCTGGTGTATCGGAAGGCGTAAAATTTACAGAAAGTTCATAAATAAAGCGGTCAAATCCCTTGCCAAACGGGGCGGACTATTGTATAATAATCCTTGCGTGACTGCGACAGATATGCGATGAAGCGAGAGGTGGCTGCCGGTTCCGGGAAATCCG
>CAKTCT010000014.1 GCA_934539585.1 uncultured Oscillospiraceae bacterium | reverse complement strand
GAGCAAGGCCGTGTAATTCGTCGCTATTCTGCGACCGGAGGCTTTTTTATTTGTCTGCTAAACGGGGGACGGTCCCCAATCCAGGGACGCGGGGGCTTCTTATTTTCCAAAGGCGGCTTTCCAGAAATTCCGGGTCGTGGTGGAGAAGGCGGTGTTCCGGAACAGCCTTCGGAACAGGTCCAGATAGGTCTGGCCGGTGTTTTCGGCGGAAAGCACCGCCCGGGCCATGCGAGGGTCGTCGGTGATCAGGTCGTCCACCCGCATTTCGTTGAGCTCCCGGATGCGGTCGGCGTCGTTGACGGTCCAGGCGTAGAGGAGCTTGCCGCGGTTGTGGAGCTCCCGGACCATGGCGTTGGTGACAAAGTCCGCCCGGACGCTGAAAATGTCCACGTCCTCCATGTCGTAGAACCGACCGTAGGCCACGGACAGGATGTAGCCGGTTTGCAGATCCGGGGCCAGGGCTTTGACCTTCCGCAGGACGCTGTACTGCTGGGAGGTGACGACGCACTGGGTCTCCCGGCGGAAGTCCCGGATCAGGTCCACGACGGCTTCTTCCAGGTTGGGCTCCCGGCCGGTGGATTTCAGCTCGATGTTCAGAAACACCGGCTTTCCGTCGGTCAGCTCCAGGACCTGGGCCAGGGTGGGAACCTTTTCTCCGGCGAACTCCGGGGAATACCAGCTGCCGGCGCCGTAGGTCTGCACCTCATTCCAGCCCACCTCCCAGACGCTGCGGCTGACTCCGGCGGTCCGGCGGAAGCTGCTGTCGTGGAGGACGATCAGCGTCCCGTCGGCCAGCTGCTGGACGTCCAGCTCGATGCAGTCCGCCTGATTGTCCAGGGCTGCCTGAAAGGCGGCCAGGGTGTTTTCCGGAGCCCGGGAGGAATCTCCCCGATGGGCGGTGATCCGGGGCGTCTGCAGGACCTCGAAGGTGCCGAACCGGCCGCTTTCCACCTCCGGCAGGATGTAGCTGACGCTCATGACGGAGACGATCAGCAGCGCCGACGCGCCCAGCTTCCATTTCCGGGACAGATTATCCGTCCGGGTAGCGACGCCCAGGGCCCGGAGGGACGGGATGGGCTCCCCTTTTTCCTCCTTCAGGCGGTAAAACTCGCCACTGACGGCGATAAAGGCGATAGGAATGGTCAGGCAGGAGCCCAGGAGCAGCACCAGAAGGTTGATCCAGTGGAAAATCTCCAGGAACACCGTCATCCCCATGGTCCCCGGCGCAAAGGTCCGGGAAACCAGGTAAGCGGCGGTGAGAAACAGCAGGTAAAGCAGCAGCAGGCCGCCGTGGACGGCTCCTCCCCAGAGAAGGATGCGGCCCATGGTGGAAAAAGCGTGTCCCCGGATGAGCCGGGCGCTGGCTTTGCAGGCCTGCCGGAAGGGCTTCTTTTCCAGGACGAAATAATGGATGCTGAACACCCACCGCACCGTCAGAACGAAAAACGCCGCCAGCACCCCCAGGCAGCAGAGAAACAGCGCCTTCCGGTGGGCGATGTAGCGGAAGATGAACTCCGGGATGCGGATAGTGGACAGGTAGCCGGACACCAGGGCGAAGTTGGTCAGGGGGATGATCAGCACCAGGAAGGGCGTCATCAGCAGGTTCCGGGGCCGGAACACCCGTCCGGCGCAGCGGAGCCCCGAGGCCAGAAGCTCCACGGGGCGGCGGAACTTGCCCTTGCGTTTCAGGTGGAAGTGCAGGGCCATAGCCGCCATTTCCACCAGGACGTAGTAGGCCAGGATAAAAAGGATGGCCACGGTTCCCACCGCAGCCACCGGATTTCGAAGGTAAAGCCCCAGATTGTCGTTGGTCAGGTAGGAAAGCCCTGCCGCCCGGATGGACAGCCGGAAAATCACCAGCACCGCCGGAGTCACGGCGGCGGCTCCGATGAGCTTATAGAGCAGCTCAAACTGGAAAAAGCCCCAGCCGTGCTGAAAAAGCCGGAGGTTCTCTCCGAAAAGGCGTTTCACGTTCCCACCTCCCGATCTTATTCTGCGGCGATTTGCAGCAAGGGCCGCATTTCCCCGGCCAGGTAAAGGGAGCCTGCGATGCAGACGAGCCCTTCCTCCCCGGCCAGGGCCGCGGCTTCCGCCAGCGCTTCTTCCGGCCCGGCGGCTGTCCGGACGTCGGAGCAGGCCGCCCCTGCCGCCTCGGCCAGGTCCCGGGCGGAGGCGGTCCGGGGATTTTCCACCGGCAGCGTGATCACCGCGTCAAAGCAGGCGGCCAGAGTTCGGGCTCCGTGACGCCAGTCCTTGTCTGCCAGCATCCCCATGACGCCGACCCGTGGGTGGTTGGGCAGGAGCCGCAAGGTCTCGGCCAGTACGGCGATTCCCTGGGGATTGTGGGCCCCGTCCAGGACTGTCAGAGGCTTTTTCCGGAGAATTTCGAACCGGGCCGGGAACCGGACCTCCATCAGGGCCCGCTTTGCGTCCCGCAAGGATACCGGAAACCGTCCGGAAATAGCCCGGAGGGCTTCCAGCACCGTTACGGCATTATAAACCTGGTGCTTTCCGGCCAGTCCTACCCGGTAGGTCTCTCCGTTCCAGCGGAAATCGGAGCCTTCGCTGTCGGAGGAAAGGATTTCGACCGCTCCGGCGTTGGGAAAAATCAGGGTGGAGCCGGTCTCCGCGCATTTTTCCATGACGGCCGCCAGGGCCTCCGGCTCCTGGACCGGATAGAGGACGGTGGAGCCGCCCTTGATGATCCCGGCCTTTTCGAAGGCGATCTTCTCCACGGTATCCCCCAGAATGGCGGTGTGGTCCAGGCCGATGGCCATGATCACCGAGACCAGGGGGCAGGAAATGACGTTGGTGGCGTCGAACCGCCCGCCCAGGCCCACTTCCAGGGCCACGACGTCGCAGGCTTCTTCGGCGAACCAGAGGAAGGCCAGGGCGGTGTTGCACTCGAATTCGGTGATGAGGACGCCTTGTTCTTCCAGGGCCTGGATTTTCTTCCGGACCTGCTCCAGCAGACGGATGAAGTCCCCCTCCGGAATCCATTGGCCGTTGATCTGGAACCGCTCCCGGAACTCCACCACATAAGGCGAAATGTACATTCCGGTGCGGTACCCGGCGGTCTGAAGGGCCCGGGCGGTCATGGCCGTGCAGGAGCCCTTGCCGTTGGTCCCGGCGATGTGGACAAAGGCCAGCCGGTCCTGGGGATTGCCCAGGCGGTCCATCAGGAGCCGCATCCGGTCAAGGCCTGGGGCCGCCCCGAACCGTTTCAGGGAATGGACGTAGGCAAGGGCTTCCGCATAGGTCATGATAGTTCCTCCTTGGGAGCGGGCTCAGCCCAGCTCCCGGATGCTTTCCTGAATCTTCAGGAGCCGTTCGTTGGCGCGGGCCAGTTTTTCCCGCTCCACGTTGACCACCTTTTCGGGGGCCTTGGCCACGAATTCCTTGTTGGCCAGCTTGCCTTCGGTGCTCCTGATCTCCCGCTGGCAGTTTTCCAGTTCCTTCTGGAGGCGTTTCAGCTCGGCTTCCCGGTCGATGAGGTCGCCCATGGGAAGGTAGATTTTGGCGCTGTCGGTGACAGCCAGGGCGGCGTTCTCCACCTTCAGGTTCTTGCCCACGGTGACGTCGGAGGCCGATGCCAGACGCTCAAAGAAGGAAGCGCCCTTTTCAAAGGTGTCGGTGAAATCGGTGTCGATGAACAGGTGGGCTTTCCGGGAAGGCGGGACGTTCTTCTCAGCCCGGACGTTGCGGATAGCCTTGACGGCCGCCATGATCCGGCCGAATTCCCGCTCGTCGTCGGCAAAGTTCAGGGCTTCGTCGTATTCGGGGAATTTCGCCATCATAATAGTCTCGCAGTCGTTAGGGATGGCCTGCCAGATCTCTTCGGTGATGAAGGGCATGAAGGGATGCAGCAGTTTCAGAGTGTTCGCCATCACATAGACCAGCACCTTCTGCACGTTCAGGGACGCTTCCCCGCCAGCCTGGAGCCGGGCTTTGGCGATCTCAATGTACCAGTCGCAGAACACATCCCACAGGAAGTCGTAGATGTTCTGAACGGCGATGCCAAGCTCATATTTGGTCAGGTTGTCGTTGACGGACTTGACCAGGTCGTTGTACTGGGACAGGACCCACTTGTCTTCCATGAGGAGTTGATCGGGCAGCTCGGGCTTGGTTACTTCGTCGGAAAGGTTCATGAGGATGAATCGGGAGGCGTTCCAGAGCTTGTTGGCGAAGTTCCGGGCGGCCTTTACCTTCTCGTCGGAATAGCGCATATCGTTTCCGGGAGAAGTGCCGTTTGCCAGCATGAACCGGAGGGCGTCGGCGCCGTACTCGTCGATGACTTTCAAGGGATCGATGCCGTTGCCCAGGGATTTGCTCATCTTCCGACCCTGGCTGTCCCGGACCAGACCGTGGATGAACACGTCGGAGAAGGGCTTGTCGCCCATGTATTCCAGTCCGGAGAAGATCATCCGTGAGACCCAGAAGGTGATGATGTCATAGCCGGTGACCAGGGTGCTGGTGGGATAGAAGTAGGCCAGGTCCTCGGTCTTTTCCGGCCAGCCCAGGGTGGAGAAGGGCCACAGCGCCGAGGAAAACCAGGTGTCCAGGGTGTCGGGGTCCTGGTGCATCTTTCCGCCGCACTTGGGGCACTTTTCCGGGGCGGTCCGGGAGACTACCATCTCGCCGCAGTCGTCGCAGTAGTAAGCCGGGATCCGATGGCCCCACCACAGCTGACGGGAGATGCACCAGTCGCGGATGTTCTCCATCCAGTGGAAGTACATCTTGTCGAAGCGCTCGGGGATAAAGCGGATGTCCCCTTCCCGCACGGCGGCGATGGCGGGCTGGGCCAGCTCCTTCATGGCCACGAACCACTGCTTGGAGACCCGGGGCTCCACGGTGGTGTGGCAGCGCTGGCAGGTGCCGACGTTGTGGGTATACGGCTCCACCTTTACGAGGAAGCCCTGCTCCTCCAGATCCCTGACAATGGCCTTCCGTGCCTCGTAGCGATCCATGCCGGCGTATTTGGGGTAATCGTCCACAATGTGGGCGTCTTCGGTGAGGACGTTGATGACGGGCAGGTTGTGGCGCAGGCCCACCTCAAAGTCGTTGGGATCGTGGGCGGGAGTGATCTTCACCACGCCGGTGCCGAAGTCCTTTTCGACATACTCGTCTGCCACCACGGGGATCTCCCGTCCGACCAGGGGGAGGATCAGGGTCTTGCCCACCAGATCCTTGTAGCGCTCGTCCTCGGGGTTCACAGCCACGGCGGTATCGCCCAGCAGCGTCTCGGGACGGGTGGTGGCCAGATTCAGCCAGCCGCTGCCGTCCTTGAAGGGATAGCGCAGGTGCCAGAAGGAGCCCTGCTGGTCTTCGTATTCCACTTCCACGTCGGAAATGGAGGTCTTGCAGTGGGGGCACCAGTTGATGATCCGCTCGCCCCGATAGATGAGTCCCTTCTCATAAAGCTGCATGAAGACCGTCTGCACCGCTTCGGAGCAGCCTTCGTCCATGGTGAACCGCTCCCGGGTCCAGTCGCAGGAGGAGCCCAGTTTTTTCAGCTGCTCCACAATGCGGCCGCCGTACTGGCGCTTCCAGTCCCAGGCGCGCTCCAGGAATTTTTCCCGGCCGATTTCCTCTTTGGTGACGCCCTCCTTCCGCATGGCCTCCACGATCTTCGCTTCCGTCGCGATGGAGGCGTGGTCGGTGCCGGGGAGCCACAGGGTGCAGTAGCCCTGCATCCGTTTCCAGCGGGTCAGGATGTCCTGGAGGGTGTTGTCCACGGCGTGGCCCATGTGGAGCTGGCCGGTGATGTTTGGGGGCGGCATAACGATAGAGAACATGGGTTTCGATTTGTCGATGGTGGGAGTGAAGTAGCCGCCGTCCAGCCAGAACTGGTAGATGCGGTCCTCAAAGTCCCGGGGATTGTACATTTTTTCCAATTCCTTTGCCATAAGATCGGACCTTTCTATTTGTAAGATTTTTGAAAACGGGTTATTTTTCCGCCAGACCGTTGACCCGCTCCTCGTCGGGAGTGGTGTACAGGGTATAGTAATGGTCGAAAATGACCATTCCCGGCTTTGCGCCGCCGGGCTTTTTGACGTTCCGGGCCGGGGTGTAGTCCACCGGCACCAGGGCGGCTCCCCGGGCTTTGGAGTTGTAGGCGGCGATCATAGCCGCCTCCTCCACTGTCCGGTCGGGAAGCTCGTCCAGCGTCTTGCCCTCTGTGACCAGGATCACATGAGAGCCTGCAAAGCCCTGGGTGTGGAACCAGATGTCCCAGGGCCGGGCCTCCCGGAGGGTCAGCTTGTCGTTTTGCTTGTTGTTGCGCCCGCACCAGAGCAGGTAGCCGTCGGAGGTGCGGTATTTCAAAGGCGGCTGGGCCTTCAAAAGCTTATTCTTGTTCCGGTAGTTCTTGAGGTAGCCCTGTTCGGACAGCTCCTGCCGGATTTCTAAGAGTTCGCTCTCCCCTTCCGTCCGGGAAACGGCGTCGAAGACGCTGTCCACATAAGCCAGCTCCTCGGTGCCCTGGGCGATGAGCTTTTGGAGCATCTTTTCCGCGGTGGCGGCCTTGCGGTACTCTTTATAGTACTTCTGGGCGTTTTCCACCGGGGTCAGAGCGGGGTCCAGGGGGATGGTGATCTCCTTGCCCTCGTCGTAGAAATCCTCCAGGGTCACGGCAGTGTCGCCTTTTTTCATCCTCCAGAAGTTGGCGGAAAGGAGGTCGCCGTACTTTTTCAGAGTCTCCCGCTCGCCGCACTGGGAGAGCTCCTCTTTCTGGAGGGCAATTTTCCGGCTCAGGCGCTCGGTGGTGCTGATGAGCATCCGGAGCAGGTCGTTGGAGCGCTGTTTCATCCGGTCCAGGCGGACCCGTTCGTAGTAGAACACGTCCAACAGAGCGCTGGCCGTGTCGTACTTCCGGCTGACCACCAATGCGCCGTACTGGGTGATGTCCACGAAGGAGAAATCCCGGGGCTTCATGTCCTTGTCAAAGACGATGGTGAACTGACACTCCCCGCCGTCCAGAGCCTTCCGGAGCTTGCCGAAGAAAAAGGCCAGGCGCTGCCAGGCGTCCTCGGACAGGGCGTTTTTGTCCGCGTCCTGCCCCCGGACGGCGTAGGCCACCGCCTCCCGGGCCAGCACTGCGGAAAAGCCCTCCAGGGCGTTCTGAATGGCTTTGGAAAGGTCCGCGCCCTTGGCGGCCAGGATGGTGTCCTTCACCTCCTGGTCAGAGGCGTCCAGAAGCCGGAGCTTCCCCTGCTGGGGCGGGACCACGTAGGGCAGTCCCGGCAGCACCGGCCGGACGCTGGACATTTCGTGGTCCACCCGCTTGATGGAGTCCAGGACCTTCCCGCCGCTTACGACGATGATATTGGAGTGGCGGCCCATGATCTCCACCGCCACGGTGATGGCCTTCTGGTCCCCCAGCTCGTCGGTGGCCTCAAAGTCCAGGTAGAGGACCCGGTCCATCCCCAGCTGCCGCACTGCCGTCAGCTTTGCACCGGAAAGGTGCTTCCGCAGGAACATGCAGAACATAGGCGGGGTCTTGGGATTTTCAAAGGGCCGCTCGGTAAAATGGATCCGGGGGCTGTCGGCTCCGGCGGAGAGGAGCAGCTTCCCCGACCATCCCCGGGACCGCAGAAGGAAGATCAGCTCCTCCCGGGAGGGCTGCTGAATCTTATCGATGCGGCTGCCCAGGGCTTTGGCCTCGATCTCGTTTTTGATGGTGCGCAGAAATGCGCCGTCCAGTGCCATATCCAACTCCTTTCGGCAAATAAAAAACGCCTTCAAAGGGAAAATATCCCGATGAAGGCGAGGTTTCTCGCGGTACCACTTCACATTCGCCTTTTCCTCACGGAAAAAGCCTTATCCGGTACGATGCATACCGTTCCGCTGTAACAGGCGGTCCTGTCGCAGTCTCAGACGCAGCAAGTGCGCTTCGGTGCGCCGTTCAGGGGCTACCTTCCGCTTTGTCCGCCTGTTCTCCTCCCAGCAACGGAGAACTCTCTGTGAGGCGGGAGAAAAGCCTACTCTCCCCGTCATTACGTTTCGTTGTTTCCTTATTATAGCAGGACGTCCGGGTTTTGTCAAGAGCGCGGGGCTGTTATTTCTTCTTTTTCTCGGGAAGAAGGGGCAAAACGGCTCCGCAGGTCCGACTTACGGGTGTTTCCGGCCGTGCTTTTTCTTGTCGTCCTTATAGACCAGCTTGCTCATCACCGAAATGCGCCTGGTCCCCATGTAATAGCCGACGGCGCCGATGATCACATAGATCAGCGGCAGCAGCGCCAGGATGACAAATCCGCCCCAGGAAAGGGCCTCGGTGGCAGGCATGGCGTCGATGGCGGGCATGGTATCCGTGGCGGGGATGGCTTCGGTGGCGGCATGGGCAATGGCTCCGCCCGCGTGGATGAGGTTGATGAAGCCCCACATGGGCGCGTTGAGGATGCGGTAGATGGGCATGAAATCAAAGGGAATGACCTTCACCTTGGACAGCGCCAGAGGAACGCAGGTCAGCACCGTGGGGATCACGCCGATGGCCGACGCGCGAAGGCCCTTCCAGGGGTCGGCGGTCATCCGGCCGAACTGGACGAAGTTGGCGTCCCGGTCCCCCTGGCCCCAGAGGTAGCCGTAGACGATAGGCAGCGTAATGACCAGGCAGACGGCCTCCACCACCAGCTTGCCCCAAAGGCTGGTCATCAATGCGGAAAGGGTGAGGACCAGAATGACGGCGATCACCGTGGCAATGACCAGGTTCAGAAAGGTTTGCAGCGCCAGACGCCAGGTTTCGTTTTTCAGCGGAACGGTCTGTTGATTGGGTTTTACGGATTGATTCTGTTCCATGATGCGGCTCCTTTGTATTGTGATTCAGTCCACCTGCCTGCGAAGGATCGCCCCGGGGACGATGGGCCGCGGGCAAGGGAAGGAAAAGGCCATGTTGGCGTGGCGGGTATCCGGGACGGCATTGCCGTCGGCGTCCAGAAGCTCCGGGATGGGCAGCTGCTCCGGCGGGACGCCGGGTTCCAGGAGCTCCAGAGTCTCCCCGGCGGAAAACTTGTTCCGCTGATGGCAGAAGGCTCTCCCCTCCTCCCAGCGGTCCACCACGGCCATGACATCCCAGTTCCGGACGTAGCCCCCTTGGGTGCAGCGCTGGTCCGGGATGCCGAAAAGGAAGCCGGTGGTGTACTCCCGATGGCTGACCTTGCGGACTTCTTCCGAAAGCCATTCCGGGCAGCGCCAGTGCTCCGGGTCCGCCCGATATCCGTCCACCGCCGTGCGGTAGGCGTTGGTCACGGCAGAGACGTAGTAGGCGGATTTGGCCCGGCCCTCGATCTTCAGGGAGGTGACGCCGGCTTCGATGAGCTCCTCCAGGTGCTCCAGAAGGCAGAGGTCCTTGGCGTTTAAGATGTAGCTGCCGGAGTCGTCCTCAAAGACGGGGTAATACTGCCCCGGACGTTTTTCCTCCACTAGGGCGTACTTCCAGCGGCAGGGCTGGGCGCACTGGCCCCGGTTGGCGTCCCGGCCGGTCATGTAGTTGGAGAGCAGGCACCGACCCGACACCGACATGCACATGGCTCCGTGGACGAAAACTTCCAGCTCCAGGTCCTCCGGCGTTCTTCGGCGGATCTCCCGGATCTCCTCCAGGGAAAGCTCCCGGGCCAGAACCACCCGTTTGGCGCCCATACGGTAGAATTCCACCGCCGTCCGCCAGTTGACCACGCCGGTCTGAGTGGAGATATGGATTTCCGCCTCCGGAAGGACCTCCCGGAGCAGCGAAAGGACCCCCAGGTCGGTGACGATAAAGGCGTCCACGCCGCAGCTCCCGGCCCAACGGAGGAAATCCCCCATTCGGTCGATCTCCCCATTCCGGGGGAGGGTGTTGCAGGTCAGGTAGACCTTGCTCCCGGCCGCGTGGGCCAGCTTCGCCGCCTCAGGAAGCTCCCGTTCCCCGAAGCTGGCGGCGGAGGCCCGCATCCCGAACTCCGTGGAACCCAGATAAACGGCATCCGCGCCGTACCGAAGAGCGGCCCGCAACCGGTCCAGGTCCCCGGCCGGAGCCAAGACCTCCGGACTTCCTTGTGATTTTACCATAAAACGAAAACCTTTCTGTTAGAAAGCTGTGAACATTCTCTGAAAGTCCGTGAAAACAACGGACGGACCAACCAGCCCGTCCGCTTGCGATTACCGCAGATGCGCTTTCACCAGGTTCCGGTTGTGTTCTTCCAGCGTCTTGGCGTAGAAGAATTCCCGGGTCTTGAGGTCGCTGCAGAAGTAGTAATACCCTTCCATTTCCTCACTGGGGGTTACGGCCGCCCAGATGGCGTCGCTGCCCGGATTGTTGATGGGTCCGGGAGGCAGGCCCTTGCCCTCGTAGGTGTTGTAGGCTGCCGCTTTCAGGTTGCCCTCGTCGCCCAGGTCCGCCAGAATCTGCTCGTTGGCGTACTTCCGGGTGGGGTCGGCCTGGAGGAGGGGGTACTCCGCCGGATTGTGGAGACGGTTCAGGTACACCGCCGAGACCTTGTACATATTCTCCACATCCGGGGCCTCGCCCTGGATGATGGAGGCCAGGGTGATGACCTCATGGAAGGTCATGCCCGACTGCTTGACCTTGGACAGCAGCTCCGGGGTGATCTTGTTCTCGAAGTTGTCCAGCATCCGGGTGATGACGTTGAGGGCGGTGTCGTTCTTGTAGAATTCGTAGGTATCCGGGAACAGATAGCCCTCCAACCGGCGGTAAATCAGGTTATTGTCGGGGATTTCGCTGCTGTAAGCGAAATTGAAGTCGGTGTTTTCCAGGGCCAGGAGGAAGTCGCTGGCGTCGCAGACGCCGTTTTCCTCCAGAATCTTGGCGATCTTGGCCGCCGGAAGGCCCTCGGGGATGGTGACGCGGACGGTCTCCCGGGACTTTTTGGGGGCCTGCATGGACTTCATCAGGGTCATGTAGTCCATGTTGCTGTTGAGGATGTGGGTGCCGCTCTGGAAGGTGGTGTACTTTTCGAACTTGGCCACCAGCTCAAACACAAAGGGATACTGGATGATGCCGTCGTCCTTCAGAATCTGCCCGATGGCCTTGGTGTCCGCGCCCTTGGGAATGGTGACGGTAATGGCCTGGTTGGGCTTGGAGATGGCCAGCACGTCCCGGACGGCGTTGAGGCAGAAAACCGCCGCAATGCCGCAGGCCGTCAGAGCCACCACCAGATATAAGAAGGAATAGAGCTTCCCTTTCCGCTTCACCCGGATCCGCTTGGGCCGGCGGCGGCGAGGGGGCTCCTCCTCCGGCGGGGCGGGGGGCTCCGGAGGCTTCCGGGGCGGTGTCGGGGCGGGCTTCAGCCGAAGCTCCTCCGGAGCGGTTTCCTCCTCCGGAAGGTTTTCCGCTTTCACGTCCCGCAGAAGCTGGTCGATCCAATCGCCGCCTTCCGGGGCGTTCTCCGGGATGTTTTCATTTTCTTCGTCCATTCGATTTTCTCCTTTGCGCGCCGGGGTCGTCTTGATGAGCCAGGCGACGGGGTTCGGCGGGCCTGGGCCGCTTCACGAACTTTTCCGTGACCAATACGTCTACCATTCTATCATATCTTCCGTGAGGCAGCAACGGTTTCAGACAAACATTGTAGCATACTCCTATATTCGCGCCGGAATATTTGGATAAAAATCTATCGTAATACCCTTTTCCGTAACCCAAACGGTACCCTTCCAGGTCAAATCCCAGCCCCGGAAGGATGCAGACCGACCCGGAAAACTCCCGGAGCACCGGCTGCTTTTCCGGGTCCGGCTCCAGGACGCCGAAGCTGCCGGGGGCCAGGTCCTCCAGGGAAAATATCTCGCAGAACAGCATGTCGATCTTCCCGGGGACGCAGTAAGGCACGGCCACCCGCTTTCCCATGGCCAGGGAGCGGTGGATCAGCTCCACGGTGTCCACCTCGATGGCGGTGGAGACGTAGGTCAGCACCAGCCCCGCCGCCTTGTACTCCGGGAGCTCCAGGATGCGGCTTAAAATGGCCCGGTCCTTTTCCGCCTTGACGGCGGGGTCCATCTCCCGGCGCAGGGTCTTGAACTGGTCCCGCAGCGCGCCTTTCACCACCCGGATGTCGGTGGGATTCCCTACTCGCGCCATTGAATCCCCGCTTTCAGCCGGTCCGCGCGCTCCTTGGAGATCAGGGCTTCGATGATGGCGGCGGCAAATTGGGTGGCGGTGCCGGCTCCCCGGGAGGTAATGATGTTTCCGTCCCGAACGGCGGCTTCGTCCACGAACTCCGCGCCGGTGAGCTCCCCTTCAAAGCCCGGGAAGCAGGTGGCTTTTTTCCCGATGAGCAGTCCCATATGGCCCAGCACCGAAGGCGCGGCGCAGATGGCGGCAATGAGGCACTGCTGCTCCGCGGACCAATTCAGGGCGTCCTTTACCGCTTCGCTGGCTTCCAGGTTCAGGGTCCCGGGCATGCCGCCTGGGAGGATCACGGCGTCGATCCGGGTCAGGTCCATCTCCTCGGGGAGGATGTCCGCCGTCACCGGGATGCCGTGGGAGCCGGTGACGGTCCTGCCGGTCACGCCCACGGTCTGCACCGGGAGCTCGCACCGGCGGAGATAGTCCACCGGCGTCAGGGCTTCCACTTCTTCAAAGCCATTGGCCAAAAAAACGTAGATCATGATTCCCTCTCCTTTCGGATCAGCCGTGGAGGCCCCGGGCCTGGCGGTCCATGTCCTCGATGACGATGTCGTGAATCTCGCCCAGGGACGCGCCGTATTCCAGGACCTTCCAGGGGGTGTCGGTGTGGAAGTGGATTTTCACCAGGTCCTCGTCCCCCACCACCAGAAGGCAGTCGCCCTCGGCGTGCTCCAGGATGCCGTCGTAGATTTCGTCGTCGGAAAGGTTTTCTCCCTCGATAAGGAGTTGGGTGTCGTAACGGTAAGTCAGCATTGCTATCGTCCTTTCTTTTCTATCAGCTTTCAGTCCAGCATCAGCGCCATATAGCCCGGGGCGGGATTCCCGCCGTCCAGCCGCCGCCCCATGCCGAAGGGGACCTTCCGGAACCCCCGGAGGGGCTTGAAATACCGCACCAGGGCCTTTTCCCCGCCGGTGCGGAGCAAAAGGGCCCGGGCGGCGGCCACCGGGTCGGAGCCTGTGACCTCCCGGATGAGGAGCCCGTCCTTTTCCCGGGTGTAGGCGGCGTAACAGGGGCGGCCTTCTTCGGCGTACCGGAGAATCTCCCCGGAAAAGCGGCAGAATTCGTCGTAAACGTACCGCAGCTCCGGCTCCGGGTGCAGGACCCCGCCGGGGACCCGGAACAGGAACCGGCGGCGGAGCTCCCGGAATTCCTCGTAGGTGCAGGGAGTGAACTCCACGGGGACCTTAGCCGCCCTCCGGACCTCCCGGACCCAGACGGGGTACGCCGCCCGGTAGCCCAGCCCCTGATACATGGGGAACAGCTCCGGCCCGGCGGGGACCAGGGCGGAAAACTTGGCACCCCGCTGCTCCAGCACCTCCCGGGACCAGGCGTCCAGCCGGGTCATCAGGCCCCGGCCCCGGTACTCCGGCGAGGTGGCCACGGCGTAGACGTACGCGCCGTCCTCCCCGGCCTGGCGGACCCGCATCAGGGTCATCATGGACACCGGCCTGCCGCCTTCCCGCCAGACCAGGGTGTCCTCCGGGAGAAAGCGGCGGCTATAATAGAAATCCACATACTCCCGGGGGCCGCCGAAACAGGAAAGCCACAGGTCTTTCAGGGCGTCGACGTCCTCCGGCCGCGCAAAATCAAACATTCCGGTCCTCCTGCTTCAGTCGATCTCCACGATCCAGTCTTCCAGGAGCCGCTCCGGGAAATAGGAGAGCTTGGCTTTCCGCAGACCCTCGTTTCCCACGTCGTCCTCCCGGTTGACGTAGGCGTAATCCCCCATCACGTGCTCCACAAACTGCTGGTTGATCATGGGGTAGGCTCCGGGGATGTCGGCAAAGGCTTTTTCGATGCGGACCACGTAGGTGTCGGTGCTCAGAGGCTCCCCCATGGTGAAGGCCACCACCCGGCCGTCCAGCCGGAGGCATCCGCCGTCAAAGCCCAGGTACTGGTAGTTCCGGAACGCCTGCTGGACTGCGCAGCACTCGTCCCGGCGGTTTTCGTCGGTGCAGCAGTCGTTGGTCCTACACCATTCCCGCTGCATGGCCCGACATTCGTCCAGGTTTTCCGGGGTGATGGGCTCATAGCTCCAGTTCTGCTCCCGGAACCGGTGGATGAAGTTCCGCTTGGCGTGGAGCTTTTTCCCGGCCAGGGTGCAGAGCTTTTCCCGGCTGTAAATATAGTCGGCGTGGTCCCGGTCCGAGGAGACTTTCGCCCGGCTGCCGAACAGGGCCTCCAGAGCGGCCTTGTCCTCCGGCGGGACCCACTCCATCCGGAGGGAGCAGCCCTCCTCCCGGCACCAGTCCAGGAGCTTTTCCACCGACTGCTTCAGATCGCCGGAGCCCATGGGGCACAGGAAGGTGTAGCTCCCCTTCACGCCGGTGCGGATGAACAGCACGCCGTCCTCCACGCAGATTGCAAAGTGGAAGATGTTCCGCCAGATATAGAGGTTTGCAAAGGAATACTGGTCGCCGGGGTAGTTTTTCCGCCGGAAAAACTCTGTCAGCTCCCCTTTGTCGCTGAGGGCGACCGATCGGAATTGCAGCATGGTATCGTCCTTTTCAGGCTTCGGCATCCAGCAAAGCCAGGATTTTTTCGGTAATGGATTCCAGAGGAAGGGGCGCTTCCCCGTCGTCGCACTCCACCACGGACCAGCCCTCGGCCCTGGCGGCGTAGGCGGCGGTGCGCTGGCAGGAGGCCAGGTACGCCCGGTCCTTTTCGTGAAGGTCCTTCTTTTCCTCGTCGCCGTGATAGCGGCTGAGGATGAGCCGGTCCGCCACGGCGCGGCTCATGTTGAGGAAGATGATCCGGTCCGGACGGGGCAGGCCCAGGCGGCCGTACTCAAAGTCTGAAAGCCAGCGGAGGTACTCGTCCCACTGGTTCTCCGGCAGCTTGCTCATCTGGTGGATGGCGTTGGAGCTGACGTACCGGGTGGACAGAATGGTGTGCCCCGCCAGGTAGTCCTTTTCCCAGTGCTTTTTGAAGCTGGCGTAGCGGTCCACGGCGTAGAAGGAGGACGCGGCGTAGGCGTTGACCCCGCCGGGGGTGTCGGAGAGCTCCCCGTTCAGGTACATCCGCACCAGGGCGGAGGATTCCTCGGCGTAATCCGGGAAGGAGATCAGCCGCACCGGGGTCCCCCGGCGTTCCAGGGCCTGGGCCACCCGCTGGCTCTGGGTGGTTTTTCCGCTGCCGTCCAGGCCGTCGATGACAATGAGCTTACCGGGCATCGGTCCCCTCCCCTTCCGAACGGATCAGGATCAGATCCTTGGCGTAGGGCAGCGTCTCCACCCAATGGCAGAAGGTGTGCCACTCTTCCAGCTTGTGGTTCCGGCGGGCGTAGTACATACCGATGAGGTTTTCATAGTTGAAGGTGCAGGTGCGCATCTGGTTGTAGCTGGAGGGCAGGAGCTGGATCATATCGTACCAGGCGGCCTTGTCCTTGGTCTCCACGAAGTTCTGCCGGACCGTTTCCAAATAGGCGATAAGGGACTTCATCTGCTCCAGAGTGGCGGGGGTCATGTGGTCGGTGCTGAAATCCGCCAGCTCAAAGGGCTTGGAGTGGATGCGGTGCATGGTGCTGGTAGAGTTGGCCACGGTGCCGACTTTGTAGGTGTCGTACTCCTTCCACCAGTAAAGGGGGGCGGTCAGGTCCACGGAGACGAAGATCTGACGGATAAACTTCCGGTGATCGCTTCCGGCGGCGCAGAGGCGCTTGGCCAGTCCCAGGTCATTGGGGCCGAAAA
The DNA here is from genome assembly GCA_934539585.1 of uncultured Oscillospiraceae bacterium. GTDB lineage: Bacteria > Bacillota > Clostridia > Oscillospirales > Ruminococcaceae > Merdivicinus. Next base: position 47,714 of record CAKTCT010000014.1, on the reverse strand, counting down.
CAAAGTTTCCATCCTGGTCGTAGCCGCTGTCGCTCCGGGCCCAGCTGTTTAAGGGGTTCCGGGCTCCGCGCATGGCATTTTCAAAGTTCATCACAGAGGTGCGTTCAATGGTAAGCATAGGGTTCTCCTTTTGACGCTTATAATTATTTATAGTTTACCACAAAAACGCCGGATTGGCAATGAATATCTTTTTGTTTGAAGAAAAATCGACAAAAGGCTTGACAAATCCTCGATGATTCGATATAATATAAAAGCTGTCCGATATGACGGTGTGCTGATATGGCTCAGGTGGCAGAGCACATCCTTGGTAAGGATGAGGTCACCAGTTCGAATCTGGTTATCAGCTCCATCAATCCCCGTAAACTAGGCGTTTGCGGGGATTTTTGCTGTTCGGATTTTTGAGGGGAACGGCGGAGAATAGCTATTCGCTAAAGACTCCAATTGCCGCGGAAATTTTTTACGGACTATTTCCGCCGAAACAAATCCGACAGCAGAATATCGTTATACATTGCCTTCACCCGCTCGCACACCGCCTCCCGGGACATCTTTTCCGAATGACAGATACTGATCACGCCCCAGAACCCATTACAGAGCAGCGCGGCCACCTCTTTTGTGGAATACCGGGCGGCCAGCCCCGTATGCCGCTGCAAATAATCGTCAACACTGAGAAAGATGTGGTTGAAAAACACGGAAAACAAATACGGATTTTCCTCCGGCGTAGAATGGGAGAAAAAACGGATATTGTTATAAAAAAGCTGCAAAATACACTCCAACAGGTTCTCGTACCCGATAAACCCGTCTCCGCCGGGGTTATTCCGGGCCTGCAGGTCGTGATAATTCCGGTCGGCCTCCTGGATATAGTCGGAGAACATCTCGTTGACCAACGCGTATTTGTCCTCGTAATAGGTGTAAAAGGTAATCCGGCTGGTCTCTCCCCGACGGCAGAGCTCCGTCACCGTGATTTTTTCAAAAGGCATCTCCTGCAGCAGCTCAATCATGGTCTCCTTGAGATTCCGCTTGGTCTTCGCCACCCGTTTGTCTTCCGCCATGGATACACTTCCCTTCCCTGTGTATAAATATCGTACAGTCCGCCCGAAATGGTCATTGTATTCCGTGCGCCCCATATGTTATTATAACACTTGTATAAGAAACTGTCAAAAAAAGGGGGAGCCCATGAACTTCTATCAGACCGTCCGCAGACTGACAGCGGCCCCGATTCTGGCCGGAGCCCTTCTGATCATCCTGGGGCTCCACCGGCGCACCATTTTTTCAAGCCCCTGGCAGTGGAGCGCCTCCCTGCTGTTCCTGACCGTGCTCCCCCTTCTGGCCTACCCGCTGCAAAGGTATTTTCCGCGGTTCCGGGAGCAGGGCCGCCGCGGCCAGCGGACCCTGGCCATGATTTTCGCCGTAGCCGGGTACCTTCTGGGCTGCGTCTCCTGCCTGATTTTTCCCACCTCCCCGGCCCTCCGGACGGTTTATCTGGAATATCTCCTCTGCGGGATCGTCCTGCTGCTGGTCAACAAGGTCTTTCGCCGAAAAGCCAGCGGCCACGCCTGCGGCGTAACGGGGCCGGTCCTGCTTCTCCTCTACTTCGGCCTGTATCCCCAGGCAGCCGCCGGAGCCGCCCTGACCGTCCTGACCTGGATCGCCAGCATCCGGACCGGACGGCACACCCTCCCCCAGCTGCTGGCCGGAAGCCTGATTTCCCTGGCCGCCATGGCCGTTCTGGCAATCGTATCCGGAATTTTTTGATAGGAGGAACCGCAAATGAACCGGAGCTTTACCTTATCCTGTGAGTCCACCGTAGACCTGCCCTTTTCCTATGTGGACGGCCGGGACATCCCCGTGCTTTTTTACTCCTACCTCATCGATGGCAAGGAGTACCCCGACGACATGCTCCGGGACCCCAAGGCCCTGGAACAGTTCTACCAATTCCTGGACCAGGGAAAAATGCCCTCGACCTCCCAGCTGAACCAGTTTGCCTATGAAGAATTTTTCGAAAAACAGCTGGAAAAAGGCGACCTCCTCCACATTGCCTTCGGCTCCGGCATGACCCAGTCCGTCCGCAATGCGGAGCAAGCCGCCGACGCCCTCCGCTCCCGGTACCCGGACCGGAAAATCGTGGTCATCGATTCCCTGTGCAGCTCCTCGGGCTACGGCTTGCTGGTGGACTACGCCGCCGATCTCCGGGACCAGGGGCATACTTTGGAGGAAACGGCGGATTGGGTCCTGGCCCACCGGCAGAAGGTCCACCACCAGTTCTACTCCACCCGCCTGGACTTTTACCGCCGCAGCGGCCGGATGTCCGGTCCCACCGCCATGCTGGCCACCATCCTGAACATCTGCCCCATCATGCGGCTGGACGACGGCGGCCGGATCATCGCCTACGGAAAGGTCCGGGGCAAGGCCAACGCCGTCAGAACCACGGTGGACACCATGGAAGCCCACGCCCAGGACGGGAAAGCCTACTCCGGCAAGTGCTTCATCTGCCACTCCAACTGCCTGGACGACGCCCTGCGGACCCGCGACGCGGTGAAAGAGCGCTTCCCCAACATCTCCGGGGAGATTCGTATCTGCGACATCGGCACCATCATCGCCTCCCACTGCGGACCCGGCACCGTGGCGGTGTTTTTCCTGGGCGACGACCGCGCGCCCCAGACAAAATAAAGCGCCGTTTTCCATTGACAATCCGTCCCTTTCCGGGTATGATGGAAGCAGAACCGAAAGGAGCGAATTTCATGAACGTTACCATTACCGGCCCCAACGGGGCCAGCGCCACGATCAACACCCTGGGCGCGGAGCTGAAATCCTTCATCTCCGGCGGCTGCGACTACATCTGGAACAGCGACCCCAAATACTGGACGGGCAGCTCGCCCTTCCTGTTCCCCATCGCCAGCAACGTCCGGGACCATCATGTCCTCATCGATGGGAAATCCTACTACCTCCTCCCCCACGGCTTCGCCAAAAACAACGAATGGACCCTGAAGGAGCAGACGGAGACCACGGCGACCTTCACCTTCTCCCAGACCGAGGAGACCCTGGAGCACTACCCCTTCGCCTTTACCATGGAGGCCACCTACGCCATCCGTGAAGACGGCCTCCGGATGACCATGGTGATCCGCAACGACAGCCAGGGCCAGATGCCCTACTGTTTCGGTACCCATCCGGCCTTCCGGGTGCCCTTCCAGAATTCCCCGGAAAGCGCTTTCACCGACTACTCCATCCACTTCGAAAAGCCCGAGGAAAACAGCTGCCCCATTTATGACAATGCCCATGGCCAGATCGACGTCAATAACCGGGAGCCCTTCCTCTCCGACCCCCAGACCCTCCCCCTGCGCTACGAGGACTACGACCGGGTGGACACCATCATTTTCGACCACCTGAACTCCGCCTGGACGGAGCTCCGGGATAACCGCACCGGCCGCAGCCTGCGCCTGTCCTTCGACCACTTTGATTATATCGCATTCTGGACCCCCCATGCTCCTTTTATTTGCATCGAGCCTTGGCAGGGACTGTCGGTTTGCAGCGACGAGGGCGACGATTTCCGTAAAAAGCGCGGCGTCAAGACCCTTTCCCCCGGTGAATCCGATACCTATACCCTTGATATTGCCATCAACGCGGCAAAATAACTCGCGGCAAGCAGCGTAAACAAAGAAAGTTTTCGATCCAGCCTTTTTCAAAAGGCTGGATCGAAAACTTTCTTTGTTATCTCTGCAACTCCATACTCCCCGCAATGGCCCGCAGCTCCTCCTCCGTAACGGAGTCCGGCTCCAGGGCCATGGCAACGGCAACCCCCATCTCCCGATCATAGGCGGTCGCAATGAGGTGCGTTACCCGCTCCGCCGCAGCCGTCGATTCATGGGAATCCGGATCCAAAAAAGCCCCGCTTACCCACAGTTCGCTGACAGCCGACTCAAAGGCCCCCTCGGACTTCACCGGCGTGTAGGCCTCGCACCAGCTGACCATACTCCCGCCCCGCAGGCCCTGAAAAGCCAGCTTGTACCCGTCCTCCTGGGAAACCTCCGGGATGTCATCAAAGACCTCAAAGCCCACGATCCCCACTTTTTTCCCGCCGGCATCACGAACCTCCACCGACGTCCAGGGCTCCCCGGCGATCCGATCGCTTTCCGCAGGAACCGCCACGGTCCAGCCCTCGGGAAGCTCCATGAGCAGCCGGAAAGGCTCGGTCTCATAAATAAACGCATTGGCCGCGTTCTTCCCGTCCTGATAGGCCGGGAATTCCACCGAAATCTTCCCGCTTTCCCCGCCGTTGACCGCCAGGCCGATCACCAGCGCCGCCACGGCAGTTCCCGCCGTCAGCGTCACCCAAAGGGCGGGCTTCCGGCACCGGAGAACGTTCTGCACCCGTTCCTTCACCTGCCCCTCCCCGAAGGCCAGAGGCGTGGCCAGGGGTCCCCGCCGCCCGCAGGACAGGGCCAGCAGCGAAGCGGAATAGGGCTTTTTGACTTCGTTCCCCAACTTTTTGACCACCGCTTCATCGCAGGACATCTCCATGTCCCGGCCGGAAAGGAAAAACGCCGCCCAGACCAGGGGATTGAACCAGTGGACGCACAAAGCCAAAAACGCCGCCAGCCGCCAGACATGGTCCAGCCGCCGCAGATGGGTCTTTTCGTGGAGGAGAATGTACTCCCGTTCCTGCTCCGTCAGCCCCTGGGGAAGATAAATCCGGGGCCGGAAAATCCCCAGCACAAAGGCCGTGCCGACCTTCCCGGAGACCCAGATGTTCTCCCCCTCCGGCTGTGCGTCCCGGAGACGGCGGCGCAGCCGCACCAGGGAAACGACGCTCCAAACCAGAAACGCCGCAGCCCCCGCCGCCCAAAGGACCGCTCCCACCGTCGCCCAGACCTGCAAGGGATTGACGCTGTCCCCCACCGCCGGAACCGGCAGCGCCCGGTTGATCTGCCGGTCCAGGACCTCCCAACCGGTCTGAACCGCCGGGGCAGCCGCCGTCAGAAGGTCCCGGCTCACCGGCTGGGAGTTCACCGGCAGCAGACTGAACCCTAGATTCAGCGAAACCGGGCAGAGCAGCCGGAACAGCGCCACGCTCCATAAGGCGTAGGAGTAAACACGGGGCGCTTTCCGCAGAAGCAACCGGGCCAGCAGCACCAGCAGAATCACTACCCCGCCGGTAAAGCTCATGTTCAGCACCTGTAAAAATACCCCTTCCATGCTACTCCTCCTTTTCCTCGTAACGATCGATGAGATGCTGGATCTCCCGGATTTCCTCCTCGCTCAGGGCCCTCCGCCGGGTAAAAGCTGCCAAAAACCTGGGCAGCGATCCCCCGAAGGTCTCCTCCACGAACTGCTCCCCCTGGGCCGCCTGAAACTCCTCCCGGGACAGCAAAGCCGTCACCGTTCCGTTTTCAGCGGAGAAAATTCCCCGCTGGCATAGCCGCTTCAGCATGGTGTAGGTGGTGGTGCGTTTCCAGTCGAAAGCGCCGCCGCAGAGTCCCACCAATTCCCGGGTGCTCAGCGGCGCGTGGTCCCAGATAAGCTCCGCTAACCGCCCCTCCATTTCGCCCAGCTTGTAGGTTTCCATGTAAATCCCTCCCAAAAGTGTCTAACACCGTTAGTCTACTTATAGACTAACACAATTAGACAACCCTGTCAAGCCCTTTTTACAAAAAAGCACACCACCTGTCAGCCACCCAAAACCAAGTTTTCGGTCCAGCCTTTTTCAAAAGGCTGGCAGGGATGGAAGGGGCAGAGCCCCTTCCTCTCCCTCCGCAGAGGGCGAAATCCCCCAAAATGATACCAAAAGATCAGGAAGGGCAGCCCAAACGTCCCGGTGGGACGTTTGGGCGAAGGGGAACCCTATCAAGGGGTTCCCCGCAGGACGCAGTCCTGCTCCTCCCGCCTACAAACAATAACCGCGCCAGCGAGAAGAAACGGCAAACGCTTCGACTCGCTGGCGCGGTTTTTCGCTTTGGATAAATTAGGAGTGCGTCATGCCGCAATTTCTGCGAAATTGCGGCCGCGGGGACATCCGCGGGCGGCCTGCGGGCCGCCTTTCCCTATTTTTGGGTTGCGCCCGAGGCGCAACGAGTAGGATTTCGCTTTCTGCGGAAAGCGAGGAGGGCTCTGCCCTCCACCTGCCAGCCTTTTGAAAAAGGCTGGATCGAAAACTTTCTTTTGTTAGAGGAGAGGTCCTACAAATCCAACAGCCCGCTAAGCCCCCGTCCCTCATACCCACGCTCCTGGGCAGAACGGCAGGCCATCCGGACCATGTCCTCAAACTCCGGAATATAAAAATCATAATCCGGATAAAAATATTGCTCATGGATCATAAACTCCACAAACCCGCTTTTCCCGCCGGTCGCCCAGATATGCTCCAGCCGCTCCGGAAGCTCCTTGGGCGGAATGGTGTTGAGGATCGCGTCGATGCGCCCGCAGAGCAGTTGCTCCTTGGTGTCCACCCAGAAATGCCGCTGGGCCACCCGCCTAGCAATGTCCTTGGGATAGCAGTAAGCCAGCACCACATCGTCCTCGTCCCCGCAGAAGCCGGTGAACCCCCGGACCCCCAGCTCCCGCAGCGCCCGAAGGTTCTCCACCGGACAGGCGCAGAAATGCACCGTCGTCACCCTGGAAAGGCACTCCTCACCGGCGAACCGACAGATTTCCTCCTGGACCCGGCGGCAGTCCGCCGCAATTTTTTCCGGCTCCGGCGTTGAATAGGGGCAGTTCGGGAACTCCGTCCGGGCATGGAAGGACATCTTCAGCCAATGAGCGTTGACCCGCCATTCCTCCCGGAACCGGTCAGTCATCATGGACAAATTGAAGTACGGCCGCGGCATGGAAAACTCCGAAAGGTCCCCGGTCTCATAAAACAGATTCAGATGGACGCAGACCCCCGTCTCCTCATGAATCCGCTTGTACATCGCCAGATATGGGTTCTCAAAAATCGAACGGTACCGCTCCCGATTCTCCGTAAGGTCCGCCAGAAACAGCAGATTGTCGTCTACCGACAGCCGGAAGCCCTTCTCCCCACCCTTCAAGCGGAAAACCGCAATGGAGGACTCCGAAGCGCCCCGGGCCAGCAGTTCTGTTTTTCCCCAGTCAAAAGGAAGCCGCACCGACCAAAGCCCCGGCTCCGTTTCCCGGGCCGGAACACCGTTGACGGTCACGCCGCTTCCGGAAGAAGCCGCGACCCGGACCTCCACCCAAAGGACCCCGTCCTCCAGAACGCCGTCCCGGCTGGTCAGACAGTCGCCGTCCAAAGGAAAAAGAAACCGAAGCTGCTCCATATGTGTCCCTTTCCTTCCCCGAATACGCCCTTTTTATTCCGTCACAGGCCGGATCACGCCCATCGGCGTCTGCTCCCGGGACTGCCCCAGAGGATTCTGCTTCAGGACCTCCAGGTAGAGGGGCAGATCGGCCTCGGGATCGGAGCTTCCCAGAATCCGCCCGCCGATGTCGTTGAGGTCGATGATCAGCACCAGAGCCCCGTCCAGGACCTTGGACAGCTTGGCCGCCGTCTCGTTGGGCTGATCCGGCGCAGGCACCACGTACCGGTCGTAGGGAGGCAGCGTAAAGGCGCAGGGCCCGTCCACCGCCGAGGCTTTGTAGCCCGCCACATAATAGAACCAGCCCTTCTGCCGGAACAGCTTGCCCACGGCTCCCGCAGCGGAAGCCAGCAGGATGCGGAACGTGCCGCACTCGTTAAGGGCGCACTGCATGGTCTCCGGCATGGCCAGACCGATGCCGTAATCCGTCTTGCGGACGAACCGGCAGAGGAACCGGGCCAGGCGGCTGGGCTTGATGTCGTCCAGAGGCTTCGCCTTGCCCTGGGTGCAGGCCACCATCTTTTCGCTGAGGACCAGAATGTCGCCGGGCTGCATCAGGGGCTTGGCGTACCAGATGGCCAGCTCCTCCAGATCGTCGTTTTCCGTAATCAGGTCGGTGGGGATGGCGTAGCTGGCGAACCGCCGGCCCTGGGCCTCGACAAATTCTTCCTTTTCCGGGTTCACAATCAATTTCGGCTCTCTCATTTTAAAGAAACCCTCTTTCCTAATTTCTTATCCGTCCGTATCGCACATTTTCCGGTTGGATACCGGAAAAAGAACAACCAAATCTCGCAAAAAGACCGTGTCTCTGAAAATTTGCGCAATACCCTTTCTAAGTATACACGCAGGAGGAAGAAAATGCAAGAAAAAGTTGCGCCGGATTCGTTTTTCGCCAATTTCCCCGGCTTTGATTTTTACCCATTTTCGTAACAAAATACAAGCTCCCAAAAGCGATTCCCGCTATAATGGGATACAGCAACGGAGTTCCGCTCCAAAACCGTATGTTTCTACAAACGAAAGGACGATTATATGAAACGCAATATGAAGCAGTGGGTCGCCGACGTCATCGCCGCCCCCGGGAAAAAAGCCCTCCCGGTTCTCTCCTTCCCTTCCGTTCAGCTTCTGGGCATCACCGTCCGGGAACTCATCGGCAGCAGCGACTCCCAGGCCAAGGGTATGAAAATGATCGCCGACCGCGTCCCCTCCCTGGCGTCGGTAAGCCTCATGGACCTGTCCGTGGAGGCCGAAGCCTTCGGCTCCAGGATTCGCTTCACCGATAACGAAGTTCCCACCGTTCAGGGCTCCATCGTCACCGACGAGGACGAAGCCGACGCTCTGGCCATCCCCGCCGTGGGAACCGCCCGCACCGGCCTGTACGTGGAATCCATCGAAAAAGCCGTTCAGCTCATCACCGACCGCCCTGTTTTCGGCGGCGTTATCGGACCCTTCTCTCTGGCCGGACGGCTGCTGGACGTCAGCGAGGCCATGGCCCTCTGCTACGAGGAGCCGGACATGGTCCACAAGGTCCTGGAAAAGACCACCGCTTTCCTCATTGAATACATCAAAGCCTACAAAGCCGTCGGCGCCAACGGCGTCGTCATGGCCGAGCCCCTCACCGGCATGCTCTCCCCCGCCCTGGCGGCCGAGTTCTCCGCCCCCTACGTCAAGCGCATCGTGGACGCCGTCCAGGACGATGAATTCATCGTCATTTACCACAACTGCGGCAACAACGTTCCGTTGATGGCGGATTCCATCGTCAGCACCGGAGCCGCCGCCTTCCACTTCGGCAACGCCATTGAACTGTCCAGGATGCTGCCCCTGATCCCCTCCGACCGCCTGGTCATGGGAAACGTGGACCCCGCCGGTCAGATCTGCCGCGGCACCCCCGAATCCGTCAAGGCCGCGACCCACGCCGTTATGAGCGCCTGCAGCCACGCCCCCAACTTCGTCATCTCCTCTGGCTGCGACATTCCCCCCGTTTCCCCCTGGGCGAACATCGACGCCTTCTTTGAAGCCGTTTCCGAGTTCTGAGCCCATTTTTCCATCCTTTTGCGCCGCTGCGGACCTCCAGCGGCGCATTTCCTTTTGTCCGGCTTGTTTTTTTCCCGAAACCGTGCTATACTGGACGTAACAAGACGAATTCAGGAGGTTTTGTTTATGACTGCCAATCAACGTGTTGAAAAAATCCGCCATCTTATGGCGGAGCAGAAGATCGACGCCTGCATCATCCCCAGCGCCGACCCTCATATGAGCGAATACTTTTCCGACCACTGGAAGACCCGGGCCTTTGTCTCCGGCTTCAGCGGCAGCGCCGGGACCCTGGTCATCACCCGGGAAATGAGCGGCCTCTGGACCGACGGCCGGTACTACGTTCAGGCCGCCGGAGAGCTTTCCGGCTCGGAAATCCAGCTGTTCCGCGCCTCGGAGCCTGACTGCCCCTCCCCCACCGCCTATCTTTCCAAGGAGCTCCCCGAGGGCAGCGTTATCGGCTTTAACGGCCAGCTTTTTTCCGCCGCCGCCGTGGAGAAGATGGAAAAAGAATTCTCCCGCACTTCAATCAAAACCCAAATCCACGTGGATTTTGCCAACGACATCTGGGAGGACCGCCCTGCGGAGACCCTGACCCCCGTCTATCTCCTGGATACCTGCTACACCGGCCGCTCCGCCTCGGAAAAGCTGGAAATGGTCCGCGGCGCTCTGAAAAAGGCAGACGCCGACGCCATCGCCGTCAGCAAGCTGGACAACATCGCCTGGCTCTTCAACATTCGCTCCAACGACGTGGAGGATAACCCCGTGGTCATCTCCTACGCCTTCGTCTCCCCGGAGGAGGCCGTTCTCTTTACCGACAGCAGCCGGGTCCCCGCCGACGTCCGGGACTCCCTGGCCAAGGAGGGCGTGACCTTCCTTCCCTACGACGAAATCTACGCCTTCCTGGCCGCCCGGACCCAGAAAAACCGGGTTCTCTGCGACAAAAACGAGCTGAATTACAGCCTCTATCACGCCGTGGAGGAAAACGCCGCCCTCACCGCCGTTCCCGGAACCGACCCCATCTTCCTCCTGAAAGCCTGCAAAAACGAGACCGAGACCCGGAACACTCACAACGCCTACCGCAAGGACGGCTGCGCCCTGGCGGAGTTCTACGGCTGGCTCTTTGAGGAGCTGGAAAAAGGCGCGGTCCTCACCGAATGGGACTGCTCCGAAAAGCTGGCGGAGTTCCGCCGCGTCCAGCCCCTGAACCGGGGCGACAGCTTCACCGCCATCGTCGCCTACCGGGAAAACGCCGCCATGATGCACTACGCCCCCAAGGCCGACTGCTCCAAGACCCTGGAGCGGAGCCACATGCTCCTCATCGACAGCGGCGGACAGTATCTGGACGGCACCACCGACATCACCCGCACCGTCGCCCTGGGTGCGATCACCGACGAGGAGCGCCACGACTCCACCCTGGCCCTGAAAGGCTCCATCGCCCTGATGGAGGCCGTCTTTAAGGAAGGCGTCAGCGGCGCCCAGCTGGACGTCCTCTGCCGGGAATACTTCTGGCGGGAGGGCCTGGACTACCGCTGCGGCACCGGCCACGGCGTGGGCTTCATGCTCAACGTCCACGAAGGCCCCCAGAGCTTCGGCTCCCCGGTAAAGCTCAAGGAGGGCATGGTCCTGACTGTGGAGCCCGGCGTCTACACCGAAGGCTCCCACGGCATCCGGACGGAAAACGTCGTCACCGTGGTCAAGGGCGACAAGACCGAGTACGCCCAGTTCCTGAAATTCGAGCTGTTTACCCTGGTTCCCATCGACACCAACTGCCTGGATGTGACCATGCTCAACGACCATGAGCTCAACTGGCTCAATACCTACCACGCCCACGTCCGGGAGGAGCTCTCCCCCCTGGTCAGCCCCCGGGCCAAGGCCTGGCTGGAAAAGGCCACCCGTCCCCTCTGCCGGTAACTCCCTTCCCCGGAACCGTTTGCAAAAGCGATTCCGGGGAATTTTTTTCAAAAAGGGAGAAATTTTTCGGAAAGTCCAACACCAACGCGAAAAATCCATTGACAACCGGGGAAAAACATGGTATTCTAAAGCCGAAAACGATTACATCCCCGGCCCATCTGCCGGGCACCGACAGGAAAGGCGGTCTCTCATGGAAAAGATTCATGTTACCGTGTGGAACGAAAACGTTCACGAAAAACACGATCCCGAAGTCGCAAAAATCTACCCCAACGGCATCCACGGTGCCATCGCCGAATTTCTCAACAAGGAATGTGACATCGAGGCGGGCACCGCGACTCTGGAAATGCCGGAGCACGGCCTCACCGAAGAAGTCCTGGCCCGGACCGACGTCCTGATCTGGTGGGGCCACATGGCCCACGCCCAGGTCACCGACGAGATCGTGGAGCGGGTGTACCAGCGGGTCCAGCAGGGCATGGGCCTCATCGTCCTCCACTCCGGCCACGCCTCCAAGATTTTCCACAAAATCTGCGGCACCAATTCCCTGGACCTGAAATGGCGGGAAAGCGGCGACAAGGAAATCCTCTGGGTGGTGAAGCCCAGCCATCCCATCGTCCGGGGCCTCAACGAAAAGATCGTCCTGGAGCATGAGGAAACCTACGGCGAGCACTTCAACATCCCCGACCCCGACGAGCTGGTCTTCATCAGCTGGTACTCCGGCGGCGAGGTCTTCCGCAGCGGCTGCTGCTACCAGCGGGGCAAGGGCAGGATTTTCTACTTCAAGCCCGGCCACGAAGCCTTCCCCGTCTACTACAACCCCGAAATCCAGAAGGTCATCGTCAACGCCATCCACTGGGCGAACCCCTCCAAGGATATGCCTCAGATTACCTACGGCCACGTGCCCAATCCCCCTGTCAACGAATAATCCCACCGGCGCTCCCGCGGACTTTCCCGCGGGAGCGCTTTTTGGCAAAAACCCCCGCCTTTCCCCGATTGAAGCCCCCAAGGCCGCCGCAGCCCCGGAAAACGCCGGTTTTCCGCCGAAATCCCGGCGTTTCCCCGTCCGGCCGCTGTTGACAAATTCCCGGCGGCCTGATACAATAGAAGCAATTCTTTTTTGAAGGAGTGATACACCGTGGGAGACTCTCCTGCGCCTGACCCCCGACGACGGACCCCTCTGAACCGCATATCCTTTGCCGCCGCGCAAAGCTCCGGAAGCAGGCCGTTTGCCGCCTGTGTGGATGCTGTTGCGTTTTTTTGCTGCCCAAATCCGGATGAAGAAGCCCCGCCGGGGCGTTTCCGCGAATCATGAGCCGTAAAATCCCGACTGCAAAGGAGTTTTTCTTTTATGACCGCACTTCCCAGTATTTTGCTGCTATTCGCCCTCATCGGCGTCAACGCATTTTTTGCCGCCAGTGAGATCGCCGTGATCTCCATCAACCCCACCCGCATGAAAAAGCTGGCGGAGGAAGGCAACACCAAGGCCGCCCTCCTGCTGAAGATCACCGACGAACCCTCCAACTTCCTCTCCACCATCCAGGTAGGCGTGACCCTGTCCGGCTTCCTGGCCTCCACCGTGGCCGCCGACAACTTCGCCGTCTACTTCGACCGGTGGCTGAGCTTTCTGCCCATCAACCAATCCCTGCTCCACGGCATCGTCCTGGTGGTGCTGAACATCATCCTGGCCTATTTCAGCCTGGTCCTAGGCGAGATCACCCCCAAGCGGGTGGCCATGAAATACCCCGACCAGCTGGCCCTTCGGGTGGTGGGCTTCATCTGGGCCCTTTATAAGGTCTGCCGTCCCTTTATCAAGCTGGTGTCCGCCAGCACCAACGGCATCCTCCGGCTTCTCCGCATCAACCCCCAGGACGAGGAGGAGAAGGTCACAGAGGAGGAAATCCTCATGATGGTGGAGGCCGGCGGCGAGACCGGCTCCATCGACCCCGACGAAAAGGACATGATCGAAAACATCTTCGAATTCGACGACATGCGGGTCTCCGAGCACATGACCCACCGCACCGAGGTCTGCGCCGTCCCCGGCGACCTGCCCCTTCCCCAGCTGTTCGAGGTGGCGGCCCGGGAGAAATACTCCCGCATCCCGGTGTATGAGGACACCATCGACAACATTCTGGGCGTGGTCTGCGTCAAGGACCTGCTCCAGCTGGCGGCCGATCCTGCCCGGAACCAGCAGACCGCCGCCCAGCTCATGCGCCCCATCCTCTACGTGCCGGAGACCATTCATTGCAGCAAGCTCCTGAAGCAGTTCCGGGAGCAGAAAACCCACATGGCCGTAGTGGTGGACGAATACGGCGGCACCGAAGGCATCGTCACCATGGAGGACCTGCTGGAATCCATCGTCGGCAGCATCGAAGACGAGTACGACGACCCCAAAGACGCCCTCCCTCACCCCACGCCCCAGCAGCAGCGGGCCCTCCGCTGCATGGCCCAGTAACAAATCGCCCCGCCGTTCCAGGTGCGCCCGGAACGGCGGGGTTCATTTTTCCTTTCGGTACGCCCTGGGCGACTGGCCGTAGCACCGGCGAAAGCTGGCGGAAAAGTAATTGGGGTCCTCAAATCCGCAGGACGCCGCCACCACCGCCACCGGCTGATCCGTGCTGCGCAGAAGCTCCGCCGCGCGTCTCATCCGCAATTGGGACAAAAACGCTCCCGGCGTCGTCCCGCTTTTCTCTCGAAACAGTCTGCGCAAATAAACTTCGGAATAGTGCAGCTTCCGGCAAACCGCTGAAAAAGCATCCTCCTGAGGATAGTATGCGTAAAAATATTCCAGCATCTGCCGGTAGAGCTGCTCAGAAGTCGACTCCGGTCCCCTTGCGGAGCAGCATTCCGCGTACAGCACTCGGAACATATACGCCAGCGGCGCCGTCATGGCGCGGACTTCCTTCAAGGACGGCGGTGTTTCCGAAAGAGCCTGATAGCTCTGCCTATACGCCGTTTCAAGTTTCTGCTCCAGCCTCCGGTATTGCCGATCCGAACGCCGTAGATTTCCCCGGTATCCGGCGATATTGACACAGATAATGCTCCTCCCATCCTCCGCAAAAATGGGAACCAAAAACTCCTCCACACCGGCATAGCAGCAGCCATAGCGAATCTCTCCCGGAAGGTTCGCCAACAGCAATCTCTTCTGAGCAACGCAGCGTTTCCGGGTCGCCGGCCGGGATTTTAAATACACGCAAACGCCCGGCATGTGCGCCTCATATTGATATAGCACCGGCAGATACGGCAGCAGTTCCGGTGCAAAACCGCACACACTGACCGCATATCCCTTTTCCCGGAGAAAATCCAGATACGCTGTAATATCGCGAAAGGTGTTGTCCTCCCGGCTTAATACTCGATTCATGGCGCCTCCTGTATCAAAAATCAAAGATATGGGATAGAAAAATCAAGGTAAACTTTGCATTTTTATTATATACTGAGAATAAAAGGGCGTCAAGCCTTTGAAAAATCTCCAAGGAGGCGTTTTTATGGATTTTTACACGGAACCTCAATCCGATCTTCCCGTGCTCGCTGAGGTAGACGTTCTCGTCGCCGGCGGCGGCCCCGCAGGAATCGGAGCGGCTCTCCGGGCGGCCCGGCTGGGCTGTAAAACCATGGTGATTGAAATGCAGGACTGCCTGGGCGGTATGGCCACGGCGGGAATGATGTCCCACTGGGGGGGTAACTCCTCCAGCAAAATTCTGCAGGAGATCTTTCAACGTGCCGCTACCATGGGCCCCTTCTACGGGGAAACCGTAGGCCACAATGCCGGAGAAAATGCCATAAACCACGACGTCCAGAAGATTCTTTTCGACGATATGGCTCGAGAAGCCGGTGTGGAGGTGCTTTTTTACACCATGGTCTGCGGCGCCGTTGTCGAAAACCACGAAATTCGCGGCGTCATCATCCAAAACAAGAGCGGCCGGAGCCTTATCCGCGCGAAGCGCGTCATAGACGCCACCGGAGATGGTGACGTAGCGGCTGCCTGCGGCGTGCCCTTTATCAAGGGCCGGGAAGAAGACGGAAAAATGCAGCCGGCCACTCTGATGTTCAAAATCGGCGGCGTGGATTATTCCCGGGCTGTAACTCCCGGCAGCTTTGAAACTCTGGTCCCCACGGACAAAGGCGAGCTGCAAGCCTTGGGCCGGAAACACATTCCCGCCCCTGCCGGTCATGTACTTCTTTACGCTCAGCCCCAGGAAGGGGTCATCTGCTGCAATATGACTAACGTCACCGATGTGGACGGCACCAACGCCGTGGATCTCACCCGGGCCCTGACCACCTGCCGTTCCCAGCTGCGCCCCATTATCCAGTTCCTGCGGGAGTACGCCCCGGGATACGAAAACTGCTGGCTTATGAGCGTCGGCTCTCTTCTGGGTATCCGGGAAACCCGGCACTTCCAAGGCGAGCAGACCCTCCAGCCTGACGATATTCTGACAGCTCGGGTCTATGAAAACTGGGTTGTGCGCCGCGCCTTCTTTAACTTTGATGTTCATAATCTAAACGGCCCCGGTCTGGACGCCAACGGCATCCAGCATAAGTGGGCACAGCCGGATTCCTATACCATTCCCTACGGTTGCCTGATTCCCGTAGGAATCGAAGGACTGCTCCTCTCCGGCCGAAACATCTCCGGCGGACACCTGGCTCATTCCAACTTCCGCATCATGTCCGTCTGTCTGGCCCTGGGCGAAGCGGCGGGAACAGCGGCGGCCCTGTCCGTCACCCGCAGCGTCCCCCTCCGGGGCGTAAACGTCCGGGAAATCCAGGAGATCGTCGGCGAATGACCCCCAGACAGCCCAAAGGGCCTGCCATCTGCGCCAACAGATGACAGGCCCTTTTTGGATGCCGGAATTACAGCGCCTTTCCGCACTGGGAGCAGAACTTGCTGCCAGGCGTCACCGCCGCGCCGCATTCCGGGCAATTGTTGACCAGCTTTGCGCCGCAGCTGCTGCAGAATTTTGCGCCCTGGGGAACCTGGGCATGGCAGTGGGGGCAGCAGCTTCCCTGGGGAGCCGCTGCCGGAGCCGCCGTTACAGCGGCAGCCCCTCCGGAGGACGTGAACCTGGCGATCACATCGAAAATCTCCGACGGCAGCTTCTTCTGCTTGTACGCGCCGATGCCCGCCGTCACCGCCAGCGGCCAGGCGAAGATCAGCCCTACGGCTCCCGCGCCCAGCTTATCGGTCCACTGACCCTCCCCCAGGGTGACGTTCAGCCGTTCCCCCGCCATGGAAAGCTGCACCGTGGTGGCCAGCTTCATGCCGGAAAGGGTCCGCAGCGTGTCCTCCTGGGCCGCCTGAATCAGATACCCATCCTGGGACGGCGCGCTCTGGACCTCCATCTTCTTCGCGTCCCGCAAAAACGCCTCCACCTGCTCCGCGACCTGGGCAATGCTTACCCCGTTGAGCTCAAATACTCTGGATTCTGCCATAATGATCCTCCTTATTGCTTGTGATTCTTCCGGAGCGCCCGGGCCAAATCCCAAAGCGCCCCGTCTTCTGTCAGTTCATAGACCTTTCCGTCCAGCAAAAGCCCCCGGTCCTCGAAAACCAGAGTCCAGCTTTCCCCATCCTTGGAGAGGAACCGGAAAAACTCCTCGCTGTCCGTGGCCCGCTGCTCCCGCTCCGCGCCTACCCGGACCCTGGAAAGGGCGTCGAAAATCTCCCGGATCTCTCCTTCATCGGTAACGGTGCATTGCAGCGGGGTGTCCACCGTATAGCCGTACTCCACAGATTCCACCGCCGCTTCATCAAAAGCAGCGGCAAACTCCGCCGTTTTTTCTCCGCAGAAGGCAAAAAGCCCTTGCTCCTGCCCGGAGCATCCCGCCAGAAGCACTGCCCCGCACACCGCCGCCAGAAGATTTTTCCACCGATTCATTTTATAGTACCTCACAGCGGCAGTTCCACCGCGTTTTCTCCGGCCTTGAGCAGCAGCTCCCGTCCGCCGAAAACCAGCCGGGCCGAAATCCCCCCGGGGATGCCGATCCGGAACCGCACCGTCTCCCCCTGGATTTCATACTGCACCGAAACCTCTCCCGCCGGAATCCGCTGCCTGCACTCCAGCCGCCGGACCCCGTCAAACAGCACCGGCCTGATCTTCAGCGCGGCATACCCCGGCGCCTCCGACCGGATACCGGCCAGTTCGGTAAAGAGATAGGACGCAGGCGTCCCGAACATGGGATGACTGTGGGAACGCTCCCCCTTCTCGAAGGGCCAGTATTCCCACAGGGTGGTGGCCCCCAGCCTGTGCCAGTGATCGTAGGTCCCGTCCTCGGTGGAAGCCATGAGCTCCGCCGCCAGCCGGCCGTCGCCGTGGGAAAAGAGCACCCGCAGCACCACGTCGGTGCCGAAAATGCCGGTATCCAGCCGCCCCAGCCGCCGGTAGTAGTCCGCCAGATTCCGGTAGGTCCGCTCATCCCCCAGCCCCAAGTCCACGGCAAAGGCGTTGGCCCCCTGGAGGCACCCGATGAAGTTGCCGTCCCAGGTGTTGAAATACGCCGCCTTCATCGCCGCCAGCTTCCGCTCCACGGCCTTTTCCAGGGCGGGAACATCCCCGCTCCGGCCCACCAGGGGAGCCATTTCCATGACCCGGCGCAGGCTCCGGACATAGAAATAATTATTTACAAAGGCCGCCGGAAGAATGACGTTCCCGGGCGTGCACCAGTCCCCCAGACACCACTCCCCTTTCTTGTCGCTGGCCACCAGATCGTCCACCGAGTGGGTTTCCAGATACTGGAAATACCGCAGCATCTGGGGATACAGCTCCGCAAACAGGCTGCTGTCGCCGTAGTGCCGGTAAAACTGATAGGGCACCTCCACAATGGCGCAACCCCAGCCTCCCGGCCCGCCGCCGCTGTGGATATAGGGCGCGGTGTACTGGATGTGCCCGGAATACACGTCCTGGCAGTCGGAAATGTCCCGGATCCACTTCCGGTAAAACTTCTCCGCGTCCAGAATGGTCATAGCCGCGTGACAGACCAGCTGGCCGTCGCCGGTATACCCCCGGCGCTCGATGTGCGGGCAGTCAGAGGGCAGCCCGGCGTGCATGTTGCACAGCTGGGTGTGGGTGTAGGCCGTGTACAGCCAGTTCAGCGCGTCGTTATCCGTGTGAAAATACCCGATCCGGGCCGCATCGGTGTGGACGAACTCCACCGCCTCCGCCTCCGCGCCGCCGGTAACGGAGAAGTAACGGAACCCGAACCAGGTAAACTGGGGCCGCACCCGCCGTTCCTTCCCGTCGGACACCACGGTGAACCGCTGCCGGAAGGAGAACCGCGGGTCCGGAGTCCCCTCCTGGGTCCGCTCCTCGGAGAATACGACCTCCACCGTCTCCCCTTCCCTGCCGTGAAGCCGCAGCACCGGCCAGCCGGAAAGGTTCTTCCCGGCGTCGTAATACCGGGTGTCCCCGTCCTCCCCCAGCAGCACCGGCCGGAGGACTTCCTCCACCCGGTCCGCCGGGCAGTCGGAAAAGCCGTACTCCGTGTCCTTGGGCGGCTCCGCTTCCACTGCCGGTTCTCCCGCGACCCCGCCGGTCCAGACGCTGTCGTCAAAGCCCCGGAAGTCCTGGTCCTCATGGGTGGTGAAATCGTAGGTCTTCACAAAGCTGTCCGCCATCCGGTCCCGCTCCGACGAGACCACCTCGCCCCGGCTGCCGTCGACGTACTCCACCTGAAGCCGGTAGATGACCTTGGCGCTGCCGTAGCAGCCCCCGTCCTCCGTGAGACTGGCGTACCATCCGCCGCCGAAATGCACCGCCAGCAGGTTTTCCCCGGAGCGCAGCAGCCCGGTCACGTCAAATTCCGGCGTCAGAATCCGATGGCCGGACAGCGTCTCCCCCACCGGATAGTTCTCCCGGGGCTCATAATCCGTGGCCAGGGGCAGGAACTCGTCCTCCGTCACCGGCTCCCCGTTGATGCGGCAGTGGAAAAATCCCAGTCCCACCACCCGAAGGGCCGCCTTCCGCAGCGGCTTTTCCTCCAAGGAAAACTGGCAGAGGGCAATGGGAAAGTGGGGCTTCCCCTCCGGGTCCGGCTGCCGGATATCCGCCCGCTTGCTCCCGGTTCCCAGCCATTTGGCCCCGCCGAACATCTCCTTTTGCGTCATAATCTTCCTCCTTTGCGTGTCGCACAGGTCCGTTTACGCCCAGTATACCATACCGCAGCTTTAATTACAAGCCTTGACAAATCTTTTTTCCGCCGCTCTTGACAAATCCGGAAATTGGCGCTATACTATCAATATCGTTTTACGATATCAGAAAGGAGGCGGCCCCCTTTGCCCAAAAAAGCCCTGGACGGACTGACCGAATCCATGTTCTACGTCCTCATGGCCCTGATCCGGGAGCCCATGTGCGGCATCGACATCGCGGCCTTTATCGAGCAGAAGACCGCCGGCCGCCTGCTCATCGGCCCGGCCACCCTGTACACCATCCTGGGCAAATTCGAGACCCAGCGCTATATCCAGGAGGTGGCCGTGGACGGCCGGAAACGGACCTACCGCATCACCGAAAAAGGCCGGGAGGCTTATCAGACCGAATGGGACCGGCTCCGCCGCTGTCTTGCCGACGCGGAAAGCGAGCCCCTTTGTCAGGAGGAGATTTTATGAAATTCCGCCACGTTTACCGCATTCCGCCCTGCCCGACCTACGACGTGGAGGGCATGGAAAGCTGGCTCACCGACATGGCCGCCCAGGGGCTTTTCCTCTGCCAGGACGGCTTTTTCGCCGGATTCGCCGCCTTTGAGCGGGGCGAGCCCCGGCCCATGCGCTACCGCCTGGAGCCCTCCCCCAAAGCCGTCAGTCTCTGGTCCGACGACGGCGGCCAGCCCGACCCCGAAGCCAGGGCCCTGGGTGAGCACTACGGCTGGCGCTATCTGGCGGCCTGGGGCCAGTTTTTCATCTACGCCTCCGACCAGCCCGGCGCCCGGGAGCTGAACACCGACCCCGTCGTCCAGTCCATGGCCCTGGACCTGGTCTGCAAGCGCCAGCGCCGGGACTTCATCCTCTCCCTGTTCTGGCCGATCCTCTACATTCTGCTCTTTTTCCGGGGCGGCGTCCTGGAGCTCCTGCTGGAAATGGGAGCCTGGCGGTTCCTCTGGGCCGTAATCCTGGTCCTCTGGGGGACCTGGGCCTCCTTTTCCTCCCTTTTCTCCCTGAGCAGACTGCGGAAAAAGCTGGCCGCCGGCCAGCCCCTGAACCACCGGAAAAACTGGAAGCGCCGTGCCAGGGCCCACCGACTCAGCGCCTTGCTTTTCACAGTCCTCACCGCCGCCTGGTTCTTCGGCTTTCTGAACCTCTGGAAAGCCGACGTTATGGAGACCAACGTCCGCTCCCTGTCAGAGGACCCCGGCCCCTACCCCTTCGCCACCCTGGCCGACCTGGCGGAGGACGGGACCTTCTATCGGGAGGACGGCTACCAGAGCAACCGCTCGGAGCGCCGCTCCGACTGGCTGGCCCCGGAGATCATCGATTACCAGGAAAACGGCGGCGGGACCACCCCCGACGGCCAACCCTTCTCCGGCGGCCTGGACGTGAAATACTACCGCCTGGCCTCTGCCGGTCTGGCCCGGGAGCTCTACCGGGAGCTCCTGGCCAAAGCCCCCCGGGAACGGCACTATGCGCCCCTTTCCCTTCCGTCCCTGGACGCCGACCAGCAGGCGGCCTACACCGGCTACTTCCCCACGCTCCTTCTCCAAAAAGGCGACAAGGTGATCCAGATCACCTTCTACCAGTTGGCAGACCCCGCCATCCCCCTGGAAGACTGGGCCACCGCCTTCGCCTCCGGATTCTGACCGTTCAGGACCTCCTCCGCTCCCCGGAGCACCTCCCGGTCCGGCTGGAAACTCAGCGCCGCCAGGGCCCTTTTATAAGGAAGGAGCATCCCCTCGGCGATCTCCTCTGACTGAAAAACCGCCGTCCCCGAAAACCGCCCCAGGAAAAACACCACCGCCTTGTGAACCCCCATGGGCAGCCGGTAGCAGTACTCCCGCCGGAACCCGGGAACCAGCTCCGGAACCAGCCCCGTCTCCTCCCGGACCTCCCGGAGGGCGGTGGTTTCTTCCCCTTCCGTGCCCTCAATGTGACCCTTGGAGAACCCTACGCGCCCATTGTGTCCCCGCACCAGCAGGTACCGCCGCTCCCCGCCGTCCTCGGAAAAAAGCACCGCCCCGCAGGCTTTTTCGAAAAGACAGCGGTAGGAGCTGCGGAAGTACCTCTCGGTAAAGTCCACCGCCGCCCGGATCTCCGGCTCGAAAAACACCGCTCCCTCCGGCGCGGCCACCCACTTTTCTTCCCGGTCTTCGGCCCGGCGGATGACCGCAATGACCCGCCCCCGGAACCGCTCCACAGGCCGGTCTACCCCCAAAATGTACACGTCCTGGGCCTCGCCGTCGCCGCCCAGGACCCCGGCCACGAAGCCGTAGTTCACCGGATAGACCGTCTCCGGGAACCGTGGGTGCCGGCTCCCCAGGGGCCGGTCCACCACGACCTCCACCCGAAGGCCCAACGGGTCCCCTCCGGGCAGCCCTTCCGTCAATTTTTCCAGCGTCCGATAGTCCTTCAACCGCCTCGCCCCCTTTGCTCCATTGTACCACGGAGCCGGGGCGAAGGCAACTATTTTCCGATGCGGAACAGCTCTTTCCCGCCAATAACCGCCAGAAACACCGCGAACACCCGGGTCAGGACCTCATTTCCCAGGAAATGAGCCAGCGCGGCCCCTCCGGCGGCCCCCGCCAGCCCGGCCAGCACCGCCGGGAGCACGGCTTTCTTCTCGATCAGCCGGTTTCTGGCATGGAAAATCAGCGCCAGCCCGCCGATGGGCAGGAAAAAGATCAGGTTGATCCACTGGGCTTCCATCTGGGGGACCTGGGCAAACACCGTCAGGTACACCAGCAGCACGAATCCGCCCCCAAGGCCCATGGCCGCCGCCGCCCCCGCCAGCAGCGACACCGCCCCGGCAATCACCAGCCCCATCATCGGAACCACAGCCGGACAGCGGAGGCCAGTATCACCCCGCCGAAAATCCGCCGCAATACGTTGTTGTCGATGCGCTTCAGAAGCCAGGCGCCGATTGCCGCCCCCACCGCCCCCAGGGGCAGATAGGTCAGCGCCTCCCCCCACCGGGGCGTGGTCCCCCACAGGTAAAACACCGCGCTGAACACCGACAGCGGCAGAATAATGGCAATGGAGGTGGCGTGGGCCTTTTTGGACTCGATCCCCGCCATTTCCAGCATGGGGACCACCGCCACGCCGCCGCCTGCGCCGAACAGGCCGTTCAAAAATCCCGCCGCCGCCCCCAGCAGGCAGAAAAACCAGGGTTTCCGCTTTTCCATGGAATCCGCTCCTTTCATGGGATTAGATTGCCCCTTTCCGGGAAAGCTATGTGCAAAACCATGGGAAAGGAGCAAGAAAATGGAACCCATTGCAGTGACCCGCGAAAATTTCCAGCAGGAGGTCCTGGACTCCCCCGCGCCGGTGCTGGCGGATTTCTGGGCTCCCTGGTGCGGCCCGTGCCGGATGCTGGGCCCCACCATCGGGGAGATTGCCAAGGAGGCCCAGGGCTTCCGGGTGGTCAAAATCAACGTGGACGAGGAGCCGGAGCTGGCCCAGCGCTGCCAGGTCGCCAGCATCCCCACCCTCCTGGTGTTCCGGGAGGGGAACGTTGTCCGCCGGTCGGTGGGCGTCCTCCCCAAGGCGGACGTCCTGGCTCTGCTGGACTGAATCCGCTGAAAATCGGCCTTTTTCTCACGGAAAGGGCTGGTTTTTGGTGAAAAGGCAGATTACTTTACACCATATTTTACTTGAGAATGACCGCAGATTTTTCGAAAGCTCTAGCTTTTTTTGGCAAAAAGTGCTATAATGGTAAGAAAATCACGGCTTTCCGCCGCCATTCGGAGGAGTATTTTATGGAAAATGTTCTTTTGACCGCCGACAGCCCCTGCGACCTTGGGGAGGACCTGAAAGAGTGCTATCAGCTCCACTACTACCCCTACCATATCATTCTGGAGGACCGGGAGTACACCGACGGCGTAGACGTCACCCCCGACGACCTGTTCCGCGCCTACCGGGAGCGGAAGGTCCTGCCCAAAACCGCCGCCATCGGCATCGGCGAGTACATGGAATTTTTCCGTCCCCTGGTGGAACAGGGCTTTGAGATCGTCCACTTCTGCCTGGGCTCCGCCCTCAGCGCCGCCTACCAGAACTGCTGCGCCGCCGCTGAGGAGCTGGGCCACGTCTACCCCATTGACGCCCGGAGCCTTTCCACCGGCATCGGCCTGCAAGTCCTGGAGGCCGCCGAAATGGCCCGGACCGGCATGCCCGCCGCCGAAATTCAGAAGGAAGCCCGGAAGCTGGCCGACCGCAGCCACGCCTCCTTCATCCTGGACACCCTGGAATTCATGCACGCCGGCGGCCGCTGCTCCACCGTGGCGGCCCTGGGAGCCAACCTCCTGAAGCTGAAGCCGTGCATCGAGGTCCACCCGGAGAAAAACGGCGCCATGGAGGTGGGCAAAAAGTACCGGGGCGACCTGCATAAGGTCCTGGTCCAGTACACCAAGGACGTCCTGAACCGGGACGACCTCCAGCTGGACCGGGTGTTCATCACCCACTCCGGCATCCCCCAGGAGTACGTGGACCTGGTCCGGGACACCATCATCCAGTGCGCGGACTTCCGGGAAATCTACGCCACCCGGGCCAGCTGTACGATTTCCTGCCATTGCGGCCCCAACACCCTGGGCGTTCTTTTCCTCACCAAAGAATAACGCACCCAAACTCAAGTTTTCGGTCCAGCCTTTTTCAAAAGGCTGGCAGATTCCAAAGGCAGCGCCTTTGGTCGCTTTCCGCAGAAAGCGAAATCCCAACTCCGTTGCGCCTCGGGCGCAACCCAAAAATAGGGAAAGGCGGCCCGCAGGCCGCCCGCGGATGTCCCTGCGGCCGCAATTTCGCAGAAATTGCGGCATGACCCACCTCTACGGAATCCAAAGCGAAAAACCGCGCCAGCGAGTCGAAGCGTTTGCCGTTTCTTCTCGCTGGCGCGGTTATTGTTTGTAGGCGTGAGGTGCAGGACTGCGTCCTGCGGGGAACCCCTTGATAGGGTTCCCCTCGGCCCGACAGCCCACCGGGCTGTCGGGCCTTCCCTTCCTGATCTTTTGGTATCATTTGGGAGATTTCGCCCTCTGCGGAGGGCGACCAAAGGCGCTGCCTTTGGAAACCGCCAGCCTTTTGAAAAAGGCTGGACCGAAAACTTGGTTTTGCTGGCGGGCAGATTCCGCCGCGTCGACCTACACCAATGTGACCACAGTCTGCCCATCCTGAAGGTCCACATAAAGCTCCTTCCCGGCAGACGACTGGGTGGTCAGAAGGGCGGCGATCTTATCCTCCACCTCCCGGCGGATGGTGCTCCGCAGGTCCCGGGCGGCGAACTTCCCGCCCATGGCCTTCTGGGCCAGCCACGCCGGAACCGCATCGCTGTAACGGAGCTTCAGCGCGATCTCCGCCAGGGGCTCCTGCATTTCGTTCAGCATCAGCCGGGCGATGTCCTCCATGTTGGCCTGGGTCAGCGGATGGAAGACCACGATCTCGTCCACCCGGGCCAGGAATTCCGGCCGCAGGAAGGCGGACAGCCCCTTCATGGCCTTCTCCCTGGTGGCTTCGGCGGCGGTCTGGTTAAAGCCCACAATCCCCGTCCGGTCGTTGGACCCTGCGTTGGAGGTCATGACCACCACGGTGTTCTCGAAGCTGACCGTGCGCCCCTGGGCGTCGGTGATCCGTCCCTCGTCCAGAATCTGGAGCAGGATGTTCATCACGTCAGGATGGGCCTTTTCGATTTCGTCGAACAGCACCACGGAATACGGACGGCGCCGGACCTTCTCGGTCAGCTGCCCCGCCTCGTCAAAGCCCACATACCCGGGAGGCGACCCGATCAGCCGGGACACCGCGTGCTTTTCCATGTATTCGGACATATCCACCCGGATCAGCGGGTCGGTCTTGTCGTCAAACAGCTCCTCTGCCAGGACCTTGACCAGCTCGGTCTTGCCCACGCCGGTGGGTCCCACGAAGATGAAGGACGCCGGGCGGCGCTTCTTGTTCAGGTGGACCTTGGAGCGCCGGATGGCGGCGGACACGGCGTGAATGGCCTCGTCCTGCCCGATGATCCGGGCCTTCAGGTGCTCCTCCAGCCGGGCAAGCCGGGCGAAATCGCTTTCGCTGGCCTTCTCCGCCGGGATGCCGGTCCAGAGCTCCACCACCTTGGCCACATCGTCGATGGTGACTTTCACGTCGGCGATTCTGGGCTCCAGCTCCTTGAGCTTCTCCCGGGTGACGATGGCGTCGGCCTTGACCCGGGCAATGGCCTCGTAGTCGATGGCGTCGGCGGCCTGCTCCAGCTCCTGCTGACGGTCGGTGAGGGTTTTCAGCTCCTTGTTGAGCTTCTCATAATCGGTGAGGACCGTGCTTTTAATGGAAGCGCAGGCCGCGGATTCATCCAGCAGGTCGATGGCCTTGTCGGGCAGAAACCGGTCGGTGATGTAGCGCTCGGAAAGATGGGCGCAGGCTTCCAGAATCTCGTCGGGAATGCGGACCTTGTGGTGCTCCTCGTAGCTGCCCCGGATGCCCTTCAAAATTTCGATGGTCTGGGCGATGGTAGGCTCCTCCACCGTCACCGGCTGGAACCGGCGCTCCAGGGCGGAGTCCTTCTCGATGTACTTCCGGTACTCGCCGAAGGTGGTGGCCCCAATGACCTGAATCTCCCCCCGGGAAAGGGCGGGCTTCATGATGTTGGCGGCGCTCATGGAACCCTCGGCGTCACCGGTGCCCACCAGCGTGTGGACCTCGTCGATGAAAAGAATGACGTTCCCCCGCTGCTTCACCTCGTCGATGAGCCCCTTCACCCGGCTCTCAAACTGGCCCCGGAACTGGGTCCCGGCCACCAGGGAGGTCAGGTCCAGGAGATAGACCTCCTTGTCCAGAAGCCGGAAGGGCACCTGCCCCACCGCGATCTTCTGGGCGATGCCCTCGGCAATGGCGGTTTTGCCCACGCCGGGCTCGCCGATGAGACAGGGGTTGTTCTTCTGCCGGCGGCTGAGAATCTGGGTCACGCGGTAAATTTCCGATTCCCGGCCCACGATCCTGTCCATGGCCCCGTTCCGGGCCTTTTCCGTCAGGTTGACGCAGAAATTGTCCAGAAAGCTCCGCTTCTTGTCCTTTTCCTTCCGACCCTTCCGGGGAGCGGAAGGCTCCGGACCGGCCTCGCCGGAAGCCAGCTCCCCGTCGCCGGGGACGCTTTCCGGGCCGCCATCCGCCCCCATCAGCTTCTGGAGCAGAGGCGTCAGGGTCTCCGCCCCGCCGGGCTCGAACATGCCGTTTTCAAAATTGCTCATCTGCTCGTCCAGATGGTCCAGGTCCTCCTGGGTGATCCCCATGCTGTCCATCATGGACTTCACCTGGGGCAGTCCCAGCTCGGCGGCGCACTTCAGGCAGTAGCCCTCGTTGGTCATTTCCTTGCCGTCGAACTTGGCCACGAAAACCATGGCCGGACGCTTTTTGCATTTGCAGCACATCATATCCATTGTATAAGGAATCCTTTCATGGCGGACATTTTCCGCCGGAGGTAGAGAAATCTTCCGGATCGCAAAAATCCATACTTCTCATTATACGGAATTTTTATGCTTTTTAATCTCTTTTAGGTAAAAAATAAATGACAAAACGATGAAGAACACCGGCGGCAGGATGAGAACGTACAAAATCTTCTCCGGGATACCGGGGAACAGGATCACCACAAACATCAGGGTGTAGAGCAGCGCCGTGGTGGCCTTGCCGTACCACTTGGCGGTAATGGAGTTCCGCCAGGATTTCAGCTGGACCAGCCCCACCAGGGCCAACGTCATCTCCTTTACGAAATAGATCCCGAAAAGCCACCGCAGCGGCGCATGGGTAATGGCCAGGCAGATGGTCACGGAGGCCATGGTCAGCTTGTCCGCCACCGGGTCCAGGAACCGCCCCAAAGGTGTAATCTGGTGGAACCGCCGGGCAATGTACCCGTCGGCCACGTCGGTAAGGCCGGATACGGCCAGCACCACCGCCGGAAGGTAAAAATACGCCTCCGGGGCCAGGAAATACGCGGCGATAAAGACCGGGATCAGGAGAATTCGAAAAACCGTCAGTGTGTTGGGAACGTTCATGTCCGCTACCTCCGAATCAAGTTTCAGCCTTGGGGAAACGCCGGGAGCATCCGCAGGTCAAAGTTATAGAAATACCGGAACAGGTAGGTCTGCCCTACGATGTTCTCGTTAAGCCAGGAAAATCCGCCGGTGACGTCCAGCAGCAGCCGGACCGCCACAGCGGCGACGAAAAGCACCACCAGCGCCTCCGCAGCCCCCATGACCGCCCCCAGCAGGGAGTTCACCGTGCCGATGACCGGCAGCCGCTCCGCCCCCTTGAGGACCTTTGCCAGACAGCGGACCAGCACCATGCAGGCCGCAAAGAGCACCAGAAACAGCAGCCCCTGGAGCAGCATGTACAAAATGGGGTACAGCACCCCGTCGGTAATGGAAACGCTCAGCGCTCTGGCGGACTCCGCCACCTGGCCGGACACCTGATCCGACAAGGTCTCGGCGTTGATCCCCGCCGCGGCCAGAGCCGTCTGGAGGAGCTTTGGCAGCGCGTCCACCGCCGCGTCCAGCTTTTCGCCAAGACCCACGTCGGCGGCCTTGTCCTCCACGGCCTTTTCAATGGCAGAAATGAGCCGGTCCCGGAAAAACAGCTTGTAGCAGGCCTCCGCCAGGGCGCGGCTGGCCACAAAGGCCACCACGCAGGAGGCCAGATGCCCCACCCCCTGGACCAGGGTCCGCAAAAAGCCCTTCCGATAGGCTGTTATCACCAGAACCAGGACGCAGACCGCCACCAGTCCGTCTAAAATCAAAGCAGGTGTGCTCAATTGGATCCCTCCGATTCCGCCGGGCTCTCCGTCTCCTTATCCCCCAGCACGTCCAGATAGGACTTGCTCAGGGAAAAGACCCGGTCCCCGGCCATTTCGATGCGGAACACTCCGCTGGAGACCCGATAGGTCCCCGCCAGTTCAAACTTCTGCGTATACCGCCGCACCTCTGACGCCATCAGAACGCTGACGCCATCTCCGGAAGCGGCAATGTCCTCCACTGCCGCCGGAACCGTCACGCTCCGGCTCTCCCCTTCCCCAGGCGTCAGCGTAATCGTGCTGGCCGCCTCATGGGAGTCCGAGGACACCAGCAGCGTCTCCTCCTCCGTAAAGGCATAGGCTTGCAGCTGCCGGAGATACGGCTCCGTCCGGGTGGTTTTCAGATCCTTTTCCGCGATGGCCAGAGCGCTGTCGCAGACCAGGTGGATCTGTCCCCCCTTCTTATAATCCACCGCCACCGGCAGGACCCCGGAAAACTCCGGCGCCGCCACCTCCGTCTCCTTCCGGATGTCGATGACGTGAACGGAAGCCACCAGCTCCCCGCTCTTGTCAAAGGAGACGCAGGCCGCCGCCAAGCGGCTGTCGTCGGACGAAAAATCCACGTCCACGATCTGGTCCGAGGAGTACCACTTGACCAGCTCCTCCCCGGCCTTGTTGTAGACGGTGACGCTTCCGGCGTAGTGAGGTTCTGTGGTCACCAGAGCAAACACGGCGCCGTGGCCCGCCGCCCCGGTCAGAATGGTGTTGGAGCTGCGGCCGGTGTAGAGATTCCCCTGACGGCTGTCCAGCCGGAAGCCGTACCCCCCCCGGTCGTAGGTCAGCACCCGCTCGTCCCCGGCCTTGAGCACCGGATTGGTAAAACCGTGGACGAACTGGAAAGAGGTCTTCCCGTCAACGTCCAGCAAAGCCGCCTCGTCGGAGGTCAGCAGCGCCACGGAGCTCCCCAGCGCCTGAATCTCCAGCGGCTCCACCGAATCCAGCGTCACCGGAAAGCTGGTGGTTTTCACCGCGGCCGCCGGGGGATTGTTCCCGGCGTTTTCCGCGGCGTTTTTCAGAATCTGCTCCAGATCGTAGCGCTGGTACAGATACACCCCGCCGAAAATCGCCGCCAGAATCAGCAGGACCGCGCCGCCCCGGGCCAGATGCCGCAGCAGCTTCTCCCGCTTTTTCTTCCGGCGGTATTCCTCGATGTCGTAGGTTTTGGGCTTGGGGGTTTCATTTGTCTTTTTCACGGATTCCTCCCAGAAAGGTCAAGACGGTCCCCGTACAGGACCCGGTTAAGGTACAGCCCGTCCGGCGGCACGGTGATCCCCGCCCGGGAACGGTCCCTGGACTCCACAATGGCGGCGATGTCGCCCTTCCGGAGCCGGGTGCGGTTGACGGGAAGCAGGGTCCCCACCATGATCCGCACCATGTTGTAGAGGAACCCATCCCCCATGACCCGGAACTCCACCAGATCGCCGCTGCGGGTCACGCCGCAGTCGAAGATGGTCCGGACGGTGTCGTGAATCTTCCCCCCGGCGCTGCAGAACCCGATGAAATCGTGGGTCCCGCAGAACTCCCGGGCCAGCCCGTCCAGCTCCTCCGCGTCCAGCCGGAACCGGCTGTGGAGGACCAGTCCGTCCAGAATGGGGTTCCGCACCGGTGCGTCCCAGATTTTATAGACGTATTCCTTCCGCTCCACGCTGTAACGGGCGTGGAAATCCTCCGGCACCTCCCGGCAGCTGAGGACCGCAATGTCCCGGGGAAGATGGTTGTTCAGGGCGATGACAGCGGCTTTTTCCGGGATACCCGCCTGGGTGTCCATATGAAAGTAAAACTGATTGGCGTGAACGCCGGTATCCGTCCGGGAGCAGCCCACGATCCCCTCTCGCCGGGGAAAAACCGCCTCAATGGCGTCCTGGAGGGTCTCGGCCACCGTCCGGGCGTTGGCCTGGACCTGATAGCCGTGGTAGGCCGTGCCCCGGTAGGCGATCTCAAACAGCAGTCTCCGCATGGGTTCACCAGGGAATGGGCAGCCGGTTCAGTAGCACCAGCCCGGCGATCATGACCGCCATCACGGCGCAGGCGGCGAAGTCGGCTGCGGTCAGGTGAAGCTGCTTCATCCGGGTCCGGCCCTTGCCGCCGTGATAGCACCGGCACTCCATGGCCAGGGCCAGCTCCTCCGCCCGGCGGAAGGCCGAGACGAACAGCGGGATCAGAATGGGCACCAGGGCCTTGGCCCGCTGCATCAGGCCGCCGGATTCCAGATCGGCGCCCCGGGCCTTCTGGGCGGACATGATCTTGTCCGTCTCCTCGATGAGGGTGGGGATGAACCGCAGCGCAATGGACATCATCATGGCCAGCTCATGGACCGGGAAATGCAGGACCTTCAAGGGCCCCAGCAGCCGCTCGATGGCGTCGGTCAGGGCAATGGGCGAGGTGGTATAGGTCAGCAGCGACGACCCGGCGATAAGGCAGAGCACCCGGATCGCCATGGTCACGGCGGTGTAAATGCCCTCCTGCGAGACGTGGAAGATGCCCCACTCAAAAATCGTATGTTCCCCGGAGACAAACAGCAGATTCAGCACGCCGGTGAAGATCAGAATGGGCACAATGGGCTTTAAACTCCGGAGGATCAGCTTCACCGGAATTTTCGCCACCGTATAACAAACGACAAGAAAGGCGATGGACACTGCAAATCCCACGGAATTTTTCACTAAGAACAGCAGAACGATATAGGCGATGGTCAGCACCATCTTGATCCGGGGGTCCAGCCGATGGAGAACGGAATGTCCCGGGAAGTACTGGCCGATTGTAATATCTTTAAGCATTGGGGAGCTTCCCCCTTTCCGCCAGGGTCGCCAGCAGCTTTCGCTTGGCGTAGGCCACGGTGTAGACGTTTTCCGGCACCGGATACCCCTCCCGGCTCAGCCGGTGGAAGACGTTGGTGATCTGGGGCACCGCCAGGCGGATGGCCTTCAGCTCCTCGCTCCGGGCAAAGACGTTTTCCACGGTGTCGTAGGCAAAGACCTTAGCCTTGTTCATGACCAGGACCTTGTCGGCGAAGGCCGCCACGTCCTCCATGCTGTGGGAGACCAGCAGCACGGTGTTCCCCACCTTTTCGTGGTAGTTTTTGATCTGGGTGAGGATTTTGTTCCGCCCCCGGGGGTCTAGCCCCGCCGCAGGCTCGTCCAGGATCAGGACCTTGGGCTCCATGGCGATGACCCCGGCAATGGCCACCCGGCGCTTCTGGCCGCCGGAGAGCTCAAAGGGGCTCTTTTCCAGCAGTTCCTCCCGCAGGCCGGAAAACTCCGCGGCCTCCCGGACCCGGCGGTCGATCTCCGCCTCGGAAAGGCCCATGTTCCTGGGCCCGAAGGCGATGTCCTTGTAAACGGTCTCCTCAAAGAGCTGGTACTCCGGGTACTGGAACACCAGTCCCACGTCAAACCGGACCTGGCGGAGCTTGGATTTGTCCGCCCAGATGTCCCGGCCGTCCAGATACACCGTACCGGAGGTGGGCCTCAGAAGGCCGTTCAGATGCTGGATGAGGGTGGATTTCCCGGAGCCGGTGTGGCCGATCACGCCCACCATTTCCCCTCCGGCGATTTCCAGGCTCACGTTGTCCACGGCCACCTGCTCAAAGGGGGTGCCCACGGAGTATTTATAGGTAAGGCTTTCGATTTTGATCTGCAAGGCGTTTTTCCTTCCCTTCTGGGAGAATTTGGGTCAGTCGGCCAGGAGCGCTTTCAAGGCTTCGTAGCACTCGTCCTCGGTGAGGATGTCCTGGGGAAGGTCCACGCCTTCCTTCCGGAGCTCATAGATCAGCTCCGTCACCTGGGGAACGTCCAGTCCTACGGATTTCAGCAGCTCCACCTGGGAAAAGACCTCCTTGGGCGTCCCGTCCCGGAGGACCACGCCGTTATCCACCACCACCACCCGGTCGGAGGCGGCGGCCTCGTCCATGTAGTGGGTGATGAGGACCACGGTAGTGCCGAATTCCCGGTTCAGGTACCGGATGGTCTTCATGACCTCGCTGCGGCCCTTGGGGTCCAGCATGGCCGTGGGCTCGTCCAGGACGATGCAGTCGGGCCGCATGGCCAGGATGCCGGCAATGGCCACCCGCTGCTTCTGTCCGCCGGACAGCTGGTGAGGGGCCCGTTCCCGGTATTCGTACATGTCCACCTGCTTCAGAGCCTCGTCCACCCGGCGGCGGATCTCTTTGGGCTCCACCCCCATGTTTTCCAGGGCGAAGGCCACGTCCTCCTCCACGATGGTGGCGACGATCTGGTTGTCCGGATTCTGAAAGACCATGCCCACCTTCTGCCGGATGTCAAAAAGCCGGTCCTCGTCTGCGGTGTCGATGCCCTCCACCAGGACCTTCCCCGAGGTGGGCAGGAGGATGGCGTTGAAGTGCTTGGCCAGGGTGGATTTCCCCGATCCGTTGTGCCCCAGAACGGCCACAAACTGACCCTTCCGGATACCCAGATCGACCCCTTTCAGCACCGGAAAAACCGTGCCGTCCTCCTCGTTCCGGAAGTCGAAATAGAGCTGTTCGGTTGTAATGATGTTTTCCATAGTCGTTCCTTCCATGGTCATTCTCCCCGGGTCCACAGGGCCGTGGAGCCGCAGGGCAGCGCCAGTCCCGACGCCGTCACCGGCAGGCCGATCTCATCGGCGGAGACCTTCCCGCCGAAGCGGTTCCCCACGGTAACGCCCAGCAGATAGGCCATGACCGACGGGGAAAGCCCGGTGGTATAGGAGTTCAGCGCCACAAAAAGCGGGTCCTCCGACAGCACCCCGGCGCAGAGATCCACCAGAGCGTAGACCTGCTCCTCCAGCTTCCAGACCTCCCCGGAGGGGCCCCGGCCATAGGAGGGTGGGTCCATGATAATGGCGTCGTAGCGCCGTCCCCGGCGGATTTCCCGGGCCACGAATTTTTCGCAGTCGTCTACGATCCAGCGGATGGGCTTCTCTGAAAGGCCGGAGAGGGCCGCGTTTTCCTTGGCCCAGGCCACCATCCCCTTGGAGGCGTCTACGTGGCAGACGGAGGCTCCCGCCGCCGCGCAGGCCAGGGTGGCCCCGCCGGTATAGGCAAAGAGGTTCAGCACCGATACCGGCCGCCCCGCCTTTGCAATCAGCTGCCGGAACAGGTCCCAGTTGACCGCCTGCTCCGGGAAAAGGCCGGTGTGCTTGAAGCCGGTGGGGGAAATTTTAAAGGTCAGGTCCCTGTACTGCAAGGGCCAGCTTTCCGGGCAGGGGCGGAAGTTTTCCCAGCTGCCGCCGCCTTTTTCCGAACGGTGGTAGTGGGCGTGGGGCTTTTTCCAGCCCGGGTGCTGCCGGGGGGTGTTCCAGATGATCTGGGGGTCCGGACGGATGAGGACCACGTCGCCCCAGCGTTCCAGCTTTTCGCCGCCGGAGGTGTCCAGCATTTCGTATCCGGTCCAGTTGTCAGCAATTCTCATGAACGGTTTCTCCTTAAAATCAAAGCATCTGCTGGCCGTCGGGGCGCTCGATGCCCAGATGCCGGTAAGCCAGCGGGGTGACGCAGCGCCCTCTCGGCGTCCGGGAAAGGAATCCCAGCTGCATCAGATAGGGCTCATAGACGTCCTCAATGGTGACGGCTTCCTCCCCCAGAACGGCGGCCATGGTCTCCAGGCCCACGGGACCGCCGTTGTAGTTGCGGATCATCATGGTCAGCAAGCGACGGTCGATGTTGTCCAGCCCCAGCTCGTCCACTTCCAGACGGCCCAGAGCCGTGTCCACAATCTCTTTGGTCAGAACGCCGTCGCCGATGACCTGGGCGAAGTCCCGGACCCGCTTCAAGAGCCGGTTGGCGATCCGCGGGGTCCCCCGGGAGCGCCGGGCCAGCTCCATGGCCCCGTCCCGGTCGCAAGGGATGTCCAGAATCCCGGCGGACCGGAGGATAATGTCGCAGAGCTGCTCCGGCGTGTAAAGCTCCAGCCGGAGGATGACCCCGAACCGGTCCCGCAGCGGCGAGGTCAGCTGCCCCGCCCGGGTGGTGGCTCCCACCAGGGTGAAGTGCTTCAAGTCCAGCCGGATGGACCGGGCGGAGGGGCCCTTGCCGATGATGATATCCAGGGCGTAGTCCTCCATGGCGGGGTACAGGACCTCCTCCACGGACTTGGACAGCCGGTGGATTTCGTCGATGAACAGCACGTCGCCGTCGGCCAGGTTGGTCAGAAGGGCCGCCAGGTCCCCAGGCTTTTCAATGGCCGGGCCGGAAGTGACCTTCAGGTTGGTATTCATTTCGTTGGCGATGATCTGGGAAAGGGTGGTCTTGCCCAGGCCGGGGGGGCCGTAGAGCAGGACGTGGTCCAGGGCCTCGCCCCGGCGCTTGGCAGCTTCAATATAGACGGAAAGGTTCTCCTTGGCCTTATCCTGGCCGATGTACTCCGCCAGAGTCTTGGGCCGGAGGGAAAACTCCGCCTCGTCGTCGCCGCCGTGGAAGTCCGGAGCCGTGACCCTGTTTTCCAGGTCCATCTCCTCCCGGTCGATCTGTGATTCAAACATGAAAAACCTGCTTTCTTATCGGGAAGACAGGGCCCGCAGCCCCGCCTTGATCAGTTCCTCCACGGAAAGGGAGGGGTCCAGCTTCATAATGACCGACGCGGCCTCGCTCTGGGAGTAGCCCAGGACCACCAGGGCCGAAATGGCCTCCCCGGCGTTGGAGGCGTCGGAGGGGACCTCCGCTGGAGCGGCCCCGGAAAAGCCCAGCTCGGCGGCGTCCCGGCTCATCTTGTCCTTCAGCTCCAGGATGATCCGCTGGGCGGTTTTGGTCCCGATGCCCGGGGCTTTGGCAATGGTTTTGGCGTCGCCGGAGGCCACGCAGAGGGCGAAGCGCTCCGGCGTCACGTTGGAAAGGACCGACAGCGCCGCCTTGGGCCCCACCCGGGTGACGGCGATGAGCATTTTGAAGCAGCTCAGCTCTCCGGGATCGGCAAAGCCGAACAGGTCGATGGCGTTTTCCGCAACGTGGAGGTAGGTGTAAAGCATGGTCTCGCTCCCCAGAGCCGGGAGCCGGGACACAGTGACGGAGGAGGTCCGCACGGCGTAGCCCACACCGGCGCACTCCACTACGGCGAGATTGGGTTCCACGGAGATGAGCTTTCCGCGAAGGCTGTAAATCATTGGATTCCGTCCTTTCTTTCCTGTCGGGCAATGGCCTCCGCCAGGGCCGAGGCCGCCCCGGAAGCGGCGCAGTGAGCGTGGCAGATGGCAATGGCCAGGGCGTCGGCCACATCGTCGGGCTTGGGGGGCTTTTTGAGGTTTAAGATTCGGGTGGTCATTTCGATGATCTGCTGCTTCACCGCCCGTCCGTAGCCCACCACCGACTGCTTGACCTGCAAGGGGGTGTATTCGTAAAACGGCACGCCCTTCTGCCGGGCCGCCAGAAGGATCACCCCTCTGGCCTGGGCCACGTCGATAGCGGTTTTCTGGTTGGTGTTGAAGTAGAGCTTTTCCACGGACATGGCGTCGGGGTGGTACTTGTCCAGAAGCTCGATCATGCCGTCGTAGATGATGGCCAGCCGGTCGGCAAAGGGCATCCCCGCCGGAGTGGTGATGGGGCCGTAATCCAGGGTGGTGAAATTGCGGCCGTCGTATTCCACCACGCCGCAGCCCACGATGGCGTAGCCGGGGTCAATGCCCAGGATTCTTGTGCGCAAGTCGGTTCTTCCCTCCCGGGTGATGAATGTTTTCCCTACATGATACCCTCTCTTGTCCTTCAGACAAGAGAGGGTATCATGGTGTGCCACCGAAAATTTGCAGCGGCAGGATACTCGAAATTATTATACCACATTCCGGGTGTCTTGACAAATGTTTTTCGCAGATTCCCGGCAGAAGGAAAAATAAAACTATTCCAAATTCGTGTATTTTCACAAAACTTGCCGTCCGCCAAAAAAAACTCCGTTTCCTACTTGACACCCCGGACATTTTGCGGTATGATAGTGATACAACATACGGAATGAAAAACCGCAGAAGGCACAAGATATAGTGGATTCGAGCTTTTAAAGCATACAGCTTGCGTCTCCCTTCTTTTTTGCGCCCAATCCGGCCCTCCATTGCCGGATGATTCTACAACAGAGGATGGGAAAGATGATTACAAAAATCAAGAAGCGAAACGGCGAAGTCGTCCCCTTTGACTCCCGAAAAATCGAGGACGCCATCCACAAGGCCAACGTGGCCGTCTCCGACGAGAAAATCTCCGTCAAGAAGATCAGAGAGCTGACCCAGGAAGTGGTGGAAAGCCTCCCCAAGAACCGCATCCCCACCGTGGAGCAGATTCAGGACAAGGTGGAGGAGGCCCTTATCGCCGCCGACTATGCCAAGACCGCCAAAGCCTAC
Organism: uncultured Oscillospiraceae bacterium; assembly: GCA_934539585.1. GTDB lineage: Bacteria > Bacillota > Clostridia > Oscillospirales > Ruminococcaceae > Merdivicinus. The sequence continues at coordinate 11,209 of CAKTCT010000014.1, read as the reverse complement.
ATCCTCTACCGGGCCGAGCACGCCAAAATCCGCCAGAGCGAAGCCGACCTCATGGACATCTACAAGGAGCTGACCTTCTCCTACTCCAAGGATGCGGACATCAAGCGGGAAAACGCCAACATCGACGCCGACACCGCCATGGGCACCATGCTGAAGTATGGCTCCGAGGGCTCCAAGTACTTCATGGATAACTACATCCTGCCCAAGGACATCGCCGCCGCCCACATCAACGGCGACATCCACATCCACGACAAAGATTTCTACATGCTCACCGAGACCTGCTGTCAGATCGACCTTCTGAAGCTCTTCCATCACGGCTTCTTCACCGGTCACGGCTGTCTCCGGGAGCCCAACTCCATCATCAGCTACTCCGCTCTCGCCTGCATCGCCATTCAGGCCAACCAGAACGAGATGCACGGCGGACAGAGCATCCCCAACTTCGACTACTCCATGGCCCCCGGCGTGGCCAAGACCTATAAAAAAGAGTACTTCAAAGCTCTGGCCCAGTACCTCCAGATCGCCGCGGGCATGTCCCGGGCCGACGCCGAGGCCCTGGTGGCCGCCGTCCGAACCGACGTGGCCATGACCCCCGCCTTGGGCAACCGGGAGGAGTACAAGGCGGCCCTTACCGCCTATCTCCCCGCCCACCAGAAGGAGCACGGCTTCCAGGAAATCTCCCCGGAGACCGCCGCCAAAGCCCACGACTACGCCGCCGACACCGCCTACGCCGAAACGGACAAGGCCACCTACCAGGCCATGGAAGCCTTTATCCACAACCTGAACACCATGAACTCCCGGGCAGGCGCCCAGGTGCCCTTCTCCTCCGTGAACTACGGCACGGATACCTCCCCCGAAGCCCGGATGGTCATCCGGAACCTCCTGTCCGCCACCGACGCGGGCCTGGGCGATGGCGAGACCCCCATCTTCCCCGTTCAGATCTTCAAGGTCAAGGAAGGCGTCAACTACAACCCCGGTGAGCCCAACTACGACCTGTTCCAGCAGGCCATTGCCACCTCCGCCAAGCGGCTGTTCCCCAACTTCTCCTTCCTGGACGCACCCTTTAACCTCCAGTACTACAAGCCCGGCGACTACAACACCGAGGTGGCCTACATGGGCTGCCGCACCCGGGTCATGGGCAACGTCCACGACCGGACCAAGGAAGTCACCTGCGGCCGGGGCAACCTGAGCTTCACCTCCATCAACCTCCCCCGCATCGGCCTGGAAGCCAAGGGCGATATCCAGAAGTTTTACGAAATTCTGGACCAGCGTATCGACCTGGTCATCCGCCAGCTCCTCCACCGGTTCCAGATTCAGTGCACCAAGAAGGTCCGGAACTACCCCTTCCTCATGGGCCAGGGCATCTGGATCGACTCCGAGAACCTGGGCCCCGACGACAGCGTGGCCGAAGTCCTGAAGCACGGCACCCTCAGCGTCGGCTTCATCGGCCTGGCCGAGACCCTGAAAGCCCTTACCGGCTTCCACCACGGCGAAAGCGAGGAGAGCCAGAAGCTGGGTCTTGAGATCATCGGCCACATGCGCCAGCGCATGGACGACGAATCCGCCAAAACCGGCCTGAACTTCACCCTGCTGGCCACCCCGGCGGAGGGCCTTTCCGGCCGCTTCGTCCGCATCGACAAGAAGCTCTACGGCGAAATTCCCGGCGTCACCGACCGGGATTACTACACCAACTCCTTCCACGTGCCGGTGTACTACCCCATCAAAGCCTACCGGAAGATTCAGCTGGAGGCCCCCTATCACGCCATGACCAACGCCGGCCACATCAGCTACGTGGAGCTGGACGGCGACACCTGCAAGAACCTGAAAGCCTTCGAGACCATCATCCGCTGCATGAAGGAGTCCGGCATCGGCTACGGCTCCGTGAACCACCCGGTGGACCGGGACCCGGTCTGCGGCTTCACCGGCGTCATCAACGACGTCTGCCCCCGCTGCGGACGCCATGACGGCGAACCGGTCTCCATCGAGCGGCTGGACGAGCTGCGGAAGAAATATCCCGATGTCCCCTGCCACTACGACTGCACCCACTGACATTTTATAAAGGAGCGAGCATTATGAACGAGAAAACCACTGCAAAAGAAGTCAAAACCATCGGCAAGGACGTCTCCTTTGAGCGCATCCGCCGGATCACCGGCTACCTGGTGGGCACCACCGACCGGTTCAACAACGCCAAGCGGGCGGAAGAACGGGACCGTGTGAAGCATGGCATCTGAACTTCGGCTCAGCGGACTCATCGATGAATCCATTGTGGACGGCCCGGGCATCCGGTATGTGATCTTCACCCAGGGATGCCCCCACCACTGTCCCGGCTGCCACAACCCCCAGACCCACGACTTTTCCGGGGGCTTTGACGCGGACATCCCCGCCATCCTGGACGCCATCCGGGAGGACCCCTTGCTGGACGGCGTCACCCTCTCCGGCGGGGAGCCCTTCTGTCAGGCCGAGGCCCTTCTCCCCCTGGTCCGGGAGGTGAAAAAGATGGGCAAGACCGTCTTCGCATACAGCGGCTACACCCTGGAGCAGCTCCTGGAGCTGGGAAAGACCTATCCGGCGGTGCTGGAGCTTTTGAAGCTCTGCGACACCCTGGTGGACGGCCCCTACGTCGAGGCGCTGCGGAACCTGGACCTGGAGTTCCGGGGCAGCAGCAACCAGCGGATCATCGATCTCCACACGATTTTCTGACAGAATCCCCCGGAAAGACGCCTCTCTCCGGGGGATTTTTCAGCAAGGAGGCGGAACATGAAAGCGGCAGCCCCTTCCATTTTCACCCTGATCCGGGAAAGCACCCGGAAAAGCAGCAACCTGGACGCCATCCGGGAATTGCTGGCGGAGGACCCGTCCCTGGTCAACGCCGTTGCCCCCAAAAAGCTGGCCGACATCCGGGGAATGTCTCCCCTTCAGGTCGCCCTCTGCACCGGGTGGCACGCGGACATCGCCTGGTACCTTCTGGACCACGGCGCCGACGTCAACTACCGTCCGGAGAAAAAATGGTCCTCGGAGTCCCATCCGGTCCTCTTTGACGCGGTCAACGTGGCCCTTTGGAACGCCCGGCGCTACGCCTGGGACGGCAGGCCCACTCCCCCGCTGAACCTGGTCTGGCTCCACACCACAGAGGAGGCTGACGAGTCCTTTGCCCTTCTGGAACGGATGGTCCGGATGGGGGCCGACGTCAACCAGCCCGACTATGACAACCGCAACGCCCTTTTCGAGGCCGTGGCCACCGCCAACTTTCTCTGCCCCAGCAAGGACCCCGCCACCGGGGAGTTTTACCCCGGGAAGACCATGACCCCGGAGATGCGGGAGGATTTCCGCCGGGTCATCGGCTTTCTCCTCCGGTGCGGCGCAGACACGGGCTGCGTCTCCGCCTTCCTGAAAAAGACCGTGGCCCAGTACTTCCGGACGGAATTCGTCTGGACAATCTGCGGCGACCTTTTTGAATAGCAAACCGCCGCTCGGAACAAAACCGGACGGCGGTTTTTCTTATCGTCCCAGGCGGGAACGGAGCTTTTGGCTGAGAAGGGCGGTCAGCACGATTTTCACCGCGTCAAAGGGGATATACGGCAGCACACAGGTCAGCAGCGCCGCCCAGAAGGAAGTCTGCTTCATGACCACCACGTACCACACCGTTCCGAACAGGTAGCAGAGGATCAAGCCGACGCCTAGAGCCAGGACCATTTTCCAGAAGCGGTAGCCGATGCGGGAAAGCAGCAGCCCCGCCGCCAGGGCGGAGACGATGTATCCGATGATGTACCCGCCGGTAGGCCCCACCAGCCGACTGAAGGAACCCAACCTGGAAAACACCGGCGCGCCGACTACGCCCAACAGCACCCAAACGGCCTGGCTGGCCACCGCCTCTTTCCAGCTCAACAGGCCCACGGCCAGGAACCCCGCCAGATTCCCTAAGCTGATGGGCACCTCCCAGGGGGTTGGGATAGCGATTTGGGAAAGAACGGCGGTCAGGGCGGCGAACAGGGCCACCAGGATCAGGGAGTAGGTTCTGCTTTTTGCTTTGGATGCTGCGGCGCTCATGGGTAAATTCCTCCAATGTCGGGTTTTGTCGAAAAATCTGGTATCATCATATCATGTCAACGCTATTTTGTCAATGGGTTGACATGAAAAATGCCCGATTTCTTGCCTTTGGAGCACGAAAAAGGAGACAGGCGAACCTGTCTCCTTTTATGTAGGGAAGGATTAGCCTTCCTCTTTCATCTTAGCAAAGCACTCGCTGCAGTACACAGGGCGATCCTCGCGGGGTTTGAAGGGAACCTTCGCTTCACGGCCGCAGGAAGCGCAAGTCGCGGTGAACATCTCTCTCTGCGCCTTGGTGTTGTTCTTGCGGGCGTTCCGGCACTCTTTGCAGCGCTGAGGCTCGTTCTCGAAGCCTCTCTCCGCGTAAAATTCCTGCTCGCCGGCGGTGAACACGAACTCCTGGCCGCACTCTTTGCATTTCAGGGTTTTGTCTTGGAACATGATAAAATACCTCGCTTAGGATAAAAATTTTTTTGCCCGCAGGCGGATTTGCACCGCCACCTTTGTCACTGCAACGCTCTGCGATTAAGCTATTTGGGGCATATTGCCAAGGGATGGAGCGCGGAGCCGAAGCTCACGCCCGGTGAATGGATTTCAGTTTCCTCCGGACACGCTGCAGCGCATTGTCAACGGACTTCAGCGAGATATGCAGAGAATCTGCGATGGTCTGATAATCGCAGCCGCCGAGATGGGAAAAGAGAATCTTCCGCTCTAAGGGGGAGAGTACGTTGTTGACATCCGCCAGGACCGCTTCCAGGCGTTCCTTGTCGATGAAGATCTGTTCCGGAGTCTGCTCGTCGGAGCGTTCCTCCGCGTCTTCCAGGGGGATGCTGTTGTTCAAGATGCCGGCCTTTTTGCTGGAGCTTTTTTCCACAGCCTTCCGCATACGGTTGCGGATGCACACCGAGGCATAGGAGCTGAATTTTGTGCCGGAACCGGGAAGATAATTCCGGACCGCATCGAGAAACCCGATGGAGCCCTCCTGAATTAGATCGTCCGGGTCCAACACGCCGCGAAACTGATAAGCGTAACGATTGATCAGGGGGATATACCTGGACAGCAAAACCGCCGCCGCGTCCCCGTCCCCGTTTTGATACAAGGTCAGCAGTTCTTCGTCCGCCAGGGAGCTGGGAAGAGATTTTTCCATGCAAGGTTCACCCAATTCAATACGTTAAGAGTATCATACCCTATTTTTTTAAAAATGTCAAGAGTTTTTATGAATTTTTTGAAACTTCTCTTGATTTTCCGTGAAAAAAATTATATACTTAGTACAAGTGTGCAGGAATCCGCGTGGAAATTGTATTTTCTGCTGAATTCGGCGGGTTCCAGAAAATTTCATGGCGAAAGGGAGCAATTTTTATGACATGTCCACATTGCGGCCGCAGCGTTACAGGAGCGTACTGCACCAACTGCGGAGCCCCGGCCCCCACTGCCCCCGCCGGGCAGAAGCCCTTCCAGCAGTTCCACGCGCCCCAGGGCCAGAAGGACCCGGACCTCAAGACCATCCCCATGATCTGCATCATCGGCGCCATTCTGTTCGGGGTGATCTTCCTCATCGGCGTCGGAATCAGCATTTTCAGTTCCATTGCTGCCATCCTGCCGCTGCTTTCCGACGTCCTGTACCCCTGGGAGTACTACATGGGATAGGTCCTGCCTCCGCCGCCGAACACCGGCGGCGTTTTTCGTGCAAAGAAAAAAGAGGTGAACTGCTTCACCTCTTATCATTTTACTTCAGACCGCAAAAAGGAGCCAGTCACACATAGGACGGCTGTTCCGGCAGCCGTGTAGAAACTCCTGCGCCAATCCGCAGCATTATATGCGTGCCTGTCACAAAGAAAAGTTTTCAAGCGAATATAGTATATCACATCCGCGCAGAAAAGTCAACACCTTTTTGAAAAAACGCCTCATTTTCCCCGAAGGAGCCCGCTGAGCTGAGCCAGGATGTCTCCCCCGCCGTTCAAATTGATGCTGCCCACGTTGCCGCAGATGCGCTCGATGTATTCCATCTCCTTGAGCTTGTAAAGGGTCTGGTTCTCCTCCATGAGCTTGGCGGTGTTCAGCAGCGACCGGGTGGAGGCCACCTCCTCCCGGCGGGTGATGACGCTGGCCTGGGCCCGCTTTTCCGCCGCCAGGACGGTGTTCATGATGTCCCGGATTTCCCCGGGCAGGATGATGTCCTTGACCCCGCCGTCCTTGATCTCCACAAAAAGCTCCGGAGCCTTCTCCCCCAGCCGCTGGAGGACGTAAGCGGAAAGCCGGTCCTTGCTGTCCAGAATCTCGTCCAGGGTGTACTTGCCCACAAACTCCCGGAGGGCCAGCTGAGCCGCCACATGGAGCTGCTCGGCGTAATCGTCGATTTCCGTCAGCACCCGGACGTAGTCGGTGATCCGATAGCTGCACACGAAGCTGATCCGCAGGCTCACCTTGTCCCGGGTGAGGATTTCCTGGCCGGAAACGTCCAGCTGGGTCAGCCTGGTGTCCACGTAATCCACGTCGATGCGGACGTTGGTCCGCCAGAAAAAGTACACGCCGGGGTCCAGCAGCGCTTCCAGCTTCCGGTCGAAATAAAGCCGGGCCTTCTGGAACTGGGCCACCTCCACCCGGATGAAAAAGTCGTCGGGCAGCTGGTCAAAAATGTACCGGGGCACGCTGTCGCCCACCTTTGGCGTGGAGAGGTCCTCCATCTGATACTCATGGCGCTTCTGGACGGCCCAGAAGGCGTATTTCCCCTTGGGCAGGGCCTCTGCGAACTTTCCGTCCACGAAATGAAGGGCCAGCTGCTGGTCGGCCACCTCCACCGTGGAGACCTGCCGGGCAATCTCCGGGTCCGCCAGAAGGGTCTCCAGGGGGCACATTTCCGAGGAAAGCGGGTCCTCCAGCTCCAGAACCTCCACCCGGTTGTCGCCGAAGGTGCGGTATCTGCCCGGAGGCAGCAGCTTCACAAACCGCCCGCTGCGGAAAAGCAGCCCCCGCTGATTGTCGTGAACCAACACTTTTTCCATATCAAAACCTCCTGGAAGGATTCTTTCGGGTGCGCCTCCCATGGACGCCGGGCGGCCGGGACCTTGAGGGCCGCCGCCTTCCGGCGGAAAGCAGGGCTTCCAATGGAACGCCCGGCTTCTGGCCGGAATTCTGGCGGACCGGTATCCGTTCCCGGACAAGGCCCGGCATCCATTTGCGGAGAAAGGTCCCGGCGAACCGGTCCCCTCCCCCGCCGGGAGACGCAGACGTTTTTTGTTCTGCAAGCAGAACCTCATGTGCGCCGTAAAGGCAAGAACCAAAACCGCTTGGCCGTATCCGATGGACACGGGCAGGATTCGAACCTGCAATCAAAGCGACGGCCGCCGGCATACACGTCGGGAACCCTGGTGCACCGCCGCGGAAGCACATCCGCAGGCAAAGGCTGCGCCGTCTCTTTTATCCTACCAGATTCCGGAAAAAAATGCAAGGAAAAGCGGCGAACTTCCCGCAGGAAATCCGCCGCTTCAAATTGCGTCAGAAAAGGGTGCAGCCCATCTTTTTGAAATGCTCGATTTTCTCCCGGATCAGTTCCTCGCTGACCCGGAATTCCTTGGCGAAGCAGGAGATGCAGAGGAATTCCGTGGCTCCCCGGTTGACCATCCGCTTGTAGATGGCAATCTCGTCATGCTCCAGCTCCCGGCCGCACTGACGGCAGTATTGCGCCATCAGATACGCACCAGTTTCGCTTTATACATCTTGCAGCCGTGGGCGTCCACAGAGGGCAGGAAGTAGTCCCGCTTCACGCCCAGGTTCTCGCCGGTGAAGACGTCGGTGAGTTCAAGGCCGTAGCCGCAGTCAAAGGGAATGCCCATATCCACAAAAGAGCCGCTATAGGTGTAAGTGGGGCCGTTGCTGTCGCCGAAATTGAAATAGGCCAAAACAAACTCGTTGTTGGACAGATGCCGCATGAAGAAATAACGGTCCTCGCCGCAGCGGTTGACCAGATAAGGAGGACGGCATTCCTCGTCCTGGTTGATGGCGATAAGATTCTTGTTGAGCATCAGCGCCTTGCTGGTTTCATTGACATTCCGAATGTCGCAGCCCATCATCAGAGGTACGCCGAAGAGGCACCACAGGCCGAAATGGGTCCGATACTCCACATCGCTGCAGCCGCCGAATCCCACGTTTCCGTTACCGTACATGCCCACCACAAGCATATCCGGGTCGTTAAAGGAACCGGAACCGGACATACAAAGGTTGTCGATCTGGCTCAGGGCGATCTCCTTAAAGGACTTGTAGTTATCCTGAATATCGCCGGTGGAGCGGTACATATGGACGCCGATGGAGCTCATCCACTTCCAGGGCTCATGGGTGCCCCAGTTGCAGGCGGAGAACAGGATCTCCCGGCCGGTGGCCTTCAAAGCCATGCTCATCTGAAGATAGCGGCCTTTGCAGTCGCCGGTCTCGGGGAAATTGCAGAAGTCGTATTTCAGGAAATCCACGCCCCAGTCGGCAAAGGTCTGGGCGTCCACATACTCATGGTCGTAGCTGGAGGGGTAGCCCGCACAGGTCCGGACGCCGGCGCAGGAATACATGCCGAATTTCAATCCCTTGCTGTGGACATAATCCGCCACTGCCTTCATGCCGTTGGGGAATTTCACATGGTCCGGCACCAGGCGGCCATTTTCGTCCCGCTCCATCTCGGCCCAGCAATCATCGATGACAAGATATTCATATCCGGCGGCCAGGTAGCCCTGCTCCGCCATGATATCGGCGGTTTCCTTAATGAGGTTTTCGTTGATATCTCTGCCGAAAGTGTTCCAGGAATTCCATCCCATCGGAGGGCGTTTTGCTAACATTGTGATTCTCCCTTTCTGTTTATCAAGTCGCGGTTTTCGGACAAAAGTCCGTTACAGCCTTATTATACCGGCCTTTTTGGCGGCTGTCAACCCACTTTTTCAAAACGGAAGCCGCACATTTTTTGCAAAGCGCTCCGAAAAAATTCTACTTGGTTTTATGTTGCATTTTCAAAATCCAGAATCCCGTAGCGGAGGCCCTTTCCCGGCCCCGGACCCCCAAGCTGCAACATTTGGAACAGTGAAAAATTTTTTTGGAGATTTTTTCCGGATTCCCTCGTTTTCTGTGCAGAAGCGATTCAGGCGTTGCACAGCCGCCGGATTTGTGCTATACTAAAATTGGTTTTTTGCAAACGCCTTTCCAACGATTTTTCGGAAAGCATGGTGATTCATATGAAGCTGAAAGCAAACGAGCTTGTTTTCTTCAACCGCCTATTGCAGGAGATCGCGGAGCGTACCGATCTCCTGGCCATGGACGGCTTTGTCCAGCACGGCGACACCTCCACCCTCTGGCACAGCATCGCCGTGGCCTATTACAGTCTCTGGATCGCCCGGCGGCTCCGGCTCTCCTGCCGGTGGAAGAGCCTGGTATCCGGTGCGCTGCTCCACGATTACTTTCTCTATGACTGGCACATTCCCGCCCCGGACCACCGGTTCCACGGGTTCACCCACCCCAAGGCCGCCCTCCGCAACGCCCAGCGGGACTGGGCCCTGGACCCGGTCCAGCGAAACATCATCGCCCGGCACATGTTTCCCCTGACGCCGGTGCCCCCCCGCTGCATGGAGGGGTTCTTAGTCTGTCTCATGGACAAATGGTGCTCCCTGGCGGAGACCTTTGGCCGCCACCGCTACCGGAGACTCCGCGCCCTGTGCGGCAGCGCTCTGAGACGGGAGGGCGCGCCATGCTGACCCTCTGCCGGATGTTTTTGTGGCTGCTTTTTTACAGCTTTGCCGGATGGGTCTATGAGTCCATCCTCTGCTCCATCACCGAACGGAAGTGGGTCAACCGGGGATTTCTTTACGGACCCCTCTGCCCCATTTACGGCTCCGGAGCCATTCTGATCCTCCTGGCACTGGGGCGGCTCACCAATCCCCTGGTGCTTTTCCTCTCCGGGATGGCCCTGTGCAGCATCCTGGAGTACGCCGTTTCCTGGCTCATGGAGAAGCTGTTTCACGCCCGTTGGTGGGACTATTCCCATATGCGGTTCCAGCTGAACGGCCGTATCTGCCTCCTGGGAGCCGTGGTTTTCGGTGCCTTCGCCGTGGCCCTGGTGCTGTGGATTCACCCCGCGGTCTATGGGGTCACGGAGCAGATTCCGGCGGTCTGGGTCTATGTGTCTTCCGGCCTGCTGCTGGCCGCCGTCACCGCTGATACCGCCGTCACCGTTTCCCGGACGCTGCGGATGAACAGCAAGCTCCGGGAGATTCAGTCCGCCCTCAACGGCTTCCTGGAGGAGTCCCGGGATAAGGTCCGGGACCTGCGGGAGACCGTGGCCGGGGCCTCTCTGGAAAAAGTCCGTGCTATCCGTGCGAACCTGCTGGAGAGCTTCGAAAACAGCCGGTTCTACAACGAGCGGATCCACGCCCTGCTCCAGAAGCACTCCCTCCAGGAGAAGCGGTTCCTCCGGGCCTTCCCCCGGATGCGCTCCATCCAGTACGCCGAGGCGTTCCAGAAGCTCCGGGAGGCCGCCAGCCGCCGCCGGAAGGAGAAGTGATCTTCTCATTCCCCAAAATTTTGCAATTTTTTCAAAAAACGCAAAAAAACACTTGCAAAATACCGCGCCATGTGCTATACTAGATAAGTCGTCTGGGTGTGGCGCAGATGGTAGCGCGCTACCTTGGGGTGGTAGAGGCCGCTGGTTCAAATCCAGTCACTCAGACCATGCAGAGTGTCCTTATAGGATCTGAGTATCCTGTAATGGACACTCTGCTTTTTTATGTGAAGAATGGTGAAAAGCTGGAGCTGTCGATCATCACCCGTTCCCGCACGCACAGCAGCTTGACCTTGTGCTCGGTCAGCAGGTCGATGTATTGCTTTGTCATGCCCCAATCCCGCCCCAAGCGGTCAAGGCTGTTTACCAGCACCACATCCACCTTTCCGGCAAGAACGGCCTCCGTCAGCTCTTGCAGAGCCGGACGGTCAAGGGTCAATCCAGAGCCATGCTCGGCGGCAACACCAACGATGGTGTACCCGGCCTGTTCCGCATAACGGCGAAGTTTGGCGGCCTGCTGTTCCAAGGAAAAGCTATCGTCGTGAGCGACCCGGCAATAAAAATAGGCTTTCATCGTGTCGTACCTCCTTATACTGCAACCTGTTCCGGGGCGTAGCTGAGTGCTACGCCTTTTCT
>CAKTCT010000013.1 GCA_934539585.1 uncultured Oscillospiraceae bacterium | reverse complement strand
AACGTTACGCCTTTTCCGCAGAAATCACATTTTGCCATAATACTGCACCTCCTTTAGGTTCACATAACGATATTATTCTAGCAGATTTCCGAAGGAAAAGCAAGTGTTTTTTCGAAGAAATTTGGAAAGTCGTGAAAAAACCTTGAATTTCCCGCCGTATCCCTTGTATTTTCCCCGGGAAAACGATATAATAAAACTGTTACGCCGGCCCTTTTGCCGGGCCGCGGACGATTCTGACAGCTGCGAGGGATTTTTTCTATGACCATACCGACGAGCATCGTCACCCTTTTATACCGGACGGTGGTCCGGCTCATCGTCCTGCTGACGGCGCTGCCCTTCCATGAGTGCGCCCACGCCTGGATGGCCAATAAACTGGGGGACCCCACCGCCAAAAATCAGGGCCGCCTGACCCTGAACCCCTTGAAGCACCTGGACCCCATGGGCGCGGTGCTGATGCTGGTGGCAGGCTTCGGCTGGGCCAACCCCGTTCCCGTGAACCCCAACAACTTCAAGAACCGCAAGGGCGGCATGGCTCTGACGGCTCTGGCCGGGCCCTTGTCCAACCTGCTCCTGGCCTTTCTCTGCACCGTGGTCTATAAGGTGCTGATCTACTGCGGATACGCCGCCTCCGGCTTCCTGGCGGAGACGCTTTCCTCCCTGGCCAGCGCCTTTTTCCTGATGATCTCCCTCAACGTGGGCCTGGGCGTTTTCAACCTGGTGCCCATCCCGCCTCTGGACGGCTCCCGGATTCTCAACCTGATCCTGCCGGAAAAGACCTACTTCCAGATCATGAAGTATGAGCGGATCATCATGCTGGCCCTGTTCGCGGCCATCTTCCTGGGCCTTCTGGACGGCCCCCTGAACTTCGTGGAGGGACAGGTCTACCGCCTTCTCAACCTGCTGACCCGGTTCGTGGACTGGATCGCCATTGCGGTCCTTGGGTAGGCGGCATGGCGGTACAGCTGGAATTTCACCTTGGAGAGTTCGATGGCCCCCTGGAACTGCTGCTGTTCCTCATCTCCAAGCACAAACTGAACATCAACGACATCGAGATTTCCGCCCTTCTGGAGCAGTACCTGGACTACATCGAGCAGATGCAGGCGGCGGATCTGGAGGTGGCCTCGGAATTCCTGGAAATGGCGGCCCGGCTGGTCTATATCAAGACTGTCTCCCTTCTCCCAAAACAGGAGGAGGAAGGGGAGCAGCTCCGCCGGGAGCTCCAGGGCCAGCTTCTGGAATACAGCCTCTGCAAGCAGATCGCCGGGGAAATGGCCGGGATGTACCTGGGAAGCCGGGTCTTCGTCCGGCCCCAGGCCAGGGTCCGGGTGGACGCCACCTACCGGGGAAACCACAGCCCCCAGGAGCTTTTGGCGGGCTACCGGATCGTGGCGGGAAAGGCCGCCCGGCGGCTGCCCCCTCCGGCGGCGGCGTTTTCCGGCATCGTCAGCCGGAGAGTGGTCTCCGTCACCTCGAAGATCGTCTACATCCTAAAAAAGCTCTACCGCACCGGGGAAGTGCCCTATGACGAGTTCTTCCACGCCCCGGACCGCAGCGAGCTGGTGGCCACCTTTCTGGCCATGCTGGAGCTGATGAAATCCAAACGGATCGTGGTCAGCGACGACAACACCACCGTTTACTTCCGGCGGGACATCCCCGCTTCGGAAATGCAGGAAGGATCGACAACATGACCGCGAAAAATCCATACAGCCTCCTGGAAGCCGTGCTTTTTGCCTGCGGCGAGCCCATTGAGATCACCCGCCTGGCGGCAGGACTTTCCCTGGACGTGGCCGCCGTCCGGGAGCAGCTTTCGGCCTACGCCCGGCAGCTGGACAAGGACGACCGGGGCATGGAGCTCCTTTTCCTGGGGGAGACGGTGCAGCTTTGCAGCCGCCGGTGCTACGAGGACCGGATCGCCGCCGTCCTGGCCTCCCGGAAAAACGCCCCCCTCTCCGGGGCGGCCATGGAGGTCCTGGCCATCATCGCCTACAATCAGCCCGTGACCAAGGGCTTCGTGGAGCAGGTCCGGGGCGTGGAAAGCGGCCAGATCGTCAACAATCTGGTGGAAAAAGCCCTGGTGGAGGAGGCGGGACGCCTGGACGTTCCCGGCCGGCCCATCACCTACCGGACCACCCCCAACTTCCTCCGCTGCTTCGGCATCTCGGAGCTTTCGGAGCTGCCGCCCCTTCCCGGCGGCGGGTCCCCGGAGCCGGAGGAGCAGCAGCTGACCATCGAAGCCGAAACTTGATTTCAAAAGGAGGAAGCGCCCATGGGATGGATCATCTTCGGATGCGTCCTGGCCGTTCTGGCGGCGCTTCTGGCCCTGGACCTGACCTTTACCGTTCGGTACGCCGAGGAATTTACCGTCTCCGCAGGCGTCGGTCCCGTGAAATACGGCCTCCTGGTCCCGGAGGAGGAAAAACAGCGCCGTGCCGCCCGGAAAGAGGAAAAAGCCGCCCGGAAGAAGAAATCCTCCGGGAAAAAATCCGCCGCCCCGGCCAAAAAGAAGCCCTCCCAGCCCAAGAAAAATCCGGAAAAGGGCAACGTCAAGGAGACGGTCCAGACCGTCTGGGACCTGATCTGCTCCGTGGCTAAGCCACTGCCCTTCCTTCTGCGGCACTTCCGGGTGACGGGGCTGGAGCTGACCCTCATCGTCGGCGGCGACGACGCGGCGGAGACCGCCTTAAACTACGGCAAACTCTGCGCGGTGGTCCACGGGAGCCTGGCGGCGCTGAAAAACCTCATCCGGGTCAGGGTGAAGCGCATCGACATCTCCTGCGATTTCTGCGGGGGAGCCACCCGGCAGCAGATGGCTTTCAAACTGGAGATCCGCCTGGGAATCCTGCTGTGGGCCCTTCTGCGCATGGCCGCCGGATTTCTGGCGCATACTTATAAAAGGAACAAGCAGCCCGCCGGCCCGCAGGAGCCGGTTCAATAAATCCACTTCGGAAAAGGAGAATGTATTATGTCAGAGCATCCCATTGAGGGCCTCATGGGCGTTACCATGCAGAAGATCAAGGAAATGGTGGACGTCAACACCATCATCGGCGAGCCCGTCATCACCCCCGACGGCACCACCATCATCCCCGTGTCCAAGGTGTCCTTCGGCTTTGCCAGCGGCGGCACCGACCTTCCCACCAGCCAGCCCAAGCAGACCTTCGGCGGCGGCGGCGGCGCGGGCATCACCCTCCAGCCCCTGGCCTTTCTGGTGGTTAAGGACGGCGACGTGAAGCTTTTGCAGATCGCCACGGCCTCCAACACCGCCGACAAGGTGGTCAACACCGTGCCGGACATCATCGACAAGATTTCCGACGCCGTGGCCAAGGCCAAGGACGGCAAGACCAAGGAGTCCAAAGCCCCCAAAGCGGAGTGATCCGCATGATTCTGAAACCGCCTGCATAGGTTTTGGTAGCGCGGAGCTTTCCGCAATTCCAATGTGCAGGTGGTTTTGGCATGAAAAAACGCTTTTTTCCCCGGCTGCTGGCCATTTTGGGCGCGGCGGTCCTGACCCTTCCGGCCCCCGCCGTCTCCGGCGCGGAGGAGCCTGCCGTCACGGCCAAGGGCGCGGTCCTCATGGAGGCCGGCGCCGGCCGGATATTGTGGAGCCGGAACGGGGAAGAACGCCTTCCCATGGCCAGCACCACCAAGATCATGACCGCCCTCCTGACCCTGGAGCAGCCCGGCCTGGACGAGGTTTTCACCGTCAACGCCCAGGCCATCAGGGTGGAGGGCACCTCCATGGGCCTTACCGAGGGCTCCCAGGCCACCCTCCGCACCCTGGCGGCGGGGATGCTCTTAGCTTCGGGCAACGACGCGGCCAACGCCGCCGCCGTCCGGGTGGCCGGGACCCAGGCGGATTTCGTCATGATGATGAACCGCCGGGCCGCCCAGCTGGGCATGAAGGACACCAACTTCGAGACTCCCTCGGGCCTGGACGGCCAAAGCCACTACTCCACCGCCGCCGACATGGCCCTCCTGGCCCGGGCGGCCCTGGAAAACCCGGACTTCCGCAGCCTCTGCTCCCAGACCAGCCTGAAGCTCTGCTACGGCAACCCGCCCTACGACCGCTGGCTTGCCAATCACAACCGGCTTTTGAAGGAATATCCCGGCTGCATCGGCCTGAAAACCGGCTTCACCAAAAAAGCCGGCCGCTGCCTGGTCTCCGCCGCGGAGCGGGAGGGCGTGACCCTGATCTGCGTCACCCTCTCCGACCCCAACGACTGGCGGGACCATACCGCTCTGCTGGACTGGGGCTTTTCCCGGGTCCGCAGGACGGAGCTCCCCGGCCCCTGGACCGTGGCCGTGACCGGCGGGGAAGGGGAGTCGGTGACGGTTTCCCCCGGAGAATCCCCGGCCGTCTGCGTGCTGGAAGAAGAACTCCCCCGGATCACCTGGTCCGTGGAGCTCCCGCCCTTCCTCTACGCTCCGGTGGAGCCGGGACAGCCGGTAGGGACCGCCCGCTGTCTGCTGGACGGCCGGGAGTACGCCGCCATCCCCCTGATCGCGGAAAACGCCGCGGCGGCCCGGGAAATCCCGGAGCCATCAAGCCTCTGGGAGCGGCTCTGCCGGTGGATCGCCGGTATATTTCACAAGGAATCCTAATGCATCGAAAGGGACGTTTTATGGAAATTCGTTTACAGAAAGTGCTTGCGGAAAGCGGGCTCTGCTCCCGCCGCAAAGCGGAAGAACTCATTGCCGAAAATCGGGTGAAGGTCAACGGCCGCACCGCCGAGATCGGCCAGAAGGTGGACCCCGCCCGGGACCACATCCAGGTGGACGGGGAAAAGCTGGACCTGAGCCAGCGGGAGGAGCTGGTCTACTACATGCTCTATAAGCCCCGGGGATACCTGACGGCCATGTCCGACGACCGGGGCCGGAAGTGCGTTTCCGAGCTGGTGGAGGACATTCCCCAGCGGGTCTTCCCGGTGGGGCGGCTGGACCTGAACTCCGAGGGCCTGCTCCTGTTCACCAACGACGGGGATTTTGCCAACGATATGACCCACCCCTCCCGCCAGGTGCCCAAGACCTACCGGGTCACGGTCCACGGACCGGTGACGCCGGAGCAGCAGGTCCGGCTCACCGAGGGCGTGGAGCTGGACGGCCAGCGGACAAACCCCGCCGAGGTGAAGATCGTCACCGAGGAGCCGGAGCGCACCGTCATGCTCATCACCATCACCGAGGGCCGCAACCGGGAAATCCGCCGGATGTGCGAGGCCGTGGGCCTTACCGTGGCCCGGCTGAAACGGCTGGCCATCGGCCCGGTGAAGGTGGGGATGCTGAAGCCCGGCGCCTACCGGGAGCTCACCGCCGACGAGCTGGACATGCTCCGCCGCCTGGCCCAGCGGGGCAAACGGGCCACCGCTCCGGAAAAGAGAGGGAGAAGGTAACATGCTCTACATCAAGCCTTATACCTCCGAGGACCGGTTCCCCCAGTTCGAGGCGGGCCGCAGCGCCGGGGACCTTTACTACATCGCCCTGTCGGGGAAGGAGCTCATCGGCTGGCTCCGCTACCGCAAGCTGGAGGACGCCCTCCTGATCGAGGAAGTGGAGTCCGGCGGCGACGCCAATCTCTTTGACGGCCTGATGCGGGCGGCCTTCGACGCCGCCGTCAACATCGGCCTGGACCGGGCTTACTTCGCTCCGGAGGTGGACCGGGCCGTTCTGGCCCAGCTTCTGGTCCCGCTGGAGGAGGGGAATTGCGTAAATTCACTAACAACCTTCCTCCGGAACTGTCGAAAGTGTAAAATGTTGTAAAACGTTCTTGCTATTTGAAATTCGGTGCGGTATAATATAATGGGTGAATTTGAGGAACTTGGAAAAAATCGCCGTGATTTTTCCCGGGAACCTCCGGAGTTTATCCGTTTTTGACGTTTTACGCCAATTACATAGAATGGGGGTTGTACAATGAATTATCAAACCAAGCTGGAACAGCTTGAACAGAAAAAAGCCGCGCTCCAGACTGCCTCCCCTGCACGGGACCGGATTACCGCGCTCTTTGACCAGGGCACCTTCGTGGAGCTGGACGCCTTCGCTGCCTGCGGCGAGGACGGCGTGGGCGTGATCACTGGCTACGGCAGCGTCGAGGGCGACGTGGTCTACGCCTTCTCCCAGGATGTCACCACCCTGGGCGGCGCAGTTTCCCGGGCCCATGCCGAGAAGATCGCCAAGGTCTACGACCTGGCGGTGAAGAACGGCGCGCCTCTGGTGGCCATTTATGATTCCAACGGCGCCAAGCTCAGCGAAGGCCCGGAAATCCTGGCCAGCTACAACAAGATCCTTTCCGCCGCCGCCAATCTGTCCGGCGTTGTGCCCCAGATCGCCGTTGTGGCCGGAAGCTGCGTGGGCATCAGCGCCATGATGGCCGCCTCCGCCGACGTGGTGGTCATGGCCGGGGACGCTTCCCTGTACCTGGCCGACGCCCAGGAGGATTCCTCCGCCAAAGCCGCGGAAGAAGCCGGCGTGGCCGACATCGTCTGTGAGGACGCCGCCGCTGCCGTGGCCAAGGCCCGGGAGCTGGTCTCCATGCTTCCTCTGAACAACCTTTCCACCGCCCCGGTCTGCGAGGGGACTGCCACCGGCGCCGCCGCCGCTCCGGAAATGGAGCCTGCGGACCTTCTGGCCGCCGTCTGCGACGCGGGCACCGTGGTGGGGCTGAAATCCGCTTACGCCCCCGCCGCCGCCACCGCCCTGGCTTCCATCGGCGGAAGCACGGCCGGCGTGGTCTTCATCAACGGCCGCATGGGCCAGAAAGCCAACGATAAGATCGCCGACTTCGTCCGGTTCTGCGACAGCTTCAGCCTCCCCGTCGTGACCTTTGTCAACGTGGAGGGCTACTGCTCCTGCGGCGCGAAGACCGAAGGTGCCAAGGTCGCGGCGAAACTGGCCCGGGCCTACGCCGATGCCACCACCGCCAAGATCACCGTCTATACCGGCTCCGCCATCGGCGCCGCCGCCGTTGCTTTCGGCAATGCCGATCTGCGCATCGCCTGGCCCGGCGCGGTGATCTCCGCTCTGGAGCCCCTGACCGCCGTGGAATTCTTCTGGCACGACAAGCTCAAAGGCGCGGAAGACACCGCCGCTCTCCGTAAGCAGCTGGCCGAAGAATACGCCGAGACCGAAGCCAGCCCCTACGAAGCCGCCAAGGCTTCCATGGTGGAGGAGATCATCGATCCCGCCAACACCCGCAGCGCCCTGATTTCCGCCCTGGAGATGCTGGCCTGCAAGCGCGTTTCCCGGCTTCCCAAAAAGCACAGCCTCTAAGTTTTTTCAAACTTTGTATTTTGGAAAGGAATGACCTGTCATGAGAAGATTCAATATTACGGTAAACGGAAAAGCTTACGACGTCGCGGTTGAGGAAGTAAACGGCGCCGCTCCCGCCCCTGTGGCTGCTTCTGCACCTGTGGCTGCGGCTCCCGCGCCTGCTGCCGCCCCTGCCCCTGCCGCCGCTCCTGCTCCCGCTGCACCTGCGGCTCCTGCCGGCCCCGTCGACGGCACCGAGATGAAGGCGCCTATGCCCGGCACCATCGTGGACGTCAAGGTCAACGTGGGCGACTCCGTGGAGAGAGCCCAGGTGGTCATTATCATGGAAGCCATGAAGATGGAAAACGAGATCGTTGCCCCCGTTGCCGGCACGGTCCAGGCCATCCGCGTCAAGAAGGGTGACAGCGTCAACGTCGGCGACGTCATGGCTGTGATCGGCTGAGTCCCGCTGTCTGAAATTGATATGGCTCTGCCGGAGCTCCGGCAGACCGGAAAGGCGTGAAAAAGAAATGGCTAAAATCAAAGTCACCGAAGTTGTGCTGCGGGACGCCCACCAGTCTCTGATCGCGACCCGTATGCCGCTTTCCGATATGCTCCCCATCCTGGGGGAGATTGATAAGGTCGGCTTCTACTCCTCCGAGTGCTGGGGCGGCGCCACCTTCGACTCCTGCCTGCGGTTTTTGAACGAGGACCCCTGGGAGCGCCTCCGGGTGCTCCGCCGGGAGATGCCCAACACCAAGCTGCAGATGCTGTTCCGGGGCCAGAATATGCTGGGCTACCGCCACTACGCCGACGACGTGGTGGAGTACTTCGTCCAGAAGTCCATCGCCAACGGCATCGACATCATCCGGATTTTTGACGCTTTGAACGACATCCGGAACCTGGAAACCGCTGTGAAAGCGGCGAAAAAAGAGGGCGGCCACGCCCAGATCGCCATCTCCTACACCACCGGCGACACCTTCACCGACGAGTATTACGTGAACTACGCCAAACAGATCGAGTCCATCGGCGCGGACTCCATCTGCATCAAGGATATGGCCGCGCTGCTGACCCCCTACCGCACCTACAACCTGGTGAAAGCCATCAAGGAAGCGGTGAAGGTCCCCGTCCAGCTCCACACCCACTACACCTCCGGCCTGGCCTCCATGTGCCTCCTCAAGGGCATCGAAGCCGGCGCGGACATGATCGATACCGCCATGTCCCCCCTGGCTCTGGGCACCTCCCACGCCCCCACCGAGTCCATGGTAGCGGCTCTCCAGGGCACCGAGTACGACACCGGCCTGGACCTGAAGCAGCTCATGGTCATCCGGGATTACTTCATGAAGCTCCGGAAGAAATACATCGATTCCGGCCTTCTGGACCCCTCTATGCTGGCCACCAACGCCAACGCCCTGATCTATCAGGTCCCCGGCGGCATGCTGTCCAACCTCCTTTCTCAGCTGAAACAGGCGGGCAAGGCCGACCAGCTGGAAGAAGTGCTCCAGGAAGTGCCACGGGTCCGCCGGGACGCCGGTATGCCTCCTCTGGTCACCCCCACCTCCCAGATCGTGGGCACCCAGGCGGTGTTCAACGTCATCACCGGCGAGCGCTACAAGATGGTCACCAAGGAGTTCAAGGGACTGGTCCGGGGCGAGTACGGCAAGACCCCCGAGCCCATCGACCCCGATTTCCAGAAGAAGATCTGCAAGGACGAGCCCATCATCACCTGCCGTCCCGCCGACCTTCTGAAGCCCGAGCTGGAGACCCTCCGCAAGGAGTGCGCCGAGTGGACCGAGCAGGAGGAGGACGTCCTCAGCTACGCCCAGTTCGGCCAGGTCGCCACCAAGTTCTTCGAGAAGCGCCGCAACGCCCGCTACGGCATCGACGGCCAGCGCGCCGATTTTGCCAACAGCGTCCACCCCGTTTGAGTTCACAGAAAAATCCCCGGGTTTTGTTGAAATCCGGGGATTTTTGCGTTTTCTGCAAGAAACCTTGCATTTTCTGTTGACTTTTCCCGGGAAATGTGGTATATCAAATAAGGCGTTTGAAAGAACGGCTGCATAATGAACATTCGGAGGACAAGACATGGAACGCAAGGGCGGAAAACTCAAGGATTATCTGTTGCTGAATTTCGGAGTTCTGCTGAACGTGGTGGGAATCTACTTCTTCAAGTTCCCCAACCACTTCTCCACCGGCGGCATCTCCGGCCTGGCCATCGTTTTGGGCGACTATATCCATTTTTTGTCCCCGGCCACCATGATGACCATCCTCAACGTAACGCTGCTCATCATCGGCTTTCTCATTTTCGGCAAAAACTTCGGCCTCCGGACGGCCTACGCCTCCGTGCTCATGTCCGGCCTGACCCAGCTTCTGGAGTGGGTCTGCCCCATGGACAAGCCCTTCACCGACCAGCCGCTGCTGGAGCTGTTCTTCGGCATGATGCTGCCGGCCGTAGGAGCGGCCATCCTGTTCAATATCAACGCCTCCACCGGCGGCACGGACATTGTAGCCATGATCCTGCGGAAGTATTCCCACATCAACATCGGCAAGGCGCTGATGCTCTCGGACCTGGTCATCACCCTTATGGGCGCCGCCACCTTCGGCATCGAGACGGGCCTGTTCTCCATCCTGGGCCTGATCATCAAGTCCTTTCTGGTGGATTACGTCATTGAAAGCATCAACATGTGCAAGTATTTCACCATCATCTGCACCCACCCCGAGGAAATCTGCCAGTACATCACCGGGGAGCTGAAACGCAGCGCCACCGTTGCCGAGGCCAAGGGGGCCTACACCCACCAGCCCCGGTACATCGTCCTGACGGCTATCCGCCGGTACCAGGCCGTGCAGCTCCGCCAGCGGGTCAAGGAGATCGACCCCTCCGCCTTCCTTATGATCACCAATACCAGCGAGATCATCGGCAAAGGCTTCCGGGGCCTGAACTGACAGCAAAGGAGGCATTGCCATGGACCATCTGCGTACAGCCGAGGACCTGATCGCCGCTGTGGAGTCCTTCGGGTTCCTGCCCTTTTTCCGCAGCGCCATCCCGGGCTTTTCCGTGGAGGAGCTTTGCGCGCCGGAGCTCTGGTTCGCCCCGGACGCCGACGGCCCCTGGGAGTGGAAGGGCCCGGCGGCCCGCAGCGGCCGGTGTCTTTACGGCAAGCTCTACCGAAAAAAGGCGGCCTTCGTCAGCCGGGAGTGGCTTCCGGACCTGGCGAACCTCCGCCGGGACGGCTACGATTTCGACGCCCGCTACGACGACGGCCTGGCCTCCCGGAAGGACAAGGACCTCTACGACGCCGTGGCCCAGGGCCCCATCCTCTCCAAGGAGCTGAAAAAGCGCCTGGGGGACCCCAAGGGCTTCGAGACCGGCATCACCCGGCTGCAAATGCAGTGCTACATCTGCGCCGCGGATTTCGTCTACCTCCGGGACAAGCACGGAACCCCTTACGGCTGGGGCGTGGCCAAGTACGCCGCTCCGGAGGCGCTGTTCGGGGAAGAATTCGTGACCTCCGCCTATGTCCGGGAGCCCCGGGAGTCCCTGGAACGGCTGACCCGCCAGCTTTCCCGGATGCTGCCGGGGATTCCGCCGGAGCAGCTGGCCGTTTTCCTCAAAGGCTGACGCAGTCAATACACTTGATTATATGGGAACGTTTGAAATCCTTCTGGATCAAAACGTTCCTTTTTTGTCTCAAAATCGCCGTTTGTGGTACTTTTCTACTTTCTTTCCAATCTCTGTTGACGGCGCATTTTCGACGCGCTATAATGAGGATAAATACAGTTGATTATTTTGACAATTCCAGAAAGGCGGAGAGCACCATGACCCACTTTGCGCTGCCCGAAGACCGGGACTTCCGGATTCTGCAAATCACGGACATCCACCTGGAGGCCGACGAACGGCTCCCGGAGGGGGAAAAGACCTTCGCCCTGATCCGCCAGGCCCTGAAGGACACCTCCCCGGACCTGGTGGTCATCACCGGGGACATCGCCTGGGGCAAGGCCGACCGACAGGCTCTGGACCGCCTGGCGGAGGAGCTGGGCAGCGCCGGAATCCCCTGGGCCCCGGTTCTGGGCAACCACGACGGGGAGCGTCTGGGGGAAAACGGCCGCCGGACCTTTGCCGGGTGGCTTCTGGGCCGGAAAAACTGCCTTTTTGAGCTGGGTCCGGATTCCGTGGACGGCAGCGGCAACTACGTGATCACGGTAGGCGGGACCCCGGAAGCCCCCGCCTGGGCCCTGTTCCTCCTGGACTCCCACGACGGCTATTTCGCCCTGAACCAGCTCTTTTGGTACGCCCAGACCTCGGCGGACCTGGGGCCGGACCACAGCGAGCTGGCCTTCTTCCATATCCCCCTGCCGGAGTACACCGAGGTCTGGGACTACGAGCCTTGCACCGGCTTCAACCAGGAGCGGGTCTGCGCCACCGCCTGCAACGACGGCCTGTTTTCGGCCATGGTCCGGGGCGGGGCCATGCGGGGCGTCTTCGTGGGCCACGACCACATCAACGACTTTGAAGGGACCCTGAAGGGCATCCGGCTCTGCTACGGCCGGGGCACCGGCTACCAGTGCTACGGCCTGGAGGGCTACCCTAAGGGCGCCCGAATCATCGACATCGGAAAAGGCCCCGCCTTCCGCACCTCTATTTACCTGGAAACCGGGGAAATTTACGAGCAAAAGCGCTTCCGGAAGCCCAAGCTCTCCCGGAAATGAAGGGAGGATTCCAATGAACCGACTGTTTCCGGAGCTGCTAGCTCCCAAATTGCACCCGGCCAACGTGGGTCATGATTTCACCCGGGAGGGAGCCGTCACCCCGGCGCTGCTGGAACTTTATCGGGCCCGGGCAGTGCGGATGTCCCTGTTCCAGGACGATATGAAGGGGGCCATGGAGGGCCTCCACGCCATTTTCCGGATGGGGGCCAAGCTGATCTGCTCCGCGGCGGCTCCCACGGACATGGGCGACTGGGAAGCGCCCCGCCAGGAGCTGATGCGCTTTTACATCGGCCTGGCCAAGGGGGAGGACCCGGAGCTGATCTTCGACGCCTTTATTTCCTGGGAAATCCGCCCCACGGTGGAGTACATCCCCATTCCGGCGGCGGCCTTTGCATCCCTGGGGATGCCGTCGGAGGACCGCTGCTTCGACTACCGGCGGATGGGGGAGGAGACCGAGCGGAAGCTCTGGTACTGCTGTCGGGGCCTGCAATTCCTGGAAGCGGGCTTTGAAAGCCTGACCTTTGACCGCCGCATCCCGGAGGAAACGGCGGACTGGTTCCGGGACAAGGCGCTGCTGGTCTTTCACGGCGGCATCCCGGCGGCGGACTTCGCCCAGGAGGGCGAGGAGCGGATCACCTGCCGCTGGATTGCCGAAAAGCAGCGGGAAGGGTAAGGAGGAAGCGGTATGACAGCGTATCCCCGGTATTCCAGCGGGCGGGAGCACCCCGCCAATCAGGGACTGGACTTTTCCTTTGACCAAAACGGCATCCGGGAGGAGGTCCTTCGCAACTACCTTTCCCGGGCCCAGAACTGCAACGTTTTCCAGAACGATTTTGCCTACGCCGAGGAGGACCTGGCCATGCTCTATGCCACCGGGGCCAAGATGGTCAGCCGGGCGGACACCCCCTGGTGGATGGGCGGCTTTGAGTACGAAAAATATCCCCGCATCCGGGAGTACCTCCGCCGGGCCCACGAGTACGACCCGGACCTTCTCTTTGAAAACTGTATCTTCGAGTGCGTCTACCCCGAGGTGGGGGAGATTTCCGTCCCGCCGGAGACCTTCCGGGCCTTCGGGCTGCCGGTGGAGGACCGCTGCTTTTCCTATGAAGCTATGCTTTTCCCCGACGGCCGCTTTGTCAACCAGTGGGACGGCCGGGGCAGCGTCCCGGACCTGACCCGGCTGGAGACCCAGCTGTGGATTTATTACCGGGCCTGCCTGTATATCGACCTGGGCTTTGAGTCCATCCACTTCGGGCAGATCATGCTCATGGGCAAGTCTGATGTGGGGTTCGTCCTGTTTGACCGGCTCATCCGGATGATCCGGGAGTACGCCCGGGACCACGCCCGCCGGGGCTGGGTCCTGGTCAACGCCCACATGTACGACGACCGGGTGGCCGGCACGGACCGGCTCATCTGCGATTTCCACATGACCCCCACCCGGGGGATGCCGCCGGTGGGAGCGGTCAGGCACCCGCCTTATGACGACGCGCCCCAGGAGATCGAGCTTTGCGTGGGGCACTTCGATTCCGTTTACCTGGAAAGCGTCGGGGGATTGACTCCCAGCGGCTGGCGGACCTCGTCGCTGCCCTACCTGGTGGAGCTGGACAACGTGGGCAGCTATGACAAGGAGTGGCTGGATACCCCCTATCGTCCCAAGCAGACCGAATGGTTCAAAAGCGGCTGGTGGGGCTTTGACGAGATCAGCTGGTTCGCCAACCAGCCGGACTGGTACCGCCGGAAATGGCTCCGTCACGCCTGGCACTGGATCAGGCACATCGGCGGCCACGGCTACTGTCAGATGCCCGGCCACCGGCAGGCCACCTTGCGCAGCCGGGAGGATTTTTCCGAAATCTTTCTTTCCCAGTACCTGGCCCACCAGGTGGGGGACGTGGAAACCATCCGGGACATCTGGCTCAGCGACCGGCGGGGAGAATGAGGGGCATTTCCGATACGCCGGAGCCCTAAAAACCGGCGCCGGCGGCTGACCGGTTCGGCTCCGGTCTTTTCCAAAAAAATAACCACAAAAGGAGAAACTTATGGGAACGATTATTGCCATTGGCGGCGGCTTTGAGGACAAAGAGGAGTTCTTCCTGGCCGAGCACATTCTGAAAATCTGCGGAAAGGAGCGGCCCAATTTCCTGCAAATTCCCACCCCGGGCATCGACGAGCCCCGGACCGGCCGGATGGGGACCTTCATCAAATACGGCTGCCGGGCGGACCAGCTGTTCCTGTCCCCCTGGAACCGGCCATCGGAGGAGGAAATCGCCCGGAAAATCCGCTGGGCGGACCTGATCCACGTCCCCGGCGGGAACCTGGAGTACTGCATGGACATGTGGCGGGAGACCCACGCCGACCGGTACCTCCGGGAGGCCTATGACCAGGGGAAAATCCTGTTCGGGACCTCCTCGGGGTCCATGTGCTGGTTCCAGGAGGGCTACGACGACTGCGGCCCCCGGAATTCGGTGAAATTCGTGGAGGGGACGGGGATTCTGCCCTACTGCAACGGCGTCCATTTTGAGCACGAGTTCTGGCAGCAGTTCAGCCTGGACGTGGCCAGCCGCAGCATCTCAGGCATCGCCTGCGAGGACGACGCGGCCATCTGCTGCGCCGACGGCAGGTGGTACCTGCTGATCTCCCCGGCCCGGCCCGAGGCCAGGTGCTGGCTTTTCGATGCCAGGGACCACTTCCGGAAAATCGACCTGACCGCTCACCCGGAGATTCTGGAGCGGCTGTGAGGAGCAAAAACCGCACCCGCGGGCCCCTTTTTTAGGGGAGCGCAGGGTGCGGTTTGGGTATTGTAAGGGGTATCGGAGGGGCAGTTTGGGGTTCCCGATATCGGGAGGATTTCCATGGTGGGTCGGGGAGGTCTGACGGTCATGGAGATTTTGGAGCGGCTATGTTTTTCGAACACCTTGACCAAGGACAAGTTTTTGGGGCAAGTCCAGTTGGCCATGAGGTGATTTCGGGCGGCTGCAAAGATGAGAGGGCGGCATGCGTTTTTAAGTACTGACCATGAGCAAGGTTTCGGCGGTCAGGTCAGGGGGGCAGCGGTCATAAAGGCATTCCGGGGTAGTTATAAAAGGCAGGAAAACCGCACCAGGATTCCTTTTGGGGACGTGAGGTGCGGTTTGGGTGTTATTAGGGGGATCAGAGGGACGATTCGGGAAGATTCGACACCGGTGGGAGGATTGCGGCGGGGTCCGGGAGACGTCTGGCTGATTATGGAGAATTTTGAAACGGCCATAAAGTGGTAAGATAGACGCGCATGTGCGGCTTCTTTTTCGGGGGAACGTAGGGTACAGGTTTGATTTGGGTGTCAGAAGGGCGGCCTGGAATTTTCGACACCAATAGGTGGGAACCATGGCCGGGTCAGTGAGGAGGTTCTGGAACGGTTGTAAAGAGCAAAAACCGCACCGTGGTTCCTTTTCGGGGAACATTGGGTGCGGTTCTGGTATGGTTTGGGGGATTGAAGGGTCAATCCGAGGTGATGCGGGAAAGGAACCAGACGGCGGAGAAGCCGATTGCCAGGGTCAGGGGGGCAGATCAGCCAGTCGATACCCGTGGGGATTCCGGGGAAGACAGCGGGAAGGGAGCCCAGGAGGAAGCCGATGATCACCGGGTAGGTCACTTTGGGGACGACATCGTTTTCGCGGCCCTGATTGAGGGGACGGCAGGCATATCTGGGATAAGTTTGGGTAGGGCGGCTATAAAGAGGATTGACTATCAGTCAGGTTTTGGGGTCAGGTCGGAGAAGGTTTTGAGACAGCTGCCAAGAGGTAAGAAAACCGCCCCCGGTTCCTTTTGGGGAAACGCAAGGTGTGATTTGAGTATTGTTAGGTGTCAAAAGGCCGGGTTGGGAGCATACAGGCCGACTATGAGAGACTTTGGAACGGTTACAAAAAAGGCGAAATAAACCCGCACAGGTTCCTTTTTGGGGGAACACGGGTGCCGCTTGGGTATTGCTGGGGGCAAAAGGTCAGACTTTTGGGGTGACCTTGATAGTGGACCGTGGTCGGGTCTGGGGGAGGATGTTTTTGGAGTGAATATAAAATAACGGAACAAACCCGCCCCCGATTCCTTTTTGGGGAAACGCAGGTGCGGGTTTGGTGTTGTTGAGGCAGAGGGTCAATCCGAGGTGATGCGGGAAAGGAACCAGACGGCGGAGAAGCCGATTGCCAGGGTCAGGGGGCAGATGAGCCAGTCGATGCCGGTGGGGATTCCGGGGAAGACAGCGGGGAGGGAGCCCAGGAGGAACCCGATGATCACCGGGTAGGTCACTTTGGGGTAGGAGACCATGGCCTTTTCCAGGGCCTTGACCATGAGTAGGGTCCCGGCGGCCAGGCCCAGACCCATGGGCAACAGGAAAGGAAAGTCCAGCTGGTGGATGGCGGTCATGGTGGGCTCATAAAGGCCCAGGACCAGGAGCATATAGGAAAGGCTGATGCCGGGCAGAATCAGGGCCACCGCCGCCAGGACGCCGGCCAGGACCAGCAGCAGAAGATAAACAAAGCCGCCGCCGGAGTTGGTAAACAGGGTGTCCGGAATCAGGGACAGGCCGGTGACAAAGAGGATGCCGAGAATCGGCCAGAGGATTTGATAGGGGCGGAAGGAACGGATTTCCGCTTTCTTCCACAGGGCCGGGATGCCGCCCAGAATGGCCCCCAGAAACAGAAAGAGCATGGGGAAACGGAAGCGCTCCGTCAGGGTCAGGATGGGCTTGGAAAAGAGGAAAATCCCCAGGAGGCCGCCGCAGCTGAAGGTGGCCAGCATGAGGAAATGCTTTTTGGGGCTTTGGAAGAAGTGGCTCACTGCCGCCAGAAGGTCGTCGTAGGTGTTGAGGATGATGGCCATGGTCCCGCCGCTGACTCCGGGAATCAGCATGGACGCGCCGACCAGCAGGCCCTTGAAGATGTTGAGCAGGTACTTTTTCATGGGGATGCAGCGGCCTCCGTTTTCAATGGATTTGGATCGTGTCGGGTCTGCCGGTGAGAAAGGGTTTCGCTCCGGGTTCGGGATGGGTTGCGCTGCCGCTGGCGGTTGCGGGCGGCGGGTTTCGATGTGGGGAAACTTTTTGAGCAGAAAGCCGTCCATTGCATGGTTTGTGGGGAAAGCAAAGGGAACGTGTAGGTTTGTGGGGAAAGCAAAGGGGGCGGCGCTTCCGGAAAGTGATGGAAACGAGTGTTGTAAGAAGATTCGGGCCAGTGATTGGTCTCGATTAGGATGCGTCGGAGTGGCCGGTGAAGGTGCTCGCTGCATTTTGCGGTCGATGCTGCCCGGGTCATTATCGGCTGCAGGCGGCGGATTCGATGAGGAGGAGAGTTGGCTGGGGCGGACCGCTTGTTTATATGCCGCGGGACAGGCGGCAGTACCGATGAATTACAAGGCTGATTCGGACCGGCTGGTTCGTGCGGCTATGGATGGGGCCGGATAGCGCCGGGTCGCCGATGGGCTCATAAAAGGGGCTGCTTTAAGCGAAGTGAGCGTTGGCAGCAGGCTTTCAAGGGGCTTTTTGTTCGTGGAGGAAAGCGCCTGGTTAACAGGAAGTGCCAAGGGGCGGTATCTCTGAAAAAGGACGGCAGCGGGCCAGCGGTTTCGGGTGGGGTTGGATGACCGGGGCTGTCGGTGCGGCATGAGAGCTTTGGGGGATGGGCCGCCCTGGGTGCTGGTGGCTGCTGATTGGGAAAAAGTTTCGTGGGCGGGAAGCCGACGGGGTCGGGGACGGCGCTTCCAGGGGATGGCGCGGGGGATTCAAGCCGGTGAGGGCGCCGGAGGGTATCGTTTGAGGAATTTTTGCCGGGAATCGGCACAGGATATTTCTATTATACAGGAATTTTACCGGAATACAAGGTGCTTGTGTAAAGTTTGGGTAAAATAATTGTGTCATTCTTGCGAAATTTCCCGAAATATGGTAACATAAAAGGGTAAATATGTCTGCGAAAGGGGCAAAAACGCTCCGATTTGGGACGGGAGGAACTTATGACCATCGGATTTTCCGAATTCTTGAGCCAGCTGGCGCACAACCCGGCGCTAGCCGTTACCGTCGTCCTCACCCTGGGCGTGATCCTGGTCAACGGCTGGACCGACGCACCCAACGCCATCGCCACCTGCGTCTCCACCCGGGCCATCGGGCCGAAAAGGGCCATTCTCATGGCCGCAGTGTTCAACTTCTTCGGGGTGCTGCTGATGACGGTGGTCAACAGCACGGTGGCCATGACCATCTACAACATGGTGGACTTCGGGGGGGATAGCCACCAGGCGCTGGTGGCCTTATGCGCGGCGCTGTTCGCCATTGTGGCCTGGGCCACGGCGGCCTGGGCCTTCGGCATCCCCACCAGCGAGAGCCACGCCCTGATAGCCGGGCTCTCCGGGGCGGCCATCGCCCTTCAGGGGGGGATCTCCGGCGTCAACGGCGGGGAGTGGGTCAAGGTCCTTTACGGGCTGGCGCTGTCCACGGTGCTGGGCTTCGGCAGCGGCTATCTGGCGACGAAGCTGGTGGAGCTCATCTGCCGGAGAATGGACCGGCGGCGGACCTCCCGGTTTTTCCGGGGGGCGCAGATTGCAGGCGGGGCGGCCACGGCCTTTATGCACGGGGCCCAGGACGGCCAGAAGTTCATGGGGGTGTTCCTGCTGGGGATCGCTCTGGCCAGCGGAAACGGCAGCGCGTCGGACTTCCAGATTCCGGTGTGGCTCATGGTGCTGTGCTCCGCAGTGATGGCCCTGGGGACCTCCATCGGGGGGTATCGGATCATCAAGGCCGTGGGCATGGACATGGTGAAGCTGGAGACCTACCAGGGCTTCTCCGCGGACCTGGCCGCCGCAGGGTGCATGCTGTTCTCCTCCCTGACCGGGGTGCCGGTGAGCACCACTCACACCAAAACCACCGCCATCATGGGCGTGGGGGCCTCCAAGCGGCTGTCCTCGGTGAACTGGGGGACGGTGAAGGAGATGGTCCTGACCTGGGTGCTGACCTTTCCGGGGTGCGGGATCATCGGCTATCTGATGGCCAGGCTGTTTATGTGGATTTTTCAGTAAAAGCAAAGGAGAACGGCAATGGGAAACAAACGGGACTTCAACTATTTTGAGGCGTTCGTGCAGCTGGTGGACTACTCCTGCCAGTCCGCCGAAATCCTGGAGACTTCGCTGAAGCGATTCGATCCCACGGGGCTGGCGGAGATGATGACCAACCTCCACGGAATCGAGCACGCCGCCGACATGGGCAAGCACGACATGATGAACCGGCTGGCCCGGGAGTTCATTTCCCCCATCGAGCGGGAGGACATCATCGAGCTGGGCCAGGAGATCGACAATGTCACGGACAGCATCGAGGACGTGCTCATGGGGGTCTACATGTACAACATCCAGGCCATCCGGCCCGAGGCCATCGACTTTGTGGACGTGGTGGTCCAGTGCTGCAACGGCCTGAAAAAGACCATGGAGGACTTCCAGAACTTCCGGAAATCCACCACCATCCATGAAAGCATCATCGAGATCAACCGGCTGGAGGAGGTCGGGGACCGGATGTACACCGAGGCGGTGCGGAACCTGTACCTCAACTGCAAGGACCCGGTGGAGATCGTGGCGTGGACCAAAATCTTCGACCGGCTGGAGCTTTGCTGCGACGCCTGCGAGCACGTGGCCAACGCGGTCGAGGGCGTGATGATGAAGAACAGCTGAGAAAACGCCCCGTCCGGGCCCTGTGTGGGACGGACGGGGCGTTGGTTATTTGCGGACGTATCTTGTTCCTTCCGATGAAGACCAGCCATTGGAACGGTAAAATTTGTTAAAGGTTTCGTTGATGGTTTCGATATAAACGATGAAAGACGAGTGGTTATGGTCGTTGCGCTGGAGATAGAGGTTTTTCTTATCCAGGTACTGGGCACGCACTTCTTCCCATAGGCCATCATGGTTGAGGCGTGAGGCTTTTTCTTCTATTTCTGTGAGATTGGGGATTTGGTTCCAGTACCAGCGGTCGAAACTGGTATAGCCGGTTTTTTCGTGGCGGAGACGCTGCCAGCCGGTAAGATATTTTCGGACAATGGCGAGGTCGATGTGGTATTTTAGGGTGGGCCACTTTTGGAAATACCAGCATTTTGTGGTTAAGGCAGAGGTGGAATCGTCACAGTCTTCTGCATCGTTTTTCTGAAGGATGAAATTGAACTGCTGGCGGACGTATTCTTTGATTTGCTGTTCGCGCCCGAGCAGTGAATAACTGCTTGACATTCGGCGGCCGATGTTGTCGATAACCAGGTTATAATCGAGGTCGATGGGTTCTTGTCCGTTTTGTGTAATAAGGTTCCATTTTCCGCTGCCGACCAGTTCCGCATGGACCTCCATGCAGTCATCGTTGTTGATGCGCTGGACCAGTTGGTTGATAAGGTCGGCGCAATCGCTTTTCATGGCGCACAGAAACTCTTGATTTTTGACATAGTGATACATACGCTTCCTCCTTTTTGCCCACGCCGCCCATTTAGCTTTGCTAAATCATTACAGTATAGCGGAATTCGGGGGCGGTGTCAAGGGGGGAGGGCGGATTTTTTAAAAAACGGCGGATTTTTGATGGAGCGAAGAAGAAACGGAGGAGTTTTTATGGAGGAACGGGAGATTCTGGAGGGGCAGCGGGCGTATTTCCGGAGCGGGGCGACCCGGGGGCTGGGGTTCCGGCGGGAACAGCTGCGGAAGCTGCTCCGGGGCCTGGGAGACTGGGAGCCGGCGCTGCTGGAGGCTCTGGCGGCGGACCTGGGGAAAAGCCCCTTCGAAGCCTACGCCACGGAGCTGGGGGTGGTTCGGGGAGAAATCCGGGCCGCCCTGGGGCATCTGAAGGGCTGGGCGCGGACCAAGCGGGTCCCGGGGCCGCTGACCCAGTTCCCCTCCGGGGGGAGGCTCATGGCGGAGCCCAAGGGCTGCGTCCTGATCCTGGCGCCCTGGAACTATCCGGTGCAGCTGATCTTAGCGCCGCTGGTTTCGGCCATAGCCGCCGGGAACTGCGCCGTCCTGGTCCTGCCGGAGGACGCGCCCCGGACGTCGGGGGTCCTGGCGGAGATGCTGGAACGCCTGTATCCGCCGGAGTATGTGGCGGTGCGCCGGGCCTCGGTGGAGGGGAACACCCGGCTGCTGGACCTGGGATTCGACCACATCTTTTTCACGGGAAGCCCCCGGGTGGGGCGGATCGTCATGGCGGCGGCGGCCAAGAACCTCACGCCGGTGACGCTGGAGCTGGGGGGAAAGAGCCCCTGCATCGTGGACAGGACGGCGGACATCCCCCTGGCGGCCCGGCGGATCGTCTGGGGGAAGTGCCTGAACGCCGGGCAGACCTGCGTGGCTCCGGACTATGTGCTGGTCCAGGAGCCGGTGCGGGAGGCGTTCCTCCGGGAGCTCCGGCGGCAGGCGGAGGTCCTGTTCCCCGGGGGGATGCTGGCCAGCGGGGACTACCCGCAGATCGTCAACCGGCGGCATTTTGACCGGCTGGCGGGGCTCCTGGACGGTGAACGGGTGCTGTTCGGCGGGGAGGCCGATCCGGAGGGGCAGAAGCTGGCCCTGACGGTTCTGGACGCGCCCGGGCCGGAGCGGCCGGTGATGAAGGAGGAAATCTTCGGGCCAATCCTGCCGGTGATCCCTTACGGGGAGATCGGGGAGGTCCTGGACTTCGTTCTGGAACGGCCGAAGCCGTTGGCGCTGTATCTTTTTACCCGGGACCGGGAGGTCATCCGCCGGGTGCTGGGGGAGCTGAGCTTCGGGGGTGGGTGCCTCAACGACACCATCGTCCATCTGCTGCCCCACAATCTGCCCTTCGGGGGAGTGGGGGAGTCGGGAATGGGCGGCTGCCACGGAAAGGCGGGCTTCGACACCTTCACCCACTGGAAACCGGTGCTGAAACGGGGGACCTGGCTGGACCTTCCGGTGCGGTACCCGCCCTACCGGGGGAAGCTGGGGCTCCTCAAAAAACTCATGAAGTAGGAAAAATTTTCCGGGGCTGCAACAGATGCGGCGGATTTTTTCACTGAATAAATGACGAAACGGTTAAGGAAACCTTAAGGTTTGTAACCGTATTTTCATTGGATTTCCCCGGGCGCATATGGTATACTGGGGATAGGCGGCAGAGAGAAAAAAGATCGCCGCCGGTCTGATTGATACGAATTTTGGAGAATGGAGGAAACGCTTCGCAAAATCTGACGTTAGGAGAACCAACATGAGCCTGATAAGTGTCAAGGATATTCGAAAAGTGTATCGGGTGGATAAGGAACGGGTCATCGCCCTGAACCGGATCAACCTGGATATAGAGGCCGGGGAGATTTGCTGTATTCTGGGCACCTCCGGGTCCGGCAAATCCACGCTGCTGAACATCATGGCCGGGCTGGAAAAACCCACCCGGGGCGCGGTGATCATCGACGGCGTGGACATGGTGAAGCTCAGCGAAAAGCAGCTGGCCCTGTTCCGGCAGAAGAACATCGGCTTCATCTTCCAGTCCTACAACCTGATGCCGACCATGACGGCGGTGGAAAACGTCGCCTTACCCCTGGAATTCAAGGGGGTGCCCAAGGCCAGGCGGGTCAAGGAGGCCAAACGGATGCTCAAGGCCGTGAATCTGGGGGAACGGATGCTCCATAAGCCCACCCAGATGTCCGGCGGCCAGCAGCAGCGGGTGGGCATCGCCCGGGCCTTTGTGGCAAAGCCCAAGATCGTCTTTGCTGACGAGCCTACCGGGAACCTGGACTCCAAAACCACCAAAGAGGTTATGGAGATGATCGTCGGCATCGCCCGGCGGCACAACGAGACCCTGATCCTGGTCACCCACGACCGGGACATCGCACAGTACGCGGACCGGATCGTCCATCTGGTGGACGGAAACATCATCAGCGACGAACCGAACCACTCCATTTTGGGCCGCGAGGAAGCGGAGGCGGCTCCCAAGGCGGAAAAGGCCCCGGAGCCCAACGTAGAACAGAATGTGGACCTGGCCGGCGACAAGCTGGCATGACAATTTTCAAGAAAGGAGTTTTCCGCTGATACGGAAAACTGAGGGCAGAATTATGAATCAGACTATTCTTAAAAGAGCAGCCGGTTTCCTGACCGCTTTGGCCATGCTGATGCTGATCGTCGTCGGCGCGGCGCCGGTGAAGGCCGCCGGGATGAGCGTGACCGCGTCCACCTCCGCGACGGTGGAGGCCGGGAGCCGTTTTGCGGCGAAAATCAACATCACCGGCGCTTCGGTGAAGGGGACGACCGCCGACGTTACCATTACGGGGCTGGGCAGCATCACCGACACCATTGAGAGGACCGTTTCCTTTGACGCCAACGGCAGCGCGTCCTTTACCGTAAGCCTTACATACAGCGGCGAGGGCAGCCCCTCCATTCTGGTGGAAGTGGGCGGCGATTCGGCGGACTGCGGCGTTTCCGGCTACTTCATTCCCCGGGATGACGGGAATGATCAGCCGGCGAAGCCTTCCGGCAACTCCTTTGCCGTGAAGGACGGCACCGCCCTTCCCTCCATCAGCGCCGGGGAGACCAAGAAGCTGGTCCTTCCCATCGTCAACACCACCAGCCGCCGGTTCTCCGAGGTGCAGTTCACTGTGGACCTGCCCGATGGGGTGTATGTGGACGGCGCGTCCTTCTCCCAGAAGCTGACCTTC
Organism: uncultured Oscillospiraceae bacterium; assembly: GCA_934539585.1. Taxonomy (GTDB): domain Bacteria; phylum Bacillota; class Clostridia; order Oscillospirales; family Ruminococcaceae; genus Merdivicinus. The sequence goes on along the minus strand of CAKTCT010000013.1, from coordinate 45,539 downwards.
GCGGCCAAGGAGACCAAGAACCTGGAAATCCCCCTGACGGCGGCTGCTTCGGCGGCTTCCGGCGTTTCTTCCGTGAAAGTCACCGCTGCGTACAAGTACAGCGGGGAGACCGTTTCCGAGACCTTTGATTTCAACCTGAAAGTCACCGGCTCCACCGGTCAGAGCGGCGAGGGCAAGCTGGAGGTGGTGGGATACTCCGTGAATCCCGGCACCGTTACCGCCGGAAACGGCTGCAAGCTGACCCTTACCGTCAAGAACACCGGCAGCAGCACCGTGAAAAACGGCGCGGTGACCCTGGGCAGCCTGTCTACCGACGGGTTCACCATGAACAACAGCCTGGATACCCAGTACGTTTCCTCCCTGGACGCCGGAGCGACCACCAGTCTGGTCTTTAACCTGAACACCAGCAGCAGCATGAACACCGGCAACTACATCCTGGACGTCTCCCTGACGGCGGGTGAGAACACCGCTTCCGCCAAGGCGTTTATCCCCGTCAAGGCTAGCGCGGCAGGCGCCGACGACAACGGCGTTCCTGCAGGCAAGCCCCAGATCGTCATTGAGAGCTACACCTACGGCGACGAGGGGGAGACCTCCGTTACTGGCGGCAAGGTCTTTACCCTGACCATGAAAATCCGGAACGCGGGCAAGGTGGCCATCGAGAACGTGAAGATCACCGTTTCTTCTTCCGCGGACGCCACCACCGGCGGCGTGTTCTCGCCTGCCAACTCCTCCAACACCTTCTTTGTGGAGAAAATCCCCGCAGGCGGCACCATTGAGGAATCCATCGATCTGCTGCCCAAGGCTGACGCTTCCCCGAAATCCTACGGACTGGACATCGCCTTTAACTATGAGGCGGTGGTCAACAAGGAGCGCATTGAGCTGAGCCCCACCGAGACCATCTCCATCCCCCTGACCCAGCCGGACCGCTTCGAGATCGGCGACGTGCAGATGTGGGGACCCGTTTACGTAGGCGACACCCTTTCCGGCAATGTTTCCTATGTGAACAAGGGCAAGAGCACCATTTTCAACCTCTCGGTGAAAATCGAGGGCGAGGGCTTCACCACGGCGGAAAGCGAAAGCTACATCGGCAACGTGGAGTCCGGCTCCGGCGACAGCTTTGACATTTCTTTGAATCCCACCCAGGCAGGCACGCTGAAAGCCACCCTGACCTTCTCCTATGAGGACGCCAACGGCGAGGTCAAGGAAGTGGTCAAGGAGATCGAAAGCGAGGTCATGGAGTACGAGCCGGTTGACCCCATAGGCCCCGATGATCCGGTAGGCCCTGTGGAACCGGAAAAGACCGGCCTGCCCACCTGGGCGGTGATTGCCATCATTGCCGGCGGCGTTGTTGTGGCGGTAGTCGTGGTCGTGATCGTGGTCAAGGCGGCCAAGAAGAAAAAGCAGAAATCTCAGGACGCCGAGGATGACTACGACGATGAGGATGCGGAAAAATGAGATTGAGAGATATGATCGCCATGAGCCTCTCGAACCTCTGGAAACGGAAGGTTCGGACGCTCCTGACCGTGACCGGTGTCGTCATCGGCACCTGCGCCATCGTGGTCATGATCTCTTTGGGTCTTGGTATGCAGAAGACCATGCAGGATTCTCTGGCCCAGATGGGTGATTTGACCATTATCAGCATCTACAACTACGGTGGAAGGTCGGAACTCGGCAGCGATAAGCCGGCGCTGGATGACGCCATGCTGGACACCATCCGGCAACTGAAATATGTTCAGGCAGTGACACCGGCGTATAATCCGGACAACTGGAACGCCTTTACCATCAAAAGCGGCAAATATCAGTACTCCAGCCAGATTACTGGCGTGGATTTTGAAGCCTTGAAACTCATGGGATATGAGATGCAGGAGGGGCAGATGCCCGACTCCACTACCGGCTATGAGGGAGTTGTCGTGTTCGGCTCTTCTGCCGGGTACGATTTCTATAATCCCAAGAAGAACAATTGGTGGAATGACCGTTCCGGGGATCCTCCAGTCAATGTCATGAAGGATAAGCTGGAGCTGGTCATCAACAAGGATGACGGCACCGCATCCAAAAAGGTGAAGGCCAAAAAGCTGAACTGCACCGGCATCATGGTGGAGGATTGGAGCCGGAACCCCTCGCCCTACGGCATATTCATGGACGTGAACTATCTGCGCTCTTTGGAAAAGGAGTACAATAAGTTAAACAACGTCAAGGAAGACAAGAAAAAGGTCTTTTCCTACAACAACGTTTATGTGAAGGTAGACGACATGAAGCATGTGGCGGCTGTGGAGGAGATTTTGCAGGGCTACGGCTATCAGACCGACTCCATGGAGTCCATCCGGAAGCCTCTGGAGGAGCAGACCCGGCAGCAGCAGATGATCTTCGGCGGATTGGGCGCCATTTCGCTGCTGGTTGCAGCCTTGGGCATCACCAACACTATGATCATGTCCATTTACGAGCGGACCCGGGAGATCGGCGTCATGAAGGTTCTGGGGTGCGTTATCAGCGACATCCGCACCATGTTCCTTATGGAGGCCGGAACCATCGGCCTGCTGGGCGGCATCGTGGGGGTGGGGATCAGCTACCTCATCTCCTTCCTCATCAACACCTTCGGCAGCGGAGGCGGGGGGAGCATCTGGGACATCGGAGGGCTTTCCATCGGGGGGCTGTCCATTATCCCCTGGTGGCTGGTCATCGGCGCGCTGATTTTCGCCACTCTGGTGGGATTGGTGTCCGGATTCTCACCGGCAAACCGGGCGGTCAAGATCAGTGCCTTGACGGCGATCCGGCAGGAATAATCGAAGAAAAGGGGCAGGCAGCCGATGCCTGTCTCTTTTTTTGCGGATTTTTCTTGGCAAAAGGGGGCGCTTATGGTATGATAGGAAGAATGGGAGGGATTTTATGAAACGAAATCTTCGCAAGGACGCCGGGCAGATCGCCCGGGAGGCCATCCGGGCCTGTCTGCCGGACGAGGCGGTGGAAAGGGCCCTGGAAGGGCGCAGTTTTCCGGGAAAGGTGGTCCTCATTGCCATCGGAAAGGCCGCATGGCGGATGGCCGACGCGGCCTGGCGGGTCCTGGGGCCGGATGGGATCGAAAGGGGCGCGGTGCTGACAAAATACGGGCATGTTGCCGGGCCCATCGGGAATCTGGAGCTTTACGAGGCCGGGCATCCGGTGGTGGACGAAGGGTCTGTGGCGGGAACCGAGCGGGTCCTGGAGCTGGTCCGGGGGCTGGAGCCGGAGGACACGGTGCTGTTTCTGGTGTCCGGCGGCGGGTCGGCGCTGTTTGAAAAGCCACTGATCCCGCTGGAGGAGCTGGCGGAAGTGAACCGGCAGCTTCTGGCCTGCGGGGCCTCCATCGGGGAGGTCAACGCCGTTCGGAAGCGGCTTTCGGCGGTGAAGGGCGGGAAGTTCGCGGAGCTGTGCCGCCCGGCCCGGGTCTTTGCCGTGATGCTCTCCGACGTGGTGGGGGACCGGCTGGACGTGATCGCGTCGGGTCCGGCCTGCCCGGACAGCTCCACGGCGGCGGAGGCTGTGGCCGTGGCGGAGCGCTACGGGCTGAAGCTGTCGGAGCGGGTCTGGGAGCTGCTCCGGGTTGAGACGCCAAAGGTTCTGACCAATGTGGAGACCCGGATCACCGGCAGCGTATCGGAGCTTTGCCGGGCGGCGGCGGATCAGGCGGCGGCTCTGGGATACCGGCCGGTAATCCTGACGGATTCCCTGTCCTGCCAGGCCAAGGAGGCCGGGGCGTTTCTGGGGGCCTGCGCCCGGTATCAGCGGGGGGCGGCTTCGGAGCCGGTGGCCCTGATCGCCGGGGGCGAGACGGTGGTGGAGCTCACCGGCAAGGGCTTGGGCGGCCGGAATCAGGAGCTGGCTCTGGCCGCGGCGGCGGAGCTGGACGGGCTTTCAGGGGTGGCCGTGGTTTCCGTGGGGTCCGACGGCACCGACGGGCCCACTGACGCCGCCGGGGGGATCGTGGACGGCGCTACGGCGGCGGTCCTCCGGGAAAAGGGAATCGCCATCCCGGCGGTGCTCAGGGACAACGACGCGTATCACGCGCTGGCGGCCTGCGACGGGCTGGTGATGACCGGGCCCACGGGAACCAACGTCAACGATGTGGCAGCGGCGCTGATCTGGGTGGAAAAGTGAATGAGGAAAGTCCCGTCTCCTGGGGTGAAATCCGGGAGGCGGGACTTTTTTGTGGGGCGGTAGGGTTTGGGAATTTGGAAAAAGGGGGATGGCGGAGAAGGGCGGGGTTTATGCCGGAGGATTGTTTTTCGGAGTTATGGGTGGTTGAGAAGGTAGGGGGGATTTTTGGCACGGCTTTCGCGGGGAGTGGGATGTGTTTGGGTGGAAGGGGCTCCTGGCGGGCGGTTCAGGCGGTAGGGGTCAGGTGGGGGGAGGCTTTGGGTGGTTCGGGCGGCGGAGTCAGGCGTGGGAGGGGGTGCGGAGGGTTCGGTAGGTTTTGAAAATCAGGAAAAGGGCGATGAGGAAGGTGAGGATGTCGGAGAGGGGCATGGAGTAGAGGACGCCGTCCAGGCCGAAGAACAGGGGAAGGAGGAGGGCAAAGCCTACGCCGAAGACTACCTCCCGGAACACGGAAAGCAGGGTGGATTCCAGGGCCTTTCCAACGGCCTGGAGGAAGATGAAGCAGGCTTTGTTCACGCAGGCCAGGACCATCATGGAGAGATAGACGCGGAAGGCCCTGACGGCGAAATCAGTGTAGAAGGCGCTTTCGTTTTTCGCGCCGAAGATGGCAATGAGCTGCCGGGGGAAGCCCTCCGCCAGGAGAAGGGCGGCCGCGCCTGTCAGGGCTTCGGCGATCAGGAGCTTTGTGAAAAGCTCCCGGACACGGTGGGGCTTTTCCGCGCCCATATTATAGCCCACAATGGGGATACAGCCCGCCGCCATGCCAACGACAATGGAAATGACGATCTGGAAGAACTTCATGACGATGCCCACCACGGCCATGGGAATCTGGGCGTACTGCTCCTGGCCGAAAATCGGGTCTAAAGCGCCGTATTTCCGGAGCATATTGTTGATGGCCGCCATGGCCGCCACCAGGCTGATCTGGGAGAGGAAGCTGGTGATGCCCAGGGACAGCATCCGGCCGCAGATTCTGCCGCGGAGGGCGTAATCGTGGGGGGCGGGCCTGACGATCTTCATGCGGAACAGGTACCAGACCGCCATGGCCGCCGTGGCCACCTGGCCGATGACCGTGGCCACCGCCGCGCCCATCATGCCCCAGCGGAAGGCGAAAATGAAGATGGGGTCCAGGATCAGGTTCAGCACCGCGCCGGCCAGGGTGGAGAGCATGGCGAAACGGGGGTTCCCGTCGGCGCGGATGATGGGGTTCATGGCCTGGCCGAACAGGTAGAAGGGGATGCCCAGGGTGATGTAGAAGAAGTATTCCTGGGAATAGCGGAAGGTCCCGGCGTTGACGGTGCCGCCGAACAGGGTGAGGATGCCGTCGGAAAAGAGAAGGTAGACCGCCATCAGCGCCAATCCGCTGGCGGCGGAGAGAACCACGGCATTGCCGACGCTGCGCCGGGCGGTTTCCCGGTCGTTCCGGCCCAGGGAGAGGCTGACGAAGGCGCAGCAGCCGTCGCCGATCATAACGGCGACGGCCAGGACCACCACGGTCAGGGGGAAAACCACGGTGTTGGCCGCGTTGCCGTAGGAACCCAGGTAGCTGGCGTTGGCGATGAAAATCTGGTCCACGATGTTATAGAGGGCGCCTACCAGCAGGGAGATGATGCAGGGGACGGCGTACCGCCGCATCAGGGAGCCCACCCGCTGGGTCCCCAGGAACTGATTGGTTTCTTCCATGAAAATCACCTTTCTTGTGTAAAATAAAAAACGCGCAGTCCGCAAACCCGGACTTACGCATTTCTGCTACACGATTTCGGTGAATTTTCGGTTTTGGGAGCTGCGCAAAAAAACGCGCGGCGTTTCTGCAACCGGATTTACGCAGAAACGCCACACGTTGTAGTTCCATTATACGGGATTTTGAGGGAGTTTGCAAATGGTGTTTACGCACAAAGTGATGTGCGCGTTTTTGGACAACCTGCCATTACTTGGTCATCAGGTCGCAGACGGCGTTGGAGAAGGCCACCGGGTCGTCGATGGGCAGGCCCTCGATAAGGAGCGCCTGGGTGTAGAGCAGTCCAGCGTAGGATTTCAGCTTCTCCGGGTCCTCGGCAAAGAGCTTTTTCAGGGTCTCGAAGATGGGGTGGCTGGGGTTGATCTCCAGAACGCGCTGGGCCTGGACCTTCTGGTCCCCGGGCATGGTGTTCAGGACCTTTTCCATCTCGATGGAGACGCCGCCGTCGGCGCTGAGGCAGACAGGGTGGCTCTTTAAGCGGGTGGAGAGGCGGACGTCCTTGACCTTGCCGTCCAGGTCGTCCTTCAGGAGCCGCAGGAGCTCTTTGTTCTCCTCGGCCTTTTCCTTGACGGACTCGTTTTCCGCGGCGTCGTCGATGCCCAGGTCCTTATCTGAGGCGGAGCGGAATTCCTTGCCGTCGAAGTCCCGCATCATCCGGAGGGCGAACTCGTCCACGTCGTCGGTGCAGTAGAGAATCTCGTAGCCGTGGTCCCGGAGCAGCTCGGTCTGGGGCAGGCGGTCGATCTTCTCCACGGTTTCGCCGCAGGCGTAGTAGATATACTTCTGGTCCTCCTTCATCCGGCCTTTGTATTCCTCCAGAGTGACCAGTTTCTTCTCCGAGGAGGAGTAGAACAGCAGCAGGTCCTGGAGCACGTCCTTGTTGGCGCCGTAGCCGCTGTATACGCCGTATTTCAGGGTCAGGCCGAAGCTCTTATAGAAGGTTTCGTACTTTTCCCGGTCGTTTAAGAGCATGGATTTCAGCTCGGATTTGATCTTCTTCTGGAGACGGTCGGCGATGAGCTTCAGCTGGCGGTCGTGCTGGAGCATCTCCCGGGAGATGTTCAGGGACAGGTCCTGGGAATCCACCAGGCCCCGGACGAAGCTGAAGTAGTCGGGGAGAAGGTCCGGGCACTTGTCCATGATGAGGACGCCGCTGGCGTAGAGCTGGAGGCCCTTTTCGTACTCCTTGGTGTAGAAGTCAAAGGGCGGCCTGGAGGGGATGAACAGGAGGGCGTTGTAGGTGGCCGCACCTTCGGTGCTGGAATGGATCACTGCCAGGGGGTCCTGGTAGTCGAAGAATTTTTCCTTGTAGAACTGGTTGTAGTCCTCGGGCTTCAGCTCGCTTTTGTTCTTCCGCCAGATGGGGACCATGCTGTTCAGGGTCTCCACTTCGGTGTAGGTCTCATACTCGGCGGGCTTGTCGTCGGTGCCGGTGCCTTCCTTCATGCGGCTCTTTTCCACTTCCATTCTGATGGGGTAGCGGATGTAGTCGGAGTACTTTTTCACCAGACTCTGGATGCGGTAGGCGTCCAGGAACTCGTCGTAGGACTCTTCCTCGGTGCTTTCCTTGATGCTCAGGATGATGTCGGTGCCGTGGGAGTCTTTCTCGGCTTCGGTGACGGTGTAGCCGTCGGCGCCGGTGGATTCCCACTTCCAGGCTTTGTCGGAGCCGTAGGGCTTGGAGATCACTGTGACCTTATCGCTGACCATGAAGGCGGAGTAGAAGCCCACGCCGAACTGGCCGATGATGTCGATGTCGTCCTTTTCCTCGGCGTCCTTTTTGAATTTCAGGGAGCCGCTCTGGGCGATGGTGCCCAGGTTGTTTTCCAGCTCCTCGGCGGTCATGCCGATGCCGTTGTCGGAGACGGTCAGGGTCCGGGCGGACTTGTCGATGGTGAGGCGGATGGCGAAATCGTCCCGGTTCAGGCCGGAAATGCCGTCGGTCAGGGCTTTGTAGTAGAGCTTATCAATGGCGTCGCTGGCGTTGGAGATCAGCTCCCGGAGGAAAATCTCCCGGTGGGTGTAGATGGAGTGGATCATCATGTCCAGCAGGCGTTTGGATTCTGCTTTGAATTGCTTCTTTGCCATATACAATCGAACCTTTCTTTGTTCTTTGGAAAAATTAGCACTCAAAATAATTGAGTGCTAATTCATGCTTTCAGTATACGACCTTTGGGGAGAAAAATCAAGAGAAGACCCGAAGTTTTCCAATAATATTTACAGATTGTTCACACTTTTTGATCCCGGGCGTGGGCTCCGGGGCGTCTGGACCACAGGAAGCTGACCAGCCGCATCCCGGCCAGGGCGGAGAGGACCCCCAGGAGCAGTCCGGCCAGGACGTCGGAGGGGTAGTGGACGTAGAGGTACATCCGGGAGAAGGCGATGAGCAGGGCCAGGACCAGGGCGGGGACGCCTGCTCTGGAACTCCGGCGGAGGAGGACCGCTGCCACCGCCATGGATGCCGCCGAGTGTCCTGAGGGGAAGGAAAAGTCTTTAGGGGCGGCGATGAGGAGCCCGGTGAAGTCGTTGGCAAGGAAGGGGCGCTCCCGGGCGATGAGGGGTTTCAAAATCACGGTGCCGACCAGGGTGGCCAGGGCCATGGCTGTCAGCATCTGGACCCCGGCCATCCGCCATCTGGGGAAAAAGAGCAGGATGACGGCCAGGAGAATCCAGAAAATCCCCAGGTTTCCCAGGGCGGTGATCCAGGGCATCACCGCGTCGCCCAAGGGGGTGCGCAGGTGCTCCTGGATCAGGGTCAGGAGGCGGTTGTCCGCCGATAGAATCCATTCCAAAGAAAACGCTCCTTATTCCAGTTCAATGTAGCCGCTGATGGGGTTGTAGTACGCATCGTCATCGGTGACGAGCCGATAGCGGTGGCCGTCATAGATATCGCTCCAACCGCTGGGAACGCGGTAAAGCACGTTCGTTTCATTGTCAATGACCCGTTCATAACCAAGGATAGCATCGCTTTGCTTCTGGCTGAGGATGTCCACACTCTTGTTCCGCCATATCCAGGAGGACAGGATGCCGTCTGCGATCTGGTTGAAATTGGCGCTGATGTCCTGAGCCCGGGCCACGGCTTCATTGCTGGCCTGATTGGCGGCGCTGACGAAGCTGTCGGAGTATTGGAGGGTCTTCATGCAGGAGGTGAGGAATTCTTCCCACTCCAGGAAGGTATCCTTGACGGCGGTAATGGCCATGACATTATAGGCCATGTAGTAGCCGCCGTCTACGGTTTTCAGCTGGTAGTCCACCGTTTGACCGTTGGCAATGGGGTAACTTCCAAAATCCACAACGGCGGCGGCAAACATGCCCTCGCCTTCGGCACCGTTTTCATCGGTGAAGGTCGCCCGGAGAATCCCGTCGCCCAGGGCGTAGTCCTGCAGGCTGTCGGCGGCGGAGAAATAGTCGGTGACGGTGAAGTTTTCAAAGGTCGGAAAGGTGTATCCTGCGTAGGTGGGCTCCATCTGGGTGACAAAGTCCACGTACTGGGGGAAAATCTGGTAAAAGCCCTCGGTGGAGGGATTGGGCAGGACCGGGGCGCTGGCCAGAAGCGCCGCCTGGGTGTTCCCCAGCTCGTAGTTATACTGCCAGGCGTCCTTGCCCGCCTGGGAGTGAAGGAGGCAGTCGGCTTTCAGGAGGATGAACATCTGGTTCAGGGGCTCGTCGGGGTCGCTGACCCGGATGCTGTGGTACATGTTGATCCCGCCGGTGGTGACGGTCCAGCCCTTGGGGATGGTCATGGTGAAGTCCGAGGACTCGTAGACTTCGGTGTCCGCGGATCTGACGGCGGCGGGGGTGATTTTCACTGCCGGTTCCGCAGGCCGGGAGGGCTCTTCCGGGGCGATGGAGGGCTCGGAGGAGGACGGTTCTGCGGGGAGGCTGCCGGTGGGCTCTGCGGCGCAGGCGGTCAGGGGGAGCAGGAGGCTCCCGGCCAGGAGGAGGGCGGCCAGTCGTGTTTTTTTCATATGCGTCACGCTCCTAAAAGGCGAGATCGGCGGGAGGGCCGCCGTTTTCCTTATTATAGCAGAAATGGCGGGGGAAAACAATGGGATTATTTTTCCGGGACGTCCCCGCGGAGCTTTTCCAGCAGCGCCTGGGCCGCTTTGGAGAGGACGGCGTAGCGCTTCCAGACCAGGGCGTGGCGAATCTTCAGGGGCGGGTCCAGGGGGCGGAAGCAGAGGCCGGCGTCCAGCTGCTTGGGGAGGTGGTCGCTGCTGGTGAGAAAGCAGCCCAGTCCGCTGCGGACAAAGGGGGAGGGATCGCCGTTGACCACGTTGTAGGTGGCGGCGACGTTCAGCTGCTCCAGCTCCCGCCGAGCCCAGTGGGCGATCTCCCGCTGGAGCCCCACCCGGCGGTGGATGATCAGGGGGACGCGGTCCAGGTCCTCGGGCGTCACCGCAGGGTTTGCCGCCAGGGGGCTGTCCTGGGGGAGAAGGAAGCCCCAGCAGGCGGTGTCCCCCAGGGAGAGGTACTCGTATTTCACCGTATCCACCGGCTCCAGCAGGACGGCGAAGTCCAGGCTGCCGTGGTCCAGGCGTTCGGTGACGGCGGCGGCGTCTCCGCTGTAAAAGTTGAAGCGGAGTTCCGGGTGCTGCTGCCGCATCTCCGCCGCCGCATGAAGGAGGGACGGTATCGGCATCCCGCCCACGGCGATTTCACCGCTGAGGGTCCCATGGTCGGCGGTGAGCTCCTGCTCGGTTTTTTCCAGGAGAGAGACGATCTCCTCCGCACGCTTCCGCAGGAGGACGCCGTCCTCGGTCAGGGTGATCTTCCGCTTGCCGCGGATCAGGAGGGGCTTTCCCAGCTGGGCTTCCAGCTCCATCAGCTGTTTGGAAAGGGAGGGCTGGGCGATGTGGAGGCTTTCCGCCGCCCGGGTGATGGTCCCCTCTCTTGCCACGGTCAAAAAATATCGGAGCACGCGAATGTCCATGTTCTTCACCTCAAAAAGAGTATACCACGTAAATCCATTCCTTGCAACTATGGAAATGTATTTTTTATAAGTATTTGCTATCGATCGGCGGGGGCGGTATAATTGGGAAGGAATTCAACGAGAACGGGATGGTTTTGCATATGGAAGAACGGAAACATACAGGGCAGCTGGATATGCTCCACGGGCCCATCTGGACCAAGCTGCCGCGGTTTGCCCTGCCGGTGGCGGCGACGGCCATACTGGAGCAGCTTTTCAACGCCTCGGACGTGGCGGTGGTGGGAAATTTCACCGGCGCGGCGCGGACGGCGGCCGTGGCGGCGGTGGGGGCCAACAGCCCCATTATCAGCCTCATCGTCAACCTGTTCATCGGCATCGCCCTGGGCAGCAACGTGGTCATCGCCCACGCCGTGGGCCGGGGGGGACAAGGCGGATGTGGAAAAAGCGGTCCACACCTCGGTGGTCTTTGCCGTGCTGGGCGGGGCGCTGGTGGCTCTGGTAGGGGAGCTGGCGGCGGGGCCGCTGCTGGGGATGCTCCAGGTGCCGGAGGACGTGTTCCCCCTGGCGCTTCTGTACCTGCGGATTTATCTGGCCGGGATGCCGGTGATTCTGCTTTACAACTTTGAGGCGGCCATTTTCCGCAGCGTGGGGGAGACGAAAATCCCGCTGGTGGCTCTGGCGGTGTCCGGGGTCCTCAACGTGGCGCTGAACCTGTTTTTCGTGGCGGTGCTGGGCATGACGGTCAACGGCGTGGCCATTGCCACGGTGATTTCCAACGCTGTCAGCGCCGCGCTGCTTTATGTCCGGCTCCGGCGGACGGCAAGGGAGGTCCGGCTGGACCCCAAGCGGCTGCGGATCGACGGGGCGATCCTGGGGCGCATCCTCCGTATCGGGCTCCCCGCCGGGCTGCAAAGCGCGGTGTTCGCTTTTTCCAATATCGTGATCCAGGCCGCCATCAACAGTCTGGGCACCGTGGTCATGGCGGCGTCCAGCGCGGCGTACAACATCGAGATCATCACCTACGACATCCTCAACTCCTTCTCCCAGGCGTGCACCACCTTTGTAGGGCAGAATTCCTGGGCGGGACAGGTGGGCCGCTGCCGGAGGACGCTGGCGCTTTGTCTGATGGAGGGCGCTCTGGCTCTGGCGGGGGCCATTGCGGTGATTCTGCTCTTTGGAAAGCCGCTGCTGACCCTGTTCAACAGCGACCCGGAGGTGGTGGAGACCGGCTACATCCGGCTGATGATGGTGATGATTTCCCATTCCTTCAGCCTGCTGTATGAGATCATGGCAGGGTATCTGCGGGGGTTCGGGATTTCCCTGGCTCCGGCGCTGCTGACCATGGTGGGGGTGTGCGGGGTCCGCATTGGGTGGATTCAGTGGGTGTTCCCCAGGAGCCGGACGTTTTCCACCATTATGACGGCGTATCCCATCAGCCTGTCGGTGACGGCGCTGCTGATTTTTGCGGCGCTGCTGTGGTGTCATCCGGCCAAACGGTCTGAAGAAAAGAGGGAGAAGGCATGAAGAAGGCGGTTTTGCTGAACAACGGCGTCGCCATGCCGCCCATCGGCTACGGGGTTTTCCGCATGACGGACCCGGAGGTCTGCGAGGAGGCGGTGGTCCAGGCGATCCAGGCGGGCTGCCGGTTTATCGACACGGCGGCGGCCTACGGCAACGAGGAGGCTGTGGGGAGGGCTATCCGCCGCTGCGGGGTGCCCCGGAAGGAGCTGTTTATTTCCACCAAGCTCTGGATCCCGGACATCAGCTATCCGGGGGCCAAGCGGGGCTTTGCGGCGTCTATGGAGCGGCTGGGGCTTTCGTATCTGGACCTGTATGTGATCCACCAGCCCTATCACGACTGCTTCGGGGCCTGGCAGGCCATGGAGGAGCTGTACGAGGCGGGCCGCATCCGGGCTTTGGGGGTGGATAATTTTCCCCAGGACCGGCTGGCGGACTTCCAGTTCTGGAACCGGGTGAAGCCCGCCGTGAACCTGCTGGAGTGCAATCCCTTTTTCCAGCGGGAGGGGGAGCGGGCCTATCTGGAAAACCAGGACATTTCGCTGCTGGCCTGGTCGCCGCTGTCCGCCGGGCAGAAGGACCTGCTCCGGAACGAGGTCCTCTGCCGCATCGGGGCGGCCCACGGGAAATCGGCGGCCCAGGTGGTCCTGCGGTGGCTGACAGAGCGGGGGACCGTGCCCCTGGTCAAGTCCGCCAATCCCCGGCGGATGCGGGAAAATCTGGACATTTTCGACTTCACTCTGTCGGAGGAGGAAATGGCGGAGATCGCCGGGCTGGACACCGGCCGCACCTGCTTTGCTCCCCGGGATACCGGGGAGGCGGTGACGGCCTTTCTGGCCCAGGCGGTGTCCGGCGGAAAATAGGGCGGAAAAAGAACCGAGCGTCTCGGCGGGAAGGCCGGGGCGCTCGGTTTTTGTCTGGGGAAATTCAGTAATCGAAGGTGTGATCGCCGACGCGGATAGTGGTGGTAAGGGTCTCGCCCTGGAAGGGCTTGCGGATTTCCAGGAGATTCAGGACGGTGTAGCCCTTGGAGCGGAGAAAGCCGATCATCCGGTGGTTGTTGGGGTGGACGAAGTTGAACACCGTGTCCCCGCCCATTTCGGCGGCCAGTTCTTCGGCTTTTTCCAGGTCGGGGGCCTGGAGTCGGATGAGGTTCATGGGTGGTATCCTCCTTGATGTGTAGTCGTGCTTTCAGTATAGCAGAAACGGGGGAGGATGTCCAGCGCTTGGGGCACGGCGGTTTTGGGGAAAACAGGGGCGCTTTGGGGTGGGAGAAGGGTATCCGGCGGGGAAGGCACGGTCCCCGGAGGCGGCGCATAGCCTGTATCGAGGGCTGCGGCCCTACGATCTGAAATTGGAGTGTGAGACATGGCAAGATTCACAAACGTGGCGACCCTTTCCTACAACGGCGGGGCCGCTGAATCCAATGTCGTCACCGGCGAGATTCTGGAGACGTTGTCCGCCGGCAAAACGGCGGTGTCCGACGACTACACCGCCCGGGACGACGTGACCTATGTGATCTCCCTGGTGAACAGCGGCACGGCGGCTCTGACCGGGCTGACGGTCCGGGACGATCTGGGCGGGTACGTCTTCGGCGGCGAAACGGTGTATCCCCTGGCCTACACGGAGGGCTCCCTGCGCTATTACGTGGACGGCGTATTGCAGGCGGCTCCCACTGTGGACGGCGGTCCGCCCCTGACCGTTACCGGCATCAATGTGCCCGCCGGGGGGAACGTTCTGCTGGTCTATGAGGCCCAGGCCACCGGCTACGCGCCCCTGGGGGTGGAGGCCAGCATCACCAACACGGCTACCATCACCGGCGGCGGGATCGCCGCGCCGCTGACCGTGACGGCGACCATCAACATGGAGAACCGGGCGGACCTGAGCGTCAGCAAGGCCCTTTGTCCGGCGACTGTCACCGAAAACAGTCCGCTGACCTACACCTTTGTCATTGAGAATTCCGGCAGTCTCCCGGCTACCGTCGAGGACGCCGTGGTGCTGACGGATACCTTTGATCCCCGGCTCCGGGACATTGCCGTTACCTTCAACGGCACGGCCTGGGCCGCCAACACCAACTACACCTACAACGAGACCACTGGCGTTTTTGCCACTCTGGCGGGGCAGATCACCGTTCCGGCGGCCACGTATGTCCAGAACGCCGACGGGACCTGGAAGGTCGTGCCGGGGGTGTCCACTCTGGTGGTGACGGGGACTGTCTGAGTCCGGCAGGATTCCGCTCCTGCGGCGCGGTGGGAGCGGGTTCTCGGGAGGACGGTTCCGGGATGGGGAAAATGTGCCGCCCGCCGCGATGGGATGATCGCGGCGGGCGGTGGTTTTTTGTGTGGGCGCTTTTGGCGGGAAAAAGGGCAAAAGGAACCGCCTGCCGCGATGGAGGGCGGCGGGCGGTATGGGTCAGAGTGCGGGGCGGGAGGGGCGCTGGCGGTTGTTTTCGGCGATGCGGTCGGGGAAGGGAATGGCGGGACGCCGACGGAGGTCCTCGGTGAAGCGGCGGGACAGGGCGATATAGATGGCGTAGACGTAGGGCATCCCCAGGTTGGTCTCCAGGAGGGAGTTGATTAAGAGGGGACGGAGCTTCTCGCCCAAGGTTGCAAATCCCGCACTGCGGATGCCGCCCAAGAGGAGCCCGGCCTCCCAGCCCAGCTGGACCAGGATGCCGATGGCCAGGAGCCAGGGAATCTGCACCCGCTTGGCCCGTTCCTTTTGATAGAGATTGTAGACGACAAGGCCCAAATACCCTGCAAAAAGGATGGCGGCCATATAGCCGTGGTAGGCGCCGGTGGTGCGCTGGATGGTGATCGGCGGGGCGTCCCCGGCAAAGGTCTGGGTCAGCAGGGGGCAGCAGAACCACCAGCTGAGGATCAGCAAGGACCACTCGAAAAGGTGGGAGTCCCGGGAAATCCACAGCCATATCCAGGTGAAATTGGTGAAGCCGTAGCTGACGGACATCCAGAGGAGGACCCAGAACAGGCTGTATCCCTCCGAAATGGTCCGGGAGCGGCAGACTAAGTGGAAAATGCCGTAGTCCACCAACATATAAACCAGGCCCATGACGGCGCCCACCAGGACGGTCATGTACTTCTTTTTCCAGAGGAGGAGAAAGAGGTAGACCGCCAGAAAGGCCAGGTCCAGCCAGATATACAGGGGAGGGAACTGCCGCCGCGCGATGATCTCGGTCATAGCTGTCTCACTTCCGGTTCTGTTGTTTCCATTCCAGGTACTCGTCGTAGGTGCTCAGGCGGTCGATGAGGCCGTCGGGGGTGAACTCCATGATGCGGTTGGCTACGGTCTCCACGAACTCGTGGTCGTAGGAGGCAAAGAGGACGATGCCCTTGAAGGCCGTCAGGCCGTTGTTGACGGCGGTGATGGATTCCAGGTCCAGGTGGTTGGTGGGCTGGTCCAGAATCAGGACGTTGGAGCCGAACATCATCATCCGGGAGAGCATGCAGCGGACCTTCTCGCCGCCGGAGAGGACTTCTACGGGTTTCAAAACGTCGTCGCCGGAGAAAAGCATCTTGCCCAGGAATCCCCGGAGGTAGCTGTCCAGGGCCTCCGGCGGGGCGTATTGGCGGATCCAGTCCAGGATGGACAGGCGGCAGCCGTCGAAGTAGGCGGAGTTATCCTTGGGGAAGTAGGAGCGGCTGGTGCTGATGCCCCACTTGAAGGAGCCCTCGTCGGGCTCGATCTCCTCCATCAGAATCTGGAAAAGGGTGGTGACGGCGATCTCGTTTTCGCCGACGAAGCCCACCTTGTCGCCCCGGTTGATCCGGAAGGAGACGTTGTCCAGGACCTTGACGCCGTCCACGGTCTTGGAGAGGTTTTCCACGGTGAGGATTTCCTTGCCGGGCTCCCGGTCCATGGTGAAGGCCACGAAGGGGTAGCGGCGGGAGGAGGCGGGCATTTCCTCCACGGAGAGCTTGTCTAAGAGCTTCCGGCGGGAGGTGGCCTGCCGGGATTTGGACTTGTTGGCGGAGAACCGGGCGATGAAGCTCTGGAGGTCCTTGATTTTGTCCTCCACCTTGCGGTTCTGCTCCTTGATGAGGCGCTGCATCAGCTGGCTGGACTCGTACCAGAAGTCGTAGTTGCCCACGTAAATCTTGATCTGGTTGTAGTCCACGTCCACGATGTGGGTGCAGACGTTATTCAGGAAGTGGCGGTCGTGGGAGACCACGATGACGGTGCCGGGGTAGTCCATGAGGAAGTCTTCCAGCCAGGTGATGGAGTCGTTGTCCAGGTGGTTGGTGGGCTCGTCCAGAAGGATGATGTCCGGCTCGCCGAACAGGGCCTGGGCCAGGAGAACCTTGACCTTATCCCGGACGGGGAGGGATGCCATGTTCTGCTCCAGGAGGTCCAGGGAGAGGCCCAGACCCTGGAGGAGCTTGCCGGCTTCGGTTTCGGCGTCCCAGCCGTTCATTTCGGAGAATTCGTACTCCAGCTCAGAGGCCAGGATGCCGTCCTCCTCGGTGAAGTCCTCCTTGGCGTAGAGGGCATCCTTTTGCTTCATGATGTCGTAGAGCTTCCGGTTTCCCATGATGATGGTGTCCAGGGCGGTGTATTCGTCAAAGGCGAAGTGGTCCTGCTTGAGGACGGACATGCGGTTTTTGGCGTCGATGATGACCTCGCCGCCGGTGGGCTCCAGCTCCCCGGAGAGAATCCGCAGGAAGGTGGACTTGCCTGCGCCGTTGGCGCCGATGACGCCGTAGCAGTTGCCTTCGGTGAACTTCAGGTCCACGTTTTTGAAAAGGGCCTGGCCGCTGAAGCTCAGGCTGAGATTTGAGACGGTAATCATTCCGTAATCCTTTCTGTACCGTTTTTTGCAGAAAGTCTGCATACATTTCTATTATACCACAGCTGCGGGGGAAAAGAAACGGTTTTTTTGGGATTTTTTCGGAAAAACCTTCCGGAAAATGGATTTTTTCGAAAAAAGGGAAACTTTTTTTTGAAAAAACACTTGAAAAACGGATTTCGGTGTGCTATAATAAACAAGTCGTCTGGGTGTGGCGCAGATGGTAGCGCGCTACCTTGGGGTGGTAGAGGCCGCTGGTTCAAATCCAGTCACTCAGACCAACTTCGGGTGCTGTTCCGGTTTCGGTGCAGTACCCGCCGCTTTTGCGGCAAAATATTGGGGTGTCGCCAAGTGGTAAGGCATCAGATTCTGGCTCTGACATTCCGAGGGTTCGAATCCTTCCACCCCAACCATCAAAAGGGTACGAAAAAGATGTACCCGGCAAAAAGCCCGATTTTATCGGGCTTTTTTGCTGCCCAAACACCGTTTTTCAAAGTTTCAAATTCGTAGATGTAAAAACGGCTTTTTCCCTTTGAAGATAGATACGAACCCAAGTAACAACTGAATACAGTACAAGGACGGCAGACAGTAACAGATACTACCTGCCGTTTTTTGTTGCCATCGGAGCCAATCGTTTTGAAAAGAAACGGTTGACTTTTTTTATTTCACAGACAAAGGAGCAAGACGATGATCTTTTCAGATTCACCGAGTCAGAAAGCCCTCGAGCGAATGATGACGCAAGTAAAGGGCTTTCCCCCACGAGGCAGCGGCGTGATGGTTCTGCGCCGTTTTGAATACACGGCAGAAATGGCTTGTCCTATCATTTTCGACTGTATGTTGTTCTTATGCAGTCGTACCATCTGCTGCCAGATCCTCGTGGAGGTCGGCAAAAACGTCGCCGGTGGAGGCCAGCTCCGCGGCGTTGAAGGGGTATCCCGAGGCCGCCTGGGGGTAGATGCCGGTGGTGTGGTCCACGAAATAGGCGTCGAAGCCGGATTTCTTGATTTCGTCCATGGTCAGGTTCCGGGTCAGCTGGTAGAGGATGGCGGAGATCATCTCTACGTGGGCCAGTTCTTCGGTGCCGATGTCAGTGAGAATCCCCGTCACCTCCCCATAGGGCATGGCGTAGCGCTGGCTCAGGTAGCGGGTGGCGGCTCCGAGCTCGCCGTGCGGCCCACCCAACTGCGACATAATAATCTTCGCCGCCGAAGGGTCCGTCCGCTGAATCTTCACCGGACGCAGCAGTTTTTTCTCATATTGCCACATACCTTACACCCCCATCTGCCACGGCCAGGGCTCATCGACCCACGCCCAGCGTATCCGGCCGTCCTCGCCCTTGGCGATGGGGCCGAACTTTTCCTCGTACTCTCCACGCAGCTCCTTCAGCCGCTTGCTGTGCTTTTCGTAGAATTTCAGGGCCTCCTGGTCCTCGGGGTGGGTGTCCAGGTAGAGGTTTGCCTCCACCAGGAGGAAAGTACACAGCTGAATCTCCCGCAGCAGACGGGCTTTCTCGCTATTTTCCACGGCTCACAGCCTCCTCTCCGATAAAGGGCAGGTCCAGGGGCGGGAACAGCGTCCCACGGTCCAAGGCCACGGAGGACGTGTAGAGCTCGCCCCATTTCTGCATGGGAACGTAGGCCATGGCCAGGGGAAGGCTCTCCAGGCAGGCGCACTGCTCCGGCTTTTCCACGGGTCTTTCCATAGGAAAACACCTCTTTCTTCTAGAGTACCCCATTCTATGCCCCGGGAGCCCAGGAGGTCCGGCGGGAAAAAGGCGGCCCGGAAAGCGGCGAAAACGCCCCCGAAACGCAGAAAACGGCGGCCGGACGCAGGAGTCCGACCGCCGAAGCCTCACCAGCAGATGCGGTCCAGCATCCCGTTGATGTGGGCGATGGCGATGCCGAAGTTGGTCATGGGCACGCCGTACTTCTGGGCCTCGCTGATCTTGGAAAGCAGGTTCTTCCGGTTGAGCATGCACCCGCCGCAGTGGAGGATCAGCCTGTACTCCCGGATGTCCGCCGGGAAGCCGGGCCCGGAGAACACCTCGGTCCGCAGGGCCCCGCCGACGTGCTTTTCCAGCCAGGCCGGGAGCTTCTGCCGGGCGATGTCCCCGGCCAGGGGGTGGTGGGTGCAGGATTCCATGATCAGCACCCGGTCCCCGGGGACCAGCCGGTCGATGGCCTTGGCCCCCTCCAGGAAGCTGCGGATGTCCCCCTTGTTCTCCGAGAGGAGGACGGAGAAGGAGGTCAGCCGCACCTCCTTGGGGAGAATCCCGTTGACCAGCGGGAAGACCTGAGAGTCGGTGATGACCAGATCCGGCAGGATCTTCAGGGCGTCCAGCATGGGCCGGATGCCGTCAGGGAGCACCGAAAGGACCCGGCAGCCCCGGTCTAGCAGGTCCCGTGTCACCTGGACCTGGGGGAGGATCAGCCGCCCCTTGGGGGCCTGGATGTCCTGGGGCATGACCAGCATCACCAGGTCGCCCCGGCTCACCAGGTGGCCGGTCAGGGAGGAAATCTCGAAGTCGGTGTCGGCGTTGTCGATGAGGAGCTTCTTGAGGTCCGCCATGTCCCCGGGATTCCGGGCGTCCAGGGCCAGGGTGGGCAGGCCGAAGGGCAGCTCCGGAGCCGGGCCGCCGTCCATGCGGTTGACCACGCAGACGGTTTTCACGCGGTTCTCCTTCAGGAGGGACAGGTACCGCTCCTCCTCGGAAAAGTCCGCGGTCCGGGAGGAGACCACCAGCACGGCCAGGTCGGTTTTCCGGGCCACCTCCCGGGTCTTGGCGGTCCGGAGCCCGCCGAGGTCGGAGCGGTCGTCCAGCCCGGCGGTGTCGATGAGGACCACCGGCCCGATGGGCAGCAGCTCCATGGGGCGGTAGACCGGGTCAGTGGTGGTGCCGGAGACGGGGGAGACAATGGACGCCGCCTGTCCGGCCAGGGTGTTCAGAAGGGTGGATTTTCCGCTGTTGGTGCGGCCGAAGAAGGCCACATGGAGGCGGTTGGAGCGGGGAGTTTCTTCCATTTTCGTCAGGTCCTTTCCATGGATGCGTGATTTCATCCGCCGGTTTTCGGCGGCGCTTGGTTGGCAAAAGTACGGCAGTCCGGGCCGGTGGTTCCGGAGACGGCGGCCGCCTGGTCCGGCTGGGGTATTCGGAAGGGCAATTTTTCGCTGTTGGTTCGATTGAAAAAGGCCGCGTGAAGGCGGCTGGAGCTGTGTTTGTCAGGCTTCTCCCGACGGGGGCGGGTCGTTCCAGCTCTCCGCCTCCAGGCGGCGCTGGACGGGCAGCAGCAAGGCCCGCCGGGCCTTCCAGTCCGGGAAAACGGCGGCCACCACCTCCCAGAACCGCCGGGAGTGGTTCATCTGCCGCAGGTGGGCCAGCTCATGGACCACCACATAATCCACGGCGGCCTCCGGGGCCCGGAGTAGCCGCCAGGAAAAGCTCAGGCGGCCCTTGGCGGAGCAGGAGCCCCAGCGGGTCCTGGCCCCGGTAATGGTGATCCCCGCCGGGGACAAGCCCATTTTCTGCCCCCAGAAGGCGGCTTTTTCGGGGAGAATCCGGTGGGCCTCCCGGCGGTAGAAGGCTTCCGTCTCCTTCCGAAGATCGTCCCCGGGGAGCAGGAGGATGTCCCCCTCCAGGGCGGGGCCGCCGCCGGTTTTCAGGGTCAGATTCCGGTCCAGGAAGGGCAGGACCGCGCCCGGTTCCAGGCGGAAACGGGAACGTTCCAGCAGCTGCTCCCGGCGGAGGGCCTGCTGCTTTTCGATCCAGGCGGCTTTCTCCTCCAGGAAACCGTCAATGATGGTCCGGGAGAGTTTGAGGGGCGCCCGGACCTCTACGGTTCCGTCGGGGCGGACGGTGAGGGTCAACGTTTTGCGTCGGGCGCGGATGAGGTGGTATTCCATGGGGGCTCCTGTTGGTGGCGATTTTTGGGGGGATTTTTGCCAAAAAGGTTGCGGTTCGGTTGCAGTAGGGACATGTCGGGGGATGTTCCCGGCGGAGGAGTTATTGGCTTTCGATCCAGGCAGTTTCCTCCTCCAGGAAGTTGGCAATGACGGCCCGGGAGAGTTTGAGGGGAACCCGGACCTCTACGGTTCCGTCGGGGCGGACGGTGAGGGTTAACGTTTTGCGCCGGGCATGGGTGAGATGGTAGTCCATGGGGGTCTCCTGTTGGTGGCGGTTTTTGGGGGGATTTTTGCCAAAAAGGTTGCGGTTCGGTTGCAGTAGGGACATGTCGGGGGATGTTCCCGGCGGAGGAGTTATTGGCTTTCGATTCAGGCGGCTTTCTCCTCCAGGAAACCGTCGATGACGGCTCGGGAAAGTTTGAGGGGCGCTCGGACCTCTACGGTTCCGTCGGGGCGGACGATGAGGGTTAACGTTTTGCGCCGGGCGCGGATGAGATGGTAGTCCATGAGGGTCTCCTGTTGGCGGCGGTTTTGGGGAAAAGCAAGGCTTTGGTCACAGCAGGCGGGTGGTGAGGCGGAAGAGGGGCTCGGCCAGGAAGAAGCCGGCGGCGCAGCTGGCAACATTGGCAGTGACGGCGTAGGCGATGCGCCAGCCCTTTTTGCGGCCCTGGAGGAGGAAGGCGTAGACGGCGCTTTCCGCCAGGAGGATGATCAGCTCCGCCGGGAGGAAGGTGAAGTAATAGGTCAGGTAGCCGCCCTTGACTGTGGGGATGCCCAGGACCAGAAACAGGAACAGCTGAGTGGCCAGGTTGGTCAGGAGGAAAACCAGCCAGTTCCGCTTCGTGGAGAACCGGAACAGCAATAGCAGCAGTCCCTCAATGGCCAGGGTGGGGAGGAGAGTGCCCAGGAACTGGGTCAGGTAGGCGAGGAAGGTGGAGGGCCGGGTGATGCGGTTGGCGGCCATGTCCCAGGTGAGGTGAATCTGCAGGACGTCCCGGTCGATGGGCTCGGAGACGATGACGTTCAAGTCCTGGGTGACGGCGATGAGACGGAAGTCGCTGGGGACGCCGTGGTAGCTGAAAACGTGGACGTAGCCGTCGCCGTCGGGCTCGCCGGTGAGTTGGCCGAAAAGGGGAACGTCGGTTCCGGCAGCGATGGCGGGGTGGCCGTAGCTGTCGGAGTAGTTCTCCAGAACCGCCAGCATTTCCGGGTCCAGGGAGGCCCGTTCCTCCTCGGTGAGGTTGGAGAAGCTGCCGTCCTGGTAGGTGAGGAGGTCCAGGTAGTAGGTCCCCTGGGGCGGGTTGACGACCCGGACCGTCACCATGGGTTTGGGGCCCATATCGGCGAAAACCGTCAGGGGGAGGGCCATGGCCAGCAGGAGGAAGATGCACAGGCAGAAAAGGGATTTCTTTTTCATGGGAGGCTCCTTTCTCGGCGGGAATTCGGTTGTACGGAGGGCGGTGTGCTTGTTTGGGCGGAATTGGCTTGCCCGGAGGTCCGGATGGGGCGGAGAAACGGGGGCGGCGGATGATGGGAATTGCGTTAGGCTCCAGGGCGGAAAAGCGGGGAGATTCGGTCAGGTGGGAAATCCCACCTGCGTGGTCCCCGGGCGGGGGATAGCAGGGCTTGTGTAGGGCTCCGTGGCGATGTTGGCGGTTTGGTGATTGAGTCAGGTTATAGTGCGGGCGGGTTGGCGCAGGAGAGGGGCCGAGGGCAGCGCTGGTGGGAATGGTCAGGGGAAAATCCGCCTGCATGGAGCTCCGGGGCGGGGTGGTTCGGTGATGAGAGTGCGGGGTAGGGCATGGTGTCGGCTAGTTTGCGGAGGGGCCGGGATAAAAAATCCGCTTGGCTGGAATGTTTGAAGGGAGAGGGCTTGGGAATATTGTGCTGGAAGCGGAAAGGCGGGGCATAAGGGCCCGGATGGCTGGGGATTGGTCAGGGAGTGCAAATCCACTTAGGGTCTCTGGGGGCGGGACTTATGCAAGGCTCCTGGGCGATGTGGCGGTGGAGATTTGGGGAGGGGTGCGAATCCGCCTGCATGGGGCTCCGGGTTGGGGGTGGTTCGGTGATTGGGGTGCGGGGCAGGTCAGGGGGCGGGTTTGCGCGGGAGGGGGCTGGGGCGGCGCTGATGGTGGGAATGGTCAGATGTCAAGGGGGATGCGGCATGGACTCCGGGCGGTGGGCACGGTTCAGGTCAGGGAGCGGATCAGCCTGCGGATGAGGGAGCCCAGGGCGACGCCAGCGGCGGAAAGGGCCAAGTACCAAAGGGTATGGACAGCGGCGGAGGGGTTGTAATAAATAGTGATGGAGGGGAGGAACAGGAGGGCGACGACAGCCGGGTAGAGCCACTTCACCGGCTCCCTGGACAGGCCGCCCATGAGGAGGGACAGGAGCAGCGTGACGCCGAAGATGAGGAGGACCATGCCGATGGGATCGGCGGGGCCCGCGGTCAGGGGGATGGGGAGGACGTAAAAGGCGATGATCTGGAACAGAAGAAGGACGAGCTCTTTCCGGAAGCGTTTCATAGGAACCTCCTATTTCTTTTTACGAAGGAAGGACAGTTTGGTCTCCGAGAGGATGACGGCCAGGAAAATCAGGAGAAAGCCGGCGGCCAGGCGGAGGGTCAGGTGTTCGTGGTAGAATACGATGGAGAAAAGGACGCCGAAGACCGATTCCAGGCTCAGGAGGATGGCTCCGGAGGTGGGGTCGGCGTATTTGAGGCCGATATTCTGCAGGAGAAGGGCCACGGTGGTGGGGAAAACCGCCAGGTAGAGCAGGCTCAGGGCGGCGTTCAGGGGAATCTCCTGGGGGAAGGTCTCGGTGGTCAGGGCCAGGACCCAGGCGCAGACGGCGGCCGCGGCGAACTGGATGATGGTCAGGAGGATGGGGTCCTTCTGGCCGCCGAACTTGGCTCCGGCAAGGATATGGGCGGCGAAGAAAAAGGCGCTGACCAGGGTCATGGCGTCGCCGAAGCTCATGGAGAAGCTGCCGTCCATGGACACCAGGCCGATCCCCGCCAGGCAGAGGAAGGCGGCGGAAAAGTTATAAAGGTCCGGGCGGCGCTTATCGGTGATCCAGTAGAGGAAGGGGACCAGGATGCAGTAGGCCGTGGTCAGGAAGGCGTTTTTGCCGGGGGTGGTCTCCATGAGGCCGATGGTCTGGATGCAGTAGGCGGCGAAGATGAGGACACCCAGGACGGTTCCCTGGAGGAGGCAGGTCCGGTCCAGCTGGCGGAGCTTTTTGGGAAAAAGAAGGGCCAAGAGCAGGCTGCCTGCGGTGAAGCGGATGGCCAGGAGATAGTTGGTGGGGAAAACGTCCACGGTGTTTTTGACGATGAAGAAGGAGCTGCCCCAGATCATGGCGGCGGTGAAAAGGGCGAGTTGGGGAAGAAAGCGTTTGGCGGTGTTATTCATGCAGAAAAGTCTCTCCTATGGTGATTTTATTTGCCGGTCCGGTCCCGGATGAGGTCCAGAAGGCGGTGGGCCGCCGCGTCCTTGGAAAGGAGGGGGAGCTCCTCCTCAAAGTCCGGGGCGATGAGGGTCAGGACGTTGGTGTCCCCAGCGAAGCCTGCGCCGGGAACCTTGACGTTGTTGGCGGCGATGAGGTCCAGGTTCTTCTTCTGGAGCTTTTTCCGGGAGTTTTCCAGCATGTCCCGGGTCTCCATGGAAAAGCCGCAGAGGAACTGGCCGGGGCGTTTATGGGCCCCGAGCCAGCCTAAGATGTCCTGGGTGCGGGTCAGGGGGAGGGTCAGGTCGGCGTCGGACTTCTTGATCTTATCCCCGGCCACCTGGGCGGGGGTGTAGTCGGCCACGGCGGCGGCTTTGACGATGACGTCCATCTCCCTGGAGCGGGTGGTGACGGCTTCGAACATCTCCGCGGCGGAGGTCACGGGGACCACGGTGCAGAACCGGGGCGGGGGAAGCTCCGTGGGGCCGGTGACTAAGGTCACGTCCGCGCCCCGGCGGGAGGCGGCCCGGGCCACGGCGTAGCCCATTTTGCCGGTGGAGTGGTTGGTCAGGTAGCGGACGGGGTCCAGGGCCTCCCGGGTGGGGCCGGCGGTGACGAGAATCTTTTTCCCGGCCAGGTCCTTCTCGCACTGGATGGCCTGGAGGAGCCAGTCGCAGAGCTCCTCGGGCTCCGGCATTTTCCCGGCCCCGGTGTCGCCGCAGGCCAGGTAGCCGCTGGCGGGCTTCACCACGGTGAAGCCGTAATGGCGGAGGGTGGCCAGGTTATCCTGGGTGATGGGGTTTTCGTACATCCGGGTGTTCATGGCCGGGGCAACGATCTTGGGGCAGGTGCAGGCCAGGACCGTGGTGGTGAGCATATCGTCGGCCAGGCCGTGGGCGAATTTCGCCAGGACGTTGGCGGTGGCCGGGGCCACCAGCACCGCGTCGGCCCGCTTGGCCAGGGAGACGTGCTGGATGTTGAACTGGAAGTTGCGGTCAAAGGTGTCGATGACGCACTTGTTGCCGGTGAGGGACTCGAAGGTCACGGGGGAGATGAACTGGGCGGCGTTTTCCGTCATGAGGACGTGGACGTCGGCGTGGAGTTTTTTCAGCATGGACGCCAGGGCGGCGGATTTATAGGCGGCGATTCCGCCGGAGACGCCTAGGAGCACGGTTTTTCCGCTGAGCATGGGAGGGACCTCCTTTGGGTTTTCGATAGCAAGGGTCCGGGGGCGGTGCTGGGGAGCTCCGCCGGGCCTTACAGACATTGTACCACATTTTTTGCGGCGCGACAACGCCGGGACGGAATTTTTTGCAAATGCGAAACGGGACGAACCCGCAAAAGTTCGTCCCGCTTCTATGATTATTGGAGGGAGTCAGGCAAAATCAGCGCTGGACGCGGCCGGAGCCGTCGCCGCCAGCGAGTTTTTCCGCTTCATCGACGCTGACCATGTTGTAGTCGCCTTCGATGGAGTGCTTCAGGCAGGAGGCCGCCACGGCGAATTCGAGAGCCGCCTGGCAGTCCTTGCCGGAGAGGAGACCGTAGATCAGGCCTGCGCCGAAGCTGTCGCCACCGCCGACCCGGTCCACGATGCGGATGTTGTATTTTTTGGAGAAGTAGTAGTCGTTTCCGTCGTAGAGCATAGCGGCCCAGTCGTTGTCGTTGGCCGTGATGGAGGTGCGGAGGGTGATGGCCACTTTTTCGAAGCCGAAGGTGTCCTTCAGCTGCTTGGCCACGCTCTTGTAGCCCTCGTAGTTCAGCTTGCCGCCGTGGATGTCGGTGTTCTCGGCTTCGATGCCGAAGACGTCCTTGGCGTCTTCCTCGTTGCCGATGCAGACATCCACGTATTTGCAGAGCTCGGTCATGGTTTCCCGGGCCTGGGCGCGGGTCCAGAGCTTGCCGCGGTAGTTCAGGTCGCAGCTCACTTTTACGCCGTGGGCTTTGGCGGCCTTGCAGGCTTCTTTGCAGAGCTCGGCCACGTTGGCGCCCAGGGCGGGGGTGATGCCGGTGAAGTGGAACCAGTCGGCTCCTTCGAAAATCTTATCCCAGTCGAAGTCCGCAGAGGTGGCTTCGGCAATGGCGGAGTGGGCCCGGTCGTAGATGCACTTGGAGGCCCGCTGGGAAGCGCCTTTTTCCAGATAATAGATGCCCACGCGGTCGCCGCCACGGGTGATGAGGCTGGTGTCCACGCCGAACTTCCGGAGGCTGTTCACCGCAGCCTGGCCGATCTCATGCTTGGGGAGCTTGGTGACGAAAGCAGCGTCCATGCCGTAATTGGCCAGGGAGACGGCCACGTTGGCCTCGCCGCCGCCGAAGGTGGCGCCCAGGGTGTCGGCCTGGACAAAACGGTAATAGCCCAGAGGGGCCAGGCGGAGCATCAGCTCGCCGAAGGTAATGACTTTACTCATGAGAAGTTCCTCCTTTAATTATTTCTGGACCAGGTGCCAGGAGAAGCCGCCGATGGGTTCCTTGAAGTAGATGGCGACGTTCTGGCCCTTGGCGTTGGTTTTCATGGTGCTGGGGTCGAATTCAAAGCCCTTCCGGGTGAAGTAGGCCATGGCCCGGGACAGGTCGTTGACCCGGATGGCGACATGGCCGTTGGCGGCGCGGTAGGGCTCTTTCATGACCTCCACGGGACCGGCGAAGACGGAGCTGTTGCCTTCCTTCACCGGGAAGCTGAACATGGTGCCCAGCAGGTTGGCGATGGCCAGGGCTTCGGACGAGCTGTTGGCGTTGACGCCGACGTGGGCCAGCTCAAAGCCCATGACGATGGAGACAGCTTTCCGGGTCAGCTCGGTGATGGCGGCGAAGTCCCCGGCGTTGATCAGGGCGTCGTTGACCATGAAGGAGCCGCCGCAGGCGATGATCTTGGGGAAGGCCAGGTAGTCGCCCAGGTTCTGCTCGTTGACGCCGCCGGTGGGCATGAACCGCAGCTGGGTGTAGGGGGCGGACATGGCTTTGATGGATTTCAGGCCGCCGTTGGCTTCGGCAGGGAAGAATTTCACAACGGAAAGGCCCAGCTCAATGGCCTGCTCCATATCAGAGGGAGTGGCGCAGCCGGGGAGGATGGGAATCTCTTTGTCCAGGCAGTAGCGGACCACCTTGGGGTTCAGGCCGGGGGAGACGATAAATTTCGCACCGGCGGCAACGGCTTCGTCCACCTGGGCGGTGGTCAGGACGGTGCCTGCGCCGATGAGCATCTCCGGGAAGGCCGCCGACATTTTAGCGATGGCGTCTTTGGCCGCCGCCGTGCGGAAGGTCACTTCCGCTGCGGGAAGGCCGCCGTCGCAGAGGGCTTTGGCCAGGGGGACCGCCTTTTCGGCGTCGTCGATCTTGATAACGGGGATCAGACCATAGGAGCGGATCTCTTCGATCATTTTGTCCATATACATTGTCCATCATTCCTTTCGTGCAAAGGTGTTTCTGTATTCTTAGAATAACACGTTCCGCTCTGGTTCTCAATTGTAGTACAACGACAATATTTTTACGCATTTTTTGTTGATTTGCGCAAAAGTCTGTGGTATACTGGGAGAAAAGGATGGATGGGAGGGAAACGGCGTGGTTTCGTCGGATCATATTTATCACGTGCTGCGGCAGGAGATTTTGTCTTTGGAGCTGCTGCCCGGGACCCAGATGCGGGAGGAGGACCTGGCCGGGAGGTTCGGGGTGTCCCGGACGCCGGTGCGCAGCGCCATCTCCCGGCTGGCGGCGGAGCGGCTGGTGACGGTGGTCCCCCGGAAGGGGACCTTTGTGGCGGAGATCGACTTCGCGTACAGCCGGCAGCTGGTCTTTCTCCGGACGTCGGTGGAGCAGAGGCTGCTGCCCATGCTCTGCGCCGACCCACCGGAGGGGCTGCTGGAGGGGCTGGAGGAGAACCTCTCCCGGCAGAGGCTGCTGCTTGCCGGGAGCTTTCAGCCTTTGCAGTTTTACCGGCTGGACAACCGGTTCCACGAGCTTTACTTTTCGGCCATGGCGCTGGACGCGGTGTGGAAGGTTTTGCAGCAGTTCCATGCCCATTACACCCGGTTCCGGATGCTGGACATGCGGGAAAGCAGGCTGTTCCGGCAGTTTTACGAGGAGCACCGGGAGCTGGTGGAGCTGATCCGCAGGGGGGAGGCGGAGGCGCTGACCCGGCTCATCGCCCGGCATCTGGAGGGGCCCCTGGACCGGATCGACCCCAGGCAGGCGGCGGAAATCCCGGGAAAATGAAAAAAGTTCCGGGAAATCCTTGCAATCTTCCGGGAAAGTGCGTATAATAGTAGGCAATCCGATTCTATGGTGTCGATCCGGCGGGTTTTGCGGACCCGGCGGGTTCACATAAATTTGCATTGCATCCCCAACGGGAGCAGTAGCAGGAGGAATGAATCATGGAAAGAAAAGCATCCGCAAAAACTCTGGGGCTGGTGCAGCTGGCGCTGCTGGGAGCCCTCATCTTCATCCTGGCGTTTACGCCGTTTATCGGGTACATCCCGCTGGGCGTGACCAGGGCCACCATCGTACACATCCCGGTCATCGTGGGGGCGCTGCTGCTGGGGCCGAAACAGGGCGCGATTTTAGGGGCGCTGTTCGGGCTGACCAGCTTCATCAACAACTCCTTTGTGAGCCCCAACGCCACCTCCTTTGCGTTTACCCCCCTTTACTCGGTGGGGGACTTTCACGGGAACTTCTGGAGCCTGGTGATCTGCTTTGTGCCCCGGATTCTGGTGGGGGTTGTGCCGTATTACGTTTACAAGCTGTTCAAGAAGCTTCTGAAGGAGCGGAAGGGGAGCGAGACGGTCTCCCTGGCTCTGGCGGGGATGTCCGGCGCGCTGGTCAACACCCTGCTGGTCATGAACCTCATCTACTTCTGCTTCGGGGCCCAGTACGCCGCGGCCAAGGAAGCGGCCTACGAGGGCTTTTACTGGGCCATTCTGGCGGTTATCGGGACCAACGGCGTCCCGGAGGCCATTGTGGCGGCGATTCTGACCGCAGCCATCTGCAAGGCGCTGTTCCGGGTGCAGAAACGGGGCGCGGCGGCTTAAACCGACAAGCGGCGGGGCTTTTTCGGCTCCCGCCGCCTTTTTCAAGGAGGAGATTTTATGATTCTGGCCCTGGATGTGGGCAACACCAACATCTGCATCGGCTGTTTTGCCGAGGGGAAAATCCTGTTCACCGGGCGGATGTCCACGGACCACAGCAAGACCGCCGATGAGTACGCCATCGGCTTCAACAGCATCATCCGGCTTTACGGCTACCACGCCGCCGAGGTGACGGGGAGCATCATTTCCTCGGTGGTGCCGCCGCTGAACCGGGTCCTCCGGGACGCGGTGAAGGAGCTCACCGGCACCGTGCCGTTACAGGTGGGTCCGGGGCTGAAGACCGGGCTCAACATTCTGCTGGACAATCCCGGACAGCTGGGCTCCGACCTGGTGGTGGACGCGGTGGCGGCCATTCATCAGTACCCGAAGCCCCTGATTGTGGTGGACATGGGAACGGCCACGACCCTTTCCGCTATTGACGGGGAGGGGCGGTACCTAGGCGGCATCATCCTGCCGGGGGTCAGGGTCTCCCAGGACACCCTGACCGGGCGGACCTCCCAGCTGCCGCGGATCAGCCTGGAGCCGCCGGGACACGTCATCGGGAAGAACACCATCGACTGCATGAAAAGCGGGGCCATCTACGGCAACGCCGCCATGATCGACGGTCTCATCCAGCGGATGGAGGAGGAGATCGGCGGGAAGGCCACGGTGGTGGCCACCGGGGGCCTGGCGGAGTGCATCGTGCCCTACTGCCGGCAGGAGGTCATTTACGACGGGGACCTGCTGCTCAAGGGACTGATGATCCTTTATGAGAAAAACGTGGGGGCCGAAAAGGCCCGCTGACAGGGGACGTCCCAGCGGTCTGCGTGCGGCAGGCGGGTGGGGCGTCTGCTCTTTTTCCCGGGAGATTCGGCGTGTTCACGGAAAACGCCTTGAAATCGGCGGGAAAAGATGGTACAATATCTTTTTAGATTTTATTCTGCAATCTTTGACAGTTGGAGGCCCGCCATGCTATTTACCAAGTGGAACCTGCCTGCGCCGGACGCGAAGAACAGCGCCCTGATCCGCCGGGAGTACGGAGTGCCGGCTATGGTCGCCGATATTCTGGCCGCCCGGGGGTTAAGTGCTGCCCAGACCATGGAAATTCTGGGGGAGGACCCGGAGCTGGAGGACCCTTTTCTGCTGCCGGATATGGCGGCGGCGGTCCGGCGGATCGAGGAGGCCCTGGATAAGAGCCAGCGGATCACCATCTACGGCGACTACGACTGCGACGGCGTGACGGCTACGGTGATTCTGTACAGCTACCTGCAATCCATGGGGGCCGACGTGACCTGGTACATCCCGGAGCGGCTGGACGAGGGCTACGGCCTGAACATGGCGGCTCTGGACGAAATCGCCGGGTGGGGGACCAGGCTGCTCGTCACCGTGGACAACGGCATTTCCGCCATCAAAGAGGTGGACTACGCCGTTTCCCTGGGGATGGACGTGGTGGTCACGGACCACCATCAGGTGGGCAGCGACCTCCCGGCGGCGGCTGCAGTGGTGAATCCCCATCGGAAGGACTTTGCCGGGAGCTTTCCGGACCTGTGCGGGGCCGGAGTGGCCCTGAAGCTGGTGGCGGCCATGGAGGGCGGCGACTACGAGCAGGCCCTGGAGAGCTTCGGGCCCCTGGCGGCCATGGGCACTGTGGGGGACGTGGTCCCGCTGGTGGGGGAAAACCGGTTCCTGGTCCGGAAGGGCTTGGAGCTTATGGAGTACAACGAAAATTTAGGCCTGCAGGCGCTTCTGGAGGCCGCCGGGATGAAGGGCAAACCGGTGACTTCCCAGAAAATCGCCTTCGGACTGGCGCCCCGGATCAACGCCGCCGGGCGGATGGGCAGCGCCAAGCTGGCGGTGCGGCTGCTCCTCAGCGAGGACCCCGAGGAGGCCGCCGCTCTGGCTCAGGAGCTGAACGAGATGAATCTCCGGCGGCAGGAGGAGGAGGGGGTCATCCTCACCAAGGTGGAGGAGGCCATCGCCAGGCACCCGGAGATCAGGCAGAACCGGGTCATGGTAGTGCCTGCGGAGGGGCTCAACCACGGGGTGGTGGGCATTGTCTCCGCCAAGGTGCTGAGCCTTTACGGCAAGCCCAACATCATCCTTTCCGTGGACGGGGAGACGGCTACGGGATCGGCCCGGAGCGTGGAATTCTTCTCCATGTTCAAGGCCATCAACTCCTGCGGGGGGCTGCTGGAAAAGTACGGCGGCCACGCCATGGCCGCGGGGCTGACGCTGCGGACGGAGAAAATCCCGGAGTTCGACCGGGCCGTCAACGAGTACGCCGCGCGGTATCACGACCGGATGCCGGTGGTCAGCATGAAAATTGATAAAATCCTCCATGGCGGGGATATTAACGTCAATGACGTGTCGGCGCTGGAAATGCTGGAGCCCTTCGGCGAAGGGAACCCCCAGCCGCTGTTCCTGATGAAGGACTGCGTCATCGAATCCATTCTGCCCATGTCGGAGAACAAGCATCTGAAGCTCAAGGTGAACTTTGAGGGGAAGTCGGTTTACGTCCTCTATTTCCGGATGAGCACCGACCGGTTCATCTATCCGGTGGGGAGCAGGGTGGACATTCTGGCCAACCTGGAGATCAACGCCTTCCGGGAGAACGTCTCCATCGCCATCCGGCTCAAGGACATCCGGCCGGCGGGGTTCAGCGACGAGAAGTTCGGCAACGCCTGGTATTTTTATCAGAAAATCCGCCGGGGGGAGGTTGTGCCCCAGAAGGTGCTGGCCATTTCCGTGCCCACGCTGGCGGAACTCCGGGGGCTTTACAAGCTGCTGCGGAGCAAGGGCGGGTCCCGGAACCATCTGGACCTGTTCTATCTGGAAGGGGTGGCCGCCGGGATGAACTACTGCAAGTACCGGCTGGTCCTGGACATTTTTGAGGAGCTGGGGCTGATCACCGTGGCTCCTGACGGGTCGTCTATCGGGATGAATCCGGTGGACAAGGTGAATCTGGAGGAATCGGAGATTCTGACCGGCCTGCGCAGGGCCGCGGGAATGTGAAAGGAGGCACAAAATATGGCGGGAACCTATGAAGAACTGCTCACGGCGCTGAAGCAGAGCGACAAGACCTACGACATCGAGAAAATCCAGCGCGCCTATGAATGTGCCGCCAGGTTCCACGACGGCCAGTTCCGGCAGTCCGGGGAGCCGTATATCTCCCACCCGGTGTCGGTGGCGCTGATTCTGGTGGGGCTGGGAATGGACACCGACTGCCTCTGCGCGGCGCTGCTCCACGACGTGGTGGAGGACACCGACGCCACCCTGGAGGGAATCCGCAAGCAGTTCGGCCACGACGTGGCCCTGATGGTCGACGGCGTGACCAAGCTGGGACAGATTCCCCTGACCACCAAAGAGGAGCAGCAGTCGGAAAACGTCCGGAAGATGCTGCTGGCCATGAGCGAGGACATCCGGGTTATTATCATCAAGCTGGCGGACCGGCTCCACAACATGCGGACCCTTTCCTTCAAAAGTGAGCGGAAGCAGCGGGAAATCTCCCTGGAAACCATGGAAATCTACGCGCCCATCGCCCACCGGCTGGGTATCCGGGGGGTCAAGGAGGAGCTGGAGGACCTGGCGCTGCGGTACCTGGACCCGGTGGGGTACAAGGAGATCGAGGACACGCTGGAGCTGAAAAAGCCGGAGCGGGAAGCCTTTATCGTGGAGATCAAGGCCAAGATCGCCGAGCGGCTGAAGGAATACGGCATCGAGCCCCACATCGAGGGGCGGGTCAAGAGCATCTACGGCATCTACCGGAAGGTGTACATGATGGGCAAGAGCTTCGAGGAGCTCTATGACGTCTATGCCGTCCGGGTCATTGTCAATACCGTTATCGAGTGCTACAACATTCTGGGGATCATCCACGATCTGTTCCAGCCCATCCCCAACCGGTTCAAGGATTATATTTCCACGCCCAAGCCCAACATGTACCAGTCCCTCCACACCACGGTCATCGACAAGAAGGGGATTCCCTTTGAGATTCAGATCCGGACCTGGGACATGCATTACACTGCGGAATTCGGCATCGCCGCCCACTGGAAGTACAAGGCGGGCATCCAGGGCAAGGACAAGCTGGAGGAGCGTCTGGCCTGGATCCGGCAGATGATCGAGAACCAGCAGGAGGCCGAGGGCGCTGAGGACATCGTCAAGAACATCAAAAACGACCTGGCGGTGGACGACGTCTTTGTCTTTACCCCCAAAGGGGACGTGAAAAGTCTGCCGGTAGGGTCCACCATCGTGGACTTCGCCTACGCCATCCACACGGCGGTGGGCAACCGGATGACCGGGGCCAAGGTGGACGGGCGCATCGTTCCCCTGGACTATCAGGTCAAGACCGGGGAGATCGTGGAAATCCTCACCTCCAAGACCGAGGCCGGGCCCAACCGCAACTGGCTGACCATCGCTAAGACCAGCGAGGCCCGGAACAAAATCCGCGCCTGGTTCAAAAAGGAGCGGAAGGAAGAAAATATCGCCGAGGGCAAGGCGGAGTTCGAGCGGGAGCTGAAGCGGAACTACATCCACTACGAAGGGGACGAGTACCAGGCGCTGCTGGAATCTCTGGTCAAGCGGTACCACCGGGAGAGCGTGGACGACTTCTTTGCGGCCATCGGCTACGGCGGCGTTCTGCTGTCCCGGGTCATGCCCAGGGTCAAGGACGACTACGCCCGGCAGCAGAAAACGGCCCTCATCACCCAGGCGGAGCTGGGGGACGTCAAGCCCACCGCCAAGAAGAATTCCAGCGGGGTCATTGTGGAGGGCATCAACAACTGCCTGGTGAAATTCGCCCAGTGCTGCAACCCGCTGCCCGGCGACGACATCGTGGGGTTCATCACCCGGGGATATGGGGTCTCTGTCCACAAGCGGGACTGCCAGAACGTCCAGGCGTCCATGAACGACGCCATTCAGCGGGAGCGCTGGGTGGCCGTCCGGTGGGCGGACCGCTCCTCCAGCCAGTTCCGGTCCACCCTGGACATCGTGGCCAGAAACAGCAACAGCATGCTGGCAGACATCAGCGTGGCCCTGGCCAATATGCGGGTGCCTACCCACGAGTTCAACGCCCGGGAGCTGAAAAACGGCAACATCAACGTCCTTGTGACCATCAGCACCCAAGGACTGGAGCATCTGAGCAGCATCATTCAGAAGATTTCCAAGGTCCCCGGCGTGCTGTCGGTGGAGCGTTCCGGCAAATAGGAGGCAGAGATGAAATTAGTAATCCAGCGGGTGAAAAACGCCTGCGTAACGGCGGACGGGGAGGAGACCGGCCGCATCGGACTGGGGTTTCTGGTCCTGGTGGGAGTCATGGAGGGGGATACCGAGGACCTCTGCGGGTACCTGGCGGAGAAAACCGCCAATCTCCGGGTGTTCACCGACGACCAGGACAAGCTGAACCGGTCCCTGAAGGACGTGGGAGGCGCGGTGCTGGCGGTGTCCAACTTCACGTTGGGCGGGGACTGCCGGAAGGGGCACCGGCCCTCCTTTATCCAGGCGGCCAAACAGCCCCTGGCGGAGGAGCTTTATGAGCTTTATGTGCAGCGGCTCCGGGAGCAGGGGATTCCGGTGGAGACCGGCCGGTTCGGGGCCCACATGGAGATTGAAATGACCGCCAGCGGGCCCATCACCCTGATCATGGACACGGATCAGATGAGGAAAAAGTCCCGGGAAGGAGGAGCCTTATGAAGATCACGGCGCTGACCGTCGGCCCGGTGGAGACCAACTGCTATCTGGTCTCCGACGGGGACGGGGTTACGGCCATTCTGGACCCCGGCGCGGAGCCGGAGAAGATCGTCGCCTGCATGGAGGAGGACGGGCTGACTCCCGGGGCCATTCTCCTGACCCACGGGCATTTCGACCACATCGGCGGGGCGGCGGCTCTGCAGGAGCGGTTCTCTATCCCGGTCTACATCCACCGGGCTGACGGGGAGATGCTCACGGACGATGAGAAAAACGCCGGGGCGGCGTTCGGGCTCCCGGCGGAGAAGGTGGAGGGGACCCGGCTCCTGAACGGCGGGGAAAGCGTCTCCGTGGGAGGGCTCAGCTTCCTGCTGCTCCACACGCCGGGGCACAGCAAAGGGTCCTGCTGCTACCGGATCGGGGACGCGCTGTTTTCCGGGGACACCTTGTTCCGGGGCGGCGTGGGACGGACGGACCTTTACGGCGGAAGCTGGCGGGAGCTCCTGGCGTCGGTGGGGCGGCTGGCGGCGCTGAAGGGGGATTTCCATGTGTATCCCGGCCACGGGGCGCTGACGACTCTGGACGAAGAACGCAAGAAAAATCCATATATGGGAATGAGCGGCCATGACGATCTTTTTTAACGGAAACGACTTCAAATATGAGATGGAAAACGTGGCGCGGCTGTTTTTTCCCTTGCGGCGGTTTTCCTTTGTGTACGATTCCACGGATTTCCCGGAGGAGGACTATCTGGCGTTCCTCCGGTCGGAGGACGGGGAGCTGACGGTCCGGGTCCGGGTGGGAGGCTTCGCGGAGGACGCGGTTTCCCGGGTGGAAAAGGGCGAAAAGTACGAAACGGACTGCGAAATGGAGTTCGCCCGGATGCTCTACCGGCTGCTGCAAAAGGCCACCGGCGTGACGCCCCGGTGGGGAATCCTGACGGGAATCCGGCCGGTGAAGCGGTTCCAGCATTCGTTGGATTCCGGCAAATCAAGACAGGAAGCTCTGGATGAGATGACCAGGGACTGCCTGGTCTCCGAGGAAAAAGCCCGGCTTGCCATGCAGATTTCCGACATCCAGAGGGAGCTGCTGGCGGACATGGAGCCCCGGGATTTCAGCCTGTATGTGTCGATTCCGTACTGCCCGTCCCGGTGCAGCTACTGCTCTTTTGTGTCCCACTCCATTGACCACCCCAAGGCGAAAAAGCTGCTGCCGGATTACCTGAATCACCTCGTACAGGAGATTGCCTTTACAGCGAATCTGGCCAGGGAAACCGGACTTCGGCTGCGGTCGGTGTACATCGGCGGAGGAACGCCCACCTCCCTGACGGCGGAGCAGCTCAAACAGGTGACAGACGCGGTCCGGGAGCACTTTGACCCTCCGGCGGACATGGAATACACCATCGAGGCCGGCCGGGCGGACACCATCACCCCGGAAAAGCTCCGGGTGATCCGGGAGGCCGGGGCCAACCGCATCAGCATCAATCCCCAGACCTTCGAGGACAGCGTCCTGCAGGCGGTGGGGCGGCGGCATACGGCAAACCAGGTCGTAGAGTGCTATAAGCTGGCCCGGGGCTACGGCTTCGAGGCCATCAACATGGACCTCATCGCCGGGCTGCCAACGGATACGCCGGAGGGGTTCCGGAGGTCCCTGGACCGGGCCATCCGGCTGGGTCCGGAGAACATCACGGTCCATGCCCTTTCGGTGAAGCGGGCGGCGGACCTCTTTGCGGAAATGGACGGCAGCGAGGATTACAGCGCGGTCCAGGCCATGGTGGACTACACCGGGAAGGCCATGGCGGAGGCGGGGTATCTGCCCTACTATCTCTACCGGCAGAAAAACACCATGGGCAACCTGGAAAACGTGGGCTATGCTAAGCCCGGGTACTTCGGGCGGTACAACGTCTACATCATGGAGGAGGTTCAGTCCATATTGGCGGTGGGCGCAGGCGGGGTCAGCAAGGTGGTCCGGCCCGGGCGCATCGACCGGGTGTTCAATTATAAGTATCCCTATGAATATCTGGCGCGGTTTTCCGATATACTGACAAGGAAGGACGCGCTTCGGGAAATGCTGAAAGGAGGGCGGTCCTATGGTGACGGACCGGAAGGAACGGTTTGACGTAACGGTGCTCAACGAAAGCGCCCGCCGGGACCCGGAGGCCGTGGTGGCCCGTTCGGAGCAGTTCTACCGGGACCAGGTGGAGGCCATTGCCGACGATTTCCTGGGGCGGATGGGGGAGAGCCGGGTGCTGCTGCTGGCAGGGCCCAGCAGCTCCGGAAAGACCACCACCTCCCTGAATCTCCGGGAAGCGCTGCACCGCCGGGGGCTCCGGACGGTGTCGGTGTCCCTGGACGACTTTTTCCTGGGGCGGGAGGCGGCTCCCCTTCTGGAGGACGGCAGCCGGGACCTGGAATCGGTGGAGCTCCTGGACGCGGCGGCCATGGACCGCTGCTTCGGGGCGCTGTTTGAAACGGGGGAGAGCGATTTCCCCATTTTCGACTTTTCCCTGGGGCGGCGCAGCGATGAGGTCCGGCACTTTACCGCCGACGACCGGACGGCGGTGGTGGTGGAGGGGCTCCACGCTCTCAACCCCTTTATCGCGGGGCGGGAGTTCTGCCGGAAGGCGCTGAAGGTGTATATCTCCATCAAGACCGAATATTATGTGGACGACGAGCGGATTCTCAGCACCCGGGAGCTGCGGCTCATCCGGCGCATCATCCGGGACCACAACTTCCGGGGGTGCGAGCCGGCGGAGACGCTGTCCATGTGGAAAAACGTGGTCCGGGGGGAGACGGAGTACATCCGGCCCTTCCGGCTGGGAGCGGACTACTGGGTGGATTCCTTCCACGGGTACGAGGCCATGGTCTACCGGCCCATTCTGCTGGAGCTGCTGGACCGGCCGGAGCTGTCGGAGGGGCCTTACGGGGCCATTGTCTCCAGGCTCTGCGCCGCCATCCGGTATTTCGAGGGGATGCCCTTGAACCTGGTGCCAAAGGACTCCCTTTTGCGGGAATTTCTCGTTTTGCCTTGAATCCCGGGGAAAAAAGGGATATAATGGGTACATCCCCCCCGGCGCTGCGGTGCGGCGGCCGGAGTTTCACCATCAACCATGAGAAAGGATGACAAATGATGAGCAATGTTTTGGACGATCTGATCAATTCCGCCAAGAATCTGGTGGATATCGCCGGGAAAAAGACCGACAACGTCGTGGAAGTGTCGAAGCTGAAATATCAGTGTGTGCAGATGAGCGCCGAGCTGAAAAGCCTCTATGAGAAGCTGGGCAACGCCGTTTACACCATGGTGAAGTCCGATTTCAGCAACAAGGAGCTGATGGATTCTCTCATCGAGGAGATCGACTCCCTGAAAGAGCGGATCGACCAGGTCAACCAGGAGATCGCCAAGCGGAAAAACATCCGGGTCTGCCCGGCCTGCGGCAGCCGCAACGAAAAGGACGCCTGCTACTGCAATAAATGCGGCAACAAGCTGGACGCTTCCGCTCCTCAGGAGGAAGAAGAGCCCGTTGAGGAACCCTCCGCGGAGGAGAATGAAGCCCCGGCGGAGAGCGTTTCCGAGGAAACGGCTGGGGAGGAGACTCCTTCTGAGGAGTAATTTCCGGACAACTGAGATTCGTCAAGCATAGAGCGGCCGGGGCGGTTTCCCCGGACCGCTATGGGAGTGTTGTATTTGCAGAACAGCAAGAGCCAGAGCATGCTCCAGGGCGTGTCCATCCTGGCGGTGGCCATGATCCTCGTCAAGCTCTTCGGAGCGATTTTCAAAATTCCCCTGGGGAACATCCTGGACGGGGAAGGGATGGGGTATTTCTCCACCGCGTACAGCGTGTTCACTATGATCTACGCCTTTTCCACCGCCGGGCTGCCCTCCGCCGTTTCCAAGATGGTGGCGGAGCAGTCGGTCCGGGGGCGGTACCGGGACATCAAGAAGATTCATTCCATTTCTGTCCGGTTTTTCCTGGCCCTGGGCATCGGCGGGTTCCTGCTGATGGCGCTGGGCAGCAAGCTGTTCGTGAACATTGCAAAAACTCCCAGCGCGCTGTACAGCGTCCTGGCCATTTCGCCGGCGATTTTCTTCGGGTGCATGACTTCGGCCTACCGGGGATACTACGAGGGGCTGCGGAACATGATCCCCACGGCGGTCTCCCAGGTGGTGGAGGTGGTGGCCAAGATGGTCTTCGGCCTGGCCCTGGCCTTTGGCGTGACCAGGTACGCCGACGCGAAGTTCCAGGCGGGGCAGCCCATTTTCGGACAGACGGCCGCCACGGCGGCGGAGATGCAGCGGATCGCCGCGCCTTACGCGGCGGCTGCGGCGATTTTCGGCGTGACCCTTTCCACCATCGTGGGGACGGCGTACCTGCTGATCCGCTACAAGCGGCAGGGCGACGGCGTCACC
The DNA here is from genome assembly GCA_934539585.1 of uncultured Oscillospiraceae bacterium. GTDB lineage: Bacteria > Bacillota > Clostridia > Oscillospirales > Ruminococcaceae > Merdivicinus. Next base: position 5,934 of record CAKTCT010000013.1, on the reverse strand, counting down.
GAGGAGGACCTGAAATACTCCCCCCGGGCCATGCGGGGCCGGGTGCTGCTGGTGCGGCTGATCAAGATCGCCGTGCCCATCTCCGTGGGGTCCATTGTGGTCAACGTGGCCCAGTTTATCGACACCTTTACCATTATCCGGCGGCTGGACGCGGCGTTTCAGGCCCACTCGGACGCCATGCTGAAGATTTTCGACAGCGTGATCCCGGCCCAGGTCCTGGCGGAAAACGGCAGCGCCAACTTCATTTACGGCTCATACAGCGGGTACGCCCTGTCGGTGTTCAATCTGGTGCCGGCCTTTACCACCATCTTCGGGAAAAGCGCGCTGCCCAGCGTCACGGCGGCCTGGACCGTCCGGGACATGAAGGGGACCCGGGTGAACATCGAGTCCCTGATCCGGATGACGTTCCTCATTACGGCGCCCTTGAGCCTGGGCATTTTCGCCATGGCTCAGCCCATTCTGACCCTGCTGTATCCCGGCAAGGCGGCGGAGGTGGCCATTGCGGCTCCGGTGCTGAGCCTCCAGGGGATCGCGCTGCTGTTCCTGGGGATGAGCGCGCCGCTGTTTGCGGCTCTGCAGGCCCTGGGGCGGGCGGATCTGCCGCCCAAATTCATGCTGCTGGGGGCGGCGTTGAAATTCATCGTCAATTACGCTACCATCGGCATCCCAGCTATCAACGTCCGGGGGGCCGCGGCGGGCACCGCCGTCTGCTACGGGGTGATCATGGTGCTGTGCCTGATCTGGCTGGGGAAGATCACCGGGATCCAGTTCCGGTTTCTGGGGCTTTTCTGGAAGCCGCTGGCCGGAGGGGCGCTTTGTGCGGGAACGGCCTACGGCGTGTATGGGCTGCTGTCCAAGGTGATGGATTCCAACGGCGTCAGGACCCTGGCGGCCATTGCCGCGGCGGGGGTCGTTTACCTGGTGGCGGTGCTTTTGCTCCGGGCGGTGACGGAGGACGACGTTCTTATGCTGCCAAAAGGAGAAAAATTTGCAAAACTACTTGCAAAATACCGTTTATTAGGGTAAAATGTAATATAGACCGGTTTTGAGGAAAAAGAGGGATTTTTCTGGACTTTCAAAGAAAAGAACGCTACGGCATGCAGGACCTCCTGGAGATTATGAAAATCCTCCGGGGAGAAAACGGCTGTCCCTGGGACAGGGAGCAGACCCACCAGAGCATCCGGGGCAACTTTATTGAGGAGACCTACGAGGCCGTGGAGGCCATCGACAAAAACGACCCCGTCCTTCTTCGGGAGGAGCTGGGGGACGTCCTGCTCCAGGTGGTGTTTCACGCCCGGATGGAGGAGGAGGCCGGGTCCTTCAACTTCGGCGATGTGGTCAACGACATCTGCGAAAAACTCATCATCCGCCACCCCCACATCTTTGGCGATGTGACGGTCAGCGGCACCGAGGAAGTCCTCAACAACTGGGAAGCCATCAAGAATCAGGTCAAGGGGACCAAATCCCAGACCGAGCGTCTGGAAGCGGTGCCCAGGGTCTATCCGGCGCTGATGCGGAGCCAGAAGGTCTCCGGACGGGCCGCCAAGGCCGGGATGGATTACGCCGACGCCTCCGGCGCGTGGAAGGACCTGGAAAGCGAGGTCCGGGAGCTGAAAGAGGCGGTGGACCAGGGCGACGCCGATCACATGGAGGAGGAGCTGGGGGACCTGCTGTTCTCCACCGTCAATGTGGCGCGGCACCTGGGCATCGACAGCGAGTACGCACTGACCCGGTCCTGCGACAAGTTCATCCGCCGCTTTGCCGAAACGGAAAAGCTGGCCGGGGAACAGGGGATCAACATGAAGGAAGCCGACGCGGAGACGCTGGACCGTCTTTGGAAAGCGGCGAAGGAAACCGTTCATTCAAGGTGAAAGCCTATGGATACAAAAAATATGGAGGTCAAATGATATGACGAAAACGGAATTGATGAATGCAGTAGCGGAGAAAACCGGTTTTTCCAAGAAGGATGCCGACAAAGCGGTGTCTGCGGTTCTCGAAGCCATTACCGACGCTCTGACCAGCGGTGAGAAGGTCCAGCTGGTTGGCTTCGGCACTTTCGAAGTCCGCGACCGCGCTGCCCGGGAAGGCAAGAATCCTGCCACCGGCGAGGCCATCAAGATCGACGCCACCAAGGTTCCTGCGTTCAAGGCCGGCAAGGCTCTGAAAGACGCGGTTGCGAAATAAGTCGCTGAATTGAAAAGGGCCTTCCCGGGTGCGGCCGCGCTGCCGCCGACGGGAGGGCTTTTTGAGTAAAAGGAGAAGTTATGAGACTGGACAAGTATCTGAAGATCAGCCGCCTGGTCAAGCGCCGCACCGTGGCCAACGAAGCCTGCGACGCCGGGAAGGTCCTGGTCAACGACAAGCCCGCCCGGGCCTCCTACGAGGTGAAGGTGGGGGATGTGATCGAGGTCCGCATCGGGGCCAAGCCGCTGAAGGTCCGGGTGCTGAGCATCGCGGAGTTCGCCAACAAGGAAAACGCCTCCGGCCTGTACGAGCTCATCGGCTGAATCGGGCATATCCGCCGCCTTTGCGGAATAAGAATAGAATGAGAACCGGGACCGCCTCTGGGACGGTCCCTTTTTTCAGGAAATTCCGGAAAGGGTGCGTTGAAATGCCAGAAGTGAAATCCCTGAAGCTCCCCCACAATCTGATCCTGGAGGACCGGAAGCGGCTGTCCGTCTCCGGTGTCCAGGACGTGGACTGCTTTGACGAGTCCATGGTGGCGCTGTTTACCAACATGGGGAAGCTGGTGATCCGGGGCGGGAACCTCCATGTCAACTCCTTCGACGTGGACAGCGGGGAGTTTTCCATGGAGGGGGACATCGCCGCGTTGGAATATTCGGACCAGGGGAAGGGGAAAGCCTCTTTTCTGTCCCGGCTGTTCCGGTAAGGGGGGGATGGGCATGGAGATTTCCCGGGAGGCCATGAGCTTTCTGTGGGCCTGTCTGCTGGGGGCCGGGCTGGGAGTGGTCTACGACGGGTTCCGGCTGATGCGGCTGGTCTGCCGGAATTTCGGGGTGGTTCTGGCCGAGGACCTGGTGTTTTCCGCGCTGTGTACCCTGGCGACCTGGTGGTTCCTGGTGGAATTCTGCAGCGGGAGAGTCCGGGTCTACGCGCTGCTGGGGGAGCTGCTGGGGTTCCTTCTCTACCACTTTACCGTGGGAGAGGTGGTCATCCGGATTCTGGAGGCGGTTGTCCGGATGATCCGAGGGGTGTTCCGGGGGATTTACCGGATTCTGATTGCGCCGGTGGGACGGGCGGTTCGTTGGGTTGCACGAAAAGTTTTGGCGGTTTTTAGATGGTTGCTACAATGTTTGAAAAGACTGCCCTTTCTCCGAAAGTTTCCCTTGCAACACACCGGGGGGATGTTGTATAATAAATATAATAAGCGCAAGGGTCGGAACAAGGGTGGTGCAGAGCCGGATGAAAACCAAAAAGAGCAAGGTGAACCGCATCGTTAACGTGGCCATCATTGCGCTGGTTTGCTATGTTGCGGTTTCGCTGCTGGTGCTCCAGGCCGACATTTCTTCGTACCGGCAGAAGCTGGCGTCTTTACAGGCGCAATGCGAAGAGCAGCAGATCCAGAACGACGAGATGGACAGCCTGCTCAAGCGGGGCACGGATTTTGACTACATCGTCAAAATGGCGCGGGAAAAATTGGGATTGATCTTCCCGGAGGAACAGGTGTTTTACGACGCCGCCGGGAACCAATAGATTTGAAGAAAACGCCGGTTCCAAGGGAAGCGGCAGCCTGTTAAGGAGGATCAGCAGACATTTATGCAGCTTGAAGTAGGGAAAATTTACGAAGGAAAAGTCACCGGCATCACCAAATTCGGGGCTTTTATCGACCTTGGCGAGAACCGGACCGGCATGGTCCACATCTCGGAGGTTGCGCCGACCTTTGTCAAAGAGATCACAGATTTCATCTCCATGGGCGAGACCGTGAAGGTCCGGGTCCTCAACATCGGCGACGACGGCAAGATCAGCCTTTCCATCAAGCGGGCCGTGGAAAATCCGGCTCCCTCCCAGCAGCGGCCCCAGTCTCAGCAGCGGTTCCAGCAGTCCCAGCAACGGCCCCGGTCCTCCTACAACAACGGCGGAAACCGCGGTCCCCGGGATTTCTCCCAGCCCCGGCAGCAGGAAAGCGGCAGCAAGGGCTTTGAGGACATGCTCAGCAAGTTCATGCAGCGCAGCGACGAGAAAATCTCCGACCTGCGGAAATCCGTGGACGGCAAACGCGGTTCCTACCAGAAGCGCTCCCACTAAGATGGTCTATCATGCATCGCAGCAGGCGGGCCTCACCCGGCTGCTGCCCCGTGCTTCCACCCACGGGACGCCTTACGTATACGCCATCAACCATCGGCTGACGGCGCTGTTTTTCGGTACGCCCAAGGACGATTTCGATCTTCTCCTGGACGAGGAGGCGGGGCGTCCGGTGGTTTACGAGTGCTATCCCAACGCCCTGGAACGGGTGTATTCCGGCAAGCCTTGCTCCCTATACACGCTGGGGGAGGAAGGCTTTTTGGCGTTCCAGACCGGGTGGGAGCCGGAGCTGGTGTGTCCGGAGCCGGCTGCCGTGGTCCGGGAGGAGCGCATCGGCGATTTTTGGAGGAAATCCTCCGAGGAGCGTCCCGGGGAGAATGTACGGTCCACCGGCATTCGGAGGATGAGGCGTACCAGGAGATGCTCCGGGAGGAGCTGGGGTCCCGGGCCCGGGATTTTGGCCTGAGCCGGGAGCAGATGGCGGGGGACTGGCGGTTTCCCCGGTATTTTCCGTGGCTGATGGAGGGGATCGGATGAGGATCGTGATGTGGATCGCGGAAATTCTGCTGGCGGTCTGGTTTTTCGGCTGCATCTGCACCTACCGGTGGGGCGGCCGGATCCTGGTGGAGGGAATGGGCGTGAAGAGCCCGGAATTCGGGATGTTCTGCATGTACGGGGCGGGGGTCGTCCTATTTGCGGCGGTCCCGGCCGTGGGGAAATGGTGGCTCCTGGTCGTGCTGGCGGCTTGGCTGGTCATTCAGTTTTTCTGTCACTGGTACTATACGCTGTTCGGGGCTTCGGAGAAAAAGCTCCGGGGCTATAATGAATGTTTCCGGAACACGGTACACCTGATCCCGGCCAGCGATACCAGGCTGATCCCCGATCTGTACCACATGATCCTCCATCTGCTGATTCTGTGGAATCTTGTTTTGGTGATATGCGCGATTGTGCGCTAGAAAAACGGGAAATCCTCCGTATGACGAAACTCATACGGAGGATTTTTGTATAACGAAAACCATCTGCTAGGCAGGCAGTTCAAAAGAAGCCTAGAGGCGATGATGTAGAAATAAAACCTCCTTTTGTTGTTCGTTGCGGTCTGGAAACTGCAACGAACAACAAAAGGAGGTCATTCGGATAAATGATAAGAATAGTTTAACACATACGACATGGAATTGCAAATATCACATAGTATTTGCACCAAAATATCGAAGAAAAGTTTTCTATGGAGAAAAGCGGGTAGAAATAGGAAAGATATTGCGGATACTGTGTGACTGGAAAAAGATAAGGATCGTAGAGGCAGAGGAATGCCCTGATCACGTACATATGTTGGTAGAGATACCACCAAAGTATTCGGTATCAAGTTTCATGGGGTAAAAATGGGTTTGACTTTTAATTACCCTTGAAGGCCGTTGTTTCCGGGATTTTGCAGGCGATTAAAAGCTATAAATCCCATGGAAAAGTGGTCAACTCCTACAGTATTCCTATATTTCAAGAATAGTGAAAAGCTTCCTTAATGCAAGATTGTTTCCAAACAGTCTTTAGGATAAGGAGGCTTTTTGTTATTTAAATTAGCAATCTATTTTATTTTTTCAAACGAAAATTGCAAGTGCAAGTTGGACAGCTGCACGGTAGAAATTAGTTAATCAGAGCATCGCCCAGGATGGAAGCCGC